>JBKBUF010000018.1:0-100085 GCA_046290815.1 Cytophagaceae bacterium | reverse complement strand
TATTTAAAATTTATGTTGCTATGCCCGGCTCCTATTACCGGGCATTATTTTTTAACAAAGATAATGGTTTTCAGATTATTTACATGCTTAACTTAATGGCATTAATTCTTAATTCTTAATTCTTAATTCTTAATTCTTAATTCTTAATTCTTAATTCTTAATTCTTAATTCTTAATTCTTAATTAAGTCTGCAGTACCCCCGGATTAAATCTCTTTTCTATTGGAGCGTGGTTTGCAGCTTCGATACCCATACTTATAGCTTTCCTGGTTTCCATAGGATCAATAACACCGTCTATCCATATTCTTGAAGCGGCATAGTATGGAGAAAGTTTTTCATTATACTGCTGAAGCACTTCCTCAAGCATCTGTTTTTCCTGTTCAGGAGTAAGGCTTTGGCCTTTGGCTTTTAATGAAGCCACTTTAATCTGCAGTAAGGTTTTACCTGCTGATGCTCCGCTCATGACACCTATTTGTGCAGTCGGCCATGCAAATATCAACCTTGGGTCATAAGCTTTGCCACACATTGCATAATTTCCTGCACCAAAGCTATTTCCTATAATCACAGTAAATTTAGGCACCACAGAATTAGACATTACATTTACAAGTTTGGCACCATCTTTAATAATTCCTCCATGTTCTGATCTGCTGCCAACCATGAAACCTGTAACATCCTGTATAAAAAGAAGAGGTATTTTCTTCTGATTGCAATTCATAATAAACCTGGCGGCTTTATCTGCTGAATCGGAATATATAACACCTCCCATTTGCATTTCATCTTTTCCACTTTTTACAACCTTACGCTGATTTGCCACAATCCCTACCGCCCATCCTTCAATACGTGCCAGTCCGCATAAAATCGTTTTTCCATATAATTCTTTGTACTCTTCAAACTCTGAATTATCTACCAATCGTTCAATTATCTCACGCATGTCATACGGCTTCACTCTGTCGGAAGGAAGTATACCATATATTTCTTCAGTCAGTTTTTTAGGCACCGCAGACGCTATCCTGTCAAACCCCGCCTTTTCATCATGTCCGAGTTTAGATATGATAGACCGGATTTTTTCCAGGCAATCTTTATCGTCCTTGCATTTATAGTCTGTTACACCTGAAATTTCACAATGAGTGGAGGCACCTCCAAGAGTTTCATGATCCACATCTTCACCTATGGCCGCTCTTACCAGGTAAGGTCCGGCAAGATAAATAGAGCCTGTATTTTCTACTATCAATGCCTCATCAGACATTATTGGAAGATAAGCTCCACCTGCTACACAGCTACCCATAATTGCTGAAATCTGTACGATACCGGAGGAAGACATTATGGCGTTATTTCTGAATATTCTTCCGAAGTGCTCTTTATCGGGAAAAACTTCATCCTGCATTGGAAGGAACACACCTGCACTATCGACCAGGTAAATGATAGGAAGGCGGTTTTCCATAGCAATTTCCTGTGCCCTTAAATTCTTTTTGGCTGTTATAGGAAACCACGCACCTGCTTTAACCGTCGCGTCGTTTGCGACAATTACACATTGTCTGCCATGAATATAACCTATACCGGTAACAACACCGGCAGAAGGACAGCCTCCTACTTCAGGATACATTCCTTCCCCTGCAAAAGCTGCTATCTCTAAAAAATCCGAATTGGGATCTATAAGTAATCCTATTCTCTCTCTTGCTGTAAGCTTTCCCTTCTCATGAAGTTCCGCAATTTTCTTTTCACCGCCACCAAGTTTAACTTTATTTAATCTGGTTTTTAATTGATATACCAGTTGCTTGAAGACATCTTCATTCTTATTAAACTCTATATTCATAAAATGCGGTTAAAAAATTGAAATTACTCAGCCGGCTTCTCGTCGTTCTTTCCAGGTTTCTTTCCTAGTGGAGCAAAATAATGTCTTGGATTATATTTCAGGTCCACTACAAGTTTATTCATATTGGAAATTGCTGTATTCAAATTATTAATAAATGCTTTATCATTAACCAAAGCACCAAGACTTCCCTGCCCCTGATTTATTTTATCGGTAATCTTATTCAGATTTGCCATAGCGGCGTTTGCATTACTCACAGTCTCTTTCAGCTTCATATCATTAAGGCTGTCTGCAACGGAATTCATTTTAGCAAGCAATGGCTTTAATTCTCGTTCTGTTTCTTTTAGAGAAACTGATAGCGCAGCCAGGTTTCCCGTGATTGTCGCAATATTGGTTTTATTAGTTTCCATAATCGATTTAAGATTATGTGAAGCTAATTCAAAATTATGAAGTGTATTGGAAATGCTTGTACCTAACTCATCTCCAAAAATCTTATTCATTTTAATAACGGTCGAATCAAGATTTGCCATTATCGGAAGAGCTTTTTCTCCAAGTCGGTCAGTGAGACTTTTTTCTTTCATACCTATGAGAGTATCACCCGATTCAAAAACTCTGCTGTTACGTCCTATTCTAAGGTCTACACTTTTTCCTCCCAGAAGATCTGTGTTAGATATAAATGCGAGGGTAGAATCACCTATTTGCAATTCCTCATCGACTTGTAACTCTACAAGTATTAGGTTGTCACGGGTCGTAAGCAATTCCATTCTGCTGACCCTTCCTACTGCTAACCCGTGTAAAGTAACAGGGTTAGATACTGTAAGGCCATCTACCTCTTTATAAACTACATAATACTTTTTCGTGGGGGAGAAAAAATCAACACCTTTCAAAAAGTTAAAACCTACATATAATACCACACCTGCTACCAGGGCTAGTAAACCTACTTTTACTTCTTTAGATAATGCCACTTTAATATTTCAATTGGTTGATTCAATATCTTTTTTATATTCTTTAAATGCCCGGTAAATGCCGGATGCAATAAAAACCTGATTGGTTGGTGAATTTAGGTATTTTTCTTCATTCTTATTGGTAAGAAATCCAATTTCAATCAGTGCCGAAGGCATTGCTGTTTTCCACAAAACAAGTAGTCCTGCCTGTTTTACCCCCCTGCTTGTCCTGCCTACTCTTTCTTTAAACTGCTTTTCAACAAGGCTGGCAAACTTCAGGCTGTTGTCAATATAAGCATTTTGATATAAAGAAAATAATATATGAGCCTGGGGTGAATTAGGATCGAAACCATCATATTTCTTATGATAATTGTCTTCTTTCAGGATAACAGCATTTTCTCTTTTTGCCACCTCCAAATTATCCTGTGAAGTATGAAGTCCCATGGTATAAGTCTCAGTACCGAAAGCTTCAGAATGTCCTGAATTACAATGTATAGAAATAAAAAGATCCGCTTTATGCCTGTTAGCGATGCCCGCCCTGTCATGTAATTCAATGAATTCGTCTTTTTCCCTGGTAAAAATCACTTTTACTCCGGGCATGTTTTCTTTGATAATCCTTCCCAATTCCAGAGCGACCTTTAGTGCAATATCCGATTCGTGAGAAACCTTGCCCTGACAACCCGGATCTTTACCTCCATGTCCGGCGTCAATCACAACAGTTTTCAATTTATATTGTTTTACTTCCTGGCCGGAAAAGGAAGTTAGCACGAATATTGCTAAGAGTAGAAAAGCTTTGACATTATTTCTCACATTATTCCCTTTTCAAAGTTATTACGATAACTTTGACGCAAAATTGTTAAATTTTTAGTTAAACTGGAACGGGTTTCACATATTTTATATTCCATTTTTTTAGGGATTTGCCTGGTAATGAGCTTTTCAGCTTTTGCCCAGACAGATACAACCCTTCAGGACAGAACCAATAACACTCCTGCTAACACTAATGACACTATTCCAGCTGCAATAGTTCAACCACAAAAGCAAAGTGATTTTGAAACCACGGTAAAATATAATGCCCGGGATTCCATCAGACTGGATGTTGTAAAACAAATAGCTTTTCTATACGGTGATGCCTTTATTGAATATGGTAACATTTCACTTAAAGCCGAGCGGATTGAAATAGACTGGCACAACCACACTTTAACAGCAAGAGGAGTAAAAGATACTGTTACAGGAAGAACAATAGGAATACCTGTTTTCAAAGAAGGTACGGATACTTATACCGCTGACACTATTGTTTACAATTTCCAGACGAGAAGAGGTCTTATCAGCGGCATTATCACTCAGCAAGGTGAAGGTTATATTCATGGTAACAGAGTAAAGAAAACCGACGAGGCTTTATATATAAACCATGCCGACTACACCACCTGTAATCTTGCCCATCCTCACTTTTATATAAGGGCAAACAAGCTGAAAGTAATACCCGAAGATAAAATAGTAGCAGGACCTTTCAACCTTTACGTGGCGGACATACCGACACCACTTGGGTTTCTTTTAGGAGTTTTCCCTGTTCCTAAAAAACAAAAATCAGGGATTATTTTTCCAATGTATGGCGAGTCAGCCGACAGAGGATTTTTTCTTCGAAATGGCGGTTACTTTTTAAGATGGAGCGATTATGCTGCAACAAGTCTTACAGGAGAAATTTATTCCAGGGGTGGACATGGTGCACAAGCGCATACAGATTACAGAAGCAGATACAGGTTTACAGGTAACTTTGACCTCAGATATAATTATATTAAAAGCGGAATGGAAGGCTTCAATACTGAAAGCAAGGATTACTGGCTCACCTGGAATCATGCTACAATCAGTCAGAGAAACAGCAGGCTTTCTGCCGGTGTAAATTTCGGTAGCAGCAATTACAACCGATTTAATGCATACAATCCTAGTAATTATCAATCAAACGTTTTTAGCTCTACAATAAACTATTCAAGAAATTTTGGTAATAGTCCGTTCAACATTGCCATAGGCCTGAGGAGTGACCAGAATACAAGAACCCAGCAATACAATTTTACTGTACCGAGTGTGGCATTTAACATGAACCGTGTATATCCTTTCAAAAGAAAAATAGGAACCGGAAACAGATGGTATGAAAAAATCAATACAGCTTACACTCTGAATACTCAAATACTTGCATCTAATATGAGCACCAGGAGAAGCGTACCGGCAGACACCCTACAACTAAGTCTGGATAATTTTCAAAGATTTTTTGAAAGGCCATATGCCCAATACGGAGCAAAACATACAATTCCAATCAATACCACCATAAAAGCTTTTAAATACTTCAATTTTAATCCATTTATTAATTACAATGGGTATACATATTTCGAGAGACTTGAATATACCATAAATGATAACAATGAACCAATCGGCACACCTGTGGAAGGCACAACCTATACACATGACTTCAATGCAGGCACCTCTTTAACAACCAGAATTTTCGGAACATTCGGAAATCCCGGAGGTCCGGTACAAGTGAGGCATGTAATGATACCGACCATAAACTACACCTATAGACCGGATTTTTATAATATTAACAGATCAGATTTTCAGGAGGTACAGATAGAAGGGAGACAAAGACAAATATTATCAAGATACCAGGGATTTATGTATGGTGCACCTGCTGCCGGAACACAAAACCTGATTTCATTTAACGTGGTGAACACTTTTGAAGCCAAAGCCAAAACACCAAAAGACACTGCTAATCCTGTCAAGAAATTTAAACTTATTGAAAACATCGGATTAACCGGGGGTTATGATTTTACAGCAGAACAATTTAAATGGACATTGATTTCATTGCAGGCCAGAACCAGATTATTTAATAAGGTTGATATAAACTTCAACACTGCTTATGACCCATATGTGTATATCAGAAATGAAGAAAACAGAGTTGAGAGAATACCTGAAGTAAGATTCAGCACTGATGATCAGTTTCAGAAGCCAAAAAATTACAATCTCGCACTGGCAACTAACCTCAATCCTTCTGCCAAGAAACCAAGGTTTCGTGAGAGACCGGTATATGATGCTACTCAACTGGCATACATCAATGCCAACCCTGAAATGTATGTTGACTTCAACATACCCTGGAGTTTGTATGTAAGTTATAACATGAATTTCAACAGACAGCCTTTCGGTAATGCCACAGTCATTCAATCATTGAATTTCAATGGTGATGTTAAGCTTTCAGATAAATGGAAAATAGGTTTCAACTCTGGCTATGACTTCGTTAACCAGGGAATTACATTTACTCAAATAAATATTTATCGCGATCTTCATTGTTGGGAAATGCGTGCCAACGTCATTCCTTTCGGACCAAGGAGATCTTATACATTTGACATCAATGTAAAAGCATCCATACTGCAAGATCTGAGACTTAACAGAAGAAGAGACTGGTATGACAATGCCATGAGAACTCAACCAAGAGGAAATTAATAACAGAAAGAATCCCAAAAAAGGGCTGCGCTTTTCAGCAACAGCCCCTCCAACCGCTCAACCATTATTTCTTTAATTGCTTACTGCATAGAATGCTTTTTTGCCATCCGGATATACGCCTTGAAGCAGAATATCTGTTCCTTTTGATTTCTTAAGAATTCTCTGCATATCATCCATGCTTTTCAATGGCATTTTATCTATATGTGTAATAATAAATCCTTCCGACATACCTGTTTTGCGTAAACTTATGCGGGAAATTTTATACACCTTGAATCCCCCTTTTATATTAAGTCTTGAAGCTTCATGCGTACTTACCGGTCCTACCTCAGCACCTAAAAGATTTTCTATAGATTCAGGATCATTTTTTACCAGTTCGGTCGTTCCACTTACATTTTTAAGCAATACCTCCACTTTTCTCTCCCTATTATCTCTCTGAAAAGTAATGATTATTTTATCACCGGGACGACGGGTTGCAATTACCTCCTGAAGTTTAGACGGGGAATCCACCACCTCATTATCAATAGCTCTGATTACATCACCTTTTTTCAAACCGGCTTTTGCCGCTGAACTTCCTGTAAGAACCGAATCAATATATACACCGCTAAAATCTTTAAGCTTTCTTTCCTCCTTCAGAGCAGCATCTATATCCATAACGGTAACGCCAAGCAATGCTCTCTGAACTCTGCCAAACTCTCTGATATCTCCTACCACTTTCTGAACAAGGTTGACAGGCACTGCAAACGAATATCCTGCAAAAGTCCCTGTAGGGGTAGCTATAGCAGTGTTAATTCCCACCAGTTCACCTTTCAGGTTCACTAATGCACCACCACTGTTACCAACATTTACAACCGCATCAGTCTGAATAAAGCTCTCCACAGCCAGATTATCATTTCCTGATAATACTCCTACATTCCTCCCTATTGCGCTTACAATACCTGCGGTTACTGTAGAAGTAAGGTTAAACGGATTTCCGACTGCAAGCACCCATTCACCTATTTCAAGATTTGCATGATTAGCAAATTTTATTGCCGGAAGATTTGTCGCTTCTATCTTTAATAAACTTAAATCAGTTTGAGGATCGGTCCCAACCAGTGTGGCAACATAACTTCTTTTATCAAATAATGTCACCTCAATTTTTTCAGCATTTTCAATGACGTGGTTATTACTTACAATATAACCATCAGTAGAGATAATTACACCTGATGCAGAAGCCAAAGGATGCTCAGGTTCACCGTTCGTTTCAGGTTCAGGAATTTCAATCTGATCTCCATATAACTCTTCAAGTAAATCTTTTAACGACCCCGAAATCGCAGGTCCTTCAGGCATACTGGTAAAAGTCCGGATATGAACCACTGCAGGCCGTGAAATTTTAGCCGCGTATGTTAAATCTACTGAGGCTCTCCCCGGTGCTAAAGTATCTGCCGGTGCAACATTTAAATTACTTTTCTTTCCTCCTTCAATTCCTCCCTCGGAATTCGCTCCTGCCTGTACCATAAAAGGCATTACCACAGCAAGGGCAAGCATCAGCTTTCTCATATCCCCAATATTCTCATTTATAAATGCAACTGCTATCTCCCTCACTTAGTTTAGCAGAACATTCTACAAATTTTTCAAGTTCTTTAATAAGAGGCAGAATGATATGAAAATATTAAAAGGTTTGGCCGGCATTTTATTGATACTGCTGGCAGTAGAAGGTAGAGCACAATCCGATGGAGAAAAAGACAAAGAAAGTGAAACAGAAACAGTGCAGGACGGAGAGAATGATGGAGAAAATTTAAGTGCGACTGAGGATGAATCTGAAGCTGATGTAACCATTTGTTACAATCAGGATACTGAACAATTTTTCTGCTACAAAGAGGGTGAGGAGCTGCAGATACCTGATGCCACAAAAGGTATACAAATCCCTGTATTAACAAGGGAAAACACGGAAATACTTTCTGAAGAAAGTACAGAAGAAATTACGACTCATATAAAAACAATCGACACTGAAATTAATGCTCCTGAGGAAATTCCTGAAGATACAGCAGTAAAAATAGAAATGGAAAGACCAATTCCCACACTGCAAATGGAAGAGGAATTTGGCTTAACAGGCAGCGCACCTCCGGTACAGCCTGAGTATGGTGAAGGCAGCTGGTAAATAAAAAGCTGTTTCAAAGATATCATGCGTTTGAATTTGGATGAACATCTTTGAAACAGCCTTAAAAAAACTAAAATTTTATTTTTTCATAAATTTCCTCGTAATCTTCATATCATCACGAGTTAATACTATGGAATAAATTCCGGCCTTCAATAATGAAACATCGATAGAACCTGACTCCGGCTTTAAATTATCTACTTCAAAACCCATTGCATCATAAATTCTGGCGTCAAAACCAGATAAGTCTTCTATCCCTCTAATATGCAGAATATCTTCAGCAGGATTCGGGAAAAACTCTAATGTAGCTACTGCTTCTTCCATAGCTGTCATCCTTGCTGCTGTAGCAGTTTGTCTGGTAATTCTTATCCAGTTAATATTCCAACCTCCGGAAGGAGCAAAGATTCCTAAATTATAGGTTCCTGCATTAACATTTACTACATGTGATATAGTTGTCCAGTTTTGCCATCCTCCTGTATTGGGAACATTTATCGAACCTAGTTGAACTGACCCTGCATTAAGATCCAGTGATAATCTGCCACCAGAGTTGGGACTCGCAACCCTATACTCAATTCGGTACGAACCTGATACAGGGAAATTAATAGAGTTATAAGCCATCCAATCGCCTGCATCAATCCAGCCGACATTTAGCCCTCCTCCTGAATCAGTGGTATTTTCTGTTTGTACACCTGCCATCGCTGAATAATTTTCTGCTTGTATCAATGTACTTGTAACCACAGGCACCAATCTCCATTGTCCGGATGTTTGCCCTGCACTTGACCATTGTTGTATATTACCTCCCGAAGAAGTACTCCAGCCTCCTACCTCGACTATCTTCCTGCTATGACTGGCAATTAACCTGTAATATCCATCGCCGGTAGACTGAACAATAAATTGCTGATTTGCTCCTCCTCCGTAGCTCCATTGCTGAATATTGGCACCGTCGTTTGAACTAACACCTGCAACATCCAGAGCTTTACCGCTATGCACAGCTGTAATTCTGTATACACCATTTCCCAGGTGCGTGAAGTTAAATTGCTGATTGGCATTTCCATGATACGCCCATTGATGAACATTTGCTCCATCAGTTGTACCCGATCCGCTTACATCCATATACAGGCCACTATGTCGGTTCTGCAAATAATAAACCCCGCTTAAATTTGTAACTCCGGGCGGTTGAGGAGATTCTCTATAAACTCTTACATAATCAACTTCCATTCTGGCAGGAAAGATATTATTATCTATCCCTTGAGCTCCGCCCCAGTTGCCTCCTATCGCCAGGTTGAGAATCATGTGAAATCTTTTGTCAAATGGCCAGACTGTCCAGTTTCCTCCGTTGGTGAATGTACCAATCTTTACATTGTTTACAAAAAAATCCAGACGATCTCTGTACCATTCCAGTGCATAAACATTGAATTGTTCTTCCACAGTGTTATTATAATGCGCAACAGTATAATTATTGCCATGCATGAAATTGCGATCCCTTGTATGCACAGAAGCATGGACTACATCCGGCTGGTATCCTACATATTCCATTATATCAATTTCTCCGCTTGCAGGCCATCCACCATAGCTCCAGTCAGTTGGAAGCATCCAAATGGCAGGCCAGGTACCTCTTCCTGCAGGAAGTTTAGCCCTTACTTCAACCCGACCATATAGCCAGTCCCCTTTGTGAGCAGTACGAATTCTTGCAGAAGAATATTCATGGCCTCCAAACCAATCTCTCCTTGCTTCGATAATTAATCTTCCATTTTCAACTCTGCAGTTTTCCAATCTCCTATTGGTGTAGTTTTGCCTTTCCTGGTTTACCCATCCGGGACCATGAACCTCAAATTCCCATTTATTTTGATCAGGCAAACCGGAATAGTTGAATTCGTCTGACCATACAAGTTCCCAAAACTGAGAATAAGCCACACTTTGAATATGCAGCAACAATAAAAGGATAATAATGTGTCTGATTGTTTTCATTTCTTTTGTAATGTTTAGTGATGTATGTGTTTGTTTTTTCGTAAAAGCATTTTCTTTCAAGTACCAAATCAGATCTTAAAAACTTACCTGAATTTGCACCTTTGCATAGCTCAAAAAGTAGAGATTTAAGCCAGTTATTGCAAAAAATACAGGCGGACAAAATCCATACACATCTAAATCGGAAGGGTAAAAAAATGAAAAATCAGAAAGCAAAAATCATTTAAATAAACTCATATTTAATTCCATATAATGAGTTTAAAATGATATAAAAAAATCAGAAAAATTAAGTGGGAATTTAGAGATAAATATAGCCTTAATAAATCTTTTTGAGATTTAAGCGTCAGGTTTTACAGAAGGAAACTAATGGTAATAAATATAAGCAGCATAACAAATCTAATGAAGCATTGTAATATTTCCTGTTGCAAATAAAGCTTAGTGTGAATATTCTATCTATAAAATTGACAATCTACCAAGCTCAAGTCTTAATACATCTGCAACCAAAATTTCTTCTGTATCCCTATCGGTAGAATATGAAAACACCTTTTCCTGCCAGACTTTAAAAGATTACCGTTGGGAAGATCAGACAACATTGACATTCTTTTGGAATTTTATGTTTTTGGGAAAATAAACTCTGAATACAGAACCTATACCCTCCTGGCTTTCTACTTCTATTTTCCCACCGGCATTATCAACAATTCTTTTTACTATATATAATCCTACGCCAGTACCTTCTACGTGATCATGGAAACGTTTAAACATTGTAAAAACTTTAGAAAGTTTTTCCTTTGGAATACCCAAGCCATTGTCCTTCACTTCCAGCACCACACTATCGCCTTTAGAATAAACATTGATTTGAACATGAGGCAACCTGTCGGCGCATGAATATTTGATAGCATTGCTTACGAGATTATAAAGAATACTATGAAAATTCTTCTTTGCAAAAGTTATTGTTGCATCATCATTAATATTTATTTCAAATTTTGCATTATTAGTAGTGATAAGTTCTGATATATGAAGCCTAACCACATCAAGACATTCCTTAATATTTATTTCCTCAAGGGTTTCATCTATTCCTTTTTGAATCTTTGAGATTTCTGTAAGGTCTTTTATTGTCTCTTTAAATTTTACTGTTGAAGTATTAATCATTCTAAGAATGGTGTTAATTTCCTCATCGTCCACTGTCATTATCTCCCTTAAGGAGTCAACTAAACCTTCAATATTCGCAATAGGAGCTTTCAAATCGTGAGATGCTGTATAAATAAAGTTATCAAGATCCATGTTGATCTTTTTCAGATTTTCATTAGAAACCTTAAGATCTTCCTGGACCTTTTTCAAATCAGTAAGATCTACCATGGATCCAAGCATCCTGTGAGGCACACCATTTTCATCTTTCAAAATATACGCCCTGTCTCTCACATAAGCCACTCCACCATCACGCCGTATCACCCGATACTCGCCTGTCCAAAAATCTGTTCCATTATCCAACACCTCGCTGATAGATTTCTGAATGTGAATTTTATCTTCCGGATGAATAATTGAATTTTTCAGTTCAATACCCTTAAGCTCGGCGTTTTGAAACTGACTTAACTTCAAAAAATTATCATTCAGCCATATTTCATTGGAAACAAGATTCCAATCCCAAACTGCGTCATTACTGGCTTTGGTTATCAACTTAAACCTTTCATCTGATATTGCCAGTTCTTTGGTTCGCTCAGCTACTGTCTGTTCCAATTGCTTATTATACCTTCTTAGCTTATCCTCAACCCTTTTCAATTCATCGTAAGCTATGGCAATCTTTTCTTCTGAACGCTTCCTTTCTGTAATATCATTTATTGTAACGGTAATACCATCGTGTAATTTAACTACACAGACATCCAGCCAAATGTTTAGGTCACCTTCGATAAATTGGTACTCAAACTGCCTGGAATTTCCTGTTTCAGTTACATATTTAAATTCTCTTAAAATTTCCGAATCTTTCAGAATAGGCTTTAACTCAAGCAGCTTTCTGCCTATAATGTCTTCAGAAGAAATTTGCAATACTTTAACTACGTTTTTATTGGCAATTTCGCATACATAATCTAACACTTTGCCATCGTAATCTCTATAAGCCTTAAAAACACAAATAGCATTTCTTGAGCTATCTAAAACAGTTCCTAGCTGTGTACTCAAACTTTTCAGAGTGGTAATATCAAAAAAGGTGACAATTACCCCGTCAACTTTTTTATCAATCCTCAAATAAGGTAGGATTCGCATTAAAAACCATTTTCCATTATCAAGCTCCAACTCTCGTTCCACCTGAGTATTTTCCATCAGCACTTTTCGGATATCATTGACAAGGTTACCATGTCTCAGATTGTTTGAAATATGTGAAATAGGTCTTCCTATATCCGCTTCAATTACATTTATCTGCTCGGTAACAGCCGGAGTAAATTTTCTAATGATTAAATCATTATCTACTAGAATCTGACCGATTTTATTACTCTTAAAATAATTTATAAAATCGTCATTCAGCTCAATAAGTTCCTTAATTTTAAGCTGATGTTCAGTATTGACAGTATGCAGCTCTTCGTTTAATGACTGTAACTCCTCGTTAGTACTCTGTAACTCTTCATTAGCAGAAAGTAATTCTTCATTGCTGGACTGGAGCTCCTCATTACTTGTTTCAAGTTCTTCTATGACACTCTGAAGATTTTCTTTGGTTTCTCTTAATTCCTCTTCAAGTGAAATCATCTGCTGTTTGCTAACCCCCTCTCTGTCGTATAACTCTTCCGAAGTTCCAGTAATTTCTACATTGTGCGAATCGGACAACAAAATTACAATAAGCCTTTCGGTCGGAAGAGGATATACAACCACATCTACAAAAGGAGAGCCGTCAGGTTTTCCGGTCCTGATTTTTTTAATTTTGTATTTGGAGTTGCTTTTAATTGCTTTTCTAATTGCAGTACCCAGTGCAATCCCAAGCTCTCCCTTTATCATTCTGGAAAGATTAAAGTTCAATACCTTTTCAGGAAATTGCAGATACTTCTGATAATCACCAAGAGCCTGGACTACATCAAGATTTTCATCAACGTATATTACTACATGTTCAGACTCCTCAAGCAAAATACTATTTAACTGATCGGTAATACTAATTTGCTTTAAACTCTTTCTTGGATTCTGAGTAATTGCAGCACTTCTGATATATGGTGTTTTTAAGGACGCCAGGATCTCAAATGTCATCTTTTTATTATCCTGAACATTCCTGTATACTTTAAACTTTTTACTTATCTCATGGAAATGAGATTTCATATCCCCCACCTGCTCACTTTGACCTAAAAATAAATAGCCGTAATAATTAAGTGCATAATGAAAAGATGAAAGTACTTTTTTCTGAAGTTCTGTATTCAGATATATCAACAGGTTACGACAGGTAACCAGATCGATTTTGCTAAAAGGAGCATCTTTGGTAACATCATGCTGAGCAAAAATCACCATCCTTCTTATTAAAGGATTAATGGTATAAGATCCATTGCCTGACTTCACAAAATATTTATCAAGCCTTTCTTTAGATACTTCCTTTTCCAGCTCCTCCTTATCGTACATACCAATGGCAGCCTGATCAATAGCGTCTTTATCAATATCGGTAGCAAATATTTTAACATCGCAATTCTTTCTTAGCTTAAGCATTCCCTCGTGAATCAATATAGCCAGAGAATATGCCTCTTCCCCTGTACTGCAACCAGCCACCCAAACTTTCAACACTGCCGCGTCTTCCTTTTTGCTGATAATATCTGACAACACATTTGTCGTCAAATACTCAAAAGCATCCTGATCCCTGAAGAATTTTGTAACACCAATAAGAAATTCTTTCCCCAGTATCCTTAGCTCTTCAGAATTTTCCTGCAAATATTCATAATACTCCTCCATCGATTTAAGACCGACCAAAGCGACTCTTCTTTGTATCCTTCTTTGAATAGTCGGCTTTTTATATAATGTAAAATCCTGAGAAGTCTCCTTTTTAAGTAATTCCAAAATCTGTGAAAGCACCCCATCTTGATTTTTAATAGGAGGAGGCAAAAGAAATGGATTTGAAACGTACTCGGTCAATTGCTGAGAAATTTCATTTGGGGGCAATACAAAATCCACATAACCGGAAATAATGGCACTATTAGGCATGCCATCAAATTTTGCCGTTAAAGGATCCTGAACTATAACAAGTCCGCCTGCATCTTTTATTGCTTTTATACCCTTGGTACCATCGGTTCCGGTTCCTGATAAAATCACTGCAATAGCTTTATCTTTCTTCTCAGCAGCGAGTGATCTGAAAAATTCATCTATGGCCATGTTAGGTCCATGGCCTCTTTCTTTATAAACCAAATTAAGGCAACCATCCTTTATAATGATATTACTTTTGCTTGGCACAAGGTACACACAATCTTTCTCAACGGGCATCCCTTCCTTAGCCTCAAATATTTGCATATCTGTATGCTTGGAAAGAAGCTCCCCCATAAGACTTTTATAATCCGGAGAAAGGTGTTGTACTACAATATAGGAGAGTCCCGTTTTTCCGGGAATATGATCAAAAAAAGATTGGATCGCTTCCAGACCACCTGCTGAAGCCCCAATCCCAACCACATATTGATTTTTATTTTTTTTATAAGACTTGATTGACATGATATTAACTGCCAATAAAACACTTTATACTCAATAACAGTTTCTTAAAAATATTAAATTCGGAACCAATTTAAAATTGAAAGGAATTAAAATCCTGTAACGGAATTAAAACGACCGAATACACCTAGAGGTAATTTTTTAGAATACTTATCCATCAAGTATAACTCACCAATTTCAAAATTGTTTTTATTGGTGAAAAACTGATTAAGTAAAGTATCTATAATCAGAGCAGAAAATCCTATAGAATAGAGGTTTAATATTAAAAAATTATTTTTTTCATCAAGAATTTCTTTACAGGCCCTGATCATGGGATTTAAATGTTGCTCTATTACCCATTTCTCTCCTGCAGGCCCTCGGCCATATGCCGGAGGATCAAGAATGATTCCATTATATCTATTTCCCCTTTTGGCTTCCCTTTGAACAAACTTTAAAGCGTCTTCCACCACCCATCTTATGTCTTTCAGCGAAGACGCTTCCATATTTTCTCTCGACCAGGAAATCACTTGTTTTACCGAATCTACATGGGTAACATCAGCGCCGGCAGCTTTGGCAGCCAGGGAAGCACCGCCAGTATAGGCAAAAAGATTAAGCACTTTAGGCTTTTCAATTTTCATTCCTTTTGCACATTGATAAATATAGTCCCAATTGGAGGCCTGTTCTGGAAAGATTCCTACGTGCTTAAAGGAACTCAGACCAAGGCGAAATTTTAATTGAAGATTATTATGAACATAGTTAATAAACCATTGCTCCTGCATACCCTTTTTCAGTACCCATTCTCCTCTTTCGAAGTCAGTTTGCTTATCGTTATCAAGATCCTTTTTTCTGGTGAAAACCGCATTGGCAAGCCTGTCCCATTCTTTTTCATTCATGGATGTATCCCATACCGCCTGTGGTTCGGGGCGGGATACAATAAAATTACCAAACCTCTCTAGCTTTTTATAATTTCCCGAATCCAACAGCTCATAATCTTTCCAGTGTACAGGTGAAAGTAATTTCATACTCTATACCGCTTCAGTCCAGGTTTTCACTTCGTCAATGGTTGGCGCTTTCAACTCAAGCTTCATTTTCTTTTTCATTCCGCAAAGGTCATTAAAAAGCTTATTTGGGTTCGCGGCTTTTAATTGTTCAACAGAAGTGATTCCCAATTTCTGAAAAACCGGAAGCCATTCTTTTTGAATTCCTACAGCTAATAAATCTTCAGCAGATATTGCCGGAGCTTGCTTTTCAGGTTTCATTTGAGGGAAGAAAATTACATCCTGAATTGAATTGGAGTTAGTCATAATCATAGTAAGCCTGTCTATTCCTATTCCCAGGCCTGCCGTAGGTGGCATACCATACTCAAGCGCTCTCAGGAAGTCCTCGTCCAGTACCATCGCCTCGGCATCCCCTCTCTTTCCAAGCTCCAGCTGGTCTTCAAACCTTTTTCTCTGATCAATAGGATCGTTTAATTCAGAGAAGGAATTACATATTTCTTTCCCGTTACAGATAGCTTCAAATCTTTCTACCAAACCTTCTTTACTTCTATGCTTTTTAGCCAGAGGTGACATCTCCACAGGATAATCAGTAATAAATGTAGGCTGAATCAGTAGGTGTTCGCATTTTGCACCGAATATTTCGTCTATGATTTTTCCTTTACCCATGGTTTCATCACACAACACGCCCATTTCTTTGGCAGCGGCACGCAATTGTACTTCATCCATATTATCGATATCAACACCGGTAAAATGCTTAATGGCTTCAAACATGGTATAACGTTTCCATGGTCTTTGGAAATTGATAATATTATTACCAACCTTAACCTCAGTTGTACCATGAAGGGTCATCGCAATTTTTTCAACTAATTCTTCTACCAGGTCCATCATCCACTCATAGTCTTTGTAAGCCACGTATAGCTCAACCTGAGTAAACTCTGGATTGTGGAAACGGGACATCCCTTCATTTCTGAAATCCTTTGCAAACTCATATACACCATCAAAGCCTCCGACAATAAGTCTTTTTAAATATAATTCGTTGGCGATACGAAGGTACAATGGCATATCAAGGGTGTTATGATATGTTTTAAAAGGTCTGGCAGAGGCACCGCCGTAAATAGGCTGCAAAATTGGGGTTTCTACTTCCAGATAGCCTTTATTATTCAGATACTGTCTTATGGTATTCACCAGCTGCGTTCTTTTCACGAAGGTTTCCCTCACGTCAGGATTAACAATCAGGTCCACATACCGCTGTCTGTATCTTTGTTCAGGATCAGAGAATGCATCAAATGTTTTGATATTCCCCTGTTCATCTTCCGCCTCTTTAACAATTGGCAATGGTTTAAGTGATTTGGAAAGGAGTATAAGTTCTTTTACATGGATGGAGATCTCCCCCGTCTGGGTAGTAAAAACATAGCCTTTCACTCCCACTATATCACCTATACCAAGAAGTTTTTTAAAGAAAATATTATAATAATCTTTATTTTCTCCGGGACATAAATCATCACGACGGATATAAATCTGAATTCTACCTGTACTATCCTGCAACTCAGCAAAAGAAGCGCTTCCCATAATCCTTCTGCTCATAATTCTGCCTGCAATTGCAACATTTTTATAATCAGTCTTTCGCTTCTCATAATTCTGCATAATATCTTTTGCAGAAACATTGGTTATAAAAGTTTCAGAAGGATAAGGATTTATCCCCATTTTCATCAATTGTTCACGTTCTTCCCGTCTTAATAATTCCTGTTCGCTAAGCTGCATAAGTATTTAGAATAGTAATTATGATATTTTTCTATAGATAATTTCCGATAAAATTAGTGAGAAATAGCCATGAATGCAAAATTAAATACAAGCCCTCCCCGAAGGATCAAAAGAACCCTTTTATAACTGAAAATAAGAGGTTTAATAATAAGAAAAGCAGAACACCTACGTCGGCATTCTGCTACCTGAAAATATTGATATACTAATTAATCCTTAGCTGTAACCAGAGATCCTCTTTTAACCCTTTCCCAGGCTGCAGCCTGTTTTCCTTTGGCATATCTGTAGAATCCGGCAAATACACTTGCATTCATAAAAAAGAAGTAGAATGGAATAAACAGCATTTTAAATCTGATTTCCTTTTCCTCAAGGTACCAACCAAGCAAAGCCAAAGTATAAAATGCAATTTGTCCTGCCAGCATCCATTGGTAAACCCATCCTTCAAAGGCCAGGAAAAGATTTAAAGGAAGCAACAAAAACATAAGAAGTGGCGCAATACTCCATCTTAACACCCTATGAGAAACATACTGGAATGTAAGCAGGAAATTTTTAAAAGGATTAAGAACAGACTTTAAGCGTATCATTGACTGCCATCCCCCTGCGCAAATTCTGATTTTCCGTTTCAGCTCCTCTTTTATAGAGGCTGAAGCTGTTTCCATTGCATATGCTTCCGGCTCGTAAACCACTCTGTATTCTTTTTCAGCAATTCTCATAGAAAGCATAAAGTCATCCAGGATTGTGTCTTCTTCCAGCTCCACAAATAATTCTTTCCTGAACGAAAAAAGCTCACCTGCTGCCCCTACAATAGTCAGCAGTTCTGAATCGAGCTTCTTCAGCAATGATTCATACTTCCAGTATATACCTTCTCCGGCAGCACTTGCATCGGCCGATTCCCCGGAAAGAACTCTTTTTTCACCACTCACTGCCCCAACTTTCGGATCAGCATAATGTCTCACAATTTTCTTTATGGCATCTTTTGGCAGAATAGTATTTGCATCTGAAAATATAACAATAGGAGTATCGACAAATTTCATTGCACGATTTTCCGCAGCCGACTTACCTCCTCTTTTATCTTCATGAAGCACCTTTATTCTATCAAAATTTTTAAGCCTTTCCGGCGTACCATCAGTACTGCCATCGGTAATGAAGACCACCTTGAATTTGTCCTTGGGGTAATCAAGAGATAAAGTATTTTTCACCTTATCTTCAACAATATCTGCTTCATTGTAACAAGGCACGACAAATGTAACCTCCGGCTCAAAATCATCCTTTAATTCTTTAGATTTATTAAAGAATCTTTTTATACGAACCATCAGGTAAAGAACAATTCCATAACCTGCATATGTATAGAAAATAACAAATATTGCTAACCAGAAAAATATTTCCAACACACTCACACTTTCCATCTCTCCAAAATATTTTTTAAATCTAAACTGACACTTTATTTTCGGCTTTCACTTTTTCCCAGATACCTGATTCAAAATTATATTGCTTAATCGCCTTTGCAGGGTTTCCTGCAACAATAGTATAAGGCATTACATCTTTTGTAACAACACTTCCTGCTGCAACAACCGCATGCTTTCCTATTTTTACTCCGGCAGTAATAACTGCATTTGCACCAATCCAAACCTCATCTTCAATGATTATATCATTTGTAGTACATTTTTGTCTGCAGATAGGTTGTGTAATATCTTCATAAGAATGATTCAACCCGGACATCACGACATTTTGCGCAGTAATTACCTCATTACCTATTTTCACCGGGCCGATGATCACATTGGAAATGCCCACTCTGGTATGATCTCCGATATATACAGGTCCCATACCATTATTTACTGTTGTAAAATCTTCTATAGTTGAATTATCACCAAGGCTAAAGTGATTAAATGGAAGTACATCCATTCTGGTGTTTTTACGAATAAGAGAATTCTTTCCCTTCCTGTGAAGTACAGGGTTTAAAAAAAATTTTACCCACGTTCTCGGTCTCGCCTGATTCTTTGGCATCAAGGCTTTCAAGGCCAAAGATTTCAATTGAGGATTATTTTTTAATTTTGCTTTTATTTTTGAGATAAGTTCCATAATTCATCAATCTTTTAATTCAACATCACAGAGGAACTCATTGTTAATTTAACCCCTGCACTACCTGATTACCATAAACTTTCTTGAAGCTGTTTTCTTTCCTCGCTCAAGTCGTACATAATACAATCCTGATCTCAGAAAAACGCCATCGATTGGATAGGTATAATATCCTGCTACCTTTGTTTGCTTAGGCAAAAGCTCTTTTATCAATGCGCCTTTTGAGTCATATAAACCAAGACTTACTTCCTGCTCTTCCTTTACTGTAAAGGCAGCTGTAGCATCACCTTCCGACGGACTTGGAAATACTATAAAATCAAAAAGATCTCTTTTGTGCTCCGACTCTACCGCTCCTGCATCATAGTTATTTCCTCTCGGCCTGGCTACATAATAAAAATCATTATTTACAAGATGAACCGATGCGTCCTGACCGATATCAATTGCCGGAGAACGATCCGTCAGAGCAAAGTCAAGAGTGGCAGGATTTACAAAATGAACTTCATTAATATCGCTGGCAAAAAAATTATTCGATTCTTCAAAGCCTGCCTCACGAGCCAATATCTTATAGTTGCCTGAGGGTACTACCAGAATATTATTAATAAACAGGTTACCGGAACTGTTAAAGTTGTTATTAAATTTAAAGCCGCCTTTGCCTGCTCCGATGATAGTATTATTGATAAACTTATATCCGGTATTCTCCCGAACCAGACTATCTTCCACAAGGATGGCATCCTCCCCATTGTTACCTACATTGGCAAAAATGTTGTTATAAATCACATTATCACCATATCCGTTCAACCACATTCCGCTTCCCGAACCATTGGCTACAAGATTATTGTATATTTTACCGGTGGTACCTGTTGTAATATGTATCCCTGATCTCTGCCATCTGGAGTCCAGCATTCCGTATCCATTGATTACGTTGTCATAAATCTCCACATCACTAACTGCGCAACCTACCTGTATTCCTTCCCTGCCAGCATACTCTATTCTGTTATTATATATCCTAACTCCTTCTACATCGTGAGGAAGTAATCTTACAGAATCAGCCCCGCAAAGCTTTTTTACACCTCTGTAATGGGGAAAACCTATATAAATTCCCTCACCTAAAGTATGATGAATGTAGTTATCATGGACACGTGTATTTCTCTGAACAAAACTTCCTCTGTTTGGCTCTCCCGTACAGTCAGGATCACTTTTGGCAATAATGCCTGCAAATCCTGTTCGTGCCACCTCAATAAATTCAACTTCAAAATCTGTAGTCAGTTTAGCGATACCTAAACCGGCAATCTGAAAGGGTGTACCATCAACAAGAAATCCATATTTATATTGAGGACTGCCGGTACCTGTAAGTTTGAAATGAGAGCTGTAGTCGAATTTCATTCCATAGTACCAATCTGTATTTTGCACCACTACCCTTCCACCGCAGTTTTTTATTGTTACCGGATTACCTTCAGCACCTTTTATATTGATAAAGCCAAGATATCTTTTTGTAGATGCCATCACACATATCACATCTCCGGGCTTGACTCCCTTTTCATTTCCATCAAAATATAAATCTTCCGGTTTAATAGTATGGTTGCAACCACAATCTCCCTGAGCAAGTCCCCCCTGCAGAAAATTTATATAGAATACAGTAAACAATAGTAAATATCTGATCTGCATAAATGTTTCCCCTGTTATAATTTCGATGATGCAGGATATAAGAAGAAAATTTTTACCTGTATCTTTTATTAAAATCCTTTGGAATAGGCTTTTGTTTAAGGAAAAATAATTAATGCATTAAATCAATGAAAATACTCAAATGCTCCAATATCCGGACCCTTTCCCTGCGGCCGATTTTTGTTCAGAAAGTCAGTAGAAATAATAATTTCTGATACTTGCCCTTTGTCTACGCAGGGTGATGCAGAAGTCAGCCTGAAATCCTCTTTTTCCAAATCCTGAAACTTAATAGTTGCAATATCAAGTGTTTTAATATTTGAGAAGGATCTGCAAACAATTCCTTTTTCAATAAGTATGAATGCATCCTCACCCTTTTTCCATGTTTTATCATTTTGATATACAAGAAAATTACCAGGATTCACTATAATATTATTAAAACAGTAGTTTGAAGTAATATCAGACATAAAAGTGACGCCATTAGCCCCGGGATTGATGATATTATTATGAGCAATTAAAAAAACTGCAAGTGTATCTGTACTTATACGGTCATCGCAGAAAACCCCGTCTTTACCTGCATTGATAATTACATTATTATATATAAGATTATTACCTTTTCCCATTAATATTATTCCATTTCCACTACCCTGAGCAATCAGATTTGCATTAACAATAGCTGTTGTCCCTTCTCCTATCTGAATTCCATTATTTTGTTCGGCTACATGCTTTACACCATATCTCTTAATGGAATTACCTTGAATATTTGCTGCTGCTGTCACTGAACCGACCTGAATGGCATCCCAGCCTATATCTTCCAGAATGTTATTTATAATGTTTACATTTTTTAATTCGTGCGGAATCAAAACTTTTCCTTTGCATTGTGGATTACCTGACCATCCGGAGTAAAATGAATTACCGATATACATTCCTTCGCCTTCTGTGTGATGAATGTAGCAATCATGAATAAAAATATTCTTCATCAGAAAACTACCCCTGATACCGTTCCCATTACAATCCGGATCCGTTTTTGCAACAATGCCTGCAAAGCCGGTGTTAGAAATCTCCACAAATTCAATTTCTGCATCCGTGCTCATTCCCCCAATGGTCAGTCCATTTGCGCCCGGACCTGTAGCTTTAATACTGAAGCCATATTTAAAATCTTTAGAACCCTTTCCTGATAACTTAAAATACTTGCATTGATTAAATGTAATCCCATAATAATGATCTCTGTTCTCTATAATAACTTCCCCTCCGACATTGACAAATACAAGAGGATTCAATGAATCTCCCGAAAAATTTTTAAACTGCAGAAATTTATACTGACCTGCTTTAACACATATAGTATCCCCCCCTTTTAAGGAAAGATTTAAGCCATCATAAAAAAGTTTTGCAGGACTAACAGTAAATGAACAATTACAAGTATTTGCCGAAGCGGAAAAAGAGAACAGTAATAAAAAATATAAAATAGCCTTCATAATTGCATTTTTTGTTTAGAAAGCTGCAAATCGGAAAAATGTTTATCTTCAGAAAGCACAAAAAAGGGGCGCCCGATTTCCCGGACGCCCCAAACTAAAACACAGGACAAAAAAGCTATATTAATTTAAAATCAATTGAGGTACGAAAGCAGTAGATGAAGAAGCGAAGCCAACATCATTTCCTCCTGCATCTTGAGTAATAATGAGTGTATAGGTACCTGCAGACTTTACTAAATTGCTCACATCAATTTCATATGTTGTCCCTACAGTGTAGGTACGGTTAAGTTGCCCTGCCAAAACAGCTTCTGAAGGAGCATTAGTCGAGGTGATTGTATTTCTTGTCCAGTTACTATGACTACCGCCGAACACCTTTATGTTACCATGTCCTGCATCACCATCCACCCTCAATCTTAATCTTGCAGAGTTTACCATTGACTGCGTCACATTAAACTTCAGAAAAATCTTCCTTCTACCACTTTCAACACGAAGTGGGTTGGTTGTATTTCTAACACCTGAGTTCAAATAAACATCTTCAACACACCTTAAGGTGACCGGTGCTGTAGGTGCGGGCTGAGTAGTTGTCGATGTAGTACCGGAAGTTACCACAGTGAAATTAACTGTCATGGCATTTCCTCTTGTTCCCTGACCATTGCTTGAAGTGAAAGGAGTAACTACCAGTGTATAATTACCCGGAGCTAAAGTCCATGGCCACAAGGCAGTTCCATTATCCCCACCGATGGCATAAGGTGCTCCGTTCTCTGTCCTTATAATACTTCCGTTCAGTGTAAAGGTCACACTTCCTACAGTTGCAGGATTTGTATTTGCCCTGATATTAATATTAGTTGTGCCAAGTGCACCATAATTAATCACATAACCATTGGTGATTGTACCTACTTCTCTCTGAGTTGCCACATTTATTAATGTTAAACTTGTAACAGACTGCCCGCTTGTCGATGTTGTCGGCGCAGGTGCAGGAGATGTAGTTGGAGCAGAAGTAACAATGCTTGTAAATTCATACGCCCCTATATCATAAGCCCCACCTGATGGTCTTACTGCTTTATTAATATCAAATGTAACACCATGAGCAGACACGTTAGCTCCTGTATTTACTGCAGGGGATGACGATAGCAATGCATAATTATTTACCGAAGGATTAACAAAACGAACAGTATTCACATCCATATGTGTATAGTTATTCTGATTTGTCAGTTTCACTCCTGACTGTGCATTTATATATCTTCCGGATTTAGGATTAATAATAATATTATTAATAACATTATTGAACGGCATCTGCTCTGAGTACAGTCTGATTCCATCAGATCCGGTATTAACAATAGTATTATTGATAAAACTGTAACCACCCACAGGAGGCGTTCTTTCATCGCAGAAAATACCAAGTGCGCCTGCATTAGCAATAACATTATTAAAAATAACATTCCCGCCGGTACCATTTACAATCATACCATTTCCTGTACCTTTGACGATAATATTATTATAGCAAGTGCCGCCAGTACCAGCTCCTATCTGCAATCCGTTGTTCTGAAAATTCGCAAAAGGATCGGTACCATAATTTTCTATATAATTATCATAGATTTCACAATTAACTCTTGCGCATCCAACCTGAATACCTTCACAACCGGTATTTTTAACTATGTTGTTATAAATTTTCAGATTATGAATTTCATGAGGAAATACTGTTCCGCAACTTTCGGTTCTGCCGTTGTAAAATGAATTCCCTATATAAAATCCTTCTCCTTTCACATCATGAATATAATTATCGTGAAGAGAGACATTTTTCATAAGATAATTACTTCTCCATGTAGCAGAATTACAGTTTGGATCTGTTTTAGCCATAATACCTGCAAAGCCTGCATTCTTAACTTCTACTCTGTCAATCTCGAAATCGGTAGTCAATTCGGGAAGCACAAATGCATTGTGGCCGCCATCTACAACTATTCCATATTTGGCAGAGCTACCTGATCCGGTAATTCTTATATTGTTGCAGTAGCCAACTTTCAAGCCCCACGACCCGCTACCTTTGATAGTTACTTGTCCATTGGAAGCATTGATAAAAGTAATAGGTTTTCCCGGAGCTCCTTTCAGATTTACTAAATAAAGAGGACCTCTGGTACCTGCTTCAATTGCGACAAAACTTCCTGCAGGGATATTTACTTTATTTCCATCTAATGTATTTTCAGATGCTTTAATTGTATATGCAATAACCATATTCTGAACTTCAGCTTCTTTGGATTCTTTGAGAGAAGTTTTAGAAATAGGATCAACGTTCATTTCCTTTTTACATGAGGACATACTTATCCCAACAGCGATCATAGCCGCCAACAAAAAACTTGGTTTTCTCATCAGTAAAATAGTTTGGTTAAGGTGAAGATTTGCCCGGAAATCGGAATACAATAGTTTTAAATTACCGGCAAACCAATACTAATTTCGAGTTAAGGTTATTGAGAAAAGTTGTGGTTATTGAATGGTCTTAAGACAAAGATTAAATTGATGGTTAAAATTTTTCTTTCATATACATCAAAACGGAGAAACTTTATTTATCATATACCGTAGTAGGTTTTCTTTCCTTCATTTATACTGAAAAATTTTAGATTAAAACACTTTTAATTCAAACACAAATAATTACAAATACAAAATCGAATGTTAAATGATGAATTTTGAATGTTGAATGGAAAAAGCCAATGTCAGATAATAAACTATCAGACATTGGCTTCGTCACATCAACAGATTCAATTCCATACTATCAGAAAAACTTACTGAAAATATTTCTTAAACCTGCAAACCAACCACCAGATGACTGCTGAGGCACAGGTGCAGGTTGTGGTGCAGGATGTGGTGTAGAAGTAACAGGACCAGGATCAACTGGTACCGGCTGTACAGGAACAGGCGTTGGAGCCGGAGCTGGTTTTACAGGAACAGGTGTCGGTGTAGGATTTGTCGGATTCGTTGGAGTCGGATTCGTTGGAGATGGAGCAGCTATAGTTGAGAACTCAAAAGCACCTATATCATATCCGGCGCCTGAAGGACGAGCTACTCGCTTCAAATCCGAAGTCACCCCGTATGATGCGGTATTTAAACCAGCATCTATTGCCGGAGATCCTGCATTCAATGCAAAATTCAACCCTGAAGCATTCGCAAATTTTACTGTGGAAACATCCGCATGAAAATAATTATTCTGATCATTCACTTTTACTCCACTTTGAGCATTGATATATTTTCCTGATTTAACATTCACAACAATATTGTTAATGATATTATTGAAAGGTACTTTTTCAGAGTAAAGTCTTATACCATCACTTCCAGTATTTACAATGGTATTATTAATTATACTGAAACCTCCGTCATCTGTAACTCTCTCATCACAGAAAATTCCCAGAGCGCCTGCATTTGTAATAACGTTGTTGTATACAACATTTCCACCTGCACCAAGAAGTATCAGACCATTTCCGGTACCTTTTACAATAACGTTGTTATAACATTTACCTCCTGTACCTTCTCCTATCTGCAGACCATTGTTCTGATTATTTGCAAAAGGACTGGTACCATAATTTTCAATATAATTATCGTAAATCTCGCAGTTGACTCTGGCGCAACCTACCTGAATACCTTCACAACCTGAATTTTTAACCACATTGTTAAACAATCTCAGATTATGAATTTCGTGAGGAAACACTGTACCACAGCTTTCTTTTTTACCTGAATAAAAGGAGTTACCTACATAAAAACCTTCACCTTTTATATCGTGGATATAGTTATCATGAAGAGAAATATTTTTCATTACAAAATTTCCTCTCCAGGTTTCCGGTCTGCAGCTCGGATCTGTTTTTGCCATCAATCCTGCAAAACCTGCATTTTTAATTTCAAGACGATCTACTTCAAAATCACTTGATAAATTTTCGATAGTAAGTGCATTGTGCCCACCATCAATTAAAATACCATACTGGGTTGACCCACCTGATCCGGTAAGTCTGAAATTACTGCAATTAGAAATTTTCAAACCATAATGATGCGCTCCTTTAATAATAGTTTGTCCCTCACCATTGACAAAGGTTATCGGCTTTCCTGGCGCCCCTTTAATATTGACTAAAGTTAATTGCCCTCTTTGGCCAGCTTCCAGTTTCACAAAGCTTCCCGGAGGAATATTGACTTTATTACCATCTACAATACTTTCTGAAGCCTTAATGGTATAGGCATAAGTTACATTTTGAATGGTTCCTGAAGAATCTACTCTGGCAGCCTGTGAAATCGGATCGATATTCTGTTCTTTTTTACAAGAGGTAATACTCATTCCGACAGCGACTATTGCCGCCATCATAATACTCGGTTTTCTCATTAGTAAATTGTTTTGTTGGGAAATGATTCGTTTGGTGCAGCTGAAAGCTACAATCGAATTGTATGAGCAACCCTACGTCTTAAGGCTGAACAAACAAATCAGAAAATTCAAAGCTTTGAATGTTATTCTGTAGAGGTTTTTTGCATAGAAATACAAGTGCGCGGAACGAAAGTCAAAACACTATATTGTATGTACAGTTTTATTTATAGTTAAACAAGATAAAATTTTCTAAATATGTCGAGATTTATTCTACCTCAATGGGTTCGACGTCATAACTTCGAATATGAGGACATAAATAATGTTCCGTCTGACTTATTGTACAAAATAAAAAACGGGTTAAAAAAGTTCCACACTGACAATCCTGTTATATCAATTGTTATTCCTGCGTATAATGAGGAAAAAAATATATTAAGGACATTATCCTCTATTTCTGAGATGGAAACAATCTATCCGACAGAATTGATAGTATCCAACAATAATAGCAAGGATAAAACCCAATATATATTGGATTTACTGGGAGTAAAATCCACTTTTGCCTTAAATCAGGGCATAAGCTATGCCAGACAGGCCGGATTGGAAGCAGCAAAGGGAAAATATATTCTAAATGCAGATTCTGATAGCATATATCCATCATCCTGGATAGACACGCTTGTAAATCCGTTAATCACTGACAATTCAATTTCATGTGCTTATGGCACTTATTCCTTTATTCCAAGTCCGGAATCGTCTAGAGTATGGCTTGGATTTTATGAAATGGCAGCTCAGAGCATGTTCGCACTGAAACGAAAAAACAGAGAATGTGTCAATGTAATGGGATTTAATTTTGCCTACAGAAAAGAAGATGCTATGGCTGTAGGTGGATTTGAGCATAACTTAAACAGAGCTGTAACCGGAAGAAGTGAAGATGGCTGGATGGCATTATGCCTGATGAAAAGAGGCAGACTGCAGATAGTCCCTTCGGAAAAAGCAAGAGTATGGACCAGTGACAGAAGGTTGATGATGGATGGAAGTTTAGGAAAAGCATTTGTTAACAGAGCAAGAAAAGAGATAAACAGACTTGGACTTTATATCTCAAACAAAGGAAAAGTAAAAAAAGAAGATGCTGATATTTATTCAAAATAAGAAACAACAAATATGTTCTTAAAATGGACTGCCTGATTTAGGCAGTCCATTTTATTTCATCGTATCATAAATAATTAAAGATTAAAAAAAGAAGCTGTCCATTATAGACAGCTTCTTTCACATAATCTAAAAATAACATTTAAACCAATTACTATAAAGAACTTTGTTTTGCTTTATCTCTCCTGAATACATCCGCTTTACCGGCAGCATATAAATCAGGATAAGCAAGAGAAATTTGCTTTTCACCAACCTGCTTATAAATCTTCAGTAATTTTTTAGCGGAATTCTCCCAGGTATATTCTTTAAATCTTTCATTACCTGCCTTTATCATATATTGCTTTAAGGCCTCATCACTTAAATATTTCCTCATGGCTTGTGCCATATCTTCCGGACTGAAGGGATCAACCAGCAATGCAGCTTTTCCCGCTATCTCCGGCATTGATGAAACATTTGATGTAATAACTGCAGTCCCACAAGCCATCGATTCCAGAATGGGCAATCCAAATCCCTCACGGAATGAAGGATATATAAAAAACGAACTTAAATTATAAATTACAGGCAGATCCTGGCAATCAACATATCCCGGCAAGATAATTTTGTCAACTAAAGTTTGACATTGTATCTCATTTAAAATCCTAAATAAAAACTCCTTTCTGATCCCTGTAATTACCAACTTCGGACAATTAACTTCTTTTTCCAAAAGAATAGCATAAGATCTCAACAGATTTCTGATATTCTTTCTCGGCTCAGTGTTTCCCAGATACAAAATAAACTGTTCAGGAAAGCCATATTTTTTCCTGACATCTTCCAAAATAACTTTATCCTTTATATTAGTAAATGAAGGATTGACTCCATTATATACAACATCCAGTTTCTTGCCATCCAGGTGCAACTTCTGTTTAAGATTTTTTTTTTCGAAGTCTGATACCGTAATAATTTTATCTGCCTTTTCAACTACATGTGGTACAATTAGTTTTCTATACAAATTGCCAAGTTTCTGATACAAATTACTATTGGCAGGCCATGGGTTATCCTCCAGATAAATAATATCATGAATGGTAATTATTTTCGGCATTTTCCCGCATAAAGGTGCGGTATTACTGGTGCAATGAAGTAGATCAACCCTATCTTTTTCTGCAGCTCTGGGCAAGGACCACTGTTCCCACCCTATATAAGACAAGCCATTAAGATATTTAATTTTAAAATTATCAGTTTCATTAACTACGCAGGTAGTCTCATCTCCTCTCCTGGTATATATAATATATTCGTTTTCCTTGTCAATTTTTTGCAGATGTCTTATCAGCTCAATCGCCACAACATCCATTCCGCCTTTCTTTACCCGAAAAATTCTTTGTGCCTCAATTCCGATTCTCATAATAAAATGGTTAAGGGGAAAAATCCCTTTGATTTAAGAAATAATATCAGTTTATATCAAAGCAGACATATAATTTCCTGCCTGCACAAGGTCTGTTATAGATATAACCATTAAGCTTTGCATTAGTTATTATACTAAGAAGTTTTTAACAGGCAGATATTTTTTGTACCTGAAGCAAAACATTTTCAATAGAAATAATTTTAATACTTGAATCGATTATTTGAAACTATGAAAAAGAAAGGTTTACTATTCTCATTTATAATTTGTACGTTATTCAGCTACGCTCAGACCGGGCAATGGGAAACCATTACCACTTCAGGGATTATCCATCGACACGAAAATAGTTTTGTTGAATGCGGTGGAAAATTTTACCTCTTGGGAGGCCGCAGGTTAGGAAATGCAAAACATACAAATATTTACAATCCACAAAACGGAACATGGTCTTCCGACGACAAAGAACCTCCGATAGAGCTACACCACTTTCAGGCTATTTGTTACAATAATAAAATTTATGTAATAGGAGCATTTACCGGTGGATTTCCCAATGAAACACCGGTACCAAATGTTTATATATATGATCCGGCAAATAATTCATGGACTGCAGGCGCTGAAATCCCGGTTGCAAGGAGAAGAGGAGCTGCAGGTGCTGTAATATATAACAATAAAATATACATAGCAGGTGGCGCTACCGATGGTCACAATGGTGGTTATGTCGCCTGGTTTGATGTTTATGATCCTTCTGACAATAGCTGGACAGCATTAGCAGATGCACCACATGCAAGGGATCACTTTCAGGCGGCAGTTGCAGGTAACAAATTATTCCTGACAGCAGGAAGAAGAACTTCACATTCAACCGGTCAATTAAACAATCTTGTGGTAAACGAAGTGGATGTATTTGACTTCTCATCCAACTCATGGAGCACATGGCCAAATAATATTCCTACCGGAAGAGCCGGAACTGCCACGGTTGCCTTAAGTAATAGAATTATTGTGATGGGTGGCGAAGGACCTAACTCTGCGAGTCTAGCTCATAACGAAACGGAAGCGTTGAATATAAATTCTCAAAACTGGCAAACACTTGCTCCCTTACAGGAAGGAAGGCATGGAACACATGCTTTAGTTTACAATGACAAAATTTATATAGCATCAGGATGTCGAACCAAAGGAGGAAGCGGAGCTTGTGAATTAACGTCAATGGAAGAATTCACCCCCTCAACAGTACAATCTACAAGCAAGGACAAGGCATTGGAGGCCTTGAAAATCTTTCCCAATCCTGCTACTGACAACATTTCTATTATATCGGATAATCAAAGACTGAAATTCGAAATAATAAATTATGCAGGAGTTAAAGTAATGGAGGGAAAAACTATGACGGATGAAACACAAATAAATATAAACGCACTGGATAAGGGATTATATATAATCCGGATATCTGCAGATCAGGGAGAACCTGTTCATTCAGTTTTGATTTCAAAACATTAAACAATATCAGGTAGTTAATATAGTTGACCTATTTTTTTATTGAAAATTCAGTTGGACATAACAGAAGATACCATGAAGCAATTTTATCATTTTGCCCGAAACATTATTTTCTTAGGAATACTAACATTTTACGCAATTGCCGCTAATGGTCAAAGTTTTTCAGCGAGTGACCTTAAAAATGCCACGTTGGGCAATCCTACTTCATTACAGTTTGGCCCTGATGGCAAACTTTATGTTTCTCAGCAAAATGGGACGGTGTGGATTTATACCATCAAGAAAAACGGACCGAATGATTATGAAGCCACATCATCAGAAAAAATTGAACTGGTAAGATTTATTCCGTTACATAATGACGATGGAACACCATTTACACCATCTTTCCATCAAAGGTTATGTACAGGATTATTAGTGGCTGGCACAGCTTCGAACCCTGTTATTTATGTTACATCAAGTGATTATCGATTCGGAGCAGGTGAGAAAGGTGATGTAAACCTTTGCACCAATTCGGGAATAATTTCAAAACTGTATAAAGAAGGTGGCACATGGAAAAAAATTGATCTGGTAAGAGGGTTGCCAAGATCAGAAGAAAATCATGCTCCTAACGGCATGCAGATATATGGCAACAAACTACTAGTTGCCATCGGAGGATTCACCAATTCAGGTGCTCCTTCGCGTCTATGGACATACATAACAGAATATGCATTGGCTTCCTGCATACTTCAGGTGGACCTGGATGTAATTGAAGCAATGCCGACTAAAATGGATCCTACAGGTAAGCATCCTTACAAATATGACATCCCTACACTTGATGATCCGACAAGACCTAATAATCCTGATGGAACTGATGTAGGTGATCCATGGGGAGGTAACGATGGTTTGAACCAGGCTAAAATTATCCCTGGAGGACCTGTAAAGATTTTTGCCACAGGTTTCAGAAATGCATATGATGTATTGATCACAAAAAATCCTTCGCGTCCGGGAAGAGTCTATTCTGTTGATAATGCACCTAACGGAAACTGGGGAGGTTATCCTCCGGATCAGAATGACAAAGGCACTGTTACAAACAAATATGATGAAAGCGAACCAGGCTCTTTCACAGTTAGAAATTTCGATGGTCTGCATTACATTGGTGACATCAACAATTACACTTTAGGTTCATATTACGCTGGTCATCCTGTTCCTATCAGAGCAAATCCGTCAGGTGCAGGATTGTACACAGATGATGGGACACACAGAGGTTGGAGGAATGACAATTCCAACCCAAACCTTCCATTGCCTTCTGACTGGCCACCTGTGCCACCAAGTATGGCAAATCCACAAGAAGGGTTGTACCTGCCAGCAGCATTACCAAATTCCAAGGGACTTATCCATTGGAAAACATCTACAAACGGAATATGTGAATATTTATATTCCGGAAACGGCATGTATGGTGACCTTCTTACAATAGGAATGGACGGAAGACTTTTCAGAATAAAACTGGATGCAAATGGAAATGTGCTGAATCCTCTTAATAATGATAAAATGGATCAGGACCCACCTCTGGCTTCCGGATTTGGAAACAAACCGCTGGATGTAGTTTCACAGGGTGATGCGGATCCGTATCCGGGAACAATATGGTTTGCTACATGGGGGGCAAATAAAATCACCATATTAGAACCACAAAATATAATTTGCAACACCTCAGATCCGAATGGGGATGCAGACAACGATTGCTATACCAACAAAGATGAAATTGATAATGGCACAAATCCTTGTAATGCTTCAAGCAAACCGGAAGATTTTGACAAAGACTGTATCTCTGACAGAAACGATCCGGACGACGACAATGATGGGATATTGGATGTAAACGACAAGTTTGCAATTGATGACAAAAACGGATTAGAAACTGAAATCCCAACCCATTATCATTTATTCAATTACGATCCGGGCACCGGATTTTTCGGACTTGGATTTACAGGTTTGATGATTAACAATCAAACCGACTATCTCGATCAGTATGAAATCTCCAAACTCATTGCAGGTGGTGCTGTAGGTGCATTTACCATTACCGAGGTTACCACAGGTGATGCATACGAAAATTTAAATAACCAGGAATTCGCAATGCAATTTGGGGTAAACGTGCACAAAAACTCCGGAGTATTTACAGTTAAATCCGGAATATTACCTATGTACTTTAATCAGCAAACACCTTCAGGACATCAGTCTCAGGGGATTTTTATCGGCAATGGTGATCAGGACAACTATATAAAAATCGCGCTCAATTCAAATGGTGGTGCAGGTGGCATACAGATTGTAAAAGAAGTTGATGGAATTGTAACTGAGAATCGTCAACTCTCACTTCCGAATGGAATCCCTAACTCTACAATAGCATTTTTCCTTACTGTTGATCCGGAAGGCAAAACGGTTACACCAAGATACCAGATAGGTACTCAAATGTATGGTGGCGGGACTCCTATTTCTTTAGAGGGTAAATTACTTGATGTTATAACCGATCATGATAAAGCACTGGCAGTAGGAGTAATTGCAACTTCCAGAGGTGGATCCAAATTCAGTGCAACATGGGATTATATCGAGGTTTATCCCGATGTCCTTAGTTCAACCAACAAATGGAGCAACAAAGCCTATGAAGGCACAATAAGCATTTTCCCAAATCCCGGAAAGGATAAGGTAACAATTAACATCACTGCTGAAAGATCACAAAAACTTACACTTAAAGTTTTTAACAGCCTTGGACACCAGATTCATTCGGAGAATATCAAGGTTAGCGCAGGAAGCAATGAATCAAATATGGATGTAAGCAAATTTACAGAAGGGGTATATTTCTTTCAGTTTAGCAATGAAAAAGAAAACAGCGCTGCTACGCTTAAGTTGATAAAGAATTAAAAATACACATATTAAATAATAGGACTGTCTCAAAAGTAAGCGTCCATCTCGAAGATGGAAGGACCTGTAAATAAATCACCGTATTGGTTATACAGGTTTCTCTCTGGATCGGAATGACACTTTTGAGACAGTCCCTTATATAAGCTAACACAACAAAAAGATGGGAAAAAGAAAAGCGATTATTATAGCTACTATTTTGATTGGTTCTTGTGCAACAGTTTATTCCTTTTGGCTAAGCTTTCAGACAACAGAATATCCGAAAGCAGCTGAAATAAAACAAGGGAAAATAACAGTTGAAAGCACAGACATTTTTTACGCAACGAAGGAAACCCGACAAACCAGCAACAATGAAGTTAAAATAGTATTAACGCTTAACAGCTCAGATCCTTCAGCAAATATCTCCAAGGCTGCATTGAAATTTGATAAAGATTTTGCCTATAGCCTTACACTTGACGATGGAAAATCTGATGCTATTACTAATGGCTTGCCTTTATTTGCAGGAGGGTATTCAAGCGGTACAGGTGAAACTTATCCAGGCTTATTTTTCACAGATGGCTGTGGAAATAAAATAGAATTCAGAGCCGGTATAGCGATAAACGCACTTGGTCCGGATGGGCAAGACATGGGGAATAATGTCCCCGGAAAACTCACATGGAGTCAAATTAAAGAATTGCATACAAAAAAATGGGACGTATTTAACCACAGTCTAAATCATCAGGCTGGACCCGGAACCGATTACTGGTACCAGGTAGAAGAAAACAATAATTATGTAAGAAATAAAACGGGGATCAAAATGACCCACTTCGTTATTCCATCAGGAGACGGTGATTACACCAGTTACGCATTTAATTTTGGCATGAAAGGAGTGTACAATCAAAAGGACTTCCCAGGTAGTGATGGTTTAAATGTAGACAATCTTTCAAGTCTGGATAAATTCAGACTGTACAGAAACTTTCTAAGTGATAACAATCACAACACCGGCAATATTTCCAGCAAAGTTGATCAGGTAGCAAATGCAAGTTCTCCTTCAAATCACTTATGGTATTCTGAATTCACACATCACATTTCTACAGAACCCAAAGGTGGCAGTTTGATATTTTCTACATTCAGACATCACATGTCCTATCTGGAACAAGCTTATGGTCATAAGGGTAAAGACAACATGTGGATGGCTCCCTTGCAGGAAGTGTACGAATACCTGGTAATCAGAGAAAATACAGTAATAAGGATAGAGAACCAATCTAACAAGGTAATCATTTATGTAGATTTTGATAATGTACCTGATGACCTTCGAAAATATGCTATGACATTTAAAGTAAACAGCAATTCAAATATAATTTCAGCAGAGTGTGCCGGCGCATCAAAAGTAACATTCAGAGGAAGCGGGCAACATAAGATAGTGAATGTTGATTGGCCTGATCATCCATCCGGTAACATTGCAGGAATAGAAGATGCTTTTTCTTTAAAGAATTCATGCAATACTGATGAGATCACAGTTTATCCTAATCCAGTTCATGATAAACTATCAATTCAATTAAAGAAAAATGACGTCTATAAAGCCTGGATCAAAGTTACTGATCTTAATGGAAGAGAGCTTTATAAAATTAAATCTCCGATTCAAAGTGGCCAGACAGAAATAAATATTGGACACCTTAATCTTACCAAAGGCATTTATCTGCTGGAACTAGATCCTGAAAACGGAGAATGTGTTTATAGAAAAATGATATATAAAAATTAAGTCAATAGTCATTAGTCGATAGTCAAAGTGAATTTTGACCCTAACGACCATAGACTATTGACTACAATCAAACTCCGGAATTAGAATGCGGAGTATGTATAAACTTCTTATTAGCTCCTTTTAGTTTAAACAGTGTAATAAACATTATCAGGATGGCTTTTGGAAGTTTCACCAATGCTTTATAAGAATACTTATTATAAAACTTACCCGGTACAGCAATAAGGATTGCCATAAACTGAATTAACAGTAACAGTACGATACCTTCACTAAAAGGGCTTAATACCCAACCCATAACTGCCATTGCTAAGGAAATTGAAGCAAATAATCCTAAGACCCCAAGTAGCAAGGCTCGTGGCAGCAAGAATTGCTGAAAAGCTTTATTAAAGAAATCTAAATTTCCTTTTGTCACCAGCTCAGAAAGCGCAGGAAAGAAATATTTTCCGAAATAATGGAACTGTGCAGATATCCATCTTCTCCGTTGTGTACCGAAAACTTTAGAATTTGGCACTTTCTCATCATAAACAAGAGCATCTTCCATGTACTCTACTTCCTGTTTGTCTCTGAAAATTTTAAGCTCCAGTTCTTTATCAAACCCTCCCACAGCATTGATGGTCTTCATCTGATTTTTAAAATATTCATATCTGAAAGCCATCCCGGATCCGATGATTCCGCAAGATAATCCCAGAATTCTATGCCCCTTTCTGAAGATATGATTATTCACCTCCTCACTGATTCCATCCAATACTGCAAAATCTGTATTCAGATTTTTTGCAACTCTATGTCCCTGAACACCGACAACATCAGAAGCCTGAAAGACATTATTCAATTTTGTTAAAAAATCAGGCTCCATAATATTATCTGCATCAAGCACCAGCGCAAAATCATATTTGTCTTCCATTAATGACAAGGCTTTATTCAACGATTTTGCCTTGGTACTGGAATCAAAACTCACCTCTATTACTTTTAGTGGAAGCTCCCGCAAAGTTTCAATAGATCCCTTCTTTAAAGAATCAGCAATAACTACCACTTCAAACTTATCTTTAGGATAGTTTTGTTTCACAGCTTCCCGTGCAGAATGAATAATAACTTCGTCTTCCTTATAAGCAGGAATCATTACCGCAAATCTCCCCTTCCTTTCCGATACAGGAAATTTTTTGGTTCCACCTAATCTTCCTGCCACAGAAAAAATAAAACTATACAATGTTGTTATTGCAAGATATGTAAATATTATTCCCAGAATTATCATTACAATTGTCATATACTTTGAATATTTAATTTTGGATTATCATTGATGTTTTGCACCTTAAAATTCGACACAAAACCTTTTAGTACTTCCTTTGCCAATTCCTTCTTTCCTTCCTTTAAATGTGCAAATACATTTTTAGGTAAGGCTATTGAAGTAAAAAACAAAAAGCTCATAAATAAGGGTATTCCTTTAAAGTTTCTTCTCATAAAAATCAATCTGTTTCTAGTCATATAAAACGCCTTAAGGGGGCTTTCTTTCCCTACACTCATAGACTCTTTATGATATACCACAGATTTACCAACATACCAGATATTATATCCGGCAGCATTTATCCTTTCACAAAAATCAAGTTCTTCGTAATATAGAAAGTATTGCTCTGCCATTAGCCCGATTTTTTCCACTACTTTCCTTGGTATCATCATCGCCGCTCCATGTGCATAGCAAGTGGTACAACAGCCATCATACTGACCATTATCTTTTTCTTTATTTCCTAAAGTTTTATTTCTTCCTGTAAACGGATTTATTCTGGAGCTTCCGGCGTATTGAATAATGTTATCGGAATTATAATAGATAAGTTTTGAACTGGCTGCACCAGCCATCGGATCAGTCTCCAGTTTTTCTACCAGAGGGTGCATAAAATCAGGATCAACTTCAGTATCATTGTTCAGTAGAAGAAAATATTTTCCCCTGGCTACCATCATCCCTACGTTATTTCCTCCGGCAAATCCCAGGTTTTCTTTACTGCGAATTAATTTTACGTCAGGATGTTGAATTTCTATTTCACCCGGATCCTCTTTAGAATTATTATCTACTACAATAATTTCATAATTCGGATAGGTGATTTTCTTTAATGATGATAGAAGGTCACAAGTGTATTTAACACCATTGTAGTTTATTGTAATTACAGATACCAGAGGCATTGCATTTAACCCTTCTGATCTTACTTCTTCTTCCATTTTTGCAAACCCGTTTTATTCAAAGCAACATCAACCAACTTAATGTTGCCTAAATGAAATAACCGCTTATTTTGAGGAATTGTTAAATGAAATGGAACTTTCTCCCATTAAACTTTTGTCTATGGTCGGAGCCATAAAAAGGTAAGCTACAGCAATACTGAAAAATACACCTAATGGCATTTGGCTAAGGATCTGGTTTCCATAACTAGCTACCAGCACTCCAAAAACTCCCGAATAAAATGCCATCATTTTTTGCTTCAGGTAAATATCCCTGATTTTGTATGTTATAACAAATGCCCGGATAAGAATAATAATAAAAGCGCCAAGATGTATAGTCAATCCGACAATACCTGTTTCAGCCCATATCCGGACATAATGACTATCCGGTGGTGTTTCTGCAAGGAATGTACCCGGACTAAATCTTTTACCCCAATAACCAATAGAACCAATGCCACCTCCGAATGGTCTTGTTGCAAGGTAGGCCCTCAGCTTTTTTTGATTTTCCAATCGCACTTGGAAGGACGGATCTTCATCAGGATTCATAGCGCTTCTGATTCTTTGAATCTGATAATTACCCTGACCAATATATGTATACTTCAACACATAAAAAGCAGCGCCTGCACATAAAAACCCCAGAAGCAGAATACGGAAATTTTTAGTAAGAACCAGATAAAAAAAGAAACCGGAAAAGACAAAAACAGCTCCTCTTGTTCCGGATATGGCCATACCCCAAAAGCATAATAAACCACAGGAGATATAAAAAAATCTTTTAAAAGTAGTTCTGGCCTTCAGCCCCAGTATAAGACCAACAAGACTGGAAAATGCCATAAAAGCCCCGAACTGTCCGGCGTCTGAATAAAATGAAAATACCCTTAGCCGACCAAATAAAATATGAGTATCGGCAGCTCCTTCTGCCAGCCATCTGTTTTCTGCCGCATCAAGTCCTATATACAATTGCTTCATCCCATATAAAGCACTAACAGCCGCACCTACCATCCAGATTGCAATAAATATATTCAGATATCTTTGAGAACGGAGACCAAGCGTAGCGGCCATTATCAAAAATAAAATATTAAAAGATATTGCCCTTACCGCATAAAACCATGCTTCAAAACTTTTTGCTTCCGGATTAAATATTTCAAATGTAGTGTACGCAGTCCATACCACCATAAGCCACACAGACAAATTATTCAAATGCCCGAAATCCTCTTTTTTTGTTCTAAACAATAAAGCAAGCAACGTAACCCATAACACAATCTCCAGAGCAAGCCCTAAAGGGAGATTAACATACCTGGTAATACCTAAAACTGTATATGCTATAATCAGGCAAAGAAACAGTCCAAAATGAGGTTTGATACAAATTAAAATAAACCCTGCGATTGCAAATGGCAAAACAAAAAATGCTCCTGCAACAGGTATTCCTCCTTTTGCAAAAAGATATGCCATTGCAAATGCCATCAAAAACAGCATAAGCAATTTTAGCACTTGTTTTACACCATCACTTGAAAGGTATCTTATCATCCTAAACTGAAAATTTCATCTTCATTACTTTCAATAGCAATTCTTTAATACCATTTACTCCTGAAAGCATCATATTCTTAAAAGACACCGGCATATAAGAATTTAAAAAATACATTCCCATAACTACTCCGCTAACAAAAGTGAGGATAGAAACTGCCGCCACTGAAATAAGGTTTCCAAAAACCCATAACACCAGTAAATCTCCGCCTATATTAACCAGCAGCATAAGCAAAACTTTTACAAAATTTATTTGAGGCATATTGAGCACATCCAAGGCTACGCCTGAATATCTGTCAATAGGCATAAATGCAGAAAGCAGTGCAAATATTCTTAATATATTAGCCGAAGCTCTGTATTCTTCCCCTCCAAGTAACACCACCAGAGGATCGGCAAATATGAATGAAAAAAGGACCACCGGCAGCACTCCTAATGAACACATGCCGGTAACCTTTTCAAGAAAATATTTCATTTGAATCCTATTATTTTCATTAATCATTCTTGAAAAAACCGGAAGAGTAGTCGCCACAAAGCTCCTTAATGGAATTTCTACAATTTCGAAAAGTTTTAAAGGAACACTATACATTGCAACAGCTTCAGGTCCCAGCATGGCACCAATTATAAAAGTATCTGAACTCCTAAGCAGATTGGCACCCATCATAGTACCGGTACTATATTTACCGAAATGAAAAATAGCTTTCAGCTTGTTCCATGAAAAATACTTCAATGATTTTACAGAAGTCCATCCTGCCATCAGCGAAACCATACTTGCAAGAATGCTTGCAAACATATAGCTATATAAAACAAATTCAGTTGTTGCTCCATTTAAAAAAGAATAAATATTCAGCACAACGAATGTTCCAAGATTAATGAATCTTATATATAGAATACGGTTAAACTTCATCTCCGCCTGTTGGATCCAGGTAGCGAAATTAAAAGGCAGAGATATGAGAAAAAGTAAACCAAACCATTTGAAAAATAATGCCGCCCCGGAATTTGATATCATATGGCCGATAACCATAAATATCAAATAACAAATTACAGCCAGTGATACCGAAAAAATAATCGCAAATCCCCATGCTGCACCATACACTTCGCTTTTTGTTTTTTCATCAACACCTGAAGAAAATTTAACAACCGGAGTTTGTAAAAAGCCCACCCGGACAAGTTCGATAAAAATGTATATGGTAAGAAATATCACCCAGTTTCCGAAATCTTCCCTCGACAGAGCACGTGCAAGTAATGCAAAACTGAGAAATCCCAATAAAGCAGTAGTGGCATTTCCCGAAAGTGAGAGAATACTGTTATTCGAAAATATTTTTTTCAACAGCCTCATACAAATTGCTTCTGCAACTTCATACTCAACAACCTATCTATTATCCCTGAAAGCTCTTCTACCCTGTTTTTCCAGGAATTCTTTCTGGCAAATTCTATTCTTTTATTAATTTTCTCTTTGTTGTCACTATACAACTCCTCTTTAAGGCTGTTTAAAAATTGTTCTTTATTTGCAGCCATTCTCACAACTTCATTGAACTCGGGCAAATGCGCAAAATCAGACATTACAACAGGCTTCCCTGCCGCCAGGTATTCATTTATCTTTAGAGGATAAACTCCTTTTGTCAATTCATTTTTAATATAAGGGATAACCCCTGCGTCAATCTGGCTAACAGCTTCAGGTATCTGATAAGGTTTCATGCTGCCAAATAATTTTACATTAGAGAAAGCGCCCAAAGCCATTACTGCAGATTCATTAGCCTGCCTTCCTATAAACCGAAATTCTATTTCAGGCAGTCTTTCGATAACATAAGTCATAGTCTGAATGTCGAATCGCTGATCTATACTTCCTGTATATCCTACCACTCTCGGTTTATGCGGAGACTTCACCTCTAATGTTGCCGCTGCATTGAACAACTCAAAATCCACCCCATTTTTAACAACAAAACAGTTTGGATGCAGAGGACTCTTTGAGCGATATAAGCCTTCTGATGTTGTGATTACAGCATCGGTTTTTTCAATGTACTCACGTTCTATTTCAGGACCATGAAAATTATACCACTGATCTCCTTTAATTTCGTCATAGCAGTAATATAAATTAAGAATTTCATTAAAATCACCTGCTAACGGAAGTCCGAAGAACGGATTGTAACCATTAATAACTATCGGATCTTCCATTTTCAACTCTCTTAACGCTCGCTGAATGCAACCTCTAACAAGGTTACCATTGAGCTTTAACATCATTTTATATGGATTATCATTTTTGATCCAGTTTATGGGAAGCACAGGAGGAGGCGTGAGCACATGCACCTCCGATCCATATGCTGTCCTTACGGTTCTTAACCTGTTTTCTATACCGATCATCCTTTGAACAGGCGCTTTTTGCTTTCCTGCAAGGGTGACGATCATATCTTTTACAGTATATTCGTAATCAACAAAAAGTACTTTATTATTTTGGCTCAGCAGACTCATTATCTGAACCATCGTATTCATGAATTCTTTTTCCCATGTAGTAAGTGCTATACATAAGAAATTCTTGTTCCGTATCATATCCTGATTGACTTAGCTTCCTTATTCTTTCGTTTAAATAAAGAACTACCAAATACAAAATTCTGTTTAGGCAAACTACCGTAAATTTGTACGATACGATCCACTGTCATTTTATTAAGTAATAAAAGCGGTTTTACTGAAGATGCTTTGTCTATAATTTCAAGAAGATATTTATCAGACTCTTTCCATGACCTGTCGGCACGCACTACCAAAAGAGATAAATGCATTTTATTTATCAGTTCAATAGGCACCTGGGACTCATTCACACCAGGTATTTCTACCAAGAGAAAACCATAGCCTTCTGCCTTCCTCTTTTCTATTAATTTTTCTACCGCATCTTTTCTGAAAAATGCAAGAGGATCTGAATATTCCAAAACAGCAACCCCTGAAATATCCACCTCTGCTTTACCACTTTTCGCAGATCCTGTTTGTGATCCCACAGGCACGCAGACCATCACTTTTTCTCCAATCTCCGCCAGCCTTTTTGCAATTTTCATCATTGTCCATGATTTTCCTTCACCCTGATTGATTGAAGAAAATAAGACCGATTTGAAATCACCGGAGACTCCTGAATTATTTATCTCCAGTCTGATCTTACTAATGATCTGATCAATAAGTTTAACTTCAAACTTCTGTAGTTGTGTATCATTGAAATTTTTATATAAGGGTAAAATTCCCGCCATCTGCAATCCGGAAAATTCCATAGCCCTTGACGGAGATTTTACGGAAGAATCTAAAAACTCCCTTCCAAGAAAAATCCCAAAAAGAAATATAAATGAAGCCACAAATGAAAATGGCACCAAAACAAATGACTTACTTGGCTCAGGTGTCAAAGGATAAAATGGAGGATCAACCAGCTTAATATTACTTGTAAGTTGAATATTCTGCTTTCTTTGCTTATTCATATTTAGCAGCTGTAGATAATTCATGTAGTCTTTTTCTGCAAGATCCATATCTCGCTTTAATCTTGTAATGGTAGAACCCAGGGGAGCAAACTTATTATACAATGAATCAAAAGAAGCCAGTCTTTGCTCCATTAACTGAATCTTTGCGGTACTTTCATCTGAATTAAGTGTAGCTGACAACCATTGATCCAAAATGGCATCTCTTCCAATCCCTTCTTCCGAGTTATTTATCTGATACAATTCTGATACTATCCCATGTATTTCAGCCTTTAGTTTTTCTGCCTCAGCTTCCAGAGATGCCAAATTTTCTGTTTTACCCTGAGCCTGCATATTAGCTATCTTATAATTTATTCTTGCAAGCTCTTCTCTCTTTGTAATAATTTTATCATTATTCTCAATAAGTGACTTTTTCTTATTCATCCTATCTCCCAGGTTCTTCACAACACTCCTGGAAGAAGCCAGAGCCATCTTCTCCTTTTGAATCTCATCAATGTAACTTTGCTTGGCATCTGTCAGCTTTCTGGTTTGTTCGTGGTAATCAATGATCTTATTATTGATTTCAAATTTCTTCAACTGATCCTCTATACTTCTTAATCTGTCATGACTTTGTTTAACCTGCTGATCGTAGTAAGCAATCACCTGATTCACCTCGGCCTCCTTAATATTTTTGAATTTTCTGATAAATACATCTGCAATTATATTAAGCGTCTGCTGTACTATACCAGGATCTGTTCCATAATACCACACTTCAAGCATATCACTATGTTCCTTTCTTGAAGCGGTGAGCCTGCTTTTAATTATATCTGCACCGTAAATCTCATTTCCACCGGTAATCAGAGAAGCTATAACATTATCCTTTACGGTATTTTTATAATGAATAAAATTCTGGACCGTCTTCTCATATGAAGATTTATCCACCAGGGTATCTCTGGCTTCCTTTGGAAGTATGTAATCCAGCACAAAGAAATTTTCAGGTGAAATAGCTTTCCCGTCACAGCTGTCAAGCATATAATGCGCTGCAAGAAGTCTGATGGAAACCTCCTGCATACTCTCTCTGGATTTCAAAGTATTCAGCAGGTTATCAAATGCGTTGTTTACGACATTATGATCAATTCTTTGATTTTGCTCGGAGTTAAGGTTTGTACCACTTGCAATACCGGTATAAAGCATAAACCCCGAAACATATGTCTTCTCTTCATCTCTGGTCAGAAAAAAAACAGAAACAGCCACTACAGTGGCGAAAAGTACCATCAAAAGCAAATGCTTCTTAAAAATCCTGAATATATCCTGTATGTTCATTTTCGTTTCATTATTGATACTAAGTTTACACCAAGTAATTCTTCAAACTGCCGAAACAGTGTGTTATATTCCTTTTTTGCCATTTCAAATCCTGCTTCAGCATTGATGAGCGAATCACTTACCCTGCTGAATTCTTCCAATCCTAACGTACCCTCCTTAAATTGCTTTTCTGCCATCTGGTATACCAACTGAGCATTTTGTCTGCCCTGAGCCCTTACAGCAAGTATCTTCTGAGCTGTGATCAGATTCTGATATTCCGCGGTTACCTGTCTGGAAATTTCCATCTCCATTTGTTCACGTCTGAATCTTGCCTGATCAATGCTCAGTTCTGATAAGCGAACCCGGGTTCTTCGTGTTGTAAATTCTGACAAAGGGATATTAAAATTTACTCCATACCTGTAACCATTCAGCATATTTTGTTCACCTTGTGCAGTCATACCTGGTAAAGTAAATTGCTGACTACCTCTGGCATAATTATAAAATCCTGAAATATTCCTATGCCATGTACGTCTTTCCAGTTTTGCGGCCATCTCTGAACTCTTAATTGAAAGATCTTCAGACTTCATTATCGGAGAATTTTCAAGAGCTATCTGTATAAGCCTGTCAAGTGAAGGTAGCTGTTCGCTCAAAGGGGTATCGTCAAAACTCCCTCTTTCAGCAGCTAACTTCAGCTCCATATTGGTTTGAGCACTTATTGGTGCAGAGATTAATACAGATATGACAAAAACAAACGCATTACCAAAACCTGAACCTTTTTTTAGTATTAACCCTACCATATCCTTCTCTATCTTTAAACATTATCTTTCTGCAATAAGGCCGGAATAGTCTTTGCAATAATTACCAGATCTCTGATGAAAGAGTAATTTTTTGCATAATCATTATCCAGCTGAATTCTTTCTTCTTCAGACATCTCCTTTGAGCCACGTTTGGTAACCTGCCACAAACCTGTGATACCTGCAGGAGCAAGAAATCTCGGAATAAATTGATCCGTTGTTATTTTCTCTGCTTCGTACAAGGGAAGCGGGCGATTACCAACAATCGACATATCCCCTTTTAGCACATTGAAAAGCTGAGGCAATTCATCAATACTTGTATTCCTTATGAATTTCCCGATGCGAGTAACTCTCGGGTCATTAGAAATTTTAACAAAGGCCGCTGCATCTTTTTCTTTCTTCTCAGCAAGAAAAGTTTTCTCGCAAATTTCCTTCCCATCCATATATAGGATAGATTGACAGCAGGTATTCTTCAAAGCACATTCATCACACAATCCTGATATAGATACAGCATTTTCAATCAAAACCTCTGTTCCATTTTCAGAGGAGGAAATTTTAGATGCTTTAGTATCAGCATCCACACAAAGCGGCGGATTTGCTTCAGCCTTCTTCTTTCCGTATTGATTCAGATGAGCAAGCTGAACAAGTTTTTTATCTGCATCCGGGTCCATAGATCTGAACTTGTAAAAGTTAAAAATCCTGTAACCTGTACCTACTCTTCGTGAACTGTAAAATACCGGCCCTCTTGATTCAATCTTGATTAACACAGAAATTACCAGGAACAATGGTAAGAGTATTATAAGAGCTACAAGGGAGAATACTATGTCGAAAACTCTTTTAACCACCGGAATTTTATACTCACCTGTAACCTGCGCTTTCAATACTTTCTTTTCCCGTATCTGAAGGCTTTGATCAATAAGGTAACTCAACCGAAAGATCACTGCTTCTTTATCTGCATTCTTTTCAAAAATTTCTGAAACCCGTTCTTTAATCAATTGATTCCGGATTTGATTATCAATAACATTATCAAGCATAAAAACGAAAGGCAAATGATTCGTGCTATTGTATTTTTTTATTTCATGTAATAGCAATAACCCATTTGGACTGTTTACTTTACCTCCGCTAACAATCGCATTTACCTTTCCGCCTTGCTTATACCATTCGAAAAATCTAAACCCGTTCTCAAAAGTGTGTATATGGAAATGATCCCTGAATTGATTTACAAAATCCCGGGTCTCTTCCATATTTCCATTAATGTAAGCAATGCTTCTGCTACTGATCACTTCCATATTTTATCTACCTTGAAGTTCTTCTTACCATATTTTCCACCCTGGCCTCCAGCTCTTCCGGGTTAAATGGTTTAATTATATAATCATCAGCGCCACATTTCAGACACTGAATTTTTACATTGCTTGACTCATAACTCGAAAGAATCAGCAAAGGAATATCTCTGAAAAATCCACTGGACCTTACGTGCTTCATAAACTCAAACCCATCCATCTCAGGCATTTTAAGGTCGCAAATAATCACATCAGGAATATTCCCCTCCTGCATCCATTCCAATGCATCCTTTGCATTGAGCATTTTCACCACATTATATTTCTTACATAATGTGCAATTAATTATATCAAGCGTCGAATTAACATCGTCAATAGCAAGTACTGTTTTTCCCTTCCCTCCCAGGCTTTCAGTTCCTGAGATTTCCTTTTCCAAAATTTCCATATCAGCTTTAAAATTCTTCTACACTAGTCTTCCTCGGTAATTCAGGCAAAAAATAAAAATGAATTATCATTCGCCTTCATCTATAGCAACTACCGACAACTTCAATTGTTCATAGTAGAGATCAGGAGATTTTTTAATTTCTGGCTTTTCAGGGAGATAACTGGCAGGATTAATTAATCCAATAAATTGTAAACAACTTCAATATCCGATTTAAGAATTCTAAATGCTCCGGAAAAATCTTACTGATGGAAGATCAGAAACTTGCAGATCAATCCAAAACATAAAAAGCTTGATTTTTAACTTATCGGTGTAACTTTAGTCTACCTGTTGTGTGGGTTTGTTACCCAACAATGAATTGCAGATCTTTAAAGGCTTTTCAAAACCAGCGCGGCGCTCTCCATAGCCGATTATTAATGATCGAGACGAAACTATGAGGCACCATATCTGACTGTATTTAAGATATTTATATTTTTGAGTAAAAAAGAAAAACGGACATAAAATGCCCGTCTTTCGTACTCTAAACTAACCTAAACCTAAGATTTTATATAGCTATTTGCTGATTTCTCTATTAATTTCTAAATCAAATATAGATTACAATTCTGTAGAGATTCTGTAAAATTTGAATCAGCCGGAAAGTCTTTTCATTTTATCAATTCACCACAAAATCCTGCGCTTTGTTTATTGTGGAGTGCTGGATAAAGCCTTTTGCAAACTGCAGCATTTCCAGTATCTGATTAGGACTTGCAAGGCTTCCATTTTTATAAAAAATTAACTCGGTTCCCAGGCATTGCACCTCATAAACTTCATTATTCTCTAAATACTTTAACAGATCATCATTGAAAAACTTTCTTACAGACTTTTCGTCAATTGCATTAAGGAGATAGTTTTGTGAAAATTTCGGATAATTTTTAAAATCTATATCAGTGAAAAACCCGGAAACTTTATCGATTAATTTTTCTTTTCCAAGAGTGAAGGCCGGCATTGCCGGGGGTAACTGTGATACTGAAATTACGGTAAGCTGGTTGATATGTGGTTTCATATCCCCTCCTTCCACAACAGATATATCTGAAATTCTATAAAAATTACCTGACAAGAAACCCTTCATAACATTACCTTCGTAGCGAACTCTTTTTCTTTCAAAGCTGAAATGACCAAAATTTGTCTTTTCAATTTCACCACCCGTTTGATAATATGCTAATCCAAGTTTTTCAGCCAAATTCTTTAACTGATGCTCTCTGACTTCCATGTTTGTATTCTTACCCGCAATCCTCACTGCAAGCGGGTGTTTACTCAAGGGCTTCAAATGACCCATTCCGGTTACTCTAAGTTGCCCTCCGTTTTTAAGATAATCTTCTCCGTAATGATGCAAATGCTCCATTACCGAATGGTCCACAATTTTAACCCTGGAAAAATCAAGAGCGATATTACTTCCTTGCGGGATGCTGTCAAGCTTATTTTTAAAGCTGATAAAATTGGAAAATATTGCAGAGTGGTGCACTTTAACCTGATAGGTAGAATCATCTAAACGGGTAATGTCCATTTGAGAGCTAAACAAGGACTTTGGAGGTGCTCCATTTATCAAATGCAGAAAAAAATTGATAGCTATGCCGGAAAAAATTCCGATGATGAGGTCTGATGCCAATGTCACTACCAATGTAGTTACGAATACAGTCAACTGATCTTTACCTACTTTGTAAGTCTCTACAAAAACTTTTGGAGAAGCCAATCTGAATCCTGTAAAAATAAGCATAGCTGCCAGTGCTGCAAGAGGAATCTGATGTATTAGCCCCGGAGCAAGCGCCACAAAACCTAATAAGAACATTCCGTGAAACCAGTTGGACCACTTTGTTTTTGCACCATTGTTGATATTGGCAGAACTCCTTACTATTTCAGAAATCATAGGCAGCGCACCAATAAATCCACAAATAGTATTACCGATTCCTACAGCGACAAGGTCTTTATTCAAAGCTGATTTCCTATGGTAGGGATCTAATATATCGACAGCTTTATTGCTTAATAATGATTCCAGGCTTCCTACCAAAGCAAACATTATAATCCAATAGATAGATTCAGAAGTAAAAATTTGTGAGAAATCAGGAAAGGCAAAACCATCAATAATATTATCAGGAAGGGTAACTAAAAAGTTAGGGCCCATCTCAAAGTGTTGATCAAGGAATAGATACACATGATTGTTTGCCAGACCAAAATAATGACCTAAAGGGATAGCTACAAGGATTACCAACATAGGACCAGGTATTCTCCTAACCCATTTGTTTTTAATCAGAGGAAGAAGAAACAATATGAGCAAACTTACGATTCCTATAACTGCAATCCACGGATTCATACTTAAGATGGATTGCGGAATTTCTGCAATTAATCCTAAAGTTGATTTTGCTTCAGGTTTTACGCCTAATAAAGTATGCACTTGTTTGGAAGCTATGATAATACCTATAGCTGCAAGCATTCCGTGAACAGCCGATGAAGGAAAAAAATCTCCGAGAACTCCTGTGCGAAAAAGACCAAATAAAACCTGAATAATACCCGACGCTACTATAACTGCCAGAGTCAATTTATATCCCAATATTGCATCACCTTTTCCTAAAGATTCCACAGCCCCAAACACAATCACAATTAACCCTGCTGCAGGTCCTTTTATGGCTACGTGGGCACCTTGAAATAGTGTCACGATAATTCCACCTACGACTGCTGTCATAATTCCTGCAATCGGAGGAAAACCGCTTGCCATGGCAATCCCAAGACAAAGAGGTAGGGCAATTAAAAACACAAGAAAGCCGGAAAGCATGTCAGCTTTCCAATTTTGTAATAAACCGGCAAATCCTGTAGCAGGTATTTCAGAGGTATTTTTTACTGAAGACATTCATTAATATTTTATGCAAAAATACAGCAAAAATCTGAAGAGATTCTGAAATAATTAATCTGCCCGTAAAATCGTAATCTGCAAAAAACTAAATAGTTATAATTTACCATCAATTATTCTATTATAATCTCCGAATCTTGGGAGACTAAATTTTCCTTTTTTGCTTGTTGTATAACGTAAAAAAAGAGGAAAAATTCGACATTTTAACTACCTATAATTCAGGACCAAATAAATCTTTATCAGAATCGACCTACTGTAAACCATATTTTTTCAGAATCAATTAAAGGAAATCTTAAAAACATGTAATGTATTGAAAGTTTGATAAGAAACTTCATAGTCAAAATACTCGCATATTTTTTTTACGATATTCAACCCCAATCCTATGGAATTTTCTGACCCGGAGCTTTTTTTAAACCTTTGGAACATTTCATCAGGAGACGAAGACAATGGTTTACCGGTATTCTCAATAACCAACGTCCTATCAGATACTTTTATAAAAATTTTCCCATCAGAAAAATTATGCCTAATTGCGTTAGTGAGAAGGTTATTGATCATAATTTCAACCAATATCTTGTTTGAGTAAATCTTACAAGGATTTGTAATTTCCAAATTAACAGAAATATTCTTTTCCTTCAATTGTTCTTCCAGATTAGATAAAGATTTGGATACTTTTAAAGCAACTTCAATTTCTTCTCTCTCAGAAAACTGACGGTTTTCAATCTTTGAAAGCAACAATAAATTTTTATTCAAATTGGATAATCTTGTTACTGCCTCGAAAATTCTTTCCACCAGTTCCATGTCTGATTCAGAAAGATTTTTCGACTGAATCAGCAGTTCAAGTTTATTTCTTATTATAGCTAAGGGAGTCTGAAGTTCATGGGAAGAATTTTCAATAAATTCCTTTTGTCTTTGAAAATCATTATATATTCTTTCCGTCATTTTTTCCACACTTAGATTAAGTTCCCTAAATTCATCAATCCCAGCATGTTCATATTTGATCACCTTTGATTTTGACAACTCATATTTCCGAAGTTTATCCATTAAAGTATAGAATGGTTGCCATATTTTATTTAAAACAAAACTATTCATAAGCAAGACGCCGATCAGAAGGATTAAAAAAAGTCCGAGTTCTACAGGAAGAATACTTTTCATCAGATATTCGGCTTCTGTAAGATTTTGCTGAATGAGTATGCGGTACCATTGGTCTTTGTTTCTATGATAGCTCTCTATCTGCCGGTAATCTTCATACTCCCCACGGATAGGATCATAAATTACTTCCGTACTATATTTATCCTGCCCTGAAAACTTACCTTTTACAGGTTCTATGACAACATGAGCGGAAGGCTTTATTCCTTTATCAATTTTTTCATAGTCAAGGTTGGCAATTAATTGCAGCTTTTCCTGATGAAGTGCATCATCAATAGAATCAAGCAGAACTATACGAACCAGATAATAAAACAGAACAGATCCGATTATGAAAATAAAAAGGGAATATACAAGGTAATAAAGAGTAGTTTTCTGGAGGAGCTTCATTCTGACTGGAACTTATAACCTATACCATATACAGTTTGAAGATAATCTTTACACCCATGCTGGACTAATTTTTTTCTAAGATTTTTAATATGTGTATAAATAAAATCAAAGGAATCTGCCTGGTCCATGTAATCCCCCCAAAGATGTTCTGCAATAGAATCTTTAGGGATAACCCTATCTTTATTTGAAACAAAAAAAATTAGAAGGTCATATTCCTTAGCGGTTAAGATGATTTCTTTTCCACCTACAAAAACCTGTCTGGAATCAGGTTTAATTTTTATTTCATTGAAAATAATTTCAGTATTTCCTGCGAAATTTCTTCTTCGGATAATTGACTTTATCCTGGCATTCAACTCAGATAAATGAAAAGGTTTGGTCAGATAATCGTCGGATCCGATTTCCAATCCGGTAATTTTATCATCGATAGAATCTTTGGCAGATACTATGATAATTCCTCCCTCAAATTTATTCATTTTTATTTCTTTGATGATATCCAGGCCAGATCCACCAGGAAGCATTATATCAATTACATAACAATCATAATCATAGACCCCTATCTTATCCATTGCTTCCTGAAAATTTCTGGCAGACTCGCATAGATACCCCTCCTGGCTGAGGTAAGATACCATAGCCTGCCTTAAATCTTTTTCGTCCTCAATGATTAATACTTTCATATTATAAGGTATATGAACCACAATATAGCAAAATTTGGTTATTGCATAATTTGCTGCAACCTATCATAAAATTAGGTGGATTTATATCCCATCTCAAAAGGCGAACCTGTATGAGGCCCCAAAAATACTCTGGTATAAATTCTGATAATCGAAATTCCATTTAATACGAAACTTATTGAAGTAAGAAATGCAAGGATTATCTGATCCTCATGAATATGGCTAAATATTAAATCTTCAGCCACAAATGTTGGAGTTATAGGAAAACCAGCAAGACCCAAACAACTCAATAAAAAAACAAAAGACAGAGTATGATGTTTATATACCAAACCCTGAAACTGCTCCATAGAAACAACTTCTTCTTTTCTTTTAATAATAAATAAACACATAAAACCAACTATAGCGGAAACAAGCACACCTGCTAAATAAAGATTCGCCTCATCTAAATTAAATTTCTCATTAAAGCAAACTGCCATTACTATAAAAAAATGATTCAATACTATAAGAAGCAGCGCAAAGAAAGGATTACTCCTTTCATAAAAAGATTTTATAATTAGTAAAAGTCCGACCAGCCCGAATACTATGGCAATTGACGAATGGAAATCAACCGCTACAGACAATGTATTATTTATATAAAAAAAGGATAATGAAAACGCTGAGAGAAATAAAATGAATGAAAATTTAAAATTCATAAATAAAAGTATGCGTCCAAACTTCTTAAAGGGATCCCAGAAGAATGTTTTTAGAAAAGCATCAAGATTCCATTCTTTCAGACACAAAATGTAAAATGAATATTCTAATCTCGCAGGCAATGAATCTTCCACGGTAAGTTTTCTCGGTGTAAAATTGAAAAACTGTTCTCTTAGTAGATATGCAACAGATGAAGGCGAAACTAGCAGCTGGTATGACCTCAGAAATGCATTACCCGCAAAATGTATTAAGGCAATTGTCTCTAAACCCAGTGCTACTTCAATAAACATCAAGCCTATCTGAGCAGAAGAAGCATATGCGATCTGGCTTTTAATAGAGGACTGTACCCTTCCTACACCAGTGGAAACCACACATGTAAACAACCCCACCACTCCAATTAAAATTCTTACAGACAATTGATGTTCCCAGAATGGAAAGGTTCTTAACAATAGAAAAACTCCAAGATGTACAGCTAATGAACCATAAAAAATTGCGCTGGAAGGAGTCGGACCTTCCATAGCCCTGGGCACCCATGAAGAGAATGGAAATTGGGCAGACTTTACTGAAGCTGATATAAGGATCATAAAAGAAATAAACACTCCTGTAAGTGAATGACTTTCTAACAAAGAATGAACCAGTGAATAATTATTCAGTCTGGCAAAAGTGATATTCTCATGCCATAAATGATGACTCATCCACATTGCAAGGATAAATGCAACATCAGCCACCCGGTAATAAGTAAATACTTTAAAAGCATTTTTCACCGGAAGGTACCTTTCTCTGTAGAATCCGATTAGTAAAAAAGAGGATAAACCTAAAATTTCCCACCCAACAAATAAGGTCTCAAAATTGCCGGACAAAACAATTATTGAATAACCCACATAAAAAAGAAGGATAGTATTGTAAAACCTTTTAAAACCTGCTTCCCGGTGTAAATAAGTTTTACTATAAACAGATACCAGAAAGGTCAGAAATGCTCCTACAAAAAGATAAACCAATGATACATTATCAAAATAAAAATCAATGAAGAATTCATAACTATTTGTTTTAACCACAACAATATCTTTGACATTCAATAAAGGAGCACCATGCCAGATCCAGTATAGGGTAAAAATTGATATAATTAATAAGTTTAACAGGGCAGTAGTATAAGCTATCCCCGACAAAAATCCTTCTCCTTTGCCTGAAACAAACAAGCTGAATATAAAACCTGAAAATGGTATAAGAATAAACAAATTCAAAAAATTATCCATTTCGCTTATTTGATTATGTGTACAGGTATATTTTGCTGTGGAAGGCTTTTTTCAATCAGACCAACAATATTATCAGTGACACTTACAGTGGTTTTCAAGGGAATATACGGAACAAATTGTTCATCTTTAAAAATCAGAATTTCGCCGGACAATGGATCTATCACTGCCAGATGCATCCATTCATTCCTGTAATATTCATACATTGAATCTATTGATTTTATGGTTTTTAAAACTACATCCGGGAAATGCTCCACTATCATCATTAGTCTGATAGGCTCATGTGATTCTATCATTTGAGAAGGAAGTCCGGGCCGCAAATCTCCTTCAATACCATTGGATACACCGATTAAACCCATAACATTATGAGGAAGCTTTGTACCGGCACCAAGCTTTTTGTTATCCATTTTGGAAAAGTAAAATGTAAGATTGATATCTCCGCAGACAGGGGTGGCTGCTTTCAAAATATTTAACAAAAATTTACCGTCCGGATCAAGCTTATAATTGTAACTATTCATAAATGCCCTCCTGTCAAGAAACAATCCTTTGGTAAGGGATCTACGTCCGACAATGCAAAGAGCATTTGTAGCATGGTCAAGCTCAGGTCTTGGCTCTGAAAGCAGCATGGATCTGCTTCTTACCAATTTATGGATTTCTTCAGCAGGTAATGTTGTATCAATGGACTCAAATCTTCTTGATCTTTCTTTAGCATTCAGATCCAAAGCCCTGAGAAAAACCACAACATTCCTTTTATGTTTTTCAGATACTTCCCCTATTAGTGATCCTTCATCAAAAAATACCAGGTCGTCCCTGGTTGTATCATGGAGTCCTCCAACAAATATGGTTTTATCAGGAATATTAATACCTCTTTCCCTCATAATGAACCTTACCTTAGGATGATTGGCTGCAAAAGAAAAAACCCTGGCATTTACAGAGCCTGGCCTGCACGAGCAAGCCCCACAATCCATACTTGCATAAAATGGATTATTTACACTGCTTGCACCATGGCCTATTACATAAATTATATCAGAAAAATTATCAACCAGTCCTATACTCTTAAGCAACCCTTCCACTCTCTCTGCCATTTGTTCAACAGTAAACCCAACCTGCAAGCCATTTTCAATATGTGTCCCATCTATGCTTTCGATAGTCAAATCAGAAAGCTTATCCATGTGCCTCAATGAAGTAGAGGCTGCTGCATCAATAGTGGGTCGGAAAATATTCAGAAACAACTTAAGAGCTGACCAAAATCCAATGGTTTGTGAAATAATCCATCCGGCAAAAAAAGAGTATGCTGTTTTATCAAAATGAACATCCTTTTCCCTTTTTATTTTTGACCCTTGTTCTTTGATCAGATATCCTGGTGTTACAGGAGGCGGACATAATTTTGTATAGGACTTTCCGTATTCAGGCTGAAAGAAAAATTCTACATTAAAAAAACCTGGTGTTCCAAAGGTTGAACAATCAGGATCTTCCATTTCAAGGTATCGTCTGAAAGAACATTCTCTTTCATCTATGCAAAACATTGCCTGAAAACTTCCTGGCTTATTATTTTCTTCTCTATTGTGAATTTGTTTAATACCTGCCAGTACTTCATCATAGTAACTCCATTCATAGGCATCCTGCCAAACCCTAAGACATTCGCTGTATTCAGATTTATGAACTGTTGCAAAAAGGTCTACAGGTGGTATCTGTATTTTACTTGCTAAAGGTTTCCAGGAAGATCCGAATTGCCTATCCAATACATCAATTTCAAGGAGCAATTCCAGGATTATAAACTCCTTTAAAGAAATCTTTTTTTCATCCATTAGGAATTTGGGTTGATCTTCAATTACGGATACAATCCCGGACCAACCACTGTGTGCAAATTGCTGGTCAAATAAATACTGATTATAATATTCTTTATTGGCAACCAGCATATCCAGCAAAAATTCAATGGATAATTCTTCGGAAAAAAGTAATTCTATCACTCGTCTGCTTTTAAAAAAACCTGTAAAGCTTTTCTTTTCCATTTGCCTGATAGAAGGTAAAAGACCATTCCATAATGGGAAATTCCATATAGAAATACCCTGATCAAGATAACTGCAAACGATTTTAAAAAGCAACGAATGCACTGAACCATCCATATCTAACTTATAATGGGTTTTCCAGTTACCTCTTAAAATGCCAATCCGTGGCAATGAGGGAATAGTATAAGTCAGAGAAAGGAGCTTATTTTTTTCATTCTTAATATCATTTCCTTTATTTTTTTCTTTTAATACTTTCTCTAATACTTCTTCTGTTATTCTGCCTGACTTATATAAGTCATTATACTCCATTGGGGTATAATACATTTTGTATCCATACAATTCACCTGCCCTATTTAATGCATCGTGAAACTTTTCAATTTGGAAAGCCTTAAGAGGATTCTGGAAAATAAAATCCTTTAAAGGAGGTTGAGAAGGAAGATACTTCTTTAGCTCCTTTATTACCATCACTTCATTAAAATTATCATCCAACCCTGGTGTAGTGAAATTTTCTATAACAGACCTATTCATCCTAAAGCTCCTTTGCTATGTGCTTTTATAAATATAATTTCCAATTCTGAAGCAATTCTGAACCTGATATTCTAAGCACTTAAAAAACGACTGCAAATGCAGTCGTTTTTTAAATTACATTTCTCAATCCCTGATTATTCATACAATTTATAAACCCCTTTACAAAGTGTAACATCTCCACGATTTCCTCGGGACTTGCAAGCTTTTGCCTGTTGAAGAAAAATATTTCGGTTCCTAAACTTTGCACTTCATAGGATGCGCTATTTTCCAGGAACTTTAATAATTGAGGAGTAAAGAATTTCCTTACAGATGGTTCGTCGAGTCCAGCCAGGTGATACTTTTTAGAAAATTTATGATAACCTTTAAAATCAATATCTGCAAAAAATCCGGATACCTTATCCATAAAATTTTCCTTTTCTAAAGTAAAAACAGGAATGGAAACAGGTAAATGAGAAACTGAAATTATGGTCAGTTGATTTATGTGTGCCTTCATATCTCCACCCTCTACTACAGAAATATCAGAGATTCTGTAAAAGTATCCGGACAGGAACCCCTTTATTATATTTCCCTCATATTTAACTCTCTTTTTCTCAATGCTGAATCTACCAAAATTACTTTTATCGATTCCATTAACCGGGAAATAAGACATGCCAAGCTTTTTGGCCAATACTTTCATCTGTTGTTCCCTCAATTCAGTTTCCCCACCTTTATTTGCCACCCTCACGGCAAGAGGGTGATCGCTCAAAGGTTGCAGGTGACCCATACCGGTAAAAGCAAGCCTTCCGCCATTTTTTTGATAATCTTCCCCATAGTGGTGCAAGTGTTCCATTACAGAATGATCGATTATCTTCACACCTGAGAAATCTATATTGATATTACTGCCTGAAGGCAATTTATCCAATTGATTTTTCAAGCTGATAAAATTGGAGAATATTGCAGAGTCAAAAACTTTTACATTATATCCGCCTCCTTCGGATTTGGAAATTTCCAGTTTTGATTTAAACAAAGAATTTAGCGGCGCACCGGAAATAAAATGTATTACAAATTTGACCATTATTCCTGAAAAAATTCCAATGATCAGATCTGTAGCCAATGTAACGACCAGTGTAGTAACAAAAATGATCAATTGTTCTTTTCCAACTTTATAAGTCTGAAGAAAGACTTTTGGACTTGCGAGTCTGAAACCGGTAAATATAAGCATAGCTCCTAAAGCAGCTAAAGGAATCTGATGAATAAGTGATGGTGCCAACACCACAAATCCAAGTAAAAATGCTCCATGAAACCAATTAGACCATTTTGTTTTTGCACCATTATTAATATTTGCAGAGCTTCTTACTATCTCTGATATCATAGGAAGCGCTCCGATAAACCCGCAGATTGTATTTCCTATTCCTACAGCCATAAGATCCTTATTCAGATCAGATTTTCTGTGGTAAGGATCAAGAATATCTACTGCCTTTGTACTTAATAAAGACTCAAGGCTACCTACTAAAGAAAACATCAGTATCCAGTATATCGATTCCATTGTAAGAATCTGCGAAAAATCAGGGAAGGCAAATCCATCAAGAATGTTATCCGGAAGTGTAACTAAAAATTTGGGCCCGACTTCAAAATTATGATTAAGGAAAAGATATTTATGGGCGTGTTCCAGATCAAAATAGTGTCCCAATGGAATAGCAACCAGTATTACAAGCATTGGGCCCGGTATACGTTTGATCCATTTGTTTTTTACTAGAGGAAGCAAAAACAATATCAACAAGCTTACAATTCCTATTACCCCAATTTCCGGATTCATATTTCGAATTGAATTCGGTATCTCTGCAATAAGACCTAATGTTTCCTTGGCCTCCGGCTTCACACCTAATAAAGTATGAATTTGCTTTGAGGCAATAATTACCCCAATAGCAGCTAGCATACCATGTACAGTTGAGGAAGGGAAAAAATCTCCAAGTACACCTGATCGGAAGAAACCAAATAAAACCTGAAGGATCCCTGATACGACTATTACTGCCAGCGTAAGTTTATATCCGGCTACAGGATCTCCTTCACCTAAAGCTTCAACTGCACCAAAAACTATTACGATCAACCCCGCAGCAGGCCCCTTAATGGTTACATAGGAGCCATGGAATAAAGTCACAATTAAACCACCGACAACAGCGGTCATGATACCTGCTATGGGAGGAAAACCACTAGCCATCGCTATACCCAGGCAAAGAGGAAGCGCAATCAAAAAAACCAGAAACCCTGAAACCATATCAGCCTTCCAGTTTTGAATAAGCCCAACAAATCCGGTGGCTGGTATTTCAGATAATTTTTTTGCAGTTGACATCAATCACAGTTTTATACTGTAATAATACTGTCGAAATCTGAAGAGAATCTGAAGTGCAACTCTGTAACAACAGGATAGAATCCTATAAATGAGCGAATTAAAAATGATTTCACTAATTCTGTTTTATTTCATAATTTAGATGAGCCAAGATGTAACATGAAGCCTTTTATTACCATTATTTCCGCCACAAACAGGGTACCGAGTTATTCAATAAAAATTGCTGAGTATTACAAACTGCTCCTGGAAAACAAGGGTGCTGAGGTAAACATTATTGACTTAAGTAATTTACCCCCAAAATTCATTTTTTCAGCACTATACGACAATGTTGGAAAAGATGAAGAATTCAATAAGCTTATAAGTTCAATTTCAGAATCGAACAAAATAATTTTCATAGTACCTGAATATAACGGGTCCTTCCCGGGAGTATTAAAAGCTTTTCTTGACGGCCTGAGTTTCCCCAATACATTAAAGAATAAAAAAGGTGCACTGGTAGGAATCTCCAGCGGAGTAATGGCGGGAGCACTTGCGTTAAGTCATCTTACTGATATTCTTAATTACCTGGGTATGCATGTACTTGCCATTAAACCAAGGCTACCCAGAATTGACAAGTTATTTGTTGAGGGAAAAATAAACGATGAATTTTTAACCAAACTAATCAATGCACAGATAGAGAGTTTCCTGGAATTCTAGCTAAATCCAAGATTCAAAACTCCTCTACATTTTTATCCTTATTCAAAATACCTATCTTAATTTCTCCTCTGAAATTATTATAATTGGAATTATATGTAAAGGACTCATCCCTTATTAGTTTAATATCCTTTAAATAAGGAATTACCGCATATATCAATGCATCTCTGCCGAATGATCTTCTGATGTCAATGATTTTTCCTTCCTTATCTACAGTACAATAAAATGCACAGGTACCATCAACATCTTTTATTTCTTCCAGTGATGGAAGATGAAGAGGTTTCCAACCTGGGACATTTATTTCAATACCATGCTTTTCAATCTGCTTATTCCCTTTACTGTAAACATACTCCCTGGTAATTAATCTATCCTTGTTATAAGTATATGTTACAACATAGTCCAACTGTTTATCCTTTTTGTAACACTCCTCCTTAATAAGATTTCCGTGGGAATCATAAAAATACAAATCTGTCAAATACAGCTCAGAATTAGCGAAATAATATGCAGTTCTGATTTTCCTTCCATGATCATCATACGTATTCTTCATTATATTTAATCCGAAATCGAGAATTTTCTTATTCTTATCATAGCTCCTGGACTCTACCAGTCTCCTGCCCATGTAAGTATTTAAGATTACAGCTTTTTCCAGATTGCCTACACCTCTCAATTTTCCGAATCTGTCGTAGTTGTATTCTTCGAGTACCATGCCGTGAGCATTGTATTTCATCCTCCTTACAGCAGGTTTTGACCCCAGATCCATTAAAGCCCCATTTGAATAATGATTACTTTCCACTATAAGATTATTATTCTCATCATACTTATAAAGTGTAAATGAAGGAATTTCCAACACCCGCGAATTAGTATCAGGTTGAATCATCTGATCATCTTTGTTGAAATAAGATTTCTTTATCAGATTCCCCTTCTTATCATATTCGTACTTTATTATGGCAATACCACTTAGGTCATTTTCAATTCTGCCAAAAAAATTAACCCTGTTTCGCTGAATTAATCTTCCCTTTTTATCATAAATCAGGGTTTTATTCTCCTGAGCAAAAAGAGGAAAGAAAGTTATGAATAGTATAAAGCTGGCTAAAAAACGTATTTTCATAACATCCGAATGCAGATACTTTCTAATTTTATTTCAATAATAAATACCAAATATACAATTTTTTCGCTTATTTCATGAGAGAGTGAAGCAGGAATTTTAGGCAATGATAACCAGTTAAATTCCTTCAGCTTAAAATAAAACTTCCTTAAATTCTCCTGATCCAAATCAGATTGATTCCGTATATCATTTATGAATAACTTTTTCCCTTTATCTATGAAATACATACTTTTACCTTTCTTCATATGCCTATTAAGCATCAACTGCATGGCTCAGGACGATAGCGAAAATAGTCTTCTATGGGAGATCAGCGGGAACGGCCTGAAAAAACCATCTTACCTCTATGGCACGATGCACGTTAGTAGCAGAATCGCATTCCATTTACCAGAATCATTTTTTAATGCCCTTAAATCTGTGGAATATGTAGCACTGGAAATTAATCCGGACAACTTTGTTCAGGACCTGCTTAATTCTCCATTTTACAAATCCTACAGGGAGATCGGTACTGACTATGGAAGCTACAACACAAAAATTGCAGGCTTAAATTTCATAGAAGAAAAGGAGTTAAAATACATTCTTTCAAAAGATGACAACTTTGCCAATTATCTGCTTTACAGATCGCAGAGAGGCAGCTCTGATTTCGAAGAAGACACATATCTTGATTTATTCATTTATCAGGCGGGAAAAAAGCTCAATAAAAAAATCATGGGCCTGGAAAATCTTTCAGATGTAATGGAATTAGGCATTAAAATGAAATCTGAAGAAAAGGGAAGCAGAAAAGAAAATATGGAATTCGAATATGAAGGCGAAGTCAGAGAAGACCTGGAAGATGCTTACAGGAAAGGTAATCTAAAACTTATAGATTCTATAGGAAGAGGGACAGAATCTAAAACATACAGAGAGTACATGCTTTACATCAGAAACAGGATGATGGTAAATAAAATGGATTCATTACTGAAAATTCATTCCGTCTTTTCAGGTGTGGGTGCAGCTCACTTGCCCGGTGCTAAAGGGATGATAAACCTGCTAAGAGAAAAAGGGTATATAGTCAAACCGATAAAAAATGACGGATCGAGATCAAAAGAAAAAGAAAAAATTGAAAAAATCATTTATAGAAACACCTTCAGGAAACATATAATTGAGGATTCACTGTTTGAAGTGGCTGTTCCGGGAATATTGCATGCCAGTCCGGAAAAACACGGTTCAAATTACAATAATTCTTTCAGGGAATACTTTTGTGCTGACATGCCTAATGCAGCATACTATTCTATAGTAAGATTAAGCATTTTTGAAAAGTTTACCGGCATGGAACCTGAAGATTATGTATTTAAAATTGATAGTCTTCTTTTTGAAAATATTCCAGGAAAAATAGTTAAAAAGAAGTATTTCCAGGAAGGCAAAATTAAAGGTGTTGAGATTTTTAACATTACAAAGTCAGGAAATCACCAGCGATATAAAATCTATTTCACACCTCTTGAATTGATTGTTTTTAAAGTTGCAGGCATCAAGGATTATGCAACCAAAGAAGGTATAAACTTTATAAATTCTGTAAGATTTATTCCAAGAGAAGAAAACTACAGATACACTTCCCCTACAGCAGGATTTAGTTTTTCAGTACCCGGATACTATACAGTAGAAAAGGGAAACGAATCGTCTGCATATAACAAAAGAAATATATTTGTCCAAAGCATTGACACCAAAACAGGTAATTATTACCTATTCACCTCTGCATCTCATCATAGCTTCTACTTTCCTGAAAAAGATAGTATTCAACTTTTATCCTTGTCAAAGACATTCTGCAAACAGTCAGACTATAAAATAACTTCCAGGAAATTCGGAAACAGCTCAAACAGGGCTTCCATTGAAGTAAAAGCGGTAAAGGAAAATTTCCCTGACCTGTATTGTAAAGTAATTATTTCAGGTCCGGAGTATTTTATCATGTCTTTCTCCGGCAATGATTCTTTAGCAGCTTCAAGCTATTTTAGCTCATTAAGATTCACGGACAAATTGTATAGAAATGACTTCACTACTTATACTGATAGTATTCATAATTATTCTGTTATAACTCCTGCCAGATTACAAGCCGAATATCTTTATAAAAATGACTACAAAGACAATCGGTCAAAAGAAAAGAAGGTCAAAGAAAAGTATTTATCCAGAGAAGATAAGTTATATTTTACTTCTGAAGAGACATTTGAAGCCATAGAAGTCGGCTATAGCAGATTTTCTGAGTTTGCGGAGTTAAATAAAGAATCTTTCTGGAAAGAATTAAGAGATTTCCTCACTGACGACGGCTCACTTATTATTAAAAAAGAAGATATAAACAGTTTTCATTCAGGAGAATTTTATATAACAGATTCTGCCTTATCCAATATTCTCAGATCAAAGGTAATTGTAGCTGATAAAGAAATTTATGTTTTAAAAGCATTAACGCGGAATAATACAGATAGCAGATTTATTAACGAATTTTTCAATAGTTTCACAGCCAACAACCACAAATCTGAAAGCAGTTTATTCACCCCCAAGTCATCAGCTTTCTTAGATGCAGTATATTCTGCCGACAGCAACTTAACTTATGCAGCTTTTAGCTCCGTTAACAATATCCGTTTTCAGGAAAAAGATCTTAAAAAATTGAATGAAATATTAGAGGACCCAAAATTCACCAATTACTTCTCAGAAAATAAACTTCATAAAAAGAATTTGATTAGACAAATTGTAACTACTGACACCGAATATAAAGGCAGCTATACTAAAAAGCTATATAAGGAATACTCGGACAGTTCACATGTACAGATCCTGATTTTGCAGACTCTTGCTAAAATGAAAACAGCCCCTGCATATAAATCCGTAAATGCATTATTAAAAGAAGATGTGCCGCTTAGTGAGAAATCTGAAATAAACAAATTGTTTAACAGATTTAAAGACAGCCTGCAATTAACAGCTTCATTGTTCCCTGATATGCTTCATCTCACCAGATACCAGGAGTACAAAGAAAATATTTATAATCTCTCTGCCATCTTGCTTGACAGCGGCTTAATAAAGCCTAACCTTTATGCATTTAAAAAAGAAGAGATAATTAAGGAGGCAGAAGAAGAAATAAAGCGCAAAAACAACTCTGGCAAAGAAATCAGGAATTCATTTTTATCTGACATAAAACCAAACGACCCCCTGTACAATTACGCTGTGCTTCTCATGCCGTTTTACAAAGAAACTAATATCAATAACATTTACTCCAAAATGGTAAAGTTAAAAGACAAAAATCTTTCCTTGTACACTTCAGTTTTACTTTTAAAGTCTGATAAACCTGTTGAAGACAGCATACTCCAAAACTTTGGCAAAAATGATTTTTACAGAAAAGCTCTTTACAAAAAACTAAAGGAGATAGACAAATTGGAGAAAATAAATCCGGCATACATAACCCAGGAAAATATTTGCAGGGCAATTCTTTGCTCCAGATATTCTGCAAAGGAGACTGACTCATTGGTATTCCTGGAAAAAAGAGAATTAACCTATAATGGAAAAACAGGAAATGTATTTTTCTTTAAAAGAAAAAAAGAAAAAGATATAAGTTGGAAGCTAGAATACGTAGGATTGCAACCTTTAAATCCCGAACAGATAAACATTACGGAAGATATAATGGACTCTGACATTAGATTTTCAGAGAAGGAACTTAGCAAAACCATTGACGGGATCATGGAAGACCTTGAGGATAATTCCAAGAAAAAGGCAAAGCCGCTAAAACGGAAATACAGTCTTGTAAAAATTTTGGAAAAGAAAGAAAAAGATTTTATTCCTGAGTTGCCTTTTGATATATTTTAGATCAAACAAAAGGATTATTCTTTTAAACAGGATTCACTCCAATTATTCTTATACTATTAATTATCATACAGTTAAACAAAAAAAATTAGAAGCAGGATGGTTAAATAAAAAAATCATAATAATTTACTTTTAACTAAAGTAAATGCTATGAATACAACCAAAAACCTTTTATCATTAATCATTTTTTCATTTTCAATTATCATTGGGGGATGTTCTGAAGCCCCGAAAGAAAAAATAAAATTAGAAGTTAATAATAATTGGAAATTCAGAATAATTCCATCAACCAGCAATCCCGCATCCATAGATACCTCATGGATGCCTGCTACTGTACCAGGCACCGTCCACACTGACTTATTTATTAACAGACAAATCCCTGACCCGTTTTACAGAGATAATGAAAAACTTGTGCAGTGGATTGAAAAAGCGGAATGGGAATATAAAATCAATATAAACTTCAATAAAGCCATACTTAATAAAAACAACATTGAAATAACATTTGAAGGTCTTGACACCTATGCAAATGTTTATTTGAATGACAGCTTAATTATATCCGCTGATAATATGTTTATATCCCATAATACATCAATTAAAAATTTTATCAGATCCGGTGACAATGAATTACGTGTTCACTTCCTTTCCCCTGTAAACACGGCTATGGACAAACTCCACAATTCACCATATCTTGTTCCTGCCCACAATGAAATTGCCCCCATTAATGAAAGAACGAGTGTTTTCACACGTAAAGCCCCTTTCCATTACGGATGGGATTGGGGACCAAGACTTGTTACTTCAGGAATATGGCGATCAGTATATATAACAGGTTGGGACAATGGAAAGATTGAGAATACACATGTTATTACAAAAGGAATTACAAATGATAAAGCCATACTTGAATTAAAAGCGGAAATTATTGCTGATAAGAAAACTCAAGTTGAATTATTATTAAAGACCGGCAACAATATTACAAAATCCAAAAAAATCTCACTTGAAAAAGGAGTTAACCATACAACAGTTGATTTTGAGATTGAAAACCCCAAACTGTGGTGGTCTAATGGTTTAGGCGACCCAAATCTATACACTGTGGATGTCTGTTTATTGAAAGACAATACAATAATAGATTCTATAACAGCCACCTTTGGCATAAGAAAAATTGAAGTGGTTCAAGAGAATGACCAGTATGGAAAATCCTTTTATATCAAGCTGAATAATATCCCGGTATTCATGAAAGGAACAAATTATATTCCGGGAAACATTTTTACTCCTTCAGTCACAACACAAGATTATCAAAAAGTGATTCAAACTGCACTAGACGCTAACATGAATATGATCAGAGTATGGGGAGGAGCAATATATGAAAACGATTTTTTTTACGAACTATGTGACAAAAACGGGATTCTGGTTTGGCAGGATTTTATGTTTGCATGCAGTATGATTCCTGAAGATTCCCTTCATTTGGAAAACCTAAAAAATGAATTTGAGCAAAACATAAAAAGACTAAGAAACCATCCTTCATTAGCTTTGTATTGCGGTAATAATGAAAATATGATTGCCTGGTTCAACTGGGGATGGAAAGATATATATAAATACAGCACACAGGACTCTATAAATATTTTAAATACATATAGAAAAGTCATGTACCATATTTTACCAACAGCTATTAAAGAACACGATCCTCAAAGATTTTACTGGCCTTCATCTCCATCTTCAGGTTATGAATACAATGAATTACCTGACAAATCATCGGGAGATGTACATGATTGGGGAGTCTGGTTCGCAAAATTTCCTTTTGAGGAATACAAAAATACAATGGGTAGATTTGTAAGTGAATATGGAATGCAATCATTCCCTGATATGAAAACTATCAGGTCATTTTCTGTTCCTGACGATTGGGATGTAAGATCACCATTAATGGAATTCAAACAAAGAAGCCTTATGCCATGGATTTCTAAGGACATGAACGGAAATGAAATGATAAGGGAATATGTAAAAATGTATTATAAATTACCTGATACTTTTGAAAATTTTGTCTATACAAGTCAACTAATGCAGGCTATGGGACTAAAAACAGCAATTGAAGCACATAGAAGAAATATGCCATATTGCATGGGATCTCTTTACTGGCAGATTAACGATTGCTGGCCTACAGTTTCATGGTCTACTGTTGATTATTACTATAGATATAAAGCGGCCCATTATGCAGTAAAAGATGCCTTTCAAGAGATCATTATAGCTCCTGAAGTAAAAAATGATAAATTAAACATTTATGTTGTGTCTGACAGATTAAATAATTTTTCCGGGAAACTTAAATTCACCATTATGGATTTCAAAGGAAACAAATTATCGGAAAAAACAATACCGGCAGAAATAAAAGGAAACAGCAGTAATATTTATTATACTGTGGCAATAAATGACTTTTTAACCAAAGAAAATAAAAATAAAATATTTGCGACTATTTCACTTTCGATAGAAAATACGGAAGTATGTAATAATATATTCTACTTCGATAAACCAAAAAATCTTGCATTACCGCTTTCTATTCCCAACATAAAAGTGGAAAAGGAATCTGAAAAATATAAAATCACAATCAATGCAGACAACTTAATAAAAAATCTATATCTGTATACCCTAAGATCAGAGGGGCATTTTACAAATAATTATTTTGATGTTGTACCAGGAAAGACCTTGGAGCTGTATTTTATTCCCTCCAAAGAGAACATCAATTTAGAAAATGATATTTACACAAAACACCTGTCAGGAATATACAGGTAACAAAAAAGGGTTGTCATAATATTGGCAACCCTTTTTGTTGTTAGTAAATAAGGAATTTAAGTTCCTTATTTTCGTCAGATAAATTAATTTTTAAGTAATATAATCCTGAAATTATATCTGCAGGCAAAAAGAACGAAATTGTATTGTCATTTCTCAAGGTAACAGATTCCAAAGGAACAACCTTTCCAATATTATTAAACAATTGAATCTGCCCAGGCTGGATTTCATCATAAAATAAACCTTGTATTATCACCTCAGATCCGGGCATGGAAGGTTGTGGATATATTTTTAATTCACTTTGTATTGGTTTATTTATTGCTTTAATGTGTGAATACTCAAAACTTCCATCATTATCAATAATTTTCAATCTGTAATATGCTATATTATTATAAACACTGCCATCTGAAAAGGAATAATTCTTCACTTCATTTGAAGTTCCATATGCCTTAACACTTCCTATTATCTCAAATGCTGATCCATTTACTGACCTTTGAACTTCAAAATTTGAAACGCCTTCTTCTTTTGTTGTGGTCCAGAACAAAATAACTTGATCTGCAACTATATTGAGTTCAAATGAAAGTAAGTTTACCGGTAATACTGTACAACCACCTGGTAAGGACATCAAAGTAGGACTAGGAACATTTGTACCTTGAGACCCTACCCCCAATTGACCTTCATTATTCTGCCCCCATGCATATACAGTTCCAGAAGATGATACTGCAAAAGACCAGGCATCTCCTTCGGAAACGCCAACAATACCAGAAAGAGTAGTTACCCTGTAAGGTCTGTTTCTTGCTCCCACGCCTGTTCCGCAAGCATCTGCTCCTCCCACAGTTCCATCACCCAGTTGGCCATGAGAATCAGATCCCATTGTATATACCAGCCCATCACTTGTTAAAATAACTGCATGTGCATTTCCGCCTACCACCTGAGTTACGTTTCGAAGAAATCCGGAAGCATGTCCCTGATCGCCTGTTGTAACCTGGGTTGCATAGGTAACAGGAGAAGTACAATTCCCTAAGCCCAGTTGTCCCCATCCGTTGTGCCCCCATGCCCATAATGTCCCATCATTTCTAATTGCATAACCAGCACCATCACCACAAGATATACTTACAACGTTGGTTAATGGGACACCAGGGCTAATTAATACCTGAGCAGGTGAACTTATATCAGTTGTTGTTCCGATTCCACACTGGCCATTAGAATTCTCCCCCCATGCATAAACCGTACCATTGGCAAGTAATGCCATCGCATAGTTATCCCCTCCATCTACTTGTATAACATTGCTATTACAAGGAGCTAATACTGCCACAGGATTACATATTTGAGGGTTGGGCCACGGTGTCACATATCCAACACCTAATTGTCCCACAGAATTACTTCCCCAGGCAAATAAAGCACCATCTGATTCCCTGATAGCATAAGATGATTCGCTGGAACCAGCAACAAACTTCATTCCTGTCAATGTTCCTACTCCACCAACCCCTCTCACCGGAGAAGGATTTGCAGGATAACTTCCTGCTGTTCCGCCCTGACCCAGCTGACATACATAATCATTCCCGAAGGCTAACACTTCACCGGTTTCTGTTAATGCCAGAGTATGATGAGTACTCCCTGCATCAATCATTCTAATATTACTTAAAGAACCTGCACCTCCCACACCCGGAACAGCTACAGGGTTTGGATTATTTGTACCTGCCCAGATTCCTGTGCCATCCTGATTATTATTCCGGTCACCTGCATGGTAAACAACACCACTTGCACATTTGAATATGGTGTGTAAGTGCCCTCCTGAAATTTGGGTATTTTGTCCCTTCAATGAATAATTTATATGCATTAATAGCAACACAATGAATGATACTTTTCCAATTGTATCCATAATTTTATTATTTAATTTTACCTGGATGATCATGAGAAATAGGTAGTATTACCCATTTTGGATTAAATATCCGCTGAAGATAAAAAGTAACCTGAAAAAGTTAATATAAATTACTGTATTACAGACTTTTACCTGTGCTATCTAGGCGCATTATAATCAATTTTAATTCCAAAAAACCTTTAATTTTCAAACATTAAAAAAAAGGAAAGCATGATCTTTTAGTCAGAAAAAAACACTGAAAAAAAAATTAATAAAAAGAATAAAATGAAGGATGCAACAAGGAACAAGTTTTAAAATAAACATACTGGCGTTCCCAAAAAAAATACCCTGCCGGTTCAGCAGGGTATCAGGGGTTCAGGATTACTTTATATAAAAATACCTAATCTACATTATCGTGCAGAAACTTATTGTTTCCCAATATTTCGTTATCATCATTAAGATTATATCTGGAGATATTTCTTTCAGATGAATGTGGATAGTCCTGCAGATTTACATTTTTCCTCATGTATGCCGGCACCTCAAGCTTTTCCTTAAACTCATCCGGATTCATAGAACTTGAACTTATTTTATTAAGCTTTTCTTTTCTTGCCTGGGCTTGCTCAAGGAAATATTTTTTCTTTTGTTCTTCTGCATCATTTACCGGCTCACCTGCCAGAGGCTTTACTTCAGAAAAAATCGATCTTTGAGCTTCTTCCTTTTTTGGAAAATCAAGTCCTGAATCTAAATTGTAAACCTTCTTCTCTGCTTTAACCTCAGGAGCCGGCTCAGGTGCAGGCTGTGATTTTGGAAGATCAAAAGTGAAAGTTAATGGTTCTCCTACAGGCCTTCTGTTTATAGGCTGCTGCACAGGAGGAGCGACCACAGGTTGCTCAGGTTCAGGAGCAATATTAACAGGTCTTTCTGATTCCAGATCTATTATTGTTCTTTTGGGAGAAACATATTCTTTCTCATGAAAACCTGTTGCTATAACAGTCACCCTTATATTCTCACCCAAACTGGTATCTATACCTTCTCCGAAAATAACTTCTGCATCGTCACCCGCTCTTTCTTCAATATAGTCGGTAATCTCAGACAATTCATCCATTGTCAATTGCGCCTCCTCACCGGACATAATAGAAAGAAGTATTTTCTTAGCACCATGTATATCGGTGTTGTTAAGCAACGGCGAAGACAATGCTTCCTCTGCAGCTCTTCTTGCTCTGCCTTCTCCGCAGGTAACTGCAGAACCCATAACTGCAGCACCGGAATTAGACATAACCGTTTTCACATCTTCAAAGTCAACGTTAACTTCACTGGTCACAGTGATTATCTCAGCTATACTTTTTGCGGCATTGGTAAGAACATTATCTGCCTGTGCAAAAGCTTCTCTTATTGAGAGATTGCCATATATTTCACGCAATTTATCATTTAATATAATCAATACAGTATCGCAATAGGCTTTTAACTCTGCGATACCGGTATCTGCCTGGAGTCTTTTCTTTTTTCCTTCAAAGTTAAAAGGGACAGTACAAATACCTACAGTAAGGATATCCATCTCCTTAGCAATTTTAGCAATTACAGGAGCCGCACCTGTACCGGTACCTCCACCCATACCTGCTGTAATAAACAACATTTTGGTATTGTTACTCAGAAACTCTCTTATTTCTTCTCTGCTTTCCAAGGCAGCATGCTTTCCTTTGTCAGGGTTGGCACCGGCACCAAGTCCGTCTGTAAGATTGATACCTATCTGAATTTTATTAGGAACAGGACTGGCCTTCAATGCCTGAACATCGGTGTTACAAACAACGAATTCAACATCTTTTATTCCCATGTTGAACATGTGGTTGACGGCATTACTTCCGCCTCCTCCAACACCAATTACTTTGATGATGGACTTATGGTGGCTTGGCAGATCGAATTTGTATGCGAGCTGTGACATATAGTTAGGGTTTTTGGGTGCGTTTTTGTAAGCTTAAAGCTTTAAGCTGAAAGCATTAAAACTTTTCTTAATTCTTAATTCTTAATTCTTAATTCTTAATTCTTAATTCTTAATTCTTAATTCTTAATTCTTAATTCTTAATTCTTAATTCTTAATTCTTAATTCTTAATTCTTAATTAATTTAGTACTCCGTTTTATCATCAATATCATCTATCAACAGTCCTTTAGTCCTGTCAATGATCTTTTTGAAGAACTGACTTCCGGTTTCTTCTTTTTTCTTCTGTGCATTGGTTTTGGTAGAGGTACTTGTTTCCCATTTATTTTCTCTGTCGTCCAATGCCCTGAAACCTGCTAGAACCAGACCAACAGAAGTAGCATACATCGGACTTTTTACAGCCTCAAGTTTGCTTTTACCAAGATGCTCGTTCGGATACCCGATTCTTGCATCCATGCCTGTCATGTACTCAAAAAGTTGTTTAACATTTTGTAGTTGAGATCCACCACCTGTTATAACCAATCCTCCTGCCAGTTTACCTTCATAACCTGAACATATTATCTCTGAATGAACAAGCTCAATGATCTCCTCCATTCTTGCCTGAATAATATGAGCAAGATTTTTTACCGATATCTCTTTGGCAGGCCTGTTTCTTAATCCCGGAATAGATACAATCTCATTGGTATTGGCCTCTTCAGCAAGTGCTTTGCCAAATCTGGTTTTTAACAATTCAGCCTGATTCTGCATTACATTGCAACCTTGCTTTATGTCAGAAGTAATAATATTTCCTCCAAACGGAATTACCGCAGTATGACGAATGATGTTGTCATGGAATATTGCTATATCTGTTGTACCACCTCCGATATCAACTAAAACAACGCCTGCTTCTTTTTCCTCATCGCTAAGTACCGCCAAACTTGAAGCAAGCGGCTCCAGGATCAGATTCTCAATTTCCAGGCCGGATCTTATAACACATTTGTTAATATTACTGATAGCATTTGCCTGAGCAGTGATCACATGAAAATCTGCTTCAAGTCTTATTCCGGTCATGCCTACAGGATCTTTAATTCCTTCTTCATAATCTACAGTGTAATCTTGTGGCATCACATGTATAATCTCACAGCCAAATGGCATCACAGTTTTATACATGTCATTGGTCAGACGGTTAATGTCTTCAACGGTAATTTCTTCATCAGAAGAATTTCTGGTAATGCTACCATGGTGCATTGAGCTTTTTATGTGCTGCCCGGCAATACCTACATTTACCACTTTAATATCAATCCCTGACTGTTCTTCCGCCTCTTTGATTGCTTTGGTAATAGCAGATACAGTTGAGTTAATATTGGTAACCATACCTCTGATAACTCCTTCTGAAACTGCCTTGCCCATTCCAAGGATTTCAAGTTTTCCATACTCGTTTTTGCGGCCTACGATAGCACAAATCTTTGTTGTACCGATATCCAGACCTACTACAATTTTTTCTTTTTGCATAGTATGTTTTAAAAAAATCTATTCACAAATAATTTGATTCCTGAATTTCAGATTGACTGATTTATATTTATTCCAACCTTTGGATGGAAGAATTTCTTTATAAAATATTTTCAGCCTTTTTAATTTATTTTCTACATCATCCGGCTTTCCGAAATAGATTACCTGATTGCCCACCTGTGGATAAAACCTTAACTCACCCCTGGAGTCTATATACATTTCCGACAGCTGAGCTTTCCAGAATTTATCCTGATCTATATGGTTAAGCAAAGCCAGGTAAGAAGAACCTTCATCAGAGGTTAAGAAATTTTCAGAAAGAAGATTTGAAGATCCGGGACCATCAATGAGGATAACCCTGGCTGTAAATTTGTCTGAAGTTCCGAGAGTATTTCCCCTGCTCCCTATGTAGGCATGGGGGGCGTCTGATTGAATGACACGAGCAATGGGTCTGCACTGTTTTACTTCAATCATTAAAGTACCTTTATGGTCTTTATACACTTGAGCATCTGACACAAATTTATTATTTTTTATTCTCATTTCAAGTGTTTTCAAATCTATATCTTCAAATTTTTCTCCTACAATTTTGTCTGAACCATTCAGTGTTATCAAATGCATAATGTCTTGGTCGGTAACAAAGAAGTTGTCATCTTCAAAATTGATATTAACATGAACAGATGTAACCTCGCGCCCATCCTGTTTTGCCTCTATAAATCCTATCAAACTAAACAGAACGATCACTGAAAGCAGTATCACCACCTTCTTGCCAATTTTCAGATCCGGTTTAAACTTCTTAAGCATTTTTTGATTCAAGTAATTTCTTAATAGGATCTATAAACTGATCTATATCTCCTGCACCAATGGTAACTAAAATATCTGTTTTGGTTTTATCGAGCATCACAAGTAATTCATCTTTACTGCAATGATTTTTATCTTTAATGTTAATCTTTTCAAGTAATTCGTTGGATGTTATACCATCGATAGGCTTTTCTCTTGCCGGATAAATATCAAGTAAAATTACCTTGTCTGCCAGCTCAAGGCTCCTTGCAAATTCATCCATAAAATCTCTTGTTCTGGAAAAAAGGTGTGGCTGAAATACAGCGGTAACCTTTTTACCTTCATACAGATCTCTTACTGCTGATAAAAAAGCAGTGATTTCTGTGGGATGATGTGCATAATCATCAATATAAACTGTCTTCTCTCCTTTATAAATTACATCAAACCTTCTCTTCACACCTTTGAATTCGTAGAGCGCTTTAATTATTTTATCGGGCTCTACCCCCGCTTCTGCGGAAGCTGCGAATGCAGCTGTTGCATTCATTACATTATGCATACCAGGAACCTGAAGCTTTACAGAACTGAACTTTTTACCTCTTGCGTTCAGGTCGAAAATGATATCTCCATTTTCCACTCTATAGTTATCCACATTGTAATCATTATTATCAGTCCCGAAAGTATAATGTTTTTGTCCTTTGTTAGGAATATCTATAACTGTTCCTGATTTGTGAAACAATGCACCTCCGGGATTTATCTGCTTTACAAACGCATTAAATGTCTCAGTAAAATCTTTTTCATCTTTGTAAATATCCAGGTGATCCGGATCCATAGCCGTAATTACAGCTATAGATGGATTCAATTTTAAAAACGACCTGTCATATTCATCTGCTTCAACCACCATGATTTGGTCATTTCCGGCCTTGTCACCTAGCAATAGATTTGACTTATAGTTCTGAGTAATTCCTCCAAGAAAGGCAAAACAATTTTTATTGCAGCTTCGCAATATATGCGCAATCATGGAAGAAGTTGTAGTCTTACCATGTGTCCCTGCAACGGCAATGGTGAAATAATCCTTGGTAAGCATACCAAGCACTTCAGCCCTTTTTACAACCGAAAAACCGTTATTTCTAAAATAAGACAGCTCTTTATGATCAAATGGTATTGCAGGAGTAAAAACAATTAAAGTATTTTTTTCTTTAAATTTTTCAGGTACTAGGTCGATGGAATCTTCATAATGAACATTCATGCCTTCAACCTCCAATTCCATACAAAGTTGTGTCCTGCTACGGTCATAACCGGCTACGGCATAACCATTGGCATTGAACCATCTGGCCAATGCACTCATGCCGATACCACCGATACCGATGAAGTAGATGCTTTGTATGTTATTTAAGGTGTTCAAGTGTTAAGATGTTTATGTATTTAAGTGCTTAAGGGTTAAAATTCTTAATTCTTAATTCTTAATTCTTAATTCTTAATTCTTAATTCTTAATTCTTAATTCTTAATTCTTAATTCTTAATTCTTAATTCTTAATTAATTTTAAAATTTCAGATGCAATCGTATTAGCTGCATCCGGCTTCCCCAACTTTAGAATATTATCACCGAGTTCTCTCTTTTTATTATCGTTCTTCATTAACTTCAGAGCTTCATCCACCAGTTTTGCTCTAGACTCACTATCCTTTATCATTATAGCAGCGTTCTTTTCTACCAGTGCCAAAGCATTTTTTGTCTGGTGATCTTCTGCAACGTTAGGTGAAGGAACCAGAATTACCGGTTTACCTACAAGACAAAGCTCAGAAATCGATAATGCTCCTGCTCTTGAAACTACTACATCCGCGGCGGCATATGCAAGGTCCATTTTGTACAAAAATTCATGAACTTTAATTTTTGCATTACCTTCTTTCTCTGCTTCTGCTTTTACCTTCTGATGGTAAAATTTTCCAGTTTGCCAAACTACTTGTATTCCGGCTGCAGTAATTTTCTTTATATCATTCAAAATACTTTCATTGATAGTTCGTGCCCCAAGACTTCCTCCCATCACCATCAATACAGGCACACCGTCCTGTAATCCAAATTCCTTCAAAGCCTCAGCTCTTTTCGATTTATAATCCAGGATATCTTTTCTAACCGGATTTCCTGCAAGCACCAACTTATCCCCAGGAAAAAACTTATCCATATTGTCGTATGCCACGAAAATCTTTCTGGCATTTTTTGCCAAAAATTTATTGGTGACACCGGCATAGGAATTCTGTTCCTGGATTACCGTCGGCACATTGAACAATGAAGCAGAAAATAACAGAGGCCAGCTTGCATATCCGCCTACACCTACGGCTACATCCGGCTTAAACTTTCTCACAATTGAGGAAGCATTCCATATGCTTGAAAGCACTTTTACCGGAAACAACAGATTGTCAATAGTGAGCCTTCTTTGAATACCACTGATCCATAACCCTTCAATTTTATATCCTGCAGCAGGCACTTTTTCCATCTCCATTCGGTCCTTTGCTCCAACGAATAATATTTCTGCATCAGGTTGCTTTTCCTTAATTGCATTTGCAATGGCAATAGCAGGATAAATGTGGCCTCCTGTGCCACCACCGCTAATGATTACCCTATATGGTCTTTTTTCTGCCATTATTCTTTTTCCCTATTTTTATCAGATCCCTCAGTTCTGTCTCCTCTGCTCACACTTAATATTATACCCAAAGAGATTCCTGTAAATAACATTGATGTACCTCCCATACTAAGCAGGGGAAGTGGTTGTCCGGTAATCGGACCTAAGCCAACTGCTACTCCCATATTAATCATGGCCTGTATTACAAGACTGAAGCTTAATCCGGCAGATAACAAACCACCGAAAGCTTTATCACTCTTTGTTACCGTAAGCATACTTCGGTAAAGCAATGCCAGGTAAAGAAATAAAACAATCACCCCTCCTATCATACCATACTCCTCAATAATTATGGAATAAATAAAATCTGAATAACCATGTGGGAGAAAATCTCCCTGAACACTTTGTCCGGGTCCTTTACCGAAAACCAGTCCTGTAGCAATTGCTTTGTATGATTGTTCTGCCTGGAACTGTACTTCCTTGGAAAAAAGAAATTTGTCCACTCTGCTAATTGCCGTACCAAGCCTTTGACCAAGAGCCAATCCTACCGTCACCGCAAATAACCCGACAACAACAAGCATAAACAGATATTTCATAGGAACGCGCCCTATAAACATTAGCAACATACATGTTGCAAAAAGCAATACAGCAGTAGAGAGATTAGAAAGAGCTATAAGTCCGCAAATACCACCAGTCCAGAAAATAATCGGCAGAAAAGATTCTTTAAAATCATCAATATTCGCTTGCCTCTTTGCCAGCATACTTGCAAGATTCGCTATAAGTGAAAGTTTAGCAAAATCTGATGGCTGAAATGACTGATTAATCAATGGTATAGTAAGCCATCTTACAGCGCCATTGATATTATCACCTGTGGCATAAGTCAAAGCAAGCAATGGAATACTGATGATCAGACCAAGCCTGCTCAATCTTGAATAATACTTATAATCCAGTTTATGGGCTATCCACATACAACCCAAACCCAGGAACACCAAAAAGCTGTGTTTGATCAGATAATGCTCAGTATTACCATGCATCCTCTTATATGCAAGCGAGCCGATAGCACTGTATACTACAGCGATACTAATTAAAGAAAGGCAAAAGATGATGCCCCATATCACTGGATCACCTTTCAGATTTCTTTGCATCCAATCTTTAGCTGCTGTCATTTTATTTTACTTTATTTATTAAGTCTATTACCTGCAGTTTAAACTGTTCACCTCTGTCTTCATAATTTCTGAATAAATCGAAACTTGCACATGCCGGTGAGAGTAAAATCACATCTCCTTCCGACGCCTGACCAAATGCTGCCATTACCGCACTTTTTATATCAGACGTTTCAATCAAAAATGGCACTTTGCCATCAAAAGCTTTCACCAACTTGCTGTTATCCTTACCCATGCATATTACTGCCTTCACTTTTTCCTTAACAAGATTTTCTAAAACTGAATAATCATTTCCTTTATCTATTCCTCCTGCAATCCAAATGATGGGTTGCTTCACACTATCCAATGCATACCAGACAGAATCTACATTGGTAGCCTTGCTGTCGTTGATAAATTTAACTCCATTTATCTCCCCCGCGAATTCCAACCTATGGGATGCATTTTTAAAATCCCGCAATGCTTCTTCAAATCTTGAAGGATCAAATCCTAAAGCCTGTGCAGTAAGCATAGCTGCCATCACATTAATCATATTATGCTTTCCGGCAACAGGCAAACTATCTTCTGAATATGCAAATACACCATTTTTATCTTTCAGGTGAATCTTTCCATTCTCATACCAGGCTGCAGCATTTTTATCTCCTTCAACTGATATCAGCTTTTTTACCGGACCATTTACCCTTCCAATATTTTCTGCAATTGCAGGATTTTCTGCAAAAGTGATAAAGTAATCGGAGGCTTCCTGATTCTGGACAATCCTGAACTTGGAATTGACATAATTTTGGAAGTTGTATTCATATCTGTCAAGGTGATCGGGTGTTATATTGAGCAGAACAGAAACATGTGCTCTGAACTTAAACATTCCGTCCAATTGAAAACTACTCAGTTCAAGGACATAAAAGTCCTTATCATCGTTTATCACCTGCTTTGCAAGACTATCACCTATATTACCTGCCAGTCCGGTATTTAATCCAAGCTTCTTTAACAAATGATATGTAAGAAGTGTAGTTGTGGTTTTTCCATTACTACCTGTTATTCCTACAAACTTTGCTTTGGTATACCTTGAAGCAAATTCTATTTCAGAAATTATTTCAATATTCTTCTCTGATAACTTCTTTATCAGAGGTGCCTTATCAGGAATTCCGGGACTTTTGATAATGAGGGACGCAAGTAAAATTTTTTCTTCCGAATGCATTCCCTCTTCAAACTCTATCCCTTCTTCCTTCAATATTTTTTTATAGTGTTCAGATATTTCACCTTTATCCGAAACTAAAACTTCAAAACCTTTCGCTTTGGCCAGCAATGCTGCTCCTGTCCCGCTTTCTCCTGCCCCAAGTATCGCTACCAGTTTCTTCATTCGTTGTTATCTCAATTTCAATGTTGCAAGTGTAAGGATCGCAAGCAATACACCGACGATCCAGAATCTTGTAACAATTTTTGCCTCATGCATTCCTTTTTTCTGATAATGATGATGAAGCGGTGACATAAGAAATATCCGACGTCCTTCTCCATACTTTTTCTTAGTGTATTTGAAGTATGCCACCTGGATCATTACAGAAAGATTTTCAACGAGAAAAATTCCGCACAGAACCGGAATCAATAATTCTTTTCTTATGGCAATTGCCAGTACAGCAATAATTCCACCGATGGTAAGACTACCGGTGTCACCCATAAATACCTGCGCCGGATATGAGTTGACCCATAAGAATCCCACACAGGCACCGACAAATGCAGCACAGAAAATTACTATCTCACTGCTATTTGGAATAAACATTATATTAAGATAATCCGCAAAAATGGCATTACCGGAAACATAAGCAAATACTCCAAGTGTAACACCAATAATGGATGAAGTACCTGCAGCAAGCCCGTCTATTCCGTCAGTAATATTAGCACCATTTGATACAGCAGTTATTATAAAAATAACAAGCAACACAAATGGAATCCATGTTAAATCTTCCCCCATAAATGCAAACAGATCTGAATAATTCAGCTCATTGTTTTTCATAAATGGAATCGTTGTTACCAATGACTTATGCTCTACAAAAGTACCTGAAACTATGCCATCAGACTCCTGAACAGCAGGACTTAAATAGGTCCTGACCCTGACATTCTCATTAAAGTATAACACCAAACCTACTATCAATCCTAAGCCTACCTGACCTATGATTTTAAACTTACCCTGCAATCCTTCTTTATTTTTCTTAAACACTTTAATGTAATCATCGAGAAAACCGATTACACCCATCCATACAGTACTGATCACCAATAGAACAACATAAACATTATCAAGCCGAGCAAGCAATGCAGTAGGGACGAGAATGCATGCAATGATAATTATACCTCCCATAGTAGGAGTTCCCTTTTTCTCCATTTGCCCATGAAGGCCTAGATCACGAATAGTTTCACCTATTTGTTTTCTTCTCAAAAAATTGATCACCCTTCTACCGAGAAGCATGGCAATTAAAAGAGAAATGAACATAGCCATTCCTGCACGGAATGAAATGTACCGGAAAACTCCCGCTCCTATGACATCAAATTCTCTTTCCAGAAAGTCAAAAAGATAGTATAGCATGCTTTCAGTTTAGGTTATGTATGTTTAGTTGTAGTTTAAAAGTATTTTCAGACTGGATCATCCAGTTCAGAATTACTATAATTTCATTTAACTGCTCCACACAAGTATCACAGGTACGGCATATCATATGATTCATCTGAATAAGTTTAAGCCAATATCTTGTCTCAACCGCCTCTTTAAATGCCACAGATATTCTTGACATATAATCCTGCTTGTCAATTGCAGCAAGCGTACATTCTACATTTCCTCTGATATTGGTAGTACTTCTTAATAACTTATCTGAGATCTCAAATTCATTTTCTCTGAGTAATTCGATATAAAGTTGAATGACACTTAGAGAAAGCTGAAATGTTTTTTCAACCAATTGATCTTGTTCTTTTACTTTTGAAAGACTCATATAAGGTTATTTGCCAAGTACCTGAAAAATTTCTTTTAGTATTTCTTTGTCATCAAAAGGGTGTTTCACGCCTTTGATTTCCTGATAATTCTCATGACCTTTTCCTGCAACCAGAATAATATCCGTTGCATTTGCCATCATACATGCTGTTCTTATTGCTTCCCTCCTGTCTTCGATGGTAAGTGTTTTCTTCTGATCAATCGGACTAACTCCTTTTTGCATTTCCTGCAGAATTGCAGATGGTTCTTCATTTCGTGGATTGTCAGAAGTTAAAATAACTTTATCGCTGAGCTTGCAGGCGATCTCTGCCATAACTGGCCTCTTTGCAGCATCTCTGTTTCCTCCACATCCGACAACTGTAATGATACTTTCATTGCCTTGTCTGATATCTCTTATCGTTTGCAATACATTTTTTAAAGCATCAGGCGTATGTGCATAATCTACAATGGCTGTAATTCCTGATGATGAAATCACCTGCTCAAATCTGCCACGTGCTGATCCCAGATCTGACATCTGCCTTAATATTTCATCCTTATCTTCTCCTAACAGAACAGCAGCAGCATATACACCTACAAGATTATATGCGTTAAAGGACCCAATCAATTTAAACCATACATCTTTTTTATCCACTTCCATCTCAAGGCCCTGAAGTGTATTACTCAGGATTTTTCCTTTAAAATCTGAAGCTGAACTTAGACTAAATGTATATTTAGTCGCTTTTGTATTCTGCAACATGATCATACCTCTTTTGTCATCTGAATTGGTCAAGGCAAATGCAGAAGAGGGAAGATTATCGAAAAACATTTTCTTGGCCTTGATGTATTCATCAAAAGTTTTATGATAATCAAGGTGATCGTGCGTGATATTAGTAAATATCGCTCCGGTAAAATCAAGCCCTGTAATTCTATGTTGCACTACTGCATGTGAACTAACTTCCATAAATGCATGAGTGCAGCCGGATTTAACCATCTTATCCAACAACTGATTCAGATTAATAGCATCCGGTGTAGTATGGGTAGAAGGTATTACTTTATCATTGATTTTATTCTCTACTGTAGATAACAGCCCGGAATTGTATCCCATCTTCAAAAACAAACTATGAAGCAACGTAACAGTTGTGGTTTTACCATTTGTCCCGGTTACACCTACAAGTTTTAATCTTGTTGAAGGTCTGCCATAAAAATTAGAAGCGATGTAACCTAGAGCTTGTGAAGAATTATTCACAGCAACATAAGTAACACCTTCTACAAGATAATCAGGCATATCTTCACAGATAATCACCAAGGCACCACTTTCAATAACCTGAGGAATAAACTGATGCCCATCTGCTGCTGTCCCTTTAATGGCGACAAACAATCCTCCCTTCTCTACCTTTCTCGAATCAAGATGAAGAGAAGTTACTTCTACATCTGTAGAACCAGCTACTGACTTAAGTGAAACCTTATATAATATATCTTTAAGTATTGCCATTTAGTCTAACATCAAATGAATAGTACTGCCTCTTACTATTTTTATCCCGGGCGGTAGTGATTGTTCTTTCACCCTGCCATGTCCGGAAAATTTTACCAACAACCCCTTATTCTCCAAAATGTATATAGCGTCTCTGATTGTCATACCTGAAACATCAGGAACAAGTCCATCCTGAAGTTTCTTTGCCGACCACATTACCGCATTGTCTTTTGCTCGTGCTACCACCCACTCTTCTCCACCTGCATGATTATGATTTGAAATTCCCATCTCGTTACACAAAAAGCTCAAATCCTGTTGAAGACCTGCCCTTATCACCGGAAACACACCTTCATTGGACTTATATTGTTTCCTTGCAATCGGCTTATGGAGATCCAGATCGGTCGCATAAACTTTATCCGCTATTTCCTTAAAAACAGGAGCTGCCACATCACTTCCATATCGTGCATATCCCTGAGGATTATCAATTACAACTATACAGCTGTATTTAGGTTTATCAGCCGGAAAATATCCTGCAAATGAACAATAATAGTTTTTGATATACTGGCCGTTTTTAATTTTCTGAGCGGTACCGGTTTTACCGGCAATCTTATATACTGAGTTATTAATGTTCATTGCAGTACCTCTGGAAACAACACCTTCCAACATTACCTTTACCTTCTCAAGTGTTTCTTCAGAACAAATCTGTTCTTTGATTACCTTAGGTTTGAATGTCTCTATTGTCTTGTCTGCTACTTTAGACTCTTTAACTATTATTGGCTGAATCATTTTGCCATCATTGGCAACTGCATTATACAAAGTAAGTATCTGCAAAGGCGAAAGTTTTAATTCGTAACCTATAGACATCCATGGCAATGTAATGCCACTCCAGCTTTTCTGCCCCGGATTTTTGATGTAAGGAGCTGCTTCCCCTTCCATCTGAAATCCCAGCTTTTCTGTTATGCCCATCCCCTTCAGATAATCAATAAACCTTTGAGGCTTCAAACCAAAATGCTCCACCACCTTTCTGGAAATGGCGATGTTGGAAGATTTTTCAAATGCCTGTTGAAATGTTATAGTTCCGTATCCTCCGGGTTTTGAATCTGTCATCAGGCGATCATAAAATTCAAAAGCCCCATTTCCGGTTTCTATTGTATCATCAAGTTGGATATTACTATCTTCCAACAGAGCGATCACCGAAGCAAGTTTAAAAGTAGATCCAGGCTCGATCAAACCCTGGTTTCCGACTGCATAATTATAATTTTCAGCATAAACACCTTCATCGATTTTTCCCAGGTTAGCAATTGCCTTTATTTCTCCGGTTGCAACTTCCATCAATATCACACAACCGTAATCAGCATTATGTGACTGAAGATGTCTTAACAATGACGATTCAGCAACATCCTGAATATTGATATTTAAAGTAGTTTGTATATCGATCCCCTGTTTGGGTCTTATTTCAGTATTGTCATGCAAAGGCTTCCAGCTTCCTCCCGCCATTTTCATAAACAGCGCCTCACCATCAATGCCACCTAATTGTTTGTTAAAAGAATATTCAAGTCCTGCTCCTCTGTTGTCTTCATTTACAAAACCTACAGTACGCATGGCAAGGTGAGAAAATGGCTTGAAACGTTTGTCTACCTTTTCAAATATTACTCCACCCTTTAGCCTTCCTTCTCTGAAAATCGGCCAGTCAGACATTCTCTTTTTCGCCTGGTAATTAATCATGCTGCTGTTTAAAACCAGGTAATGTCTTTTTTCATTTCTGGCTTTGCTGATTTTCATCTTGTAATCTTTGGCTGATTTATCTTTAAAGTATGAAGACAAAAGCATACATAAAGAATCAAGGCCCTGATTGTAGGTATCCTGATCAGGAATGGTTGGATCGAATGCAAGTTTATAAAACGGCAATGAAGTTGCCAGCAAACTTCCGTTGTCTGAGTAAATATTTCCTCTGGTCGCTTTTACTTTTCTGAACTGAACAAGATTTTCCTTAGCTATCTTTCTCCACTTTTCACCCTCCACAAATTGTATGTAGAATATTTTTCCTATAATGGCAAAAGAGAATATCAGGATAAACAAAAATGCTATCCTCACTCTTAGCACTATGGATTTTTTAATATTCACCTTCTTCTATTATAATTTTATTTGGCGGTACAAGACTTTCTTCAAGTCCGATTATATTTACTTTTTTTGCTACTTCTGACTGCTTGGTGGCATACATTAGCTCCGCTTTGAGTGTAGTGTAATCTGCCCTCATATCATCTACTTCTGCCTTTACTTTATCAATCGTTCTTACTGTTCTTTCCGCGTAATGCGTATTGCCTATGTAAAAGATCAGGAAGCAGGATACATACAAAATGTAAGGCAGATATTTCACAGGAAGGCCTTCTTCGAAAATCTTGTCAAGCCTAACAACACTTTCCATGGTTTTGAAAATGTTCTTTTTTTCTTCCTGTTGTTGTTTTACAGAATTTGCTCCCATAACATTTATGTTTTTTCTGCAATTCTCAGTTTAGCACTTCTTGCTCTGTTGTTCAATTTTATCTCTTCCTCTGACGGAACTATTGGTTTTTTATTTACAGCTACAAAAGGTGTTTCAAAATTTCCGTAGATATCTTTCTCAACTTCACCATGAAACTTTCCTTTATTTATGTAATTTTTAACCAGTCTGTCTTCCAGGGAATGGTAAGAAATAACACTTAACCTTCCCCCTTTTTTTATCAAGTCAGATGATTGAAGAAGCAATTCTTCCAATACTTTCAACTCCTGATTTACCTCTATTCTCAGTCCCTGAAACACCTGAGCGAAATATTTATTTTCCTTAAATTTTGGTGCCAGCGGAGTCAGGATATCCTTAAGTTGATTAACTGTTGTAATTTCCTTTTTTACCCTCTCTCTCCTGATTGCCGCAGCAAGTGTTTTAGCATTTTTCACTTCACCATACATTCCGAAAATTTTATGAAGTTGCTCTTCAGAATATTCGTTTACCACCTTTGCTGCCGTAAGTTCAGAACCTTTGTCCATACGCATATCAAGCATGGCATCATATCTCGTGGAAAATCCTCTTTCAGGAGCATCAATCTGATGACTCGAAATTCCAAGATCCGCAAGTATGCCATCAACCTGGGTTACTCCATGCAACTTCAGAAATCTTTTCAAGTGTCTGAAATTCGCTTCTATAAATGTGAAAGAACTTTCTTTTATTAACTCTGCATTCTTTGCTGCATCCGGATCCTGATCGAAAGAATATAGGTGGCCTCCCTTCATTCTTGTTAATATTTCTCTAGTATGACCACCTCCGCCGAATGTCAGATCAACATATATCCCTCCGGGTTTAATATCCAAACCATCTACACTTTCCTTTAGGAGAACCGGAACATGATACTGCATTGCTAATGATTATTATTTAATGTCAAATGCTGACTTATAACTGTAATTATATTATCATTGCTAAATGTGTGAAGCATTCAGCATTCAACATTACTCATTCGATGAAAGGATCTTCTCGGCCATTTTCGACAACTCCTTCTGATCTCTGATCAGGTTTTGCTCATATTTGTCAGGATTCCAGATTTCTATTCTGTTTCCTGCCCCCACCACTATGGCATCTTTATCTATCTCTGCATATTTGAGGTAAAGCTTTGGTACAACAAATCTTCCATGGCTGTCAAGCTCTACTTCAGTTATATTTTTAAAAAAGCTCCTCTGAAAATTCCGATACTCTTCATTGAACTCACTCAGCCCTGCAACTTTGGAAAAGATCTTTTTCCATTCAGTTACCGGATACACTACCAGACATTGTTCAAATCCTCTTGAAAGGACAATATTATTTCCCGCAGCCTCCGGAAGGTTGCTTTTGATGCGGCTTGGTAGGACCAAACGACCTTTAGCATCAAGCTTACACTCGTACTCGCTTGAGAAATAAGACATTAATTATATCAGATCTAATATTTTAATCGCGCTTATACAAAATTAGGAAACTAAAATGGAAAGTCAACCACTTCATCCCACTTTCTTCCACTTTGTGGATAAATAACTGGTTTTTTCACAAAAAGTTACACTTTTTCCACCAAATGTGGAAAAGCAATGTGGAAAGCCAAATATTAAACGATCAAGGGGAGCATATAAGTAACTGAAAAACAGCCAAAAAGTACACAAAGGAATTTTGAGGTAAAAGTGGGAGAAATTCCCGTAGGTCGGTAGTTAATAGGCGGTAGACAATCAGGCAATTCAGTAGGTAGTGGACAATAGGCATTCTCAGGAGAGAGAGGCAGGAAACCTCAACGTAAAAAGGAAATTAGAATTAGATATAAGATTGGATATTGGATATATCATCCCCTGCAAAGTCGTTCATATAGCCAAGGAAATCAGTCCGGGAAGAAACTCACGGCTAAAATGCTACTGGGATTGCCTACCGCTATTATCAGGCTGCACATGGAACTCATTAATCAGCTCCGCAATCAGCCCTGTCCATCCGGTTTGGTGTGAGGCACCCAATCCTGTACCATCGTCTCCGTGGAAATATTCATAGAAAAGAATATAATCTTTAAAATGAGGGTCATTTTGCAGTTTTTCATAATGCCCGAATACCGGCCTTTTACCTTCCTGATTTCTGGTAAAGATCTTCAGCAATCTACCACTAAGTTTAGCTGCAATTTCTTTTAAATTCAAAAAAAATCCTGATTCTGCAGGATACTCTATCTTATATTCATCACCAAAATACTGGTAATACTTCATCAGACTTTCAATAAATAGGTAATTTACCGGAAACCAGATGGGACCACGCCAATTGGAGTTACCCCCGAATAAAGACGTAGTAGATTCTCCCGGTACATACGATACGGTATGCACCTGACCATCCAGCTTAAATTGATAAGGATTATCTTTATGAAATTTAGATAAAGCCCTGATGCCATACTCTGACAAAAACTCAGATTCCTTTAAGGCACAACGCAACACCTGCTTCAATCGACTACCTCTCATCAAAGCCAATAATCTTGTTTCGCCTTTCCCGTGTTCATACCATCTGGAAATGGATGCTGCAAGATCAGGACGATTTTCAAGAACCCACTCAAGCCTTCGTTTAAAGTCAGGTAGTTCCTGAACCATTTCCGGCTGTATAATTTCCACTGCGAAAAGCGGAATAAGCCCTACCATGGATTTAATCTTCAGAGGCATGCTTTTGCCATCCGGCAAATGTAGCATGTCGTAATAAAACTTATCCTGATCATCCCACATGCCTATGTCTGCCAATGCTCCTGCTATATAAAGAAAATGCTCAAAAAATTTAGTAGCAGTATCCTGATAAACCGGCCTGTACATAGCTAACTCGGTAGAGATCCTCAACATATTCAAGGAGTACATGGCCATCCATGCTGTTCCATCGGCCTGTTCGATATGTCCACCGGTAGGTAAAGGTTGACTTCGGTCAAAAACTCCTATATTATCAAGACCCAAAAAGCCCCCTTCAAAAATATTGTTCCCACCTTTATCTTTCTGATTAACCCACCAGGTAAAATTAAGTAAAAGCTTATGAAACACCCTTTCAAGAAAATCAATATCTCCTCTCCCTTTGTTCATCTCTTTATCAATTTCATAAACTTTATAACATGCCCAGGCATGTACCGGAGGATTCACATCACTGAAATTCCATTCGTAAGCCGGAATCTGTCCATTGGGATGCATATAATATTCCCTAAGCAATACTACCAGCTGGCGTTTTGCAAAATTAGGATCTAATCTAGCCAGAGGAATACAATGAAATGCAAGATCCCATGCTGCATACCAGGGATATTCCCATTTATCAGGCATGGATATAATATTGGAGTTATTCAAATGCCTCCAGGTAATATTCCTTCTGTGTTTTCTTTCAGGAGGTGGCGTAGGTTGTCCCGGATCTCCTTCCAACCATTGACTGATGTTGTAGTAATAGAATTGTTTACCCCAAAGCATACCGGCATAAGCCTGTCTTTGAATCATTCTTAACTCTTCATCTTTTACATCCCGCTGGATCCAGTTATAAAATTCATCCGCTTCTGATTTTCTTAACTCAAATAACTCCTGAAAATCTCTGAACGGCGCAGCATGGGATTTATCGCTCAGGCGTAACCTTATTTCTTTTTGTTCTCCCGGCTCCAATTCTAAAAAATAATGAGCAGATGCCTTTGTGCCCTTCTTTTCAGGATTAATTGCATCCTTATCTCCGTCCACAACGAAATCATTTATTCCGTCTTTACAGAATGGACTGGAATTTTCAAACTTGTATAACTTTTTGTAATTCGTTTCATTGTCACAGAACAGTAAAGGCACAGTTCTGTCGGTGTATAAATGAAATGTCCCGGACTTTTTATGTTTAATAAAAATATGATTGTTGGAAGCCTGCGACATCTGAGGTTGATAACATTGAAATCCCCAGTTCCAGGTATTTCTAAACCAGATGGTAGGTAGCAAATGAATAGTAGATTTCTCAGGCCCTCGGTTTATTGCAGTTATTTTTACCAGAATATCCTCTTTATCTGCTTTAGCATATTCAATGAATACATCAAAATATCTGTTCTGATCAAAAATACCGGAATCAAGAATTTCATACTCGGGATCCTTCCTGCTTCTTTTTCTTGTCTCCTCAACAATTTTGTCATAAGGATATTCCAGTTGACTATACTTATAGAGATATTTCATGTAGGAATGCGTAGGTGTATTATCCAGATAATAATACAACTCCTTACAGTCTTCCCCGTGGTTTCCTTCATTTCCGGTAAGACCAAAAAGTCTTTCTTTCAAAATGCCATCCTTACCATTCCACATCGATAAAGCAAAGCATAATATAGATTTGTTATCAGAAATTCCAGCTATCCCTTCCTCTCCCCACCGGTAGGCTCTGCTTCTTGCCATATCATGAGAAATAAATTCCCAGGCTGCCCCATCTGCACTATAATCTTCGCGAACTGTCCCCCATTGCCTTTCGGTAAGATAGGGTCCCCATTTTTTCCAGGCACTGCTGCTGTCTTTATTTTTCCTGGTTCTCTCCCACTCTGCTATTTTTGCCATGAAATGAAAATATAAAATTAAAATTTATTTTACCTGTACTTTCTCATAACCTACCATGTATGTTTTAGGAGGATACGTCTTAATTATCTCCTTTTTCTTTCCATCATTTCTGACGTAAAAATAATCTTCCTGAGTTTTAACATCAACTATTAATTCCACCCACTCGTCGTTCAACGGAGTCACAGTAAATAAATTAATACCTTCATCATTTTTAACGACCTTTGCATTTTTTGATGTAAGAAACAATTGATGCCTTACACGCTCCATTCCTCCCTGCAGTTCTACCTTTACCAAAGTTTCCTTACCTCTGCTCATCGATTGTAGCGGCTTCAAAGAATCGCCATGATCCGTAAAAAATGCAACTTTAGGCATATCCCCTTCATTCCTTTTTAAATTTTGAGAATATGAATTTACTCCGGTACAAAGAAGTATTAGTACTAAACATTTACTAAAATAACCTATCAAAAGTTTACAAGACATATTTTCAAGATTTAACTATTTAGTGTCCGAACAGGAATTAATTTGCTTTGGAGCACAGTTTTATACTTACGTTTTTTTTTGAATTTAGATATTTGATTTTAATCAGCCAACCTGTTCTATGTATGGATTTTTTGCTTTAATGAATATTCTGTATTTAATTAGGTTTTGTATACTTTGAAAACCGAAGATAATTCAATTTTTATTTAATCAAAACTACGACGATGATCGCGGTTATCCAGCGTGTTAGCGAGGCCTCAGTAACGATCGATGGCATTAAAATATCATCTATTGGCAAAGGACTTCTGATCCTTCTCGGCATTACACATGAAGATAATGAAGAGGATATTGAATGGCTTTGTCAGAAAATTGTAAATCTTCGGATTTTTTCTGATTTGGAAGGAAAAATGAATCTTTCGGTTAAAGATATTGATGGAAATGTATTAATTGTAAGTCAATTTACTTTACATGCAAGCACCAAAAAGGGAAACAGACCCTCATTTATTGATGCAGCCAGACCGGAAAAAGCCATTCCCTTGTATGATTTCTTTATTAAAAAATGTGAAAACGAGCTTGGAAAACCGGTTTTAACAGGAGAATTCGGAGCTGACATGAAAGTTGGCTTACTAAATGACGGGCCGGTTACCATTATCATTGATACCAAAAACAAAAAATAATGACTATACAGGAAGCACAAGATACAGTAGATCAATGGATCCAGACCACAGGTGTCAGATATTTCAATGAACTTACTAATACCGCCATTTTAATGGAAGAGGTGGGGGAAGTAGCCAGAATAATGGCGAGGAAATATGGTGAACAATCCTTCAAGGAAATAGACAAAGAAATAGACCTGGCCGATGAAATGGCTGATGTCATGTTTGTTCTGATATGCCTGGCAAATCAAACAGGAATTAATCTGACCGATGCATTAAAGAAAAATCTGGAAAAGAAAAGTATTCGTGACAAGGACAGACATAAATCAAACCCCAAATTGTAGTCTGGGAAACATTAACGCACAATATGACATTGTACCATGACAACATCCATCATTGTGCCTCCACCAGTTACTATTCCTTTAAGCATAATTTTATCCCCTGCTTTCAGATCTGTCGCATATTTCCTGCTACTTTCATCAAGAGTACAACTGACCCCAAACATTTCACCTTCTTTTTTCAAAACTAAAACCATATTACCTTTTTGATCTGTGGTGATTTCATCAATCCTACCCGCTACCTGCACCACTTTATCAAGGTATTTTTCGTTGGCAGCTGTTTCGTCTTCCTGGTATTTCAGATACAATTCATTTGCTCCTAATTTAAAACCTGCATCTTCATGCACAATATTTCTATGTGGCTTATAAAATACATACATGGCAAATGCAATTCCGGCTAAAACCATAATAAGCAATACCCATAATACTTTTTTCATGTGGCTATTTCGTTTTCAATAAATAACTCACTAATATACAGAACAATTATGATAATGTTTAAAAATTCAATTTCTCAACTTTTTAGCTAGTTTCAATATCAGGAAAGAATTTTTTATTTAAATTAAAGCCCTTATTACATGGGCCAATGCTAGAGAAAACTATACATCAAATACTATTTTGCATTTATTTCCTGCCTTTGCTCTTTTTCTTTGCTTCTTGCAGATATGAAAATGAACAGGAACTTATCAGATGTACTGACACATTGGATGTTTCTTACCAATTTAAGATCAAACCAATTATACAAACTAATTGCTACCCATGCCATGGTGAAGCAAACTATCAGACTATGACTCCTGGCATTAATCTTGAGGATTTTAATAATTTCAAGACATATGCTGAGTTAGTAGTATTAGCCATAAATCACAGTCCCGGAATTACACCAATGCCTAAAGATGGCAACAAGCTTAATTCCTGCGAAATCAGAAAAATTGAAGCTTGGGTAAATCAGGGCAAAAAAGACAATTAAATCATTCAAATATGAAAAACTTACTTTTACTTCTGACATTCAGCTTACTGATTTCTCATTCAGGATTTGGTCAGAAATTTTTTACACGTACCGGCAAAGTTTCTTTCAAATCTGAAACGCCTATAGAAACCATAGAGGCGCACAATTATCAGGTCACCAGCCTGCTAAATTCAGAAAATGGCGAAGTGGTTTTTGCAGTACTGATCAAATCATTTGAATTTGACAAAGCTCTAATGCAGGAACACTTCAATGAGAATTACATGGAATCTTCCAAATACCCGAAATCAGAATTCAAAGGAAAAATTATTGACCTTAATAAAATAAAATTTGATAAGGAAGGAAGTTACCAGGTGCAGGTAGAAGGTGAACTTACAATGCATGGTGTAACACAAAAACTTTCAGTACCTGCTACCATTGAGGTGAAAGGAGAAAAAATATTTGCTTCAGCTGTATTGCAGATAAGATTAAAGGATTACAACATCAAAGGCATGAAAGATAAAATCGCTGAATCCGTAACAGTTAAAGTTGACCTAAACTATGATCCTTACAAAAAATAATTTTTTAAAATACTTTTTCCTTTCCGGAATTTTTCTTCTTAACTCAATAACTTTATCATTCGCACAGGATGACCTTATGCAAATGCTTGAAGAGGAAACATCGGCAGTGAAAAACCGGGACTTTACACAAGCAACCTTCAAGGGCACCAGAATTATTAACGGACAGTCAGTAGAAAATCCTGCTAAAGGTGTATTGCAGGCATTGATTTCTCACCGCTTCGGGACGATCAGTTCAGGCGCTTACAATCTCTTCGGATTGGATGCTGCTACCATCAGATTGGGATTCGACTACGGTATCAGCAATCATCTTACTGTTGGGATCGGGAGAAGCACCGTCAACAAAGCATTTGACGGATACCTGAAATGTAAGCTTCTAAGACAAAGTAAAGGCAATGTTAAAATGCCGGTAACAGTAGTTGGATATTTTAATACTACAATTAACACCGCGCCAAAATCTACTCAAGACCTGCCCCTTGACCTGACTTCAAGACTTATTTATACTTACCAGCTAATGATCGCGCGAAAATTCAGCGAAAGATTATCGCTTCAGGTAAGCCCCACTTTCTTACATAGAAATCTTGTAGCTACGAGGAATGATCAGCATGATATATGGGCCCTAGGTTTTGCCGGCCGCTTTAAACTAAGCAGAAGGATTTCACTATGCTCTGAATATTATTACCTTTTACCCGGATACACTTCCGATAATTTTTCCGATTCCTTTGCTGTAGGATTTGATATTGAGACAGGTGGCCACGTATTTCAGGTTCATGTGACAAATTCTGCGGGCATGATAGAATCTCAATTTATCCCTTCCACCACCGACAATTGGTCTAAAGGAGACATCAGGATAGGATTTAACATATCAAGGGTTTTCACTTTATGCAAGTCTAAAAACAGCAACCAAAGCTGGTAAAACACTTATAAATCTTACCTCTGATCAAACATTTCCTATCTTGAAAAATATCTAAGGGACTTAAAGAATCAATAGTTCGTTTCGGAAAAAACAACTAATATTCGCTTTGTTCGTTGATTTTACATTAATTAAGTAATATTTTTACGCAATACGAATTCCCATTTTTATGGCCAATACTTTAAATATAGAGATCGAGAAAACGGGTAAGTCAAAGCTGGAGCAGACTGATTTTACCAACCTGGAGTTTGGAGCTACATATTCAGACCACATGTTTGTCGCTGATTACAAAGACAAACAATGGGTCAGACCTAGAATAGTACCTTTTCAAAATCTGTCAATGAGCCCTGCTACTTCCGTTCTTCATTATGGACAAACGATCTTTGAAGGGATGAAGGCTTATAAAGGCTCAAATGGAGAAATTCTGATTTTCCGCCCTTTTGACCATTTGAAAAGAATGAATCTTTCAGCCAAAAGACTTTGTATGCCCGAGCTGACGGAAGAACTTTTCCTGGAAGGAATGGTGGAATTGATTAAGCTGGACAAAAACTGGATTCCTGATAAAGAAGGTTGCTCATTATATATCAGACCTATGATGTATGCAGCAGACGAATTCATTGGAGTAAGACCTTCTGCCAATTATAAATTCATAATATTCACCTCTCCTGTAGCAGGGTATTACAAAGGTACCGTAAAGGTAATTGTGGAAACCGAATATGTAAGAGCAGCTGAAGGCGGTATTGGTTTTGCAAAATCCGGTGGTAACTATGCCGCATCTTTGCTTCCTGCCAAAATTGCTTCTGAAAAAGGATATCAGCAGTTACTCTGGACTGACAGCAAAGAGCATAAATACTTTGAAGAGTCAGGTACTATGAATGTAATGTTCATTATTAATGATACACTGATCACTCCTCCATTATCAACTTCTATTCTTGCGGGAGTTACAAGAGACAGTATTCTGAAACTTGCCAAAGACTGGGGTGTTAAAGTGGAAGAAAGAAGAATTTCAGCCGAAGAGGTAATTGATGCCATAGGAAAAGGAACCTTGCAGGATGCATTTGGTACCGGAACAGCTGCAACCATTACTCATATTGCTGTAATTAATTACAATGGCAAGGATTATACTTTACCGGATCCGGAGAAGAGAGTATTGTCTAACAAATTAAACCAGACATTAAATGATATAAAACTGGGGAAAGCTGAAGACAAATTCGGTTGGGTATATAAAATAAAAGCTTAAATGATGGGGCTGTTTCAAAAGAAGCAGCCCCTTTTTCATTTAATTCTTAACTAACTTAACTTGCTTTATTTTGTCTCCTGAGGAAATATTCATAAGATACATACCGGGAAGCAAATTTTCTCCGATAAGATAATTCACATTAAGTTGAAAATGTGTATCGCTGATCAATACTCTTCCACTCATATCAGTGATAGTCATTACCGATTCTTCAGCGTTTTCAAGATTTGCTATAATATTAAATGCATCCTGTGTTGGGTTCGGAAATACGTGTACCTCTATATCTGTAGCAGTATGAACATAACTGATCATATTTGTATAATGAACAGTTCCATCATTATCGTATTGTGCCAGCCTGTAATAGGTTGTTCCGGCAAAAGGTGCCAAGTCAATCCATCTGTAGTCACCTGCTTGATTGCCATCTCCACGACTATCTACCCTGCCTGTCGGGAAAAAATCACGACCGTTAACTGATTTTTGAACTTCAAAATAGTCATTTCCTGATTCCATAGATGTGGTCCACTCCACAGCCGCATGTTTTGAATTATTTACCGGCCTGATCTGCAATGATACTATCTCCACAGGCAACGCATTGTATAAATTAGTCTCCCATAATCCACGGCCATACGTTGCTGCTCTCAGTTTAGAGCCTGCCTCAAATATTTCCAGTTCTCTTACATCAACATTGGGCAGATCATTCATATAAGCAACCCAGCCAGGTAAGGAATTATTTCTATAGTAAACTCCTACATTCAAACCCACATACAAACCTTCTGAGGAGTTATTTTCAAACACTGCACATTTTGCTCCGATGTTCGGAAGACCGGTTCCGTAATTAGTCCATGTCGTTCCTCCATTAGTACTTTTATATACAAGAGTAGACCCTGTAGCATGAGTTACTGCCACAACATTAGGATTGGTGGGATGTACAGTAATATAACCTATTGTAGAGGTGGATGGGGTATTAATAGTAGTCCAGTCAGTTCCTCCATTAATTGTTTTATAAAGTGTTCCGCCTTTACCTACATAAATTATACTGGTATTGGAAGGTGCTATTGCCAACGCTTCACAGTTGGCAGTACCTGTAAAATTTGAAATTTTCGTCCAGGTTGTCCCGCCGTTTGTACTCCGGTAAAGGTCGTTATAAGCTGCATATATGGTAGTAGAAGTAACCGGATCCATGGCCAAAGGAGTTACCCAGGCCCCGTCAGTTTCAGGCTCAGTCAGATCCGTTCTGCTTGCTCCGCCATTGGTACTTTTATATAAACTACCATATTGAGAGGTACCATATATGATATTATTGTTATTGTAATCTATAAGCGTCTCCATCCCGTCAGCTCCGAGCCAGTCAATCCATCCTGTGGATTTTTTTATACTGGATCCGTTATCTTGTGCACCACCAGCAACCATATTAGCATCCGTTTTAGAACAAGCTATTCTGTAGAATTGACGAATACCCAATCCGGGGCTAAGGTCTGTCCATGGTGATACTCCACCCACAGCTTTGAAAATTCCTCCATCACTTCCGGAGTAAACAGTATTGCCTACATACTCTAATGCATGAACATCTGCATGGTTATAACCTCTTGCATTTGGATATGACCATTCAGTAGTTGCAGTAAATGATGTTCCTCCGTTAGTAGATTTCCAACAGATAATTCCTGCAATATGTACTTCATCTGCATTTGTGGGAGAAACACACATGGCCATGTCATATCCTGCCTGCCCACCGGTGCCTGTGCCGGCAGGAGAATAACCAAAATAATTGGTACCTGATGCAGCATCGCCGGTAACTCTAATGGTAAAATTATTTCCTGAATCTATTGAGCGATATAAATATCCGAACTCACTTCCATTGGCCTGTACCATATAAACGTAGTTTGGATTGGCAGGAGTAACAGATATAAAAGACCTGCCTGAATTAGGAATTCCGTTGGCTGCACCTATTGCAGTCCATGTAACACCATTATCCGAAGATCTGGCAAATCCTGTCCCGCTGGCATAAACCGTACTTGGATCACCCGGTTTAAACTCAAGATCGTTCCAGCTTCCGGTTCTTACCTGAGTCCAGCTTCCTCCGCTATTGGTACTTCTGTATATACCTTGGGAAGTGGCCGCCAAAACTATAGTAGTAGTAGTAGGGTGAATAATAATTCTGTTTACCTGACCATTCAGTCCGGTGGTGGAAGGATTCCAGGTAGTACCGCCGTCAACAGATTTATACATTCTCAAAGCAGCGCTTCCACCCATATACACAACATTGGTATTGGATGGGTCTATGGCCAGACTGAATACTCCAAGGTTAGGTAGATTGTCAGTATTGTTGGTCCAGGTACCACCACCATTGGTAGTTTTCCATACACCACCTAATGGAGCTCCTATGTAAATTATATTAGTGTTGGTAGGATGTATGGCAATACAGGTTATTCTGCCGATTCCAGGATTCCAGCTGGATGTTCTATTCCAGGTTTTTGGTCCAAGCTCAACCCATGAATGTGTTGCAACCCGAGCATTTCCCTGCTGAGCATTTTTCTCTTTAAATTTTCTTACTTCCTCAAAGTAATATTCCTGATTGATGAATCGTCCATGCTGATCAATCTTTTCTCTCATGAAATACTCCCAACGCTTGAATTGCTTATATCCACTGCCCTGTCCTTTATCCCTGTGCTTATAATATTCCTCCAGCCGTCTGACAACTTCGTAATAGTTATCAGCCTCCTGTAACATATTATACCAGTCCTGAGCTTGAGTAAAACCGTAAGAGAAAAAAAAGAGGAAAAAGATAATTGTTTTTTTCATAAACAATCTAATGTGTTAAACTATAAAGACACTTCCCCAGTGTATTTATAATTTTGAATATCCGATTAATATAGCCAAAATTTCCCTATTATTAAAAAAATATGGCTATAATTTCGTCGAATAATACAAAAGCAACCGGGTGGTACTTTTACGTTCTACAATCAGATGGGAAAAACCTTACAATTGAATTGAAAAAAAATTACCAGGTTCTAAATATTTAATAACCTTGCTGCTTTTAAAATACCGGCAATACTAAGACTATCAGTAATTTCTCCTGACATCACCATCTCCACAGCCTCTTTAAGAGGCAGTTTTTTAACAAATAATTCTTCTGTTTCTTCGGGGCTGCTTTCCCCAGCCTTCAGATCAGTTGCCAAATACAGGTAACCAACTTCGGAAGTCACCGAATTGGAGGTATGAATTCTTCCAATAAATTCCCATTTTTCTGCCTCAAATCCCGTTTCTTCTTTCAGCTCTCTTTTAGCCGATTCCACAGGATCCACATTAGGATCGCCTCCACCTTCCGGTATTTCCCAGGAATATTCGTTTAATGTGTATCTGTATTGGCCCACAAGATATGTATTTCCATGTGAATCAACGGGTACTACTCCTATCGCCAGATTCTTAAAAGAAACCACTCCGTAAATTCCTTTGCCTCCTGAAGGATTTAAAACCTGGTCTTCCCTGACATTAATCCATGGATTGTCATATATAGTTTTACTGGATAGCGTTTTCCAGGGGTTGTGATTTAGATCCGGTGTCATCTCTGAATTTTTTGTGGATAAATTTAACATAATAAAAAATACCTCCTCTTTAATAAGCTGTTTTTTATGGCTATTTTTATATAATACAATTTCATAAGCATTAAGTTAAATCTGCCCTGATCTGATGTTAAAATCCTGCTATACTACAGACCTTATTGAAGCCGGACTTGATGAAGCCGGCAGGGGCTGTCTTGCAGGACCGGTATTTGCTGCGGCGGTTATACTGCCTAAAGACTTTAAGCATAAGCTTCTTAATGATTCCAAACAGCTCACAAAAAAACAAAGAGAAGAGCTTAGACCTGAAATTGAAAAAGAAGCCATAGCCTGGAGCGTGGCAGAAGTTTCACATAAAAAAATTGATGAAATAAATATTCTGAATGCTTCATTCCTTGCTATGCACAAATCAGTAGAAAAACTAAAAGTTAAACCTGAACTTTTACTGATTGATGGAAACCGTTTTAAACCATATAAAAAAATCCCTTTCCATTGCATTGTAGAAGGTGATGCAAAGTTCCTTTCCATAGCAGCAGCGTCTGTACTTGCAAAAACATATAGGGATGATTATATGGTAAAGTTATCAAGAAAATTTCCTCAATATGATTGGGCTAACAATGTTGGATATGGCACCCCCAAACATAGGGAAGCTATTTTGGAATCAGGAGTAAGCCCTTATCACAGATTGTCTTTTTCACTGACCGGAGATAAAGAAACAAGTCAATTAGAACTATTTTAATGAATACTTTAACATTTCCCTTATAAATCCTACCATTATTTTTAACCAATCATTTATTTTCTTAATTTTATTCAAATATTCTCATGGAAGGAATTGCCACAGAGTTGAAACATGTACCACTTGAAAGTGTACATATTTCATTAGGAGCTAAAATGGTACCTTTTGCCGGGTTTCTTATGCCTGTCAGGTACTCATCGGATGTAGAAGAACACAATACCGTTAGAAATGCTGTCGGCATTTTTGACGTATCACACATGGGAGAATTCCTTATAAAAGGGGAGAAAGCTCTGGACCTCATACAGAAAGTCACCTCCAATGACGCTTCAAAACTGACTCCGGGAAAAGTGCAATACTCCTGCCTGCCAAATGACAAAGGAGGTATTGTTGACGATTTGCTGGTATATATGCTTAAGGAAAATGAATATTTACTTGTGGTAAATGCATCCAACATTGAGAAAGACTGGAATTGGATAAGCAGGCATAATTCTGCAAAAGCAGAGATGAACAATATTTCTGATAACACCTGTTTGTTTGCAGTACAAGGTCCTCTTGCTATAAAAGCATTGCAAAAACTAACTTCATTTGATTTAAACTCTTTGGAATATTACTCTTTTACTGTTACTGAATTTGCTGGTATTCCTGAAGTAATAGTCTCCAGTACCGGATATACCGGTGCAGGTGGCTTTGAGATTTATGTACCCAATTCAGCAGCAGCGTCCACTTGGACGGCCATCATGAAAGCAGGGGAAGAGTTTGGAATCAAACCTATCGGCCTGGGAGCAAGAGATACATTGAGATTGGAAATGGGATTTTGTCTATATGGTAATGATATCGATGATAATACATCTCCTCTGGAAGCAGGACTAGGATGGATAACCAAATTCAATAAAGATTTTATCAACTCTGAAAATTTTTCTAAGCAAAAGCAGGAAGGAATTAAGAAAAAACTTGTAGGGTTTGAAATGGTGGAAAGAGGAATTCCAAGAAGCCATTATGAGCTATTAAACACAGAAGGACAAAAAATCGGTGAAGTTACCTCCGGCACCCAGTCACCAACCTTAGGAATCGGAATAGGCATGGGATATGTTTTACAAGAATATGCAAGTCCGGGTACTGAGATAGCCGTGAACATAAGAAACAAACCGGTAAAGGCGAGGGTAGTGAAAATGCCGTTTGTGAAGAAGAGTGCGGAGTTAGCGTAACAGTGCGAAGTGTGGAGTTAGAGTATTAGGAGAGAAGGTAAATAATTTAAAGGTTAGAATTTAATTAGGTTTAGAGATTAGAATTTCGAATTTCAAGTTTCGAGTTTAACTTTAGTAATAAACAGGAAATGAAAAAAGCAGATGTGTGCCTGACCCCTGAACTTCTCCATTTATACAAACTGGAGAATACAGTAGTGGTAATAGTTGATATATTAAGAGCTACTTCTTGCATGACCACTGCGCTTGCTAATGGTGTAGCAAAAATAATTCCTGTAGCATGTCTTGACGAATGCCGCTCCCTCAAATCTCAGGGATGTGTTGGTGCGGCAGAGAGAGATGGTAAAATGGCAGAAGGCTTTGACCTTGGAAACTCACCGTTTGCCTATATGAACAATGCCTTTGAAGGCAAAACCATAGCGATGACAACTACAAATGGCACCTTGGCCATTACCAAATCAAAAGACGCTTCTGAAGTTATAGTCGGCTCATTTCTTAATAAGACTACTGTTATCAATTATCTTATCTCCCAACCAAACGATGTTTTGATCGTTTGTGCTGGCTGGAAAGGAAAAGTAAATCTGGAAGACACCTTGTACGCCGGCGCCCTTACTGAAGGACTAAAAAAACATTTTGAAATAGAAAGTGATGCTGCAGTTGCTGCAAAACATCTTTATAACCAAGCCAAGTCAGATCTTCTCGATTTTATCTCCACATGCTCACATGTAAGAAGACTTAAGAACCTCAACATTGAAGAAGATATCAAATTCTGCATGACTGAAGATGTGTATAACATCATTCCTGTTTTGAAAGACGGCGAACTGGTGGTTATGCAGGAGGAGGTTGTGAAAGTGAAATGAAGTGAAAAAGTGTTAAGGTGTTAGAGTGTTAAGGTGTTAGAGTTTAAGGCACTGACTGCCGGGTTCTGTTTAAATAACTGTGTCATTATTAAAATTATTATCTCTGTTGGAATGTGGTAAAGTTTGAAAAACTTTTCCATATTTCAACAGATCTTTAATCTTTCAGGATATTTAATTGCT
>JBKBUF010000017.1:0-100737 GCA_046290815.1 Cytophagaceae bacterium | reverse complement strand
CTAAGGTCGAGCTGCTGAAGGTGGTGCTGTTTACTCCCTGCGGGCTGCCATTAATGAACCACTCATATGTTGGTGTCGCACCCTCGCCACTTACTGTTGCTGTAAAGTTAACTGTGCCGCCCGGACAGATCGGATTAACATCCGCTGCTATGCTTATTGTCGGGATAACGGCCGGATCCACATTTACAGTAGGCATCATAGACATAGCCACCGTATCACATCCCGTAAACCAGGCTTTGATTTCATAGGTAAAAGTTCCTGTTCCGGATGGGTTAACTGTGATTGCCAAATCATTTCCATCGCCTGCATATACAGTTGCATGATCAGGTGAGCCTGAATAATAAACCATATAGTTTGCTCCATTCTGTGTACTGGAAATCGTGATTGTACCTGGCATACCTTCACATACGGTAGAACCGGTAACCGTCAAAGAAGTATTAGGTGAAGAATTTATAGTGATTGCTTTAATATCAGATACAGTACCACAAGCGTTTGTAGCATCAAGTGAAAGGTTGAGAATCGTACCCTGTTCCGCCGGAGCCGGAGTATAAGCTATCATGGTACTTGTTAAGGCATTCCTGTTCAGATTGAAAGTTCCTGCACCGCCTACCCATGTAGCTGTAGTTGCTCCTGTAGAAACGCCGTATAATAGTGCATTTGCAGTTGCACAAATTGTTGTATCATTTCCTGCATTTACAATTGGAACCCCCAGAAACACCTGCATCTCATCAAAGGCAAAGCCGCATCCTGAAACATCTAACCTGACTGTAATCTGCTTACCTGCAAAATCACCGGCACCTGGAATATAAGTAGGATTAAGAGGATCAGCTTGGTTTAAAACTCCATCGCCTCCGGGAACCGACCATGATGCACTTGAGATATCATTGGTATAACTTAATACCTTTGGAAATACTGTACCACCCGAACATACTATTGTATCACTACTTATGGTAACTGCGGTAGTACCGTTAAATATCTCCAGAGTTGCAGTATCTGAAATCAAATTGGTACATCCGGAAACCAACAAGCGATACTTATAATAATTAAATCCTACAGGAGGGTTATTTAATGAAAGTGTTGCGGTATTTGTTCCGGAATAAACAGCATCGTTGGTAATGGAATTGAAAATAGTACCTCCATCTGTTGAAGCTTGCCATTGATAAGTTACTGCACCGGTTACAACAGCACTGAATTGAGCATTACCACCTAAACATATAGTGGAATCCTGAGGATGTGAAGTAAAAAGAACCTGAGGCAAAATATTGATATGAATTGAATCGGTTCCAAATGGATTAGCTACTCCGATTTTACCTGATACAGCACCCATAGGAACAGTTACTCTGATTGTATTATTATCAAAGTAGTTGATAACAGCAAGTTTATTGTTTTGGAAAGTAACTGAATCCAATCCGGTAAAACCGGATCCGTACAACTCAATTACATCACCCTCACATGCTTCAGTTACATTTGTACTGGTGACATCCGGTGGTGAACCTAGCAACTTCGCGAGCCATACTCCATTTATTTGATTATTTCCTGCATATGACTGAGCAGAAAATGACGTAGGGGTAATAGTGGCGCTTGTATGGTGATTTTCTGTTCCGCCAAAATCTCTTATCAAAGCATTCGGAGAACCTACAATTTCAGTTGATGGATAATTAAAAGTGAAATCAAAACTGGAAACCGGAATACCATCGATATTCATAATTTCGATCGCCCTCTTCACAAATTGTGAATAAGGAGCAGCCGAGATGTCGTAAGGTTTAATCCCTAATGATTTAGTACCGCCAAAAACAGCAACCAAATCATTAATTTGTACCGGGGTATAAATATTTCCCTGACCTACAGGATAAATGTATTCAAATTGACTATCAACTGTACCTTGTTTAATCAGATAACCGGATCCAATATTTTCAATAAATGTAGAATCAGAATAACCTGCAAAAAATGTTGCAGGGTCCATAATTACATTTGAGGAACCACCTATTATTATTTTACTTAAGTTCACACCTGGAAAATCAAATGTAATCCCACCTTTAACCCGTATATCTGTATTTGTATGTACATTTCGGCGAGCAGTTTTAGCAACTCCTAAAATTCCAACTTCCGGAAAGACACTACCTGAAATGAAAGAATTATCAGAACCGACAAAATTAATTTCAGATGAAGGATCGCCATTAACAACTCCGTTAGCATAAAAATCTTTATGAATGTTTAAAATAGATGATGATGCCATAATTAATTGCCCAGGACCACCCGATTCATTGGAAAAATTTTGCAATACGGTTATTTGGGAATTAGGATTTAAAATAAGATCGCCATAATTATAAACAGTACCTACTCCGGATGTATCACAAAATATTTCTGCTGTAGTATTTACATCAATTACAAATTCATTTTCCACTTTGAATGGTACATGAAGCCTTTTTGTAGATTGTGCAACTCTTAAGTTATAGAAATGCAAGCCCACCGGTAATGCATTAAAAGTAATATCCTGATTTGTTGCTCCGTCGTACACAACTGTTCCAAAACCATTGCCCGTACCGGCAAGAAATTTATCATATACCCCTGCAGGAAACTCATCGGAAAACAAAACCAGTTCTCCTGTTCCTGTAACAACTCCTAAATCATGTCCATTGATTGCGCTTAAATGTAATATATGATTTATTTGAGTTGAGTCATTAACTTTTATTGTATGAGCAGCATTGACAGGCCCGTTAATTATTAAATCATAAAATTCGACTTGAGATACTGTTCCGTTAATAGTTGACGGCCCTGTGAAAATCACTTTTGAATTCCCTGTAATAAAAGTACCTCCATTATAAAATGTACCATTATTGATAGAAATTATATTTCCAGAAGTTTGCGCATCAAGAATACTATTAGTATTAATCCTTAACTCATTTGACACTATTGTATTACCGGTAAGAATAGCTTTTGAGGGATTAATTGTAGAAATATAAACACTATGGTATGGTATACCAGCAACATTTTGATCAACAGAACCGGTATAATATACCTGACCAATACCAGGCAGGAAGGCGCCTGTAAAATTGTTGTTTGTATAAATCATCCAACTACAAAATAACCCGGAAGCCGCCATATCTATAGTCCCTGTTCCGTCAATATCTCCATAAGTAAATAGAGTTGAATTGGCACCAAAAGAGAGGGTGGCATTTACAGTCATATTTTTACAATATGCTGAGTTGTAAGAATCAGGAATATGGCAATTCGCATTAATAATAATATCATCAGCATTAGTTGGTTCACCGACAGGACTCCAATTTCCGCCATCTGTCCAGTCAGTACTATTGGTACCTACGAAAGTTTTAGTGGCAGACAAAACATAAGCTCCCCACCTTCCTTTAATATTGGTATTTGCAGCATTTGAATTTACCTCAAAAAAAGTTGAAGAAATATTAAAAGCTGCTGCCGGATATTCACTTCCAGCTTCTTCTCTTACAACCTGTGTAGGAGTACCATTGACTTGTCCGGAAGGGTAATTATATCTGAAAGCAAAATCTGTCAAAGTCATTCCTGACTGATCTAATGTTATAGCCTTTCCTACATAATCAGTGCCGTTGGTAAAATCAGAGGGTTTTATATGAAGTTCTGAACCGGCAAAACTTCCGGCCATGCTTGTAATTTGTAAAGGTGTATATACGGTACCAACTCCGATCGGATAGGTAATCATATAATCACCCGGTGCATTTCCATATCTGATCAATTGTCCGGTTCCTGTACCGGCATCGACAAAAGCATTTGCGTTATAATTGGCAAAGGTAGCGGACTGTTGTACCAATAAATCATTATTATTTAATAATAACTTTGAACCACCAGTAAAATCAAGTTCATTGCCAATCACCACATCGGTAGCCAAAGAAACATTACCTCCTGAAAGACTTAAATAAGTAAATGAGGTTTGGGAACTACCACCAATGGTTTGAGTTGAACTACCTGAAAGTAATACAACCGAGGTGGATGGATTAAAGGTACCATTGTTGATAAAATCTCCATTTGTCACATTAATTATGTAGCTGCCGGCATTGAAAGTATTTCCTGTCTCAATTACAATCCCGTTGTTTACAGTAATATTTCCGCCTAATGTTGTAGTGGGAGAAGACACGATTAGTGAGTTATATATTCCTGCAGGAATGGTTTGGTTAGCACCATCGTACTTTACAGTACTATTACCTGCTAAAAACGCACCTGTAAAGTTATTAACTCCGGTAATATTCCATTGTGTGGCATTGGTACCATCAAATGCTATGGTGCCTGTTCCGTAAACATTTCCGGTATTCAAAATTGTAGCCCCAGCTGTGGCCACGGATAATGTTACCCCTGGCTGTACATTTATTGCTGCAGCTTCTGCGGTTCCATTTGGAATAATACAATTAACTGTAATTACAACGCTGTCAGATGCTGTTGGTACAACACCGGTAGACCATGCAGCAGGATTAAACCATGATGAGCCGGCCGGACCAATAAAGGTAGGAGTTCCGGCAGATACAGCAACGCATGTAGAAAATTCTGAAGTATTGTTTGAACCGTCAGTAGCTGTTGCAAGTACATATTCACCGTTTGTTAAAGATAAACCTGAAAGGGACCAGTTACCACCTGCATCCGCGGTTGCAGTTCCTACGTATTCATATGCATCTTTACAATTTCCTGTATTATTCTTAAAAATCTCAATTATATCTCCAGGTCCTGAAGAACCGTTAGCTAATGTAAAAGTAGCAGTAATGCCGGAAGGAACAGCTTTACCTTGGTTACCTTCACCCGGATCTCCATAAGTAAGATTTATTGGTTTTGAAGTATTTTGATAAATCAGATTCCTGATTATTCTATTTCCAACGCCGGTCGATACATCAACACCAAACATAGAATTAAATGCAATCACATTTTCTTCACCAGCCGTTCCACCTATTGTGTTTCCATTTGAATTGCTACTAATAAATATCCCATAAGCTTGTGATGCGCCAGCAATAGGAGTTATTGAAGAAGAAGCGCCGATGTAATTACCTTTAACATTATTTTGATAACCTCCTGCAGTAATATGTATACCGTATACGCCATTTCCTGAAATAATATTTCTCGCAGAAGCTGTATTTCCTCCAATAACATTATGATGAGAAGCATTATTAATTTCAATACCAATATTCTGACCTCCCAAATGAGTTTGACCATCTGAAGCCGGACCAATTAAATTACCGATTACAACGTTAGCCCCGATAGCAGGATCAGCCAAAACGATGCCTATTCCCGGAGTTCCATTATTACCAGAAATAATATTTCCTTCTCCTGCACCTGTGCCTCCGATGGTGTTATCACGCCCATGAAGTTGAATACCAACATCCTGTGATGCACCTGCTATAAGTACTGAACCGGTCTTATCAAGTCCGATGATATTACCCCTAATAGTGTTGAAAGAAGAAGGACCAGGACCAAAAATTCCATAAGATTCATTTCCGGAAATAACATTTCGTTCAATAACACAATTCTGTGTTCCACTTAGTTCTACACCTATATTTTGAGGATTTGAGGCAACATAACCAATGCCATCTGCCCTTAACCCAATAATATTATTACTCACCTGGTTTCCATTTGATAGTAATATACCGCTACCATTATTACCGGAAATTACGTTTCCATCAGCCGCTGCATTCCCGCCAACCACGTTTCCGCTTGATAAAACAGCAACACCTTTGCTTTGGGCCGAGCCTGAAACAATATCACTACCATTTTTTTGTAAGCCAATAAGATTTGATTTAACTGAATTTCCAATTGCTCCTGCTCCAATTATTTGAATACCATAGAGTGAGCCATTCAACCCTGAAATAAGATTAACTCCTGCAGTTGTCCCGTCCCCAATAATATTATTTGGTCCACTAATTTTTATACCAATTGCAGTTCTTGTACCCTTAATCGTTCCGGTTTCATCCATACCAATATTACAACCCAAAACTTTATTGCTCTGTCCGGAAATATTGATGGCGATATCGTTATTACTTACAGTTCCATCACCAAAATCCTGGAGAACCAGACCTTTGATTTCATTATTGTTGCCTACTAAATCCAAGCCAATGGGAATATTTGCTCCGTTACCCAAAATAATTTTATATACCGGGTTCAAAGGAGTGGCGACGGTTGTATTAAATACAGGAATGGTATTAGGAAGTGCCCCTGATTGCGAAAATCCATCAATTACAACTCCGTCATTGTCTGTTAAACCAGGTAAAGCGGAAGTTAAATTGATTGTATGAGGACCAGCACCTGTAATATTAAAAGTAACTGTATCTCTACCGGGAGTTGAATTTGCAAGTGAAATTGCTTCACGAAGTGATCCAGGTCCTGAATCTGCGGTTGTTGTTACCACCAAAGAGGGAGCTAATAACTGCACACATGCAGAAAATTCAGAAGTATTTTGATTAATATCACTTTGAGTAGCTAAATAATATTCTCCGGTTGTAAATGTTCCTGAATAAGACCATACCCCTGCGGCCACAGGCGCTGTCCCGATAAAGGTCATTGCATCATTACAATTTCCTGTGGTATTCTTATATATTTCAATGATGTTACCATTTGCCCCTCCGGTACCGGATATAGTGGTAGCATTTACAGCTGTTATTACCGGTACAGGCAATCCGCTATTTCCAAAATTAGCCAGGTAATTAAGATTGATGGACTTGGCAGTATTAGCATACATTAAGTTTCCGGAAATTCTATTATATTGTGATTGCTCAACATTTATCCCATCTATCGAATTATGAGCAATAACATTTCCTTCGCCTGCAGACAATGATCCTAATACATTGTACTCACAATTATAATAAATAGAAATTCCTGTTTCCTGTAATGATCCGGGGACAGCTGTTAAGGTACTTGAAGGTCCTATATAATTGCCTTTTACAGTGCAATAACTTGCATAGTCAAAACGGATTCCAATAAAGCGATTCCCTGAAATTACATTTCTCGCCGATGCGGAATTACCTCCGATCAGAAAGCTTTCGGCCCCATCTAAAAATATTCCCCAGTTTTGATTGGAAGATGCAATCAGTGAATTTCCATCAGCCTGCAAGCCAATGATATTTCCCTGAATTGTTCCTCCCGATGTGACATTGGCAAGATGTATACCATAGGAGGAATTTCCTGATATCACATTCCCTTCACCCGGGTTTGAACCTCCTATCTGTGTACCTGTCACATCAAATGGTCCCAGGTAAATTCCAACAGGTTGTCCTCCTACAGCATCATTTCCGTTTTTATTTAACCCTACATAGTTTCCAATAATTATATTATTTGAAGAACCGAAACCTCCGATCATGATTCCCTCCTGAGTGTTTCCGGATATTATATTTCTTGCGCCCGATGCAACTCCTCCAATAACATTTCCTGATGAGCCATTTAATCTAACACCTGAAACCTGGCCCGAAACGGACAACATTCCATTTGCTTGCGGACCAATTATATTTCCCTGAACACTTGTCCATCCTGCAGCAGGGTTATTCAAACTTATACCGATTGAGTTCCCGGATATCACATTACCATCTCCGACAGCCGGGCCTCCGATAATATTATTTCCACCTACAGTGTTAGTTACCAATACACCTGAACTTTGTGCATTTGAAATATAAGTAGTACCATCTTTACCAAGTCCTATTATATTACCTCTAATGCTATTGTTCAAGGTACTTGCTCCTGCCAGACTTACACCTGACGAATTACTACCATTCATCCCGGAAATCAAATTGGCTCCTGCAGCTGTTCCATCACCAATCAAGTTGCCTGATCCTATTACAGAAACACCTGTAAAAGTTCTGGTTCCTCTCACTGCACCGGAGGCATCCATACCTATGTAACACCCAAGCACTTTATTATTATTTCCGTTAATGGAAATTGCAATATCATTTACACTTGGGGTTCCATCTCCGAAGTTTTGAAGTACCAGCCCTCTTATAGTATTATTATTACTTACCAAATTCAGACCCTCAGGAATATTCGCACTGTTTTCAAGGATAATCTGATGCACAGCATTCAATGGTGTTCCTGCTGAAGTATTAAATACAGGTATTGAGTTAGGACTGGAACCTGACTGAGAAAAACCATCAATTGTTACCCCGCTATTATCAGTTAAATTAGGCAATGCGGAAAGGAGATTTATAGTGAAAGGACCACCTGCTCCCAGGTTGAATTTAATTGAATCGTGACCAGCTTCTGAATTGGCATCAAGAATTGCCTGACGCAAGGAACCCGGTCCTGAATCGTTTGTATTGGTAACAAATTTCGGACCTATGACTACCATCACACAGGAGGACAACTCGGATGTATTATTAGATCCATCAGTTTGAGTAGCCATAAAATAATCCCCATGGTTATGCGGCCCGGGGTAAGTCCATGTGCCACTCGCTACAGAAACCTGGGCAACAGGTTGCATAGCATCATTGCAATTTCCGGTAGTGTTTTTGTAAAGATGAATTGTACTGCCGGTTATTCCGGTTCCGCTGATAGCAGATCCGGAAGCAGTGGTAATGGTCGGAGAAATTATACCATTATTACCCTGATTGGGTGCGGAATTTAAATTGATGGCTTTTATGCCATTACTATGAATCGAATTATAGGTTATTCTATTTCCGGTACTGGTGGAATTAATTACATCCACACCGCTCAATGTATTAAATGAAATTACATTACCATCTCCAAAAGCCCCCCCAATGGTATTATTTGCTGCACCAGTTTGAATTTTAACACCATCATCCTGAGTGGCACCTGAAATGGCAATCAAAGACATTCCGGGTCCTATATAATTACCTCTTACATTGTTTCCGGTGGATGAAGCTCCTCCAATAGTAATACCTGACTTTTCATTTCCTGAAATAATATTGCGAGCGTTAACTGTACTACCTCCGATAACATTATTAGGTGAGTTTGAAATATAAACTCCATCAAACTGTCTGTTACCTGTGACATAGGAAATACCATTTTTTTGTGGACCTATGATATTACCAACAACAGTTGTTGCAGCAGATGTACTTCTTATATTTATTCCTACACCACCCAAAGAGGCACCATCGTCATTACCTGATATTATATTACCTTCTCCTGCTGAAGTCCCTCCAATTGTGTTGGCACCTGCATTAGTACCTATAAGAACACCTGTTTCCTGAATGGCACCGGAAATAATATTGGTGCCGTCTTTATTCAGTCCAATAATATTTCCTTTTACCTGATTACCTGCTGAAGTAGTTTGAGTGAAAAATATTCCTGCAAGATCATTATCAGAAATAATATTAGCAGCTCCTGCTGTACTGCCTCCAATTAAATTGTTAGGAGAAGCATTGATATATATTCCATACAATTGTTGACTACCGATAAGAGAAGAAATACCATCGGCCTGAGGGCCGATAATGTTTCCTGAGATAGAAACATTGCCGGTAGTTGAATTAAGGTGAATTCCGGCTGCAAGTGAGCCTCCATTGGTATTACCTGAAATAACATTTCCTTCCCCGGGATTTATACCACCGATAATGTTACCTGATCCCACTGTAGTATTGACCATTATTCCCCATTCCTGACTACTACCTCCAATGATACCATTGCCATTTTTATCAATACCAATATAATTTCCTCTAATTAAATTTCCGGTACATCCAGCCTGATTTAATAGAATTCCGGCAGTGAGATTACCGGAGATAACATTTCTAGCATTTGGCACATTCCCTCCAACTAAATTATTGGGAGAATTTTCTATAGAAATCCCATACACTTGGGGATTATTAATTAAATGAGTAATCCCGTCTGCCTGCGGACCAATTATATTTCCCTGAATTCTATTACCTGAAGTATTGGTACTTGGAGTGAATATTCCGGTTCCACTGGTACCGACATCGTCTTTGTTGCCCGAAATAAGATTACCTTCTCCCGGATTCACACCACCGATAAAATTTCCTCCGGTAGTAGTGCCAAATTGAATTCCATATCCCTGGGTACTACCTGTAACAAAACTGGTACCTGTGATGTCGGGTCCAATGTAATTACCAATGATTCTGTTACCGGTAGAGGTGGCACCTGCGATAATAACACCGGAATTTTCATTACCTGAAATTATATTTCCTGCACCAGGAGTACTTCCTCCTACAATGTTGTTCAATGTGTTATTTAACACCACTCCATTTTGCTGAGCATTGCCGGTAACATATGAAACACCATTAGATTGCAAGCCAATAATGTTACCCTGAATAATATTACCTACCGTTCCTGTTGCTCTTGAGTATACTCCATAAGAATTAGCTGCACTCATGCCGGAAATCACATTACCAAAGCCTGAATTTGCACCTCCGACAATATTATTTCCACCGGAATTAGTATCAAACAACACCCCATACAGTTGTGCATTACCAGTTACCAATGAAGATCCATTTTTTTGCAATCCTATAATATTTCCGGATACTGAATTATTTACAGCATTAGCAGTGGAAAAAAGTATTCCTCTGGAAACTGTTGCTCCATTAAGTCCACTAATTAAGTTTGCACCTTGAGGAGTACCGTCACCAATTTGATTATTGGCTCCGGTTACAGAAATACCGATCGCTGTTCTGGTACCACCCTTAGTTATACCATCGGCATTCATTCCAATATAACAGCCAAGGACCTTGTTATAATTTGTAGATAAAGTTATGGCGATATCATTTGCGCTTATTGTACCGTCACCTATATCCTGAAACACCAGCCCTTTAATAACATTGTAATTTGCTGAAACGTTTGTAGTAATTGCAGTAGGAGCACCTGTACCGGTACTCATAATTGTAATTCTGTGGTTAAAACCCAAAGGAGAGCCACCTGATGTTCCAAATACCGGAATTCCATTAGCAATATACCCTGGTGCGGTAGTTCCATCAATGGTAATACCTGATGGATTATTTAACGGAGGAAGTTGTGATGCAATTGAAATAGTACCACTCACGCTGAAATTAATAGTAACATGACCACATTGAGAATTAGCCTGAGTAATACAATATCTTAAATCACCAAAAGTTAATGATCCTGTGCCTGCATCTGAAAGGCTGTTTACCGTATAAGTTGAATTTCCTCCAGGGTTAGTGGTGACAGTCGCATTGGCATAAGCCGAATATCCGCAGCCATTATAACCACGAATCCTGTAATAATAAGTGGTATTTGAATTTAATCCTGTAAGAACATGACTTGTTGCGAGAGCAACATTCCTATTTTCATACCCAGGAAAAAAGGTGGTATATCCCGCATCCAGTGCAACGTCCAGTAATAAATATTCTGAACCGGTCCCACCGCTCCAGTTTAATGTTGCACCACTACAGGATACCGTTGTTGGGGCAGCTATTGTAACACCTGCCGGAGGAGCACTATACACTGTAAGATTACTTCCATTCATCTGTCCTGTTATATTTGGGTTCGAGGAAGTAATTCGCATCCTGTAAAGATTGGAAATTGACTGGCCCGGTGGTATTGTTCCTACAATCGTTCCACTGCTGGCTATTGAAGCAAGAGAACCAATAGAAATTGGAGGCGTAAAATTTCCTGATGGCTGAGATAATTCAAGAGTATATTGATTACCTGCACCTGCGATAACTTCATTAGTGAATCCAACAGTCACACTTCCGTTTTGACAAAAGGAAGGAGGATTTATAGAGGATATATTAAGAGGATTATGATGGTAAACAGTAACTTTTACAAAGTCGACATTAAATGAAGTATTACCACCACCTCCCGTTTTAGACGCCGCAATACAAACACCGAAATTCGGATTATTTAAATCTATGGCATTCCATGGAATTGTCGGAGTCCACAAATCGTTAGCTGCTCCGAAAGATTTTAGGGTTGCAGTAGATAAAATTGCAGTTGCTGTTACGGCTTTGTTTTGTCCAGCATTAGAGTTACCTCCATCCCTGGTTAAAAAAACTTCAGATTCTGTCAGGGCAGTTGTACTTCCATACCATCGAACCTGAACAAATATTCCGTCGATAACATCATAAACCGGAATATTAAAGTTAAACTGTCGGGCAACTAGTCTGTGCGAGGATTGGCCATTAGGAATACTTGCTGTAAATGCAAATGTATTATTATCTAAACCAACATTTGGCAATCCTGACCATCCTGCTGCCGCTCCGGCATTTAAAGTATTAGAGGTAACATTTGATGGTAATGCGGGACCTGAAGTCACTTGGGCATTCCCATAAGATGAAATGAGTAAAAGAATAAAAAATAAACGCAAACCCAAAGATTGGTAAGCTGATGAGTAAAATTTAGTCATATTAAAAAATTTGACAAACCGGTTTTTTAAAATAATCGAGGGTTAATACCTCTTTATAATCAATTGATTTGAAGTTTTACGGAATTTATTAAGGCAGGTTATCCACAAACAGGGGGTAATAAAAAAATATATTTTGGTTTGAATATGAGGGTAATTAGTCTGAAATAAGCTTAAACTTATCGAAAGGTAACTCAACACAGATCAATGGAATCTTAAAATAAAAGGGCCGCATTTCAGGTGTAAAATGCAGCCCTTAATATCTTAAGGTTGACAGCTTTATGCTTTAAGGCTTAATAAACCATCACCCTCTTACTCACTACATGCTCCCCAATCAGCAACTGAACCAGATAGGTACCCTGGGCTACATTGCCCAATTCCACATTTTCCAGTTCTGAAAGGTCTTTTACAATTCTTTCGTAAACCACAAGTCCGGTCGCATCCGTTACCACCAGCTTAGCATCTGCTTTGATGGCAAAGCTGCCATTGTTGGGGTTGGGGTAGATAATGATCTCTTCGCCGGAAATGTTATTTGTGAAGTCTGCTATTCTTGCGGAGGAAGCATTATTTCCTGTTCCCACCACAAAGTATGGAGCAGAAGTGGCTGAACAGCCATACTGGTTTATAGCTGTTACGGTATGATTGCCGCAATTAACAGGATTATATTGTACGGAGTTCGCTCCTGCAATTGGAGAGCCTTCAAGATTCCATTGATAACTTAATCCTGCCACGCTTGAAGTTAAACTATTACAATCTATATTTATTTTTGGCGCAGCGACATTACTTACAGTTACTTTTACAGTAAGATTTCTGACACATCCTTTATCGGAAGTACCTGTCACCATATAATTTGTAGTGGAAGTAGGATTAACAGTTACTGTACTTTCTGTAACACCGGCAAGTGCTCCCCCAGTCCACGTGTAATTTTGTGCACCGTCCGCATTTAAAGTCACTGAAGAGCCACGGCATATTACAGGATTGGAAGGATCCACGACTAAGGAAGGCAATGGATTTGCAAGTACATAAACAGTCGCCTGATTTCTGCATCCGTTTTCTGCAGTTCCGGTTACAGTATAGGTTGTTGATGTATTCACTTTTGCGGTGGCCAATGAACGATCTGATCCATTTACAGATAGTCCGGATATGGAAGTCCAGCTATAAGTTGAAGCTCCGGATGCGGTTAGGTTTATTGTTGTTCCGGCACATACCTCAGCCTGAGACGCATTAAGACTTACTTCAGGTTGAGGTTTTACTTCAACATTGACAACTGACTCCGGAGAAAGACAACCATTGGCATTAGCTCTTCTTAGTTTTATCACTCCCGGAGTTGTACCGAAATTCACTCTTACATTATTAAATGCAGGATAAGATGCAATTGTCAATCCGTCATTAACTGTCCAGTAGTAAGTAGAGCCTTCATATGGAGTAGACGAATAAAGTACATTTTGTGTATTGGCACAAACAGAAGTTGAACCAGAGATATTCGGAGCCGCAGGAAGCGACAATAAATTTATTGCCTTTGATATTATAGCACTTTGGCATCCTGCACTATTGGTTTCCTTCACTGTAACGTTACCAGCCGAAGTACCAAATAAAACTGTGACAGCTGATGTTCCCTGACCTGAAGTAACGGTTGCCCCGGCAGGCACAGTCCACTGGTAAACTGAACCACTTGTATTTTCTACAGAGAAGTTAGCAGAAGATTGGCGACAAACTGACGATGGACCGGAGATGGCAGAGGTATTAGGAGTCGCAACAACAAACACATGTTTATATGATGTATTGCTGTTACATCCGTTGCTGTTAGTTTCAGTCACATTTACAGTACCCCCTTCTGCCCCGAAGGCTATTGTTGCTGAGGCTGTGCCCTGACCTGATATTATAGATCCACCTTTGTTGACTCCCCAGGTATAGACTGAGCCGGGAGTGAAGGTAACAAAATATTGCCCGGTAAGATTAGTACTGCAAATTTCATAAGGACCATTGATAAACAGACTATGTACGGCAGGGTAAATAATAATATCAGCACCATTGTCAGACCCTATTACTGCGGGTGATGATGATACTACTCTTACTCTGTAATTATATCCGGGAGGAATGTTATTCGGGATAGTATAGTTTATTGTACCTGATGTAGTGCTGCTCAGTGTTCCAATGACCAAAGGACTTGCAAAGCTTCCGGAGGCATCGGAGAGTTGTGCTGTAAAGATATTTCCGGAATTGAATGTGCCGCTTATATTAAACTTTACACTTAAAGTTGTGTATGGGCAAAATGTCTGTTGATTTACCTGACTTGTGATAAATTGATTGCAGAGGTTATTGCCGCATGATGAGGTAAAAGTAGGGCAACCAGGAATATTGGGAAGACAGGTAATAAGATTGCCATCACACTGTAATTTACAAAGTCCATCAGGTAATAGTGGCAAATTCTGAATTTGATTGTTTCTAATATCGATTTCTGTTAATGTCGGAGGCAGATCAGGAAGTGAAGAAATAGAATTATCCTTACAATTTATAAACTCTAAATGATCGGTTAATTTTGGCAAGCTGGAAATATTATTTTGCGCTATTCCTAATATCCTTAAAGAGGATGGTAATTCCGGAATATTTGTTAATAAATTACCACTGCATTCCAATAAATGCAAGTTTGGAGGAAGACTTGGCAACTGTGAAATCTTGTTTCCGGTAAGATAAATATTATTTAAAGAAACAGGAAGTTCAGGCAAACTTGTTAATTGATTGGAATGCGCTCCTATAGATTTTAAGGTGGATGGTAATTGTGGTAGACTTGTCAATTTATTTCCAACACAATTTAAATGCTCCAGATTACCCGGCAATTTTGGGAGTGTTGTTAGATTACAATAGGAACAAACAAGACTAACCAATCCGGCGGGTAATTCAGGCAAACTTGATAAACTACTACTTGAACATTGCAAATCAGTTAATGTTGCTGGTAAATCAGGCAACACTGATAATGCATTTCCGCCACAATGTAAAGTTTTTAAATTCACGAATAAACCAATCCCGGTCAAATCAGAAATACCATGTGCATATACAGAAAGATACTCTTCATTTACAACTTCTGAACATGACGTATTAATGAATTCTCCTAAAAAACATGACGGATAATAATCTTTGAGCCAATTTCTGAAATTGACATCAGGTATCAGGTAATATCCTTCAGGAATGCAAACGGCAGTTCCACAGGATGAGTAAAAATGTTGAAAAGGTGGTAAATTAGGCAAACAATTTATGTTATTACCTGAACAGTGTAAATATCTAAGTGAATTAGGTAATTGAGGTAAAACTGAAATACTATTATCAGAACAGTTCAGGTTCAATAATCCACCGGGTAATACCGGTAGAGAGGATAAGTTCATACCTGCGCAATCAAGATATTGAAGTTGGGCAGGTAATTCAGGAAGTTGTGATAAATTATTATGGCTGCATCCTAAATACAATAAGCTTGAAGGTAAGGAAGGCAATTGAGTCAGTTTGCTATTTTCACAACCAAAATACAGTAAACTATTTGGTAGAACAGGTAAAGAAGTGAGTGAGGTATTTGAAATATAAATATCTTCCAGTTTTGATGGAAAAGCTTTTATATAGGATAAATTATTATTTTCCATATAAAGCTGTTCCAGATTTACAAAATATTCAATACCCGTCAGATCAACTACATTCCGAGGGGCGATATTATCATTAAATGAGGTGACAGCGAGTATTTCAGAACAATTCGGATCCATCAATTCCCCAACAAAGCAGGAAGGATAAGTCCCTTTTAAATATGCTCTAAAATTTTCATCCGGAATTGTAACTAAATTATTATTGCTTGAACATTCAGTTATACCACAAGTGGATGTGAAATTAGAACAGGTCGGACGGTTAGGTAAACAAGTGATTTGATTGTTATGGCATTCGAGATAACAAAGGGTATTAGGCAAAGGTGGTAAACTGGACAATTGGTTTTGGTAACAATGCAAAGAAAATAGTGAAGGAGGTAACGGAGGCAAACTGGTTAATTGGTTGGAGAAACAAAACAATTCCTTTAACGATACTGGTAAAGGAGGCAAACTGGTTAATTGATTATTATTACATTCGAAGGATAATAATGACCCGGGTAATTCAGGAAAATTATTTAATTCAGGATTATTTCCACACTGAAGGTATTTTAAACCAGATGGCAGTGCTGGTAAACTTTTCAATTTATTATCAAAACAAGATAATTGGACAAGTGATCCTGGTAAAGAGGGCAAACTGCTTAAGCTATTATTATAGCACCACAAAATTGATAATGACCCGGGCAAAACATCAGGTAAACTGCTTAATTCAGGATTATCACCACATTCCAAATGCGTCAGGGTATTGGGCAATATAGGTAAAGTTTTTAGATGGTTATCATAGCAATATAATTGAGTTAATCTGACAAAATATTGAATTCCTGCCAGACTACTTATACCTCTTGAAGATACATCTAAACTCGTAGCGTTTATCACGGATGAACAAGTGGTCTCCATTAATTCTCCGGTAAAACAGGAGGGATATAATTGCTTTAATCGATTTCTGAAATTCGGATCCGGAATTTCTACCAGTTCAGCTTTAACAGTAAAGAAAGTACTGAAGGCAAAAAACATTGCCAACAGAAAAAATAGCTTTTTCTTCATGAGTATAATTTGTTTAATCTAAATGAAAAATAAGATGAACTTCAATTGTTGGCCCCAACAATTTGCTAATTCATTGTTAATAATATCTTATCCAAAAGTATGTAATTACTTCCGACAAATAATTAACATCTTGTAAAAAATGATTAAAAGCGTAGACGAGTTTAATTTTAAATTTAAATAATACAATTTTGGCTTCCTCCACCCCTATACTTAAAGGGGTTTTTGCCCGGCATGTTTCCGTTAATTTCAATGGTTGAAGAAAATATTTAGAAAAGAAAAATTGGATAATTACTAACATCTGATCTCTGCTATAACTCCTCCGCGATTGTTCCCCTTCAGGGGATAGGGGTAGGTATGATAACTATACCTTCTCAGTTTACAAATGACAATGCGATGCTTAATAAAAAAAATACTGAAGCAATCTCTTTCTATTACCAGATTGCTTCAGCATTTCTTTAATTTTCCAGTCAAAGTGAATCTACCAAATCATATTAATTAAGAGTATCCCATGCTTCGCAATGACGCTGAATTTTAACGACACTCTAAAAATCGCACCTCTCATTCGTCCTCGAACCTCATAAATCGTACCTCGTCATTCATTCCTCGAACCTCACATTCCTACCTCGTAATTCGCCCCTCGTCCCTCTACTGGCATTCATCCAGCACCACCACCTTACACTCATTATCTGCCAAAGCAAAGCTACCGGTCCATGAGCAGCGGCCATCCTGTGAACGTGCATGGTATGTATAGGTATTAGCATCTCTGTAAACAGAAACAAATGAACCTGTACCATTACCATTAGAGCCGGTACCGCTACAAATAAAATCACCAACTCCATTTATTGTTCCTATAGGCTCGTTGCCATCAAGTTTTATTCCTATTGGACCGTGTGAAGTGTTGTAATCAGGTGCAACAAAGGTCACTCTTCCTGTAGTACATACATCTAATTCTATCGGATAAAATCCTCCGTTCTCCACCTCTACTCTTCCTGTCCACACACAGCCATTCTGCGCGATAGCATACCATGAATAGGTGTTTGCTTCCAGGTTAAACTCCGCTGCATTGGGATTTCCTGAACTGGAAGGTGCGGTAGTCATGGTACCATTCAGACTAAATTCCTGAGTTCCGATTTTAATTTTTACCGGGAGATAATTTCCGTTCTTTGACCAGAAAGATACCAGTCCGTAAAATTGTGATACTTTAAATTTGGCAGTAATCACCGATCCTTTTTCCAGCTTCTCTATCTTGGCGCTTATTCCTACGTTTGTTAAAACTATATTTCTAACCGGATCATATTTTCTGATAAACACCCAATACTCTCTTCCACCTCTTAGTTTAATAGAATCAAGTCCGCCACTGGTAACAGTGGAAATAATCGCAGCAGCATAATTATTTTGCTGAACAGCATTCTGGTACTCTGCCTGGCTGTTGAATACATAAAAATTGGCTCCTGTAACGATATCACCTCTATCATCTTCAACAGTAAACTTTAATGTAGCTTCATCAGGAAAAACATCTCCTTCTGTTTTCTTACAAGAAAAAAGACAGAGCACTGAAAAAATCAGTAAAAATGCAGTGTATCTGGTAAGTTTAATAAAATTCATATTTTATGTATTTAAATTCGAAATCCGAAGACCGAAATTCGAAAATTCTTAATCTCAATTATTCAATTCTTAATTCTTAACTCTTAATTCTTAATTACCTAATCATCACCGTCTCCACTGTTCTCTTCTCTCCTTCCTGTATATACACATAGTACAGTCCGCTATTCAGCTTAAGGTTGTTGAAGTCCTGCTGTATCATTCCCGGAGATGATGCTATCGTTTGGCTAAGGACTTTATTACCCATGACATCATAAACATCAAATACCACTTCCACACCTGTAGCGGAAACATACTTTATTGTAAAGGCATCTGTTGCAGGATTAGGATATAACACTGCAGGCTCATCTTGGGCAAAAGGAGGAAGAATGAATATCATGGAATCATTGCTTATAAAGTTCTTTTTCAGCAATTCTTCCAGTGAGGCATTATTAACAACTACAGGATCTGAAACCAGTCTGCAGTTATTGTAATTTACTGCAACCGAATATGCAGAATTGTAATAAGCTATATAATTTTCTCCGACCGCCTGGTAAATGGCTTTCTGTCCTGCGTACCACTGGTACCTTGAATATCCGGAAGGAATCGACAGTTCGGTGGAAGTACTATTATTACTTACACTTATCTGAGGCAATGCAGGACCTCTGGAAATAGTAATCGGTTCAGACACCAGTCTGCACAAATTATTTATCGCCACGGAACGATATTCACCTGCCGCATGGGCAACGTGTTCAATGGCTTGCTCCCCTGCCAGCAGGGAATTATTCAGTAGCCATCTTATTGCCAATGCCTCTGCCGGATTGGTTGTTTGTAATCTAACTTCTGCATTATTACAAAGATCGGTATTAGTTGAAGTAACAACAGGTTTTATCATTGAACTTTTCCTGACTACCGGCTTCATATCCAACTCTACCGGGGAACATCCTTCAGCGACTACTGTAACCTGATTATAACCATCAGCAAAATCAATATTAGTTAACCCAAGGTTCATGTCGTTACCATCTCCGTTCCTTAGTCCACCTACCTGATTACCGTTTACAAAAATTCTATAATCTACAGATGGCTGTGATGCCATTAATGTTAAAACAGGATTGCGATTAACACACACTGTATCCTCTAATGGATGAATCACCAGATTCGCGGCAGGATTCGCTAAAATATTAACTGTAGCTGAACCCGATACGGTCCCTTGACATGAACCGCTGAAAACAGAAACCATATTATAAGTGGAATTAGCCGCAGGTGTAACTTCAGGACTAAAAGGACTTACTAAAGTACTTCCTGAGAATGTATTAACTCCGTCAGTAAACTCATAATCCCATGGGGCTGTACCTGTAAAACTTATATTTAAAAAAGCAGAATTTCCTTCACAAACACTTTCATTCCCGGAAATTTCAGCTTGGGGCCCCGGAGATATAACTAATGTTGCCGTAGAAGTAACAGGGCTACAAACACCATTGCCATTTGCTGTAAGCGTTAATGTTAATGTTCCGGAAGTTACATCTTCTGCAGAAGGAGTATAGGTAGTGGAAGTTGCTGATGCATCAGAATAATTACCTGTTCCATTACTTGTCCAGTTTTGACCTGAAGAATTCGTGACGGTGCCGTTTACCGGAACTGCAGTAATACCACATGTATTGTAAACTGTACCGGCATGTGCTGCAGGAGCAGCAACAAAAGTAATTGTTACCTCATCTACAGCAGGATCGCACAAGCTATTGTCAGTAGTCTGAATGGTTAGTGTTACAGAACCAGAACTTATATCTGCATTTGAAGGTGTATAATTTGTAGATAAACCGGTGTCATTGTCAAAAGTTCCTGTTCCTGAACCTGACCACTGAACATTTGTAGCTCCGGATAATGTAGCTGACAAAGCTGCTATATCATTGCTACATACATCAAAATCACTACCTGCATTAACTATCGGAGCAGCATTGATATTTATTAATATTTGATCCGTTACTGCATTACAGGAGCCGTTACCAGTAGAAGTAAGGGTTAAAGTAACACTACCGTCATTTATATCAGTTGTTCCGGGTGTATAGATTGCATTCAGGGCTCCGGCATTATTAAATGTACCGTTGCCGGTGCTTGTCCAGGTACCACCAATAGCAACTGTCACTGTCCCGGATAAACTTGCAGTTCCGGATTCGCATATTTCAATATCAGCACCTGCATTTACCGTCGGAGAAGGAGTAATATTAACAGTAATGTCATCAGATGCTTCAATACAACCTGTATTTCCTGCTGTCGTCAAGGTAAGTATAATTACTCCGTTGCTGTTATCCGCGGCAGAAGGGTTATAGACTGCATTCATGGCGGAAGCATCATCGAAAGTTCCTGTGCCATTTGTTGACCATTGGGCACCGGCAGAAAACTGCACCGTTCCTGAAAGATTCACCACATTATTATTGGCACATACTGTTATATCAGCTCCGGCTGATGCTATCGGAGCACTTCCGACAGAAATTGTGACTTCATTTGTGGTAATAACTCCTGGACACCCAGTTACATCGGAAACAGAAACTAATATATATGTTGTAGTTGAAGAAGGAGTAACTGGAAGTATATATTCATTACTTGAACTTGATGCCGGAATTTCTTCGGCATCCAGATAGCTAAAACTCCATGGGGCTGTACCTGTAAATGTAAAAGTAATATCGGCTGATCCACCCGGGCATACTTCGTTAACCGATGAAGAAATGCTAGCTGTTGGAGCTATAAGGACTGTCGCAGTAACAGAAACCCTTTCACTCGAACAATATCCGTCATTATATTCAACATAATATGTGATACTTTCAGTACCAAGTGAAAAAGTATACTCAGAAACATTTGTCTCTGCAGTATTGTGAACCATATTACCACCAGCAGGAGAATCATACCATAAGAACGATGAACTACCGGTATGACTAGCTATAAGTGTCACTGAAGAACTTTCACAACCCTGAGCATTTGTAACATCAGGTGCAGCAGGAGAACTTATGGTAAGCTCACCTTCACTAACCGCTGTTACCAAATCCTCATTTTCCACTGTTATATTTCCGGATGTCGCAGTCATCGGCACTTTCACCCTAATCTGATCATCAGCCTTTACTGAAAATTCGGTTGTAGCTATTAATCCAAAGTATACTTTTTGTATTGCTGCTCCTGAATTAAAACCTGAACCATAAATATCTATAGAATCACCTAAGCAAGCAACGGATGGATCAAAATAAGTAATAGCAAGGTCTTCAAGTTGTAACACCATCCACTCCCCATTGAAATTTGTATTTCCTTCCCCTGGTGTAACAGTAAAAGAATTAACTGCAACATTTGAATTGACTGCAGGTAATAATTGTTCTTCAAAATATCTGTACAATTTCATTGATTCGGCAGATGCCTCAGCCGGAAAGCTGAAGTTAAATCCAAAATCATTCACAGTCATGTCCACTGATGAAAGTGTAATTGACTTGGAATAAAAATCTCCCGGTCTCGGAGCACTCGCCATATTATTCACTTTAATATGAAGTTCAGGATTATCGTGGAAAGTAGCATCCAGGGAAGTAAGGTTGAATGGAGTATAAGCAGACATAAAGCCCAGGGGATATACTCCCTGGAAGTTTAATGCACTATTTCCTTCTTTTATAATATATCCGTTTCCGGACATATCAACATATTTAACATCGTTAAAATCAACAAACACTACATTTTTACCTAATGTAAGATTACTATTATTCAGGAATAATTGTGCAGGATCATTATTTATAAATTCAATTTGATAATCAACTCGGATGTTTGTCTGAAGGCTGATATGAGTATTTTTCAAATCAAGTTTATGAAAATTGATAGGGTTACCTGAAATGGTTTTAGTGCCACCTGACTCTGCAATAAAATTTGAATTTGATATATTAAATGCACCAAGGTTTACAATGTCACCTCTAAAAGCTACTACAGAATTCAACTCCGCATTAAAAACACCTGTTACGGCATTAGTTAATTCGCCTTCTATTTCTGTCACAATTCCCTCTTTAATGATTATTTCGCGTTCATTAATTAAATCTTTCTGAACCCATAGGTTATTTTGAACTTCAAATACAGATCTGTTTATTAATGCACCGTGAATTATCATATCATCCCCTATTTCATTAAACTTGACTCCTTCTCCTGTTAATAGTACATTATTAAAAAATCTAAAACTTGGACCAAGCTTTGGTATCGTAAAAGATATATCCCCATAAAATTCAAATGTTCCACCGGTACCATCAGAAGGAAGAAATGCAAAAAATGAACCATCAGGAAGAATAGGGTTTGTTTCCGGTTCACCTACAGTAAGTGCTATAGTACCTGTACCCGTTACTGTTCCAAGGGCATGCAATTTGGATCCGAGGTCAAGCCTTCCTGCAGGTTGTATAATAGTTTCATACGCATCAATCGCCGTCACAGCTTTTAAGGCTCCTCTGACTTCTAATGTACGTACTTGAATATTAGTTAAACTTCCTAAAATAGTTTGTTCACCCGAACCGGAAAACACCAGGGTAGCGTCCTGCAAAGAGGTAACGCCATTTAGAATCATATCTCCCCCTGACATATCAATGGTATAGGTATTACCTTCCAATACCTTTCCTGAATTAACTATCAATCCTGCGGTAACAGTAATATCACCAATCAGATTAGCTTCATAAGAGTTAAATACAATGGTATGGTAATCACCAGGTCTTACTTGCTGTACATCTGTACCTGCATATTCTACAGTTCCTCCCGGTCCAAAAGATGTAATTTCATTTTTTCCACGAACCTCCCACACCGATTCATTCACAATGGAGAGGGCACCGGGGCCAGTCACATCACCGAGAGAAATAAATCTGACAGCATCACTTGCTGTTCCTACTTGTAGTTGCCCGTTTACTAAAATGTTATTTGCACTTGCATTATCACCAACGATACAAGTGCCATTAATAATTACATCATCTGTAGGTTCAGGCACACCAACCGGACTCCAGTTGGAGCCCTCATGCCAATTTCCTGAAGTGGCAATAAAAGTTTTTTCAGTAGAAAGCAATTTCCACTCACCATTTAAAGAACTAATACCTGACCCCGGATTAACCCCATAGGTATTGCCTGCCACAAAAGGATTACTAACCAAGGTATTATCTTTAAAAACTGTCAGTGGTGCTCCTATCACTTCCTGAGAGTTAAAATTAAAAGAAAAATCACTTACCGGATCTAGTCCAGTAGAGTTAATCGAAATATATCTCTTACCGTACGCTCCGGCAGGTGCAGTGGTAAACTCGAAAACTTTTAATGATAATGTTGAATTAGCAGCCGGAGAACCGGATAGTGAAAGCAGGTTGAAAGGTGTAAAAGCTGTTCCGTAACCTAATGGATATTCATCTATAAATTCTGAAGAGGCTGATCCTTTAATAACAAGAGATCCTGTACCATCAGCTGTGTTTATATAAGCAGAGGTTCCATAGTTGATTGTATTTGCCGTGGAATTTAATAAAAGGTCACTGTCACGTAGTGCCAGCTGGCTGTTATAATTCAAATCAACTTCTCCGGAAACTTCCACATTACTAAACAGGTTTAGATAAACATTATTTAGAAAAAGATTATCTAGAATTACAGGATTTCCTTGAATAACTGTTGCCCCTGGTCCTAAAATTCTTAACAGGGAATTTAGTTCACCTATAAATTCTCCATTCCCGTCAATTTGACCATTAGTCACTTCCAGGAGACTGTAAAATTTGGTACTTGCACCTGAGGTCGTGGTAATGGTACCATCTAAAAATGTTTCATCAGTAAAATAAGTTATTCCTGAGTTAATTGTACTTCCCCCAACACTTACAGTCATCTGAAACTCGATTTCTAAAGGATCTCCAACAGGCTGAACAAGTAAATCACCTGCTACCATTACCGGATTCATCATATACCTGTATCCAGAACCGGTTAATTTTAAATTTGGATAAGTAATTCCAGATGATGCAACTTCGAAATCTCCGGCTCCATAATATTCAACAACACTTCCGGCAGATGAAACAAAAGAAGTAAAATTTCCAAATGGAAAATTTGCAGTACCCCCATGCTGAGCCGATATAGATAGAACTCCGCTTCCCGACACTGTACCTAAACTAGGGAAAGAAATTGTTCCTATATCAAGTTTACCGCCTATAACTGTATTAGCGCTCACACTTATAGGTTTTGATAATTTCACAGCACCATTTATTTGAATATTATAAAATAAAGCAGCAGAGGGAGTACCTTTAATTTCCTGTGTTGCAGTTCCATCAAATATAAATGTAGAATTTCCCGGAATGAATGCTCCGTTAACTACGAAATCTCCTTCAATGAAAGAAACAATATAATTACCGGAATTACAGTCAAAGGATGCACCATCGGCGATTTCTAGTCCTTTCACGAAAATATTACCATCAAGCACTGCATTTGGAGAATTTATTTTAAGAAAATTATAGTTTCCTGCTACTACCGATTGTGACGAAGTACCATCGTATGTTACAGTGCCAGTACCGGAATTGAATGTACCAACAAAATTATTAGAACCTGTAATTTTCCACTCTGCACTATTCATCATAGAAAGGACTCCATCTCCGGCAACAGTCCCATTAGTAGTAAATACAAGGTTAGCAGAGCTTCCGATTACTAAAGATCCCGATGAATTAATTGTTAAATTATTTACTTCGATATTCGTCCCTCCCGGAATTTCACAATGTCCGTTTATCTCAACATCATCTCCTGTACTTGGTAAAGATGGAGCCCATCTCGCAGCATCATACCATGAACCCGAACCCGTAAACGTTTTTACCAAAGAAGTAACTCTTGTAAGATTTATTGTGGAAGAAGATGGAGGACAAATTCCATTGGATATTGTCCATTGAAGTTGGTAAGTCCCGAAATCAATATTATCCGTATAACTGGTGGCACTATTTACATTGGCAATATTTAATCCTGCCGGACCACTTAATACGCTCCAGGTACCGGTACCAGTTGTTGGAAAATTAGCATACAAGTTTAAATTGTCTGCAGTAAAAGTGCTATCAGGTCCTGCAACCGAAGTAGAAGGGACTTGATCGACAAAAACAGATTTACAAATTAAATTTGAAGTATCACAGGAAGACCGTGCCTTCACACAAATATTACCTGAAGTGGCTGAAGTAAAATCAACCGAAATACTGTTACCATCATTAGCTCCTGAAATAACTACACCGGGTGGAAGAGACCAAATATAACCAATAGCTCCTGAAACCGGAGGAACTGAAAAAGTTACTCCGGACTGATTTTCACATACAGCTGAGGGCCCGGAAACAGGTGCCGGATCAGGAATCTTGAAAGATGTGATCCGGTAAACGTTTGGATTTGTACCGGGTTTGCAATAAGTAATACTATGAGGACCCGGGCCATTCAAACATAACGGAGTACCAATCGGAACCGCTGCACCACAAGCAGATTCATACACATTAACTCCTACAGGCATAGTACCGCTGACAATTTCTAAAATTATTCCTTTAGCCCCGGGGTGAAGTGTAACGATGAAATTAATGCAATTTCCTGCGGAAGCACAACAGGTCGAATTTCTTGAAATGCTTGGAGAATCCCAGGCATCATATATCCCTGCAGAGAGATCAACATTGAACTTAGGTGTAGACGCATTACAGTTACTGCAAATGGTCATAGTCATAGCAACCGGATTACTTATTGCATAAGAAGGTTCACCGCAAAACCCTCCGTTTCCGGTGATTACCAGATCAACTATATCATTATTATTAATCGTACTGCTGGTAAAAGTAGCTGCAGTTGCCCCTGATACAGCAGTCCCGTTTATTCTCCATTGGTAAAGTGGAGTACCTGTAACATTTTGCAGCGAAGAAGTAAAGGTAACATTGTCACCTATACAACGAGTAGTGTTGGATGTTGCAATAGTTACCCGCGGGTATAGTGATGCCACTTGGGCATCTGTAAGAGTAGTGCCAAAAACTTTTACATCATCGATCAGACCGTTAAAAAACTGCGTTAAAGATGCAGATTTACCTATTGTGAGCGGAAAAGAGGATGTTATTGCTCCTCCAACAGTACCGGTAGCATCCAATTGACCGTTGATATAAATTTTTACATTGCCGCCGGAAACAGATGCTGCAATGAAATTCCAGGCTGAGGGAGTAATAGAACTGAAACTGGTAATAAAGCCTGATCCCCCTCTGAACACTACCCTGCCTGTATTATCCAATGCCAGTTCAAATCCGCTGGGATTGGAATGTTTACTAACTATCGGATTGTTTGCAGCTAAACCAGAAGGCATAACCCATGCAGCAACCGTGATATTCGACCCGTATAAACCAGAGTTGGAAGAAGTTACAGAAGCACTTCCATTAAATAATAGCGCTCTATTGGACTGACCAGTTCTGTCCGGCACAAAAGATGCTCCCGTATTTGAGCCATTAAGGTTGTTACCTGATACATCATTAAAATTACCGCTAAAAGGGAAATTAACTATCAAAGTTGAACTAAGTGTACTAACAGTAACAGGTAAACATTCCTGAGGACTAACACAACCTGCCGACTGGGCATATACACATACGTTGCCCGATGCAGGTCCCATATTTACAGTAATAAGATTAGTACCATTCCCGGACAATATTGAAGACCCTGTAGGCACAGACCACATATAAGTTGGAGCGCCTGCAGGAACAGAATAATTAACGCCTGTTTGTCCCGAACAAAATTCCGAGGGCCCTGTAATCGGACCAGGCTGTGCAGGAGTAGGCATTGGAGATAAAGTTTTGCACATTAAAGCGCTATTGCCGCAGGTATTACCTGATGACACACAAATTTGTGTTGCGCCGTTTAAATTGGTATTAACTGATGTTGTACCATTTCCTGTTAAGATCGTACCAGCCCCGGTTAATGACCATGAATAAGTGGTTGCTCCGGTTACAGAGGCAATAGTATACATATTATTTGTACCTTCACAGTAACTTGTAGGACCTGTGATGGTACCTGGCTGTATGGGGGCTTTATTGATTGTAAATGCAGAAGTAACTTCACCAACTATCAACTGATTTGTTGATACTATCCTTAATCTGTAATTAGGTCCGCCTGCCAGCGTATCCGGTAATAGTACAGGTATTGACCCACTGGTTGCAGTTGACGAAATTTGTCCTATAGTAGCAGGGTTGGTAAATAATCCCAGGCTGTTTGATAGTTCAACTTTGAACTCATTACCTGCATTAAATGTACACCCAGGTGCATTATAGTTGATATTCAAATTCTGATTGGTACAGTAAGATCCGGGAGGAGGCATTGTGCCCGGATAAATCATTCCGGGAAAAACTCTGATTATCCTTGAAATTGACTCACCCATAAAATTCACCATACTTCCCACCGCTATAATCCTTCCATCATTCATTGTTTCGAAATCCTCAACAAGGTTATTTAAACCTCCCGGCAAAAAATCCATGTCAAGTGAATAATCTGAGTTTAGCCTTGCAAGCCTTGCTCTGAGCGTGCTGCCATAATTATCAAAATCGCCACCTATTAAAATCTTACCATTGGGAAGCACTTTAATAGAATTTACGCCAGCATCAGGTGCTGAGACAAGTGGCAAAATAGAACCATTTGATTTGTCAACCACAGCAAACCGGCTGGCAGGAGAAGAAAAGCTACCACCTACCAGATATTTACCCGGAATATCTTCTATATCTCTTACCTGGAAATTAAAATTTACATTGGGAAAGGTTGGATCAATTGTTCCGCCAGATGTTAACCTTACAAAATTACTTCTTGATGTTCCAAATATAGCAGTAAAGTTTCCTCCCAATACCACATTTCCTATATCATCGACCAATACCTTCATTATCTCCCCGGTTGTACCTCTGTTTCCACCGGAGCCTGAGTTAAAGGATACATCCAAACTTCCGTCAAGTAATAATTTAGCAAGGTTATTTCTAGGCTGGCCATTGACCTGATCAAATAACCCCCCGATTATTATACTGGACCCGGCAAGTGCAATAGTATTTACTTTAGGATTTGTCAGGCCTAAAAGTGGATTAAAATTATCTAATGTTCCGGTTGAACTTAGAATAGCCAAACCTGACCTGGAAAACCCGTCAGTACTTGTAAATTGTCCACCAACAATAATTCGATTATCAGGTAATATTTTAACATCCTTTACAACATCATTGAATCCTGAACCTATATCAAAAGAATAATCAATTGTACCATCCTGATTTAACCTGACTAAGCGATTGAAGGGGGCACCATTAAAACTTGTAAAATTACCTCCTATTATAAACTTTCCGTCCGACTGCTTTGCTATGGAGAAAATATCACCATTAGCTCCGGGGAGATACTGGAAAGACTTATCAATCCAAGGTGTTTGACCAAAAGCGAGTTGAGAGATAAAAATCAAAAAACAAAACAACAAAAATGTCTCTTTGTAGAGGCGTAGAATTATATTCATAACTTATTTATTGTATTGAGTCAATTGCCGGAAGTTTAAGTTGAATTCCTTAAACAGAATCCATCTTAAACCCCTACGTAAAACCGGAGTTTGAGGTTTTAGCAAAATAAAAATAGTTATTAACAAAAAATCAGCGCTTTACCCTTTACTTTTCCACCTGCCGGACGATAATAGTTGTGTACCTTGTATATACTCGCGGCTTACATATATCCAGGCGGAAATATTGGTATCAAATTGTCTGTGATACAATTCACCCTCATATTCATCCAAAATAGAAAAAATTGATGGATCAACAGAGATCAAATCACCTTCTACCCGATGGTTTTGGTCTCCTGTAAAAATGATATATGGATATTCGCCGAAAAAATCGTACATGGCATATCCATGAACTAAAAAGTCTTTTTTAACCACAATTCCCCTGTGCAATGAAAACTGAGCTTCTCCTACCCTCAATGTTCCATATACAAATAAATTCTCCAATCCTATTCCACAATAATAATTTCTGCACGCCTGTTTATCCTTCTGTTTTCAGGATTATCAGATCCGTCAGGATTTTCATTAGGAACCAATGGTTCTGTTTCTCCCATCCCCTTGCTATGCATTCGCTTTTTATCTACTCCCTTTGAATGCATGTATTCTTCAATTGATTTCGCTCTCTTTTTAGATAGGTCATGATTGTACTTATGGCTTCCCTTATTATCTGTATGGGCAAAAATATTAATTTTAATATCCTTAAACTCTTTCATCAATGCTACAAGACTGTCCAGACTTGCAGAGTGATCTTTTATAAAATTTGCATCATCAAACTCATAATTCAATATTACCTTCAAGCCCATTTTATCTTTTTTCGCTTCAAGATTTTCCTTTAGTCTTCCTACAGTATAAGTCTTTTCATCCTCAACTTCAGGCTTGGTTTCTATTACTTCCACTTTTTCTTTCTCCTTAATTTGCTTAAGGTTAATTTTAATCACATCATAATCCGGATTGTAGTTTTCGTCAATGGAAGCAATAGTTGTATCTGCAATACTTTTGCTTAATCTTCTCGAATATTTATCTGTTGCAAATGTTACAATAGATGTATCTTCTCCGGCAACAGTTACCAAAACATATTCTTTCCCTTTTTGCAAATGAAAGTAATTTTTATCGTCTTTCATGGCTTCTGCTACTATTGGAGATACAGCATCTGTCATTTCCATGGTGTCATACCTGAATGCTGAGGAAGAAAATACTCTTTGAAGTTTATCAGACACCTTTTCAGGAATAGAATCTACCGAAACTGTATCTCTGTAAAACTGATCAATGAGTGATACATCTTTAAGTTCTAGTAAAGTATAGTTTGTTGCGTTAGGAGGATCAATTTTTAAATACAAAGGATCAGTGAATTTAAAGCTATAAATATCATCGCAACAGGTTTCGCTGGTAAGATGATAACCTTCAGGTCTGTTAGAAACAAGAAATCCGGTTTTACCACCCTGATATAAGCTGAAATATGTATCGTCCACTCTTGTATTAACAGGCTTTCCGAGATTTTGAGGAGAGTCCCACTTATTCAATTGCCCTTTGGATTTAAACACATCATACCCTCCGAAACCATAATGAAAATTAGAACTAAAATATAAAGTTCCTGAAGAGACTACATAAAACGGACTTACCTCATCTCTGATAGTGTTTACTGTTCCGGCATTTACAGGAGGTTTAAAACTACCATCCTTGTTGACCTGGGTATACCAAATGTCCAGCCCTCCTTTTCCACCTGGCTTGTCCGAAACAAAATACATAACCTCATAACTTTGCTTTCCTACCTGAACTGAACTGATATGAGGCTGAGTTTGAGTATAACCTTTTATATTTATATCCTTCCCAAGTTTTTTGGGTTTTTGGAAAATACCATCCTTAACTTCTGAAACATAAATCTTACACTCCATCTTATGATTCACCTGAACACATCTGGTAAAATAAAATCTGGTTTTATCTAAAGAGAATGTACCATTGGCATTATTTTCAAAATCAGAATTTATATTAGGAAGATCTGAATGTGGCCCCCACTCCTCGCCGGATTTTTTACTGGCAAGAAGCTTAACGTGAAAAGGATGAGCTTCGTCTGCAGAAACAGTTATTACAGAATCGGACTGCAGGGATGCAAAAATTAAAATTGTATCATTATAAAGGCATGGAGAAAATTCTGTATATGCAGAGTTAACATGGTCTCCAAGATGATCTATCTGAAGAGTTGTATTATTGTGCCTGGAATTTTTTATTGCCCATTCGCAAGATTTTACTTCATTGGCTGCGAACTGTTTATATTTCTCACCTTTCTTGTCCTTATATTTACTTGTTGAAAACAGGGAATATATCTTTTTAGCTTCTTCATATTTCCCATTATACTTTAAAGCCTCAGCATATCTGAAAACAATAAGGCTTACGTTTTTATCATTCAGGTTAATCAGCTTCTCATATTCTTTTTCTGCGTTTTTATAATCCCTTGAAAAAAAGTAGGCATCAGCAAGTTTTTCCTTATAGGCTATATTATCAGGATACTGCTTCACCAGCTCTTTCATCTCATCTACTGCATTATAATAACTTCTTCTGTTAAGAAGGTGGTGAACGGTTTTGTGCCTTTTCTCCGGAGTAAGAGTTTTAACTTCTCTGTCCTGAGCAGACAAGTTTGACACATTTAAACTCAATAACAGAATAAATACAGCCTTTTTGAAAGGTTTCATAAAACTTAGAAAATACCGCATGGAATTGTTTGCTTACCTGGTAGTGCTCTTTTAAAGAATCCGACATATATCAATGAAACCTCCACAGCTCCTATCATCGCATTATCATTTACGTGAGAAGATTTTTTTACATCATTTAGTCCTGAAATTGTCTTATCGTAACTCAATCCTAACTGAAAATTCTTATAGTTAAGTCCTGCATAAGCAATAACTGCATCTCTTGTCCTGTACCACACACCTAACTTTATTAAAGCCGGATTATCTGCACCTACTTTATATCCGACTGCTGTTCCCAAATTCCAGTCTCGAGCGCCGGACTGAAACATCAACATCACATCGGGATGTAAACTGAATTTGGGATCTATCTGGTAAACTGCCCCCCCGGTCCAAAGAAACCTGTTCCTGAGTTTATTCAGGTCAGTTGAAATAACGGTCCCCCTGAAGGATTCTTTAGGTTTATTGATATTAAACCATGATATACCTGTATGAACAGACAAATCTTTATTTAATTTAAAGTCTCCGTAAATCCCTGCATTTATATTAAAATAGGCGAATGTATTCCTTGACATATCCTCATTGGAAGCAAGATTGGGATCGTACTGATAGTCTGCGTACTGATTTCCGAACTGAAGTGATGAGTAATCGATTCCTTTTCTAACATAACCTCCCTGCAAACCGACACCGATTTTATGTTTTCTGGAATGGTCAAGAAATCTATTGTATCCTATTGAGGTGAAAAAAGTTTTGTTTCTGATAATCTTATCACCCATATCATCATTCAAAAACCAAACCCCTACACCTACTCTGTCCAGTCTCTCAGGTTTAACAGGAAAATTGACTTCTCCTCCTAATGAAACTGTTTCAAAAGTAGCCTTTGCCTGTTTCCATTGAGTTCTGTAGTTAGCAGAAATCCGGAAGTCTTGCCTGAAAAATCCTGTAAGTGCAGGGTTTAATGACAATGGTGAATTATAAAATTGTGTGTAATGTATATCTTGGGCAGAAATATCAGAGATATTTATCATTACAAAAACGATCAGTAGTAATCTCTTCATATTTCTATCTGATTAAAGTTAATTTACCGCTTAATACAATTTCATCCTTCAGGTAGGATCTGCCCTTCACATAATAAACATACACGCCTATAGGTTGATCCTCACCTCTGAATGTACCATCCCACATTGCATTTAAGTTACCTTCAGCATCAAAAACTTTTTCTCCCCATCGGTTATAAATTTTAAACTCCAGAAGTTCTTCTATGCCTTTATAAATCAGAAACAGGTTATCGTTATTATTATCCTTATTTGGACTGAAGGCATTCGGTATAGTCAGGTATATTTGCAAATTCAATTTAGCTCTGGCTGTATCAGTACAGTTATAAGAATTATAAACTATCTGTATTATTTCAGCTTCTTTGACAGTAGCCTTATAGGTATGTTCCGGACTGGAATTCATTGGAGATACAATTACAGCAGAATCTCCGTCACCAAAATACCATAGCCATTTTACTCCCCCAATTGACTCATCGGTGAATTTAATCGGCTTTTGTGTTACCAATTCGTTGGTGACATATGTAAAACCTGCCTGCGGATTAGGACTTACATAAACATATTTGCTTACACTATCAGAACAGTCGTAATAAATTCCATCAGGGCCTAACACCGTACTTTCCACATACAACTTAACCTGGTATGTTCCTGTATCTGCGTATATGTGTTGAGGATGTTGGATATTAGATCCGGATCCGTCGCCAAAATCCCATGACCATGAAGAAATTGTCCCGCCTATTATAGATTCGGACATATCGGTAAACTTAGTAACTTTACCTATACATGTATCATTTGCATAAAAATCAGGTTTGGGAGGAAGGTAAATTTTCTGGAAAGTACTTGCTTCCTTAGTACACCCCCAACTGGTATTTTCTATTTTAACATGGACAAGATAGTTTCCGGAATCGGCATAAATATGAAAAGGCTCTCTTACATTAGCTGTTCCCCCATCTCCAAAATCCCAGGTATATTTATCTATGGTTACTTCCGGATTTTCATTGCACAAATAAAAGAATGCTATAGGTGATCTGGAACATCTTTTATCAGGACATGGTACCGGATCAGGCAATGCAATAACAGGGAAGGCATGCATAGCAGAACTTACTTCACAACCGTGACCATTCTTTACCCTCACCTGGGCGAAATAATTTCCTCCTGCTTTAAAGCTCTTCACAGGAAACTGAACGAAGGCAGAATCTACCAATACCAATTGAAAACCCGCGGCAGGATCCTGATAATAAAAATCCCAGCGCCAGTCAGTAATGAGATTTCCAGGATCAGGATGAATTTCTTTTTGTGAAGCATAGAAATATAAAACAGTATCTATACATGCATTCTTCACAGAATCCACAGATACCACCAATGCAGGATAAATATATACACTGTCTATATAGGTACGCTTGCAACGGCGAGTAAGTCTTACACCATCACTAAGCAGTGTATGTCTTGTATTATAAAACATATCCAGCTTTTGATAAAATGTCTGCCCCATGCCGTACGTATAAGTATATGTGGAATCAAAAGTTTTGAAACCTCCTGGTAAAACATGGAACTTCTTCACCGGAGGAATGACAGGAAGTTTAGTTGTATCGGTTGGAATAAATAAAGTATCACCATTACCAAAAGTCCAGACCAGTGAATCTATATATCGACCATTAGGACTTAAAAACTCAATAGGACTGCCAAGGCAGATGGAACCAGGACTTACGTGAAATTCATTATCCGGCAATTCAAATATATAGTAGTCAGCAATAGATTTTTTGCAGGTTTTATTATCTGTTACAGTAAGTTTGACAGGGTACCGGCCTTGTGCAAGGTAATTATGAACCGGGTTCCTTTCTGATGGATCTTCTGTGACGAGAACATTACCATCACCAAATTCCCACTCCCATTTTTTAATCCCCCAATGAGTAAAGGAATTATCGAAGAAATGAATATCATCATCCTGTTCACAATAGGGTGTAAAGTCAATTTGTGGTGATAAAGGATCATAAACCGTAATTAAATCAGTATAATCACATCCATATTCATCGGTAACAGTTACAAGATAGATTCCCGGAGCATTTATTTTAATGGAATCCGTTCTTTCTCCTGTACTCCATAGTACAGACCTTTTACCATGTCCACCCCAATGAATTGCGTGTAATACTGTATCAGGTTTACTACAATCAAAATAATAATCATTTTCAATAATATTAATGACAGGACTTTCATGTATGATTATTGGTTTCGTTACGGAACGAACGCATCCGTTTTCATTTTTCAATGTAAGTGTAACATCATATGTACCAGGATTTGTATATATATTCATGGACACATAATAATAAGGATTACCGGGATAGTATGGAGAAAATGTAGGAGGATAAAAAGGACCCGTGGAAATAATACCGTTTCCCCAATTCACGGTATAGCCAATGATACCGCAACTGGATTTAGAATTATCTCTTAATGGAACAAACTTATACTGACAGGAGTCCAATTGATAAAAATCAGGTTGAGGAATATCACAAACTTTCAATATCTGTGTATAAGATTGTACACATCCCTTATCATCTTCTACTGTAAGTTTAACCTGATAAGATTTAACTGCTGTAAAGGTATGTGTAGGATTTTGGAGGGTTGAAGTATTATTAGCTCCTGAAGCAGGATCCCCAAAATTCCATGACCATTTTATTATATTGCCAAGACCTGTGAAGGATTTATCGATAAACTGTGTTTCGTCACCAAAGCATAATTTTTCCCATTCAAATAAAGCAACAAGTCCCGTATTGATATTAAAATTAACTCTTCTCGAACATCCTTTTGCATCTGTCACCTCTACCCAATGTGCTCCCGGGAGCAACGCAGCAGTTGCTGTAGTAACTCCTGAACTCCACCTGTACCTGAATGGTGCATCGCCGGATAATATTTTCGGAGTGATATTCACCAGGGTATTACATGGCACCAAAGTATCAGGCACCACCACATTTAATGGTTCTGCAACATCAATCTTATATGTTTTGATAGTCTGACCATACAAAGGACAAAAGTCATCTCTGAGTGTAACAGTAAAATAGTGTGATCTTCCTCCATCTGCTATCACCGGTTGCCAACAAAAATTACCCACAGGAGTCCTGGTATTATCCCCGATAACTTCAAACTTACCTTCGGGTATCGCTGCATCCCAATTCATAGTCAGTTTCTGATTCACATTCGGATCTGATCCAAATATACTGAAACATATCTCTTGTCCGGGACAGGCTTTCCATGTATCAGTATTGCCTCCGTCTATACCAGAAAGAACAGGGTACTGATTATTACAATCCCTTGTCAATATCTGCATATCCCGCATTACACTACCAATTATCTGACCATTTCTGTATTCCGTAGCTACAATTGCAATTACTGTAATTTGTCCTAATGTAGTTGGTGTATAAGTAATCTGCCCGCTGTTAGGGTTAACAGTAAATCCAGTGCTTGTTGCTAAAGGATTTTCAGGTGAATATGGAGAAAGATAATTGATATTACCTCCTTTCCCTGTTTTCGGAGTAACCGAACTGAACTGAACAAGATCCTGATTTCTGTCCATAAATCCGTTGCTGTAATTTTCTACCTGATTCACGCAAACAAAAGAAACAGGATCATTGGTAAAAACAGGGGAAGAGTTGTCCGGAGCGATTACATTGTTAAGTGTAGCCTCAATGTACAAACATTCCTTTAATGGATCTTTTATTGTATTGATCAGACCATTCCTGTTACAATCTCTCCAACTGAAAACCCAGTCAGTACAAGTTTGAGGAAGAGTAAAAACACCTTTATAAACATACTTTTCAATACCTGGATGCTGGCCACCATTGCAGGTGGTAATAGCAGTGGGGCAATTAGGACTTATTTCTACACCCCCGCCTTGCCTGGTCACCATAAAATTTCCCTGTAAATTGCAGCTCACAGAAGCATAATCAAGCCAGTAAGATGGTTGAACAGGAATACCGCCACAATCTCTGTAAACATTGAGCGTAAACTCAAAAGTATTCGGACCAACGTTGGTATAGCCTATATCTGCTCCTACAATATGGGTAGCCTGAGCATTGGAAGAAAAAATGAAAATACTTATCACTAAGAATAAGCACCGATAAAAAATAAAATACTTTTTCATTTCAGATTACTGATATGATTAAATTGAAATTATCTACTGATAAAAATTTTTCTATTTTCGGATTTACCATTACAGGTAACCTGCAAAAAATACATTCCTTTGCACAAAGTCGAAACATCCAGTAAATACCCGGATGCAGTTTGATGAACATTCACCCCATGATTGCCCCCTGCAATATCTTTAATCTGAAACATTAATGCATGACCATCCGGGTTTCTGATAAATAAATTATGATCAGCAGGATTGGGATATATGTTTATTCCGGAAAAAAAATCCTGATCATTTACATGAACTTTCGTTCTGTTAATCACAGCCAGTCCTTTATCTTTTACAACTAACCAAATATCATCAGTTACCGGATCAACCGCTATGTCAAGTAGTTTATCACCAGGAAGATTACTATTCAAACTATTGGAAACCTTCCACCCTTCATTATTTTTATTATAAACAAAACCGGAAAAAGTTGCAGCATAGAGATCGCCACCTCTGGATGTAAAACATCTGACCGTATCATTGGTAAAAAACTCTAAAGTATTACTATTAAATACCTCCCAACCTGTGCTGACTTGATAGGATGCAAAACCGGCATCTGTCCCTACCCAGATTTTATTACCGGTCTTATGAATAGTATTAACATTATCATTAGGAATGCCTGAGTTAGTAGTAGTAAAAGATGTCCAAACTTTGTCCTTAAATGAAACCAATCCCCCCCCTTGCGTACCGATCCACAAAGTATTTTGGTCGTCAATATAAACAGTTCTGATAATATTTGAACCTAGCTCAGGAGTATTGGTAGAATTATAAACCTTTGTTACCCCTATCGTAAGACTATCTGAATAAATACCTCCTGCATATACGCCTGAGTAAAGTACCTTTTCCTTATCAATTACAATTCCGGTTACCCAATTAAATGGAAGTACATTTGAAGTTGAAGACCTGTTAATAGTACTCCAGTTGCTATTAAAATATCTTCCCATTCCATTGAAACGGGTTGCTATCCATACTTCAGCACCGTAAACAAAAATATCAGTTATCGTATTATTGGGAAAGCCTGATGTATTAATTGTAGTAAAATTTTCTGATCCAAACTCATCCAAACGGTATAAACCTGAACCTTCTGTACCTATCCATTTTGTCTGATCATGGGCTATCGAAATGCAACTAACCTTATCAAGGTTCATTTCGGTATTGTCACTATTGTAAATTAAAAACTGAGCATTCGATGTTGTAATAGCTGCAGAAAAGAGAATGGAAAAATTCAGAAGGATATTTTTCATAAGAAATAAATGAACATACGAATTTACTAAAGAAAGTAAAATAAAATTAATAGAATAGACTATTTAAAAGGAAATATTAAAAAAATACAATTTAAAAGCTAAAAATTACATATGACCAAATATATAAAATCATTGTTATAAATCATAAGTCCCTGAAAAAATTCTATATTGAAAGTTGTTCTGTAAATCGTCAAGTTCTGAAATCACATCGGGATTCACCATATCATTTGCAAAAGCAACCATTGCCTTCATAGTGTGAATTAATGCCACATATCTGTTATGAAGAAAAAAATTAGGATCGGCATGGCCCTCTAATCCCTCGTTAAAAAGATCCAATTCTTTAAATGAAATTTTTCCCATTAAAAACTCCAGGAAGGATATTACTTTTTTTTCAATAAGCAGGATAGTTTCATTTTCTGAAAGCTTAAGTTGATACAAAAGAGCTTGCTCAGCAAGTAAATCATAGTAGGAATTAACTAGTGGACGTATATGATCAAGTAAGTAACAGTTCACATACCTTCTTAACAATTTCCTTTCCATAGCTTCATTCAAAGAATTAAGAATTAAAAACCACTTTTGCAATTTTCAATTCTTAATTCTTAATTCTTAATTAAATGTACTTCGTAACCCTTAAATCGTAAATCAATTAGGTTCTCCTCCTCTTCTTCTTAAGGGTGGATTTATCTTATCCTCCAGAGTTGTACCATCTTCAGTTTGAGGAGATGCTGTTGCGGTGGTATCTGATCTGCCGCCATGTTCGGCTGCACCCATATCATCCACTCTTTCGTCTGTCTGACCTCCCATCATATCTTCTTCTGCAGTTCTTCTTTCTCCACAGGAAAATAATAAAACTGACGATGAAATACCTAATACTACAATTAACTTTTTCATCCCTTCAACCAATTGTTCATATAAACAACATCTGTCAGTTAAAGAAAGTTAATGTAAGCTCCGTACTACTTTTTATAAGTGTAGAGTACCAATAACTTAAAATCATGAAGCTTATCCGGATCTGCTAATTTTATTTCAGTTATTCCGGTTTTTTCGTGCTTATGAGCTATTTCGATTGCTAACAAAACAGGAGTATTCCCTGACTCATTTTTAAATGGTATAAATTTATTGACAGCAGAAATGCCGGAAGTAAATTCAATCAGTGGCTCAGGATCTGAAAACTCCACTAGGCCATCTTTATATTCACGTTTAATGAGTACGAACAATTCATCAGCGGTATTAAACAATTCCGGCTCAAATTCTTTTATGACTATACCTTGGAAATTCTCAAGAACCGGTATTAAAAATGAAGGTTTCGCCTTTGTAATTACATTAGTCCGTGTATTTATTTCAGATATCATTAAAAATCCCTCCTCTCTCAATCTTTTTTCTTTAACAAACTGAGTAAAAAAAAAGTTGTCAATATAACTGCCCAATTACCGGAATCAGTAAAGTAAGAAATTATAAACCTTTTTAATAATGGTGACAGTTATTAAATAGAAGGCCGAAAGTATAAAGTGAATATAGGTTATTATGGAAGAAAAATCTTATACAAAAGTTAACAGGAAGAGAAAAAGGATAATAAGGAAAATAGGAAAACCTTTTGTACCGGATTATCCTAATAAAACTCCGGAAGAACAAAATAACAAAGCAGAGGAAAACGATCCGAATCCTAACTCAGACCCAAATTATAGTTACAATCCCGGAGTGGCTTATCCGACCAGAGAAAATATTGATAAACAAAATTCGGAAGAATAATTATTTGTGTTTTCTAAGGACTCCGTCAAACCCGGATCTCTGAAGTTTCTTTAAAAGTATTGTGGCTTCTTCTACAGTTTGAAGACTTCCTACGATTACTCTGTAAATTTTGCGATTATTTTCAAGCTGAATCACTTGTATGTATATATCATTATATCCAAGTGTTTTTAGCTTTTTACAGAATCTGTCCAGATTATCAGCCAGGCTATATGCAGCCAGTTGTACGCCAAAACCAGGAAGCGAAATCTCTTCCCCTTTCATGTCATAAGTGTGTCCAGGCTGATATCTCAGGTATTTGCCTTCTGTTTTTGATGGTGTATAAATCACATGATTTTGACCTCCTTCGGTGACTTTTTCACTTGATGAATTTTGTGTTTCTTCAGGTGAAATAATGAGCTTTTGATCTTCAAATACTTTTACCTTGGTTATCGTTTTTAACTGTTTCAGTTCCTGCTCTGATTCTGTAAAGCTATATCTGAAATCCTGTGGATTAATTTCTACAGGTGATTTAACAGCTATAGAATAACCTGCATCCTTTTTAAGATTTTTAAAACTGAAGTTTCCTTCCTGATCTGGTTTGGCAGTTTCAACCACACGTTTTTCATTGTCTATTAAATATATTTGCACAGCATCAGGCTTTATTGAGTTTTTCTTCAAATCAATCTTTCCTTTACCTTTAAAATTACTCTTTTCATCCTTTTCAACCTTTCCGAAAGTTGATCCGAATTTTGATTCAGAAACCACAGCTCCGGACTGATCAGTTTCAGTGTATTCCAATTTACTATTTACATCCAGGCCATCAGGTGTCTTATATGCAACTTTATATTTACCCGGAGGTACATTATTAAATTTAAAGCTCCCGTCTTTAGCTGTAAAAGCGTTTGTAATGGCAATCCCGGAGGAATTTAATAATAATACCTGAGCTCCTTCTACACCATAATCATTGTTGTCGGTAATATTCCCTGATAAGATGTTTGTATTTTCTTCAGGTTCATCAGGGGCATTGCTGTTACCTTGTCGGTTAAGCAATGGTGAAGGATCATCAAATTTATAGGTAAAACTCTGTGCGGAATTTTTTTCGCCTTTAATTATAACCTTATATTTACCAGGCTCGAGATCCTCAAATGAAAAATTGCAGTCAAATCCGGGCTTAAATATTTGAACAAGGCTATCACGTTCATTTCTTATCTGCATTGTCAGATCCGCACAGGAAGTATCAGGAGCCAAGGGACCAAGCTTACCCTTTACACTCATGGCGACAACTGTCATGTGCACCTCATGCTGAAATCCTTCTCTTAGAACTACAGAAAAATTTCCGTCTCGGGATATAATTGTTTCAGATGGCTCATCTTCAAACATTTCAAGCTCCACCATATCATCCTTTAATGCAATATTTGAGTTGCCATATCTTAATCTGACTTTAGCATCCAAAACTTTCTTAGACTCCCTTGGCAGATAAATGTCATAATTACCGGCAAAAACCTCAGGCAAATAAAACTTACCATCCTCATCTGATTGGAATGTTCTTGGAATACTATCGTACTCAGAAACTATTTCAATACTGTAGACTTTAGACTTAACTTTTTCTGGCTTTTTAAACTGAATAGAACCAAGAACGTCTGCTACCTGATCGCCGCTCCAATCGTCTTTTTTTACAGAAGCTAAGAGCTGTCGGCCTGGTTTTATAAATCTGTATGTAATACCGAAAGTAATTGTAGAATATTGAAGATTGGAAAGGTTGTTGGGGTAATTATCTTTGATTATAGAAAGAGAATTCGCAAAATTATAATTATATGAATATTCTGCAGTTATGGAAAGATTTCTTTTTATAAAATAAGAGAAACCAAGTCCTGCCACCGGGCCATATACCGGTATAGTACTTAACTTCATAGATTCATCATTGTATTGAACATTATATACCTTAATTCCCGGCCCAATCGCATTGGCAGTGGTGTCTGTATCGACGGTATAAGTGTTGGTACCTCTGGCTATTGAAAGAAGGTTAAAACTTAAACCTGCGGCAATATAAGGCGTGAATTTTTTATTCTTCAGCAACACATATTTTAGATCAGTGCGGAAATTATATAGATTAAGTTTATGGTTTTGTTTCCTTGCAAAAATTGCAAAAATATTCTCACTCAGATAAAGCTTTTTCCCAATCTTATAATTTACTCCCAGACCTATTGTAGGAGCAGGTGCAAATCCGGCGTAAATATTGGTCGGAACACCTGCATCATTTATTCTTTCATTCAGCGGAAATAATGTAATACCTGGATAAATATTCAAGGAAACCTTTCTCTCCTCCTGTGCATATAAATTACTAACCGGTAGAATAAAGATAATAAGGAGTAAAAAACTAACCCTGCAAAATTTCATTTAACTTTTTTTAATAAACACTTTAATCGGACAAAAACCTGAACTCAAGTAATAATAGGGACCAATCGCTTAAATACGTTCAAAGGAATCGGATATTTTCAGGATAATTTGTTGATAACTATAAATTTAATACAATTCCAGAATCCATTACGGAAAAAATGTTTCAGGGTTGTTGTTCCTCGACAGAATACCCTATTTTTAAATAAATAAATTTATAGAAGAATTATCAGCAATCCTGTATCCTTTTGTTAAGGGTAACGTAATTATGGCTGTTTCGAAACAATTAATTAGAATACAAGCACTAATGAGATACTTTTTCCCTCTCGCAGTATTATTCATCATTACTATATCCGCCGCATCAGGTCAAAATCTGAATAACTGGCGCGAAGAATACGACTCCTGCAAAGTATGGTTCAATAATGGAAAAGTTAAAAACTCCATATCATGGCTGGAAAAATTTACTCCTCAGTTTAAATTGGTATCTGAAGAAGATACACTAATGTACTATGAAATGGTCCATTTACTTGGACGCTGCTACCTGAAATTAGGTATGCATAGTGATGCTGAAGACCAGTTTAAAGAGGACCTTGAGTTTTTCAAATCCAAACCTCAGGTAATTAATAAATCCACTTATACCGCCTCTGTAGTATATCTGGGCTTCCTGTACTACAATATGAGGCATTATGATAAAGCAGAATTCAGATTTGCTGAGGCTGCAAAACTTAAGGAAGCTGAAGGAAAGATTAAAACCAAACCAACACTGATCATCTTAAATAACCTTGCTACACTGGCTAATACTCAGAAAAAGTATGAAAAAGCTGACTCAGTTTACACCCGACTGACATCACTTAAAAAGGAAGTTTATGGTACTCACCATCCTGAGTATGTCAACACAAGGCAAACACATGGTTTTCTCCAATTCAAAATGGGAAGATATCAGGAAGCAGAAAAAATGCTGAAGGAATGTCTTGACATAAATACTAAAATTCATGGGGAAAAAAGTGCTCAATATGTTGCTACCCTTAATTTTCTTGGGAGACTTTATGAGAAGCAAGGAAGATATAAAGACCTTGAAGATTTGTATATAAAGGCATTGGCTATTTCAAGAGAAATATTTCCTAAAGAAAATCTTGAACTGACCAAATCAATACATCACCTGGCTTCTTTATACCGCACCATAGGAAGATATAAAGAAGCGGAACCACTGTTCCTTGAAATTCTGGACATCAGAGATCAAACTATCGGTCAAAACAATCTTGATTACACATCAGCATTGATCAACGTGGCCCTTTTATATAAAATGATGGGTGATTACAATCAGGCTGAAATCTACTTTATGACCGCTATGTCTATCTACGAAGTAATCATTGGTGAATTCCATGAATCTTACGTGGCTGCTCTGATAAATCTGGCTGGTCTTTACAGAAATATGGGAAGGCTTGATCAGGCAGAACCTCTGTACCTGAAATCCCTGCAAATCTACAAAACTACCACAGGAGAAAACAATCCCAACTTTGCTGTACTTCTTAATAACATAGGTTTGTTTTATGATGAGGTTGGAAGATACGAACAAGCTGAAGCCAGTTTCAAAAAAGCTCTTGAGATCACCAAAAGACTGGAAGGAGAAAATACTGCTGCCTATGCCACTACCCTTAACAATCTTGCTTTCCTTTACAAAAACATCGGACATTTTGAACAGTCAGAACCGATTTATCTTTACTCAGCAAAGATCAGAAAAGAAATATTAGGAGAAAATACAATTGAATATGCAGGGTCATTAAACAATCTGGCAGAGCTTTACGAAAGTATGGGAAGAGCTGATGAATCAGAAGCTCTTTACAATAAATCTTTAAATATTATTAAAGGCTTGTTCGGCACCATGAATCCATACTATGCGGATGTACTTAATAACCTTGCAGGCTTATATAAAAATGCAAAAAAATATAAACAATCAGAACAACTCTTTACCGAAGCTCTCAACATAATTAAAATTACATTAGGCGAAAAACACCATGACTATGCCACAACCTTAAATAACCTGGCTCTTCTACAACAACAAACCGGTAACTTCAAACAAGCGGAAGAACTTTTTCTTCAGAATATAGAAAAAACAAAACAATCACTGGGGCCAAAACATCCCAACTATGCTGCATCACTTTCAAATCTGGCGGGATTGTACGAACATATGGCAAAATATGACAAGGCAGAAAAGCTATACCAGGAAGCATTAAACATTAAAAAGGAAGTACTCAAACCTAATCACCCTGCATTCGGACCTGTCTATATGAACATGGGAAGATTATTCACTGCTGAAAATAAACTTGAGAGAGCTGACAGCTGCTATAATGCAGGTATTAACAATTACCTTCACCAGATTCAAAAGTATTTTCCTTCCATGAGTGAAAAGGAAAAAGGTCAATTCTATAATAACATTGCTCAGGAGCTGGAAAGATATAATTCTTTTGTATTAAAAAGAGGAGTAAACAATCCGGAAGTTTATGGGAGTATGTTCAACAATCAGCTTGCCACGAAAGCTTTATTGTTAAACTCCAGCAATAAACTCAGACAAAGAATTTTCAATAGCAAAGACACTAGTTTAATAAGCCTTTACAAAAAATGGCTTTCTCAAAAGGAACATTTATCAAAAGTCTATACACTTACCAATGACGAAATTCAGAAACAGAAAATTAATGTAGACAGTCTTGAAAAAGCAGCGAATGATGTGGAGAAAAAACTTTCACTTCGCTCTGAATTATTTAAAAACACCAATGAGATACAGAATTATTCCTGGAAAGATATTCAGAAAAAACTAAAGGATGATGAAGCAGCTATTGAAATAATAAGGTTTGCTCATTTTAAATTTGACAGTGCAGGTACTTATACCGATTCGGTATATTACGCTGCACTTATAGTCACAGGGAAAGACAAACATTTCCCGAGAATGGTTTTAATGAAAGAAGGGCTTCAAATGGAAAACAAATATTTGAAGTATTATAAGAATTGCATCAGATTCCAAATGCAAGATACACTGTCTTACAAGATGTTCTGGAGTAAAATCCACAAAGAACTAACAAATGTCAGCAAGGTATATGTATCTCCGGATGGAGTTTATAACTCAATTAATCTGAACACACTTTTAAATCCTCAGACATCGGCATACCTGCTTGATGAAATGGAAATTCATAATATCAGTAATTCAAAAGACTTGCTTACACCAAAATCCGGCAAAAAAGCTAAAAACATTGCCGTACTTGCAGGAAATCCCAATTACGTTTTTGAAACAACAGTTTCTACAGTAAAAGACACTAAAAGAGAAGCCACAATAGCAAGTTTGTTAAACCCTCTACCCGGCACAAGAGAAGAGATTAAAAAACTTTCTGAAACATTAAATAAAAACGGATGGCAAACCACGGTTTACGCCGAAGAAAATGCTTCCGAGAAGAACCTTAAAGCTCTGGACCATCCTAAAATTGTACACATTGCAACTCACGGATTTTTTGAAAAAGATACAGATGGAGGATCCAGTGAAAATCCATTGCTCAGATCCGGACTTATGCTTGCAGGGGCTTCTGTAACTTTATATAATAAGTCTAACACCATCTACAATCCTGAAAAAATGGAAAATGATTATGAAGATGGAATTCTTACTGCTTATGAAGCTATGAATCTTAATCTGGAAGGTACAGACCTGGTCGTATTATCCGCTTGTGAAACGGGCCTTGGGGAAGTAAAGAATGGTGAAGGAGTTTATGGTTTGCAAAGATCATTTATCATTGCTGGTGCTCAATCTGTTGTAATAAGTCTTTGGAAGGTTAACGATGAAACCACTCAAAAACTAATGACTTTGTTTTACCAGGAGCTTATGAAAACCCCGAACAAGAAAAAAGCATTTTTCAGTGCCCAAACCAAATTAAAACAAGAATTTAGTGACCCATATTTCTGGGGGGCTTTTATTATGATCGGGGGGTAAAAAGAAAAAGTACAATTTTATTCATCTTAAATCCTAAACAAATGGGATAATCTTAAAAAATTACAATTTTTTATTAAACATATTTGAGTTTTGCGTCTTATCTTTGCAACACAAACACTTTAAATTCAAATATGAATATGAAAACAGTTGTAATTTTTTTTCTGACCCTATTTTTTTATAATGCAAATTGCCAGGACTTCAGAAACGTGAACTGGGGAGATTCACCCGATGAGGTTAAAAGAAAAGAATCAGCAGGACTTTTGAAAGAAACTCCAAACTCCGCTAAAGGAGTAGAAAATCTAACATATGTAGAGTTTACTCAGTCCGATTTGTACTACACCTATACCTACGTATTTCATGAAAATAAGCTTATCGGTGTAAGAATAAAAACTGCCTTTTTAAATGAGAATTCCAAGTTTAAAGCGATGAATAGCTATACAGAGATTTACGGAGCTTATCAGGCAAAATACGAAAATGTGAAAGAAGAAAAGAAAAGCAATGATGAATTTAAAAGCTTCAATGTGACTCTAAAAGATAAAAAAATATATGTAGGGGTTAAAAAGGAAAACAATGAATTCTTTCTGACGGAGTCCATATTCAAAAATTAATTTTTTCAACGATATTTTAAAGCCGGATTCCTTCCGGCTTTTTTTTTGATGTTTTCATCCTTATATTTATATTAAAAATATTTTTTAAATCTCTCTTTCTATTGAATATAAAATGAAAACCGGTCTGGTAATACTGATCTCTTTGTTGCTATACTGCAACATTTCATTGGCTCAGGACTTTAGAAATGTAAACTGGGGTGATTCGCCTGAAGATGTTAAAATGAAAGAAACAGCAGGATTACTAAAAGAAAACAACCTCTCCGCCAGAGGAGTGGAAAGTTTAGCATATGTTGAATTTACTGATTCTTCAAAATATTATACCTATACCTATATTTTTAATGACAATAAGCTTAAAGGGGTAAGAATAAAAACTGCCTATCTTACAGACAATACAAGATTAAAAGCCCTGAGCCTGTACCAGGAAGTATTAGCTGATTATCAGAGCAAATACGAAAACGTAAAAGAAGAGCAAAAATCCGGAGAAGAATTTAAAAGCATATATGTGAACATGAAGGAAAAGAGAATTCACGTGGTAGTAAAGAAAGAAAATAATGAATTTTACCTGCTTGAAAGTATCTTTAAAAATTAATACTTCATCCCTCATCTACTGCATTTGTAAATCGGACTCCTAACCTGGTACTTTTCCCTGAAATATTTAATCCTAAAGTATTTTTTTAAATCAAATTTTAATTATTTTCGTCCATCATAACACTTCTATTTAATTAAACTTAACAAAGATGGCTGAGTTTGCAGAAATAATCCTAGACGGAAAAAGTTACAAATTCCCTGTAATAGTAGGTTCAGAGGGAGAAAAGGCAATTGACATTGGCAAATTGCGGGACACTACGGGATATGTAACCTTCGATATCGGTTATAAAAATACCGGTGCCACAAAAAGTTCTATAACCTTCCTTGATGGCGAACAAGGTATTTTGCGTTACAGAGGTTATCCCATTGAGCAACTAGCCGACAAATCAAGTTTCCTTGAAGTTTCTTACCTGCTTATTTATGGAGAGTTACCTACCAAAGAACAACTTGAAAAATTCTCTAACAGAATTACAAGACATACCAACCTTCACGAAGATTTCAAAAAAATATTTGACGGATTTCCATCAAGTGCTCATCCGATGGGGGTTCTGTCTTCACTTGTAAGTTCTCTAACAGCCTTCTATCCAGGAGCTATTGATCCTAATGCAAGTGACGATGTTATAGATCTTACTATCGTAAGATTAATGGCAAAACTTCCAACAATCGCTGCTTGGTCATATAAAAATTCCAAAGGGCAGCCTTTAATGTACCCGAAAAATGATCTTGACTATTGTTCAAACTTCTTATATATGATGTTTGCAATGCCAAATCAGGAATACAAAGTAGATCCGGTGGTTGTAGATGCTTTAAATAAGCTTTTAATCCTTCATGCAGATCATGAGCAAAACTGCTCAACTTCGACTGTTAGAATAATCGGATCTGCCCACGCAAGTCTTTATTCTTCAGTTGCAGGGGGTATAAATGCATTATGGGGACCACTACATGGTGGTGCCAATCAGGCAGTGATTGAAATGCTTGAAGCAATTAAAAATGACGGCGGGGATGCTAAAAAATATCTTGAAAAAGCTAAAGATAAAAATGACCCTTTCAGACTAATGGGATTCGGACACAGAGTTTACAAAAACTTTGACCCAAGAGCTAAAATCATTAAAAAAGCATGCGATTCCGTGCTGGATAAATTAGGAGTAAAAGATCCTGTTCTTGATATAGCTAAAAACCTTGAAGAACTTGCCTTAAAGGATCAATATTTTATCGACAGAAAGCTATATCCTAACGTTGACTTTTACTCAGGTATCATTTACAGAGCCCTTGGCCTACGCACAGACCTTTTCACAGTAATGTTTGCCCTTGGACGTCTTCCGGGATGGATTGCTCAGTGGAAAGAAATGAGAGAAGCCGGAGAACCAATAGGCCGTCCTAGGCAAATTTACACCGGTTCAACAATAAGAGATTACATACCGGTGGAAAAAAGGAAATAAAAATCTAAATTTTAAACTCTAAATTCTAATTTCTAAAATGTATTCAAAATCACTTTAGCATTAGAATTTAGAGTTTGATTTTTTAAACCTTGAATTCAACATTCAACATTCAACATTCATCATTCATCATTCATCATTCATCATTCCCTTAACTCCCCTCCTCTTCTATCCTCTTACTTAATCTCCGCAACTCCTCGATAAACTGATCCCTAACTCCTTTTGCGTAAGGATTCTCCTTCTCGATAGTAAAGAATAAGTCCCATGAATCCTGGCCAAGGTTTCTTTTAATATCCAATAAGTATTGATAAGCTGGTGTCTTTTGTTCCACGTCCGGAATATCCATCTCATTTACCGCTCTTCCGATAAAATGTGTCAGAGCCTGCACATAAGCCATTTGTTGATCATGCACCAAGGGAGTTCTTTCAAGAACATTCAATTTAAGTTCATGTCCAAAAAATCTGATAAGATTCCAGTTTTTCTTAGTTCTCACCGGGCATACTACCATATTCAAACCTGCAATTCCATTTTTTCCACTTTGAGGCCCGAACAACGGATGTGTTCCTATGATCTCTACAGTAGGTGGTAAATATTTTATCATTAACTCAATTGGCTTTACCTTCACTGAAGACAAATCGAATACCACAGATTTAGGCTTCACCATGTCCTTCACCTCGATGAGCAATTCCTCCAAATACTGCACAGGCACAGCTAGTGCTACAAAGTCTTTTGAAGCGGCTTCTTTTAAGGTCCCCCACTTTACACCTTTCTCTTTGGCTTCAGCAGAAAAATCTTTTTTATCAAAAACTGTAATCTTAAAATATGGCTTAAGATGTGGTATGATAAACTGTCCAAAGCTACCGAATCCGATAAAACCGAGTTCTTTCATTATTTAAATGAATAAGTCAATGTATTTAATTCAAAGTTATCACTTTAATCCGGATTTATAAAAATCCACCTTAAATGTAGCTTATAAACGGGAAAAACAGATAAAAGGATAACCTCGAGCTGAAAAACAGAGCTATCCTAAAGTCACCCGTTAAATTCAGAACTCCTGAGAAATTCTGATGGACAACAATAGGACAGCTCTTATAAAACAACCTTAAACTGTTACACCGAACAAGAAATCAATCATCGAACCATTAATGGCTTTATTTCGCTGCCTGATTGTCCTGATACCTTTATCTGATATAACCCCGGGTTTATCCCTGTAGTGGAAATAGAAAACAGGCCTTCACTGTTGCGTTTTGCATTATGAATAACCTTTCCCGAGTAATCTATTAGTTGTACATCCAAATCATTTTTATCACTGCTTTCTATTCTAATAAATTCTCCGGAACTAACAGGATTAGGAAAAACAGAAATATGTATTCCCTCTACGCTGCCCGTGCATACTATATCTGAATATGCAATCGTACCATCGTAATCAATCATAAGCAAACGGTAGTATGCCTGCTGATTTAAATTTTCGTAATCATACCAGTTATAGGTTTTAAGTACCTTTTCCCCGCCTGATGATTTCACAAAACCAATTGATTTAAAATCTCTGGCATTATCGCTCCTCTGCACTTCAAAACCATCCGAATTAATTTCACTCGCAGTTACCCAGGTAAGCAGATTGCCTGATGTGGTATTTGTGGCTTTGAAAGATATTAATTGTACAGGCAATATTACCCCACAAATGGCAACCGATGAATAATCTACATGCCCGCTGTTCGCAATCACAGGATTTGTACTGCCATCAACACTGCAAATATTAATATTTCCTCTGATGGTACCTCCTCCGTTACTGATTGCATTATTACCCACATAAATATTGCCACCGGCCCCCTCAATTATACCGGTTCCATTATTAATTAAATTGCCTTGAACCGTAACATCACCATTCACTTGTATTGTCCCGTCATTATCGATGCTTTTAGCAACTAAAATTCCGTCAACAATCAAATATCCGTTTTTACCAATTTTAAGATTCCCGGAAACAGTCAGAAGACTTCCATCACTCACTACAAGTGTACCGTTGATATTAAAATTTTTGGTTATATAAGTCGCATGATTAACAATTACAGTATCACCTGATGAAACTGTGGTACCTGACCATACAGGACTGCATATTCCTTCTGTTAGATCCCCCTCGCAATAGGTAGTATAAACTTCTGCCTTGATTGTCCATGACATCAACAGAAACCAACTCAACAATGAATTTATGATTGTAAAACTCCTTCTCATAGCACGATTATTTTATTTCCTCACCACTGTAAAAGGAGAACCTATGAGAATTCTGAATAGTTAATTACAGGAATTAATCCCCAGAAAAACAAACAATTGCAGACAACTAAAAAAATAAAAAAACCTTAAATCGTATTTTAGCGTATAACAAGATTGTTGTAAAAAATTAACCAGGTATTTTATGAGAATATTATTACTAATGACCTTCGTAATTGTAATGGCTTCCTGCTCATCACACAGAACTTGCCCAACCTATATGAAGCATGATAAAGCTGAAAAAATGATAAAGTGTTAAGGTGTTCATGTTTTCATGTGCTAAATTATTAAAGTGTTCACGTGTTAAAGTGTTAAGGTGTTAAAGTGTTAAAACGCTAACACTCGAACACCTTAACATTGAACACTCTTTAATTCTTAAATTTACCTTTCAGTATCGCAAGCTTCTCTTCCATACTCATCTCCTTCTCTTTCTTGTCCAGTTTTCTTTCTGACGGAGCTTTTGCCCCTTGTTCTGATTTCATCGACAATGAAATCCTCTTTCTTGCAAGATCCACTTCAAGAACAGTAACATTAACCTTCTGATGAACCTTAACCACTTCAGATGGATCACTGATGAATTTATCTGAAAGGTGGCTTATGTGTATCAGGCCATCCTGATGCACTCCAACATCAATAAACACTCCAAACTTTGTAATATTGGTTACAATACCAGGAAGTTTCATTCCCGGTCTCAGGTCTTCCGGCTTTTCGATACCTGCAGCAAATTCAAAAGCCTCAAATTGTTCTCTTGGATCTCTTCCAGGTTTGTCAAGCTCTTTCATGATATCTTGGAGTGTAGGCAATCCGACTGCATCGGTAACATAAGTTTTTAGATCTATCAGTTTCCTCAACTCTGACTTCTTCATCAGATCTGTAACACCTGCCTTAAGATCTTTAGCCATTTTATCAATGATATGGTAACTTTCCGGATGGACCGCAGAAGCATCTAAAGGATTGACGCCATTATTTATTCTTAAAAATCCTGCAGCCTGTTCAAATGCCTTCTCCCCCATTCTGGCCACCTTCTTCAATTCTTCTCTGCTTTTAAAAGGACCATTCTGATTTCTGTATTCGATAATATTTTGCGCTAACTGTGGTCCCAATCCGGACACATAAGTCAGTATTTGTTTACTGGCAGTATTTACTTCTACACCCACATTATTTACACAGCTAACGACTACATCATCCAGACTTTGTTTCAAAGCATTCTGATCAACATCATGCTGATACTGCCCGACACCTATGGACTTAGGATCTATTTTTACCAGTTCAGCCAAAGGATCCATTAATCTTCTCCCAATAGATACCGCACCTCTTACGGTAACATCATAGTCAGGAAATTCTTCTCTTGCCACTTCAGAAGCAGAATATATCGATGCTCCACTTTCATTCACCATCACTACCTGAATAGATGAAGGCAATCCAAGCGTCTTAACAAATGCTTCAGTTTCTCTTCCTGCCGTACCATTTCCTATTGCCACAGCTTCCACCTGATATTTATCACAAAATGCAAGAATGATATTACCTGCTTCTCTTGTTTTCTTCTGCGGTTCATGCGGATAAATAGTATCATTTGTCAATAATTTTCCCTGCTTATCTAATACTACCACCTTACAACCTGTCCTGAATCCGGGGTCTATGGCAAGAACATTTTTTTGCCCTAACGGGGCTGCAAGTAATAACTGCCTTAGGTTATCAGCAAAAATTTTTATAGCTTCTTCATCAGCTTTCTTTTTACCTGCAAGTCTTACTTCCGTTTCAATTGACGGCCTTAATAATCTCTTGTAAGAATCCTTAGCTGCCACTTTAACCTGTTCAGCAGCAGAGTTATTTCCTTTCACAAATATTTTATTTAGCAATGCCACAGCTGATTCTTCTTCAGGCTCAATATCCAGAAACAATATCATTTCCTTTTCACCTCTTCGCATGGCAAGTAACCTGTGACCTGCAACATTCGCCAACGGCTCCTGCCAGTCAAAATAATCTTTATACTTGATTCCCTCCTGCTCCTTACCCGGCATAACTCTGGACCTTATAATGGCTTGTTTGAAAAATAATTCACGCATTTGTGCTCTTGCTTCCGGATTTTCACTGATCCATTCTGCTATTATATCTCTTGCTCCTGCCAGCGCTTCCTCAACATTAGCTACCTGCTTTTCTTCATTGATATATTTGGCAGCTTCACTTTCTGCATCTGTTTTCCCTTGTTCAAATATCAACGCAGCCAAAGGTTCAAGACCCTTTTCTTTAGCGATGGTAGCTTTGGTCCTTCTTTTAGGTTTATAGGGCAGATACAAATCTTCAAGCACCGTCATTGTCTCAGCAGCATTGATCTTCTCTTCCAGTTCAGGAGTAAGTTTATTTTGCTCTTTGATAGATTTTAAAATACTCTCTCTCCTTTTATCAAGCTCCCTTAACTGTTCAATTCTGTCTCTGATTGAGGTAATCTGCACTTCATCCAGACTACCTGTTACTTCTTTTCTGTACCTTGAAATGAATGGTACCGTTGAACCTTCATCCAGCAAGTTGACTGTTGCCTCTACATTCCGTATAGGAATATTTAATTCTATTGCAATTTTTGAAATGTTGCTTACCATTATTAAACCTGATGTTATATTAAAATTTTAATTTATTTTCTGCACTGAACAGGCCTCAATTGATAGCCTTGTGTTCGTAAAAGCTCAATTACACCTTCCTCTCCCGGCAAATGAGCAGCACCAACTGCAATAAATGTTGGTTGCTCCTGTATTATCTTCATTATTCTTTCTGCCATTACATGGTTCCTGTTTATAACTACTGATCTTGTAAAGCCATCCGGCATTTGAAACCGGCGAAAAAAACTATATACGGCATCAAGATTACCGCTTATATACAAATCCAACATTTCATCCTCCAATGCTTTATCAGAAACATCTTCATTGTTTATGCTTTCCAGCAACAGATTTGCCTGCTCCTTAAGAGAAATTTTATCCAATGCTTTGATTTGCTCCATTGGGGTTTCTATACCTATCACATTCTTCCCTTCCTCTTTGGCTTTTGTTTGCAGCCAGCTATCCAACACTGGGCTATTATCTTTCTTTTCTTGCTTGCCTTCCGTCAATACAAAATAAGTATAGATAGGTTTTATTCTGTTAATGAACATGGCAAAAACCCCAAGACTGTTTTTGGCTTTTTTCTTAACTTTCCTATAATTCTTCTTTCCAATCAACATTTTCAAAGTAGTATCTTTTGGCATAAGAATAATTGAAGCCAACTCCTGACCGTTGATATTTTTCTGATCAAGCAATAATTCTCCTGCAAATGCTTTACTGCTATCAAAAGCCAGCAAAAGTGAATCAGAAAAATTAAAAACCCTTTTATCATTTACATGCATGGTACCAAACAAATAGGAAGGTTTACTAAGATTATTACCTGTTATTTCCCAAAGCAAGGAAGGATATTGTGCCTTTACAGAGAAAGGCAAAAGGAAAAACAGAATCCAGAGCTGAGTTTTTTTCATAGGAAGAATACAAATCTAATATACAGTCCAATCATTTTATCCAATAAAGCCATTCATTTATCAACAATACAAAACAGGCGCGTTACCTACTGATATACAATGGCTCATAAATTGTCATAACAAATAAATTTCTGATCCTGTTCTTTTTACAGAGTGTGGATAAATAATCTGTGAGAGAAGGAGATGAAAAAGTTAATACTTACCGCAATGGTGGCGTCTTTCCTGTTTGCGGCGGAAGGACTGGTTGCACAATCAAAGGCGCCGGCAAGAAAAATGACAATTCAGGAAAAAAAATTAATTGAAGTAAAAACAAAAAAGAAAAAACCAAAGAAACCCAGAAAAGCAGATGTTATTACAGCAAAAAGCCGTGATGCGAAAATTGCTGAAAGAAGAATGAATAGAGAAAGTCAGATATCCTTAAATAAAGGAAACTACGGTACCAAAGCAAGCAAACGGTATTTTGATACATCTAAAACCGGTATAAATAAAACAAGAGACAATTCTTTTGTTGTATTATCAAATACCCGCAAATACCAGAGAAAGAATAAAGCTGCTTCCTGGTACTAATGGAGTTACAAAATTTTTGATTACATTTGCATACATATAATATATGTATTAATGCAATACCTCCATCAATATAATGCTGATGGAGGTATTGCGTTAATAATACAGAATAAACCTTTCTTATGCTGTTATGAAAATTTTCTTTAAAGCAGTTAAACTTACCATTCTGGTCTTTTTCGGAATAATTTTCTTTCAATGTTCGGCTTTAGCTCAGGACAATGGATCAAAGAAAAAGAAAGGTAATACTCAGGCTGATTTAGATCAGATGAATCAGGAGGTTTTGGATTCGAGAAAAACAAAAGAGCAGAAAGAAGCGGAAAAAGCGCAAAAAAAGCAGAAACAGGAAAAAGAAAAAAGAGACAAACAAACAAGAAAGCGAGCAGAGAAGGTAAGTAACAAAAGATTAAACTCTGCTAAATCAAAAGTAGGAAAGAAAAAGAAAAACTACGTTAAAACCCACTGAAACAGGTTTATATCTTTTTAGGATAAATAAACCAGTTCAATTTCCCTACATCACCTGAAACTTCCGCCCAGGTGTCTATGTCAAATTCAACTTCTGCTACACCGGATGTAGGTATATTACCGATAGGCGCTTTTGTCAGATATTCTGCAAGATAAGTTATTGCCGGATTATGACTGAATAACATCAAAGATTTAAACTTATCATTCTGTCTGTTAATCACATTTAAAAAGCTCCTGACAGATGGTTCGTAAAGTTCCTCTTCAAGAACAATATTCTCAGTTTCATACCTAAGCTGCTCCGCCATGTAATGAGCTGTCATTTTTGCCCGGACTGCCGGACTGGACAAAATTAAATCAGGCCTTACACCGAGATCATAAAGTTTTCTTCCCATTTTAGGGGCATCGGCATTTCCACGGTGATTTAATTCACGATCAAAATCTTTTTGTCCCGGCACGGACCAATCTGATTTTGCGTGTCTTACAAGATATAAGAGCTTTCCCATGGAAACATTAATTTACTTTTTTGGTAATAAGGGTATTAAACATGAAGGGGCAAATTTATCCAATAAATGCACTAAAAAATTTTTTCGTTTGTTTTTTTTAAAAATTTTTAATCACTTTGGCCCGAGTTTCGGAATTTAAAATGAGGTAAATAGTTCAATGTCAAAAAATTTAGTTATAGTTGAGTCTCCTGCAAAGGCAAAAACCATAGAGGGTTATCTGGGCAAAGACTTTTTGGTAAAATCAAGTTATGGCCATGTAAGAGACCTTCCAAAAGGGGATAAAGCCATTGATATAAAAAACGGCTTTAAACCCACATATGAGATTTCGGAAGACAAGAAAGATGTTGTTACTCAACTCAAAAAACTTGCGAAGGAGGCCGAAATGGTTTGGTTGGCGACTGACGACGACCGTGAAGGAGAGGCAATATCATGGCATTTAAAAGAGGCATTAAACCTCAATGATAAAAAGACGAGAAGAATTGTATTCCGAGAAATTACCAAACAGGCAATTACCAACGCTATACAATCACCAAGAGGAATTGATCTTGACCTTGTAAACGCCCAACAGGCCAGAAGAATACTTGACAGGTTAGTGGGCTTTGAAATATCTCCAATCCTTTGGAAAAAAATAAAAACCGGACTTTCTGCTGGTAGAGTTCAGTCTGTTGCTGTGAGACTAGTGGTAGAAAGAGAAAGAGAGTACGAACAGTTTAAAGCCAAGGCTTCCTTTAAAGTATCTGCCGAGTTTGAAGTTGAAAAAGGAAAAATTCTGGTTGCGGAGTTGGGTAGCAAATTTGATACAGAAAAAGAAGCATACGATTTTTTAAATAAATGTATCGGGGCTGATTTCTCAATTAAAAATCTTGAGAAAAAGCCAAGTAAAAGGTCCCCGGCGGCTCCATTTACGACCTCTACACTACAGCAAGAGGCAAGCAGAAAGTTAGGTTTCAGCGTTGCTCAAACAATGACTTTGGCGCAGAGACTTTACGAATCAGGTAAAATCTCCTATATGAGAACTGATTCAGTTACACTTTCTGAATATGCATTACAGGCCGCAGAAAAAGAAATTGTAAAAGAATTCGGCAAGGAGTTTTCAGAACCAAGACAATTTGCCAATAAAAACCAATCTGCACAGGAAGCACACGAAGCAATAAGACCTACAGACTTTGCGGTTAAATCTGCTGGTGAAGAAAGAAATGAACAAAGGCTTTATGAACTTATCTGGAAAAGAGCAATTGCGTCCCAGATGGCAGATGCGCAAATAGAGAAAACTGTTGCCAGCATAGGCATCTCCACTCAACCTGATGAAACACTTACTGCTACCGGAGAAGTAATAAAATTTGAAGGTTTCTTAAAAGTATATATTGAGTCTTCCGATGAAGAAGAAGATGATGGAGACTCCAAAATGCTACCTCCTTTAAAGGTAGGCCAAAAATTAAATCTGAAAGAAATTACAGCAGTAGAAAGGTTTACAAGACCTCCTTCAAGATATACCGAGGCGAGCCTTGTAAAGAAACTGGAAGAAATGGGTATAGGCAGACCATCTACCTATGCTCCGACAATATCTACAATCCAGAAAAGAGGATATGTGCTTAAAGAAAATCGTGAAGGCAAAGAAAGAAAATACAAAGAACTTGTTTTAAGAGGCAGTAAAATTGAAAGCTTTGACAAAACAGAAACCACCGGGGCAGAAAAAATGAAGTTATTCCCTACTGATATGGGAATGATTGTAAACGATTTTTTGATGCAGTTCTTTCCTAATATAACTGATTACTCTTTTACGGCAAATGTTGAAAAGGAATTTGATGAGATAGCATCAGGTCTTAAGAAGTGGGAAAAAATGCTAGAAGTTTTTTATTCGGCATTTCATAAAAAAGTTGAGAAAACTTCTGAAATTGAAAGATCTCAGGTTAATACTTCTAAAGAACTTGGTATACATCCTGTCACAGGAGAAAAAGTAATTGCAAGACTTGGAAGATTCGGCCCTCTTGTTCAGATCGGAGAAGCTGATGAAGAAACAGGTAAAAAGCCTCAATTTGCCAGCCTCCGAAAAGGTCAGTTAATAGAAACACTTACACTGGAAGATGCACTTGAATTATTTAAGCTTCCCAGAGATATCGGTTCGTACGAAGGCAAAACAATGACTGTTGCCATTGGCAGATTTGGGCCATACATAAGGCATGACAATAAGTTTTATTCTATTCCGAAAATCGATGATCCTTTAGAGATAGAAGAACAAAGAGGTATAGAATTAATAGAAGCGAAAAGAAAAGCTGATGCTGAAAAAGTAATAAAAGAGTTCAAAGAAAATGATGAGGTAAAGGTGTTGAACGGACGCTGGGGACCATACATTGCTGTTGGCAAGAAAAACGTGAAAATTCCAAAAGGCAGAGAACCACAGTCCATTACTTTAGAAGAAGCAATAGAATGGGCAAAGGATGTACCTGAAAAGAAGGGTCGATTCGGAGCTAAGAAAACAGAAGCAGCACCAGCAGCTAAAAAAACAGTGGCAAAGAAAACCGTGACGAAGAAAGCAGCTACAAAAAAAGCGGTAGCTAAAAAAACTACAGCTAAAAAGGCTGCCGTGAAAAAGGCTGTGGTGAAAAAAGCTGCACCTGCTAAAAAATCAGCCACAAAAAAGACTGTAGTGGTTAAAAAGGCTACACCTGTTAAAAAAGCGAAAGCTTCGGCAAAGAAAACGGCCAGTAAAAAGAAAAAGTAATCACAACCAATTAAAAGGCAGCTTAGCTGCCTTTTTTATTTCCAGCTTTGGAAAAAAATCTTTTTTGTTTAATTTTCTATTATGCAAAAAGTAGTCGTACTATCAGGTGCAGGCATCAGTGCTGAAAGTGGTCTTAATACATTCAGAGATTCCGGAGGATTATGGGAAGGGTACAATGTAATGGAGGTAGCTTCTCCGGAAGGATGGAGAAAAAACCCTTCTCTGGTCCTGGATTTTTATAACATGAGAAGAAAGGCTGCAATGCAGGCTCAACCAAATGACGGACATAATCAACTTGTAAGACTTGAAGAGAAATACGACGTAACCATTATCACGCAAAATGTAGATAATCTCCATGAACGCGCAGGCTCCACAAAAGTCATCCATTTGCATGGAGAACTTTTCAAATGCAGAAGCACAGTGGATCCTGGCCTTATATTTGAAATGAAGGAATGGCAGCTTAACCTGGGAGATAAATGCCCAAAAGGGTCCCAGTTGCGTCCTCATATAGTGTGGTTCGGAGAGATGGTCCCGTTAATGGAAGAAGCTATGAGCCTTACCCAGCAAGCGGATATATACATTGTTGTCGGAACATCATTGCAGGTATACCCTGCAGCAGGACTAGTTGACTTTGTACAGGAAGAATCACCAATCTATGTTGTAGATCCTAATGTCCCGTTTTTAAGACACAGAAAAAACCTTCATATCATACAATCAAAAGCAAGTACAGGGGTAAAACAGGTTGTAGACCAATTGATGAAAGCAGTATAGTAATGACAAACTTATATGAAGGACTGGTTCAAATATGAATATGGCTATGTTAATATAGATGAGAATTATGTTTATGTAACCAATTCCGGTAACTGGTCGGAAACCAATGACCTGAAAGAGAGGTCTTCCTCGGTTGTCGCTAAAAATTCCTTCCGGAAACTCAAAAATATAATTTTTCTTTCCGTGACTTTTACTCTATTCTTCATCTTATTTCTTAATAATTTTTCAGGTTCCGATTTTAGCCTGCTTTTATTGCTAGGAATACCGGGAGCAGCTTATTACTTATATCAGTACATGCGTAGCGACTTGGGTTCAAAGTTTAAAATCCCTATTAATAAAATTACAGATATAAAGATTTCAGACACCAGCATTATTATCAGTTTCACAGATGCCGATGGCAAGGCTTCTAAAGAAATGCTAAAAAACCCTGAATCCAAAGGAAAAGATCTTTTAGTATTATTAATGACCGACAACTTATTCAATAATCCTGAATAAACCCGGAACTCAATAATTCATCGTTAAAATTCCACCACTTATAGAATCTATTATTTAAAAAAGCCGTAATTGCCTATATTGATAAATAAATCCGGAATAAACACACTTACTATATCAACCTAAAGCATATTTTTTTCAAATGATCATCGCAGTACTTTTACTTTTTCTCGGATTGGCATTACTAATAAAAGGAGCAGACTGGTTAGTCAGCGGCGCATCTTCTCTTGCAAAAAAATACAATGTTTCCGATCTGGCTATCGGACTAACCATTGTTGCGTTTGGCACTTCAGCTCCTGAGTTGGTAGTGAATGTCCTGGCCTCCTTGGAAAATCATCAGGACATTGTTTTCGGAAATGTAATCGGAAGTAACAACTTTAATCTTTTTATGATCCTGGGTATCGCAGGATTAATAACCCCCTTGAACGTTCACTCCTCTACAGTATGGAAAGAAATCCCTTTATCTTTTGTAGCAGTAATATTGGTATTCTTTCTTGTAAATGATAACACCGTTTCATCTCAACCATATGTCTTGTCAAGAATAGATGGACTAATCTTACTAATGCTTTTTGGAATGTTTCTCACTTATGTTTATTCTCAATTAAAATCTGAGCCGGAAGATAATCAGTCCGCGGCTGAAACACTTCCTCCTTTCAAGCAATGGACCTATATTGTCATTGGTTTTGCAGGACTTGTAGTTGGCGGAGAATTGGTGGTAAACAATGCTGTAGAAATAGCCGCAGCAATAGGTATTAGCGAAAAAATAATAGGACTAACAGTGGTAGCTGCAGGCACCTCACTGCCTGAACTGGCCACTTCCGTAGTTGCTGCCCTGAAAAAGAACATTGATATTGCTGTAGGAAATGTTATAGGCTCCAATATCTTCAATCTCCTTTTTATTCTTTCGGCAAGTGCCATTTCAAACCCTATTACATACGATCCGGCATTCAATAGAGAGCTTATTATATTGGGAATCGGCACCGGATTACTTTTCACAGCAATGTTTACAGGAAAGAAAAAGAAATTGGACAGATGGGAAGCCGGAGTACTTCTTATATTCTTCGTAGCCTACATCTCCTATCTGGTAATCAATGCTTAAAATTCAGATCCATTACTTCTTTTGAACTTCAGCGTAATTAAATACCTTCTTTAACACAGCAGAATATCTTGCTACTGAATTTTTCCTGATGTTAATTTCTTCGTCCGCTACAAGTTTAAACAAACCGGTCAAGCCTGACTTTATTACATAATCTTCCAGGTCAGGATTCATCTTCTTTACACCCGGAATTTTATTATATGCGGTAGTTAATGTATTCCAGTGCCTGGTAACGTCTGCTTTTTGAATTGCCTCCTGAACGATCGGCTTATAAGCAGTATAAAGTGCAGTATTGGTATTAATTCTTAAGAAATTGGTTGCTGCTGTATCTGCCCCCATCAAAATATTCATTCCATCTGTCACCGTCATTTTTTTAATAGCATCCATAAAAATAGGTGCTGCCTTTTTTGCAGCATCCTCTGCAGCCCTGTTCAATGCAATTTCAAATTCGGAAACCTGAGCCTCCATTCCTATTTTCAACAACTGCTCTTTCATCTTTTGGGCTTCAGGCGGAAATGGGATAAACAGCCTTGGATTTTTAAGATAACCATCCACCTTGGATGCAGTACTGCCGGCTGTGTTAGCCCCAGTGTTTAATGCTTCTTTCAGACCTTCCACAATTTCATCTTCTGTAGGAGTTGCAACCAATGACTTTTGAGCCTGCTTCAATTTATCTTTTACACTCTGTGCATAAAGAAGATTCATGGTAGCAAAAAATAATAATACAAAAAGTATTTTTTTCATAATGATACTATTTATTGATGATCTGATTAATTGATTTAAACTAATTAATATTAAATAAATTTCCTCACAATAAATAGCTATAATTAAACTATTTTTCAGCAACTAAAAACAAATCAAGTCCCTCCTCTGCATTACCGGAAAGATAATAATCATCACAATTAATGCGGGTTACTAATCCTGTATTTTTCTTCTTAAGATAGTTTCGGGCTAATTTATTACCCAATTCATAAGGTATTTTTAGCATATTAACAGGAAGTCGATGCTGCAGACAGAAAATGTCGTACCTGGTTATTTTTTCAATTAGCCTTTTATTTTCATTATAATACTCCATCACCTTGTCATTACCTTTTACCCCATATGAATTAATTTTAGGCTTCTTAAATGAACTTGAAAACAATCTTAAAAGTTGCTCAGAGGTATACTCTCTGTGATGCCAGGGATTCCTGGTTAAAGTAAATTTAATATTGGGTGTAGTGAGAATTACTTTTCCACCCGGCTTTAAAATCCGATATAAATCTTTTACAAAATCAGAATCATTTTTGAGATGCTCTATCAACTGAAAACAAACAATTGTATCAAATGTATTATCATCAAATACAGATAAAGGAGGAATTGTTGTACATTTAAATTCAATACCCTTGTATTTTTCATCCTGAGCAAGCATATTAATAAGCTCTTTATTTTTATCAATAGCAGTAACCTGTACTGCATGTGGGATTATCTGTTCCAGTCCTCTCCCATTTCCGCAACCTATCTCCAGAACATTTCCCTTATATAAAAATTTAGCAAGTTTATAAGCGCTTAATAGTCGATGGTGAATAACTGATTCTGATTCACGATCTGTAGATGTTACTTCAGTTGTATATATAGCCATTTAAATAAAAAATTAAATAATAGGAAGTTTTCAAAGACCAAGACAGGTAATAGACGGAACAGGTTGCTTAAAAAAAATAAATAATTGTTATGCAACCATTCCAAAACGAATCAGGTCTATAATAATTGACACCTGAAATCTCTCTTTTTAGATACATTTTTTAATGGAAGACCTCCTTGATTTAATTCAGGAATGCAAAGCACATAATCCTTTGGCTCAGAAGAAACTTTACCAGAAGTTTTCTTCTAAACTTATGGGAATATGCCTAAGATATACAAACTGTAAAAATGATGCCGAAGACCTATTACAGGAAGTATTCATAAAAATCTTCACCAAAATGGAAGCTTATAAAGGAGAAGGTTCATTCGAGGGATGGATCAGGCGTATTACTGTCACGACTGCAATTGATTTCTTCCATAAAAAAGAGAAAAAGCCTGATCACACTAACCTTGAAAAAGCCGATATTGAATACACGGACAGCAATAATGCTGCAAGAGAAATTGAAGCAAAAGAATTACTAAATTTAATCCAAACTCTTCCTGATGGATACAGGATGGTATTAAATCTATATTGTATTGAAGGCTACTCTCATAAAGAAATCTCTGAAGTACTGAATATTTCGGAAGGCACTTCTAAATCACAATTATCCAGAGCCAGGACTTTACTCGCTCAAATGATTTCCATCAAAACAGATAATATATATGAAGGAAAAAAATAAGCATTGGATTGACGATCTGTTGAAAATTAACCTGGAGAACCTGGAAGAAACCCCATCTCCGGCTATATGGGAAAAGATTGAAAAAAATATTAACAATAAAAAAGACAAGCGAATTCTGATATGGCCATGGCTATTAATTATTGCTATACTTTCTGCGATTGCTTGTTTTTCATATAAAAAAAGTTCTGCCATTGATTATCGTAATCCTAATCCAATCAGGAAGTGCAATATCAATAACGCCACAGCAAATATTAATCATGAAAAGGGGGCCAACAACAACAACAAAACAAGAAATAACAACTGTACTACAGATATCGGAAAAGCAGTGGCCATAAACAACACTTTTATAAATTCGCATAATTACTTGAATAATGAATATCAGCTTTTAGTTACAGAAAAAGCAGAAGAAAATCCTGTTGACACAATTGCCGGATTTGATATTCCATCAGCATTTACCCGGTCAGATTCTTCCGTTACAAAAAAGGATACAGCAAATTCTGCAAGATGGTTTATTGAAATATTTGCATCACCCGGAATTTCAACTTCCACAATCCAAAACACTGCAACAGATTCACTCAGTAAACATACAAATGTACATCCTTCCTTCAGCATAAGCTTTGGAATGCTGATTGGAATAAAAGTTTCTGAAAAGATTAATTTAAAATCAGGCGTTTCATTTAATTACCTATCTCAAACTTTTATCAGAAACAACCGAACTATAGTAGAACAAAATGATACAATAGGCAGATCTTATTATATTCAGGCGCACTACGACACATTGGGCAACTTTATCGGAGTGGATACTAACTATACATACCACATAAATAAAACAACTGATATAACTACCAGAGATGAGCAATTTCATGAGAGATTTTACATATTAACAATCCCGGTCATTCTCGAAACTGTACTATTAAAGAAAAGAGAAAATGCATTAATTTTCTCACCGGGAATCGGATTCAATTATATGGCAAGAAGCCGGACTGCGGGAATTAATCAATACGGAAATCTGAGCCAGACTTCCGAACAAGATTACCATAAGATATTTCTAACATTAATGTCGGGTTTGAATGCTCAGCTAATGCTATCCGATAACATACATATGAATACAGGATTTTTTGTTAATTATACCCCAGCCTCAATCAATAAAAGAAACAAGGAGAAACAAATTCAAATGGGATTTAATTTAGGATTAAAAATAAAGCTATGAACCTTATCGTAAAAATAGGATTCAAAAACTTAAAAATACACCAAAATATTACCTTTGATTAAAACTATTCACTTTATATCTTTGGGGCTAAAACGCTCCAAATAATGAAAATCAGATATCTTTTATTGATTATCACTTTTCTTTCAAGTCTTTTTTCTTACGCTCAAACTGAAGAAGAGGAGGAAGAGGAAGATTACAGTATTTATGAACAATTTGGAAGTACCGGTCAAAATAAAGTAAAAAGATATGCCTCCCCAAAAATTTTGGGAATTAGTCCTGCCAAACTTATTTCAGTAGGATATGATGTACAAGGACCAAATCAACTCACTGCTGACTCTATAGGAGCATTCCAAAGAGAAACAACTACTTTAAGGGCAACGCATGGCATGAGAATACTAATTAACCTACCTGTTATTTCTTATACCAAATTACTTATCAATGTAGGAGCAACATACATTGAAACAAACTATGAGGCTTCTTCCAGACAAACAATATCAAATCCTTACACAAGAAGTCTCCTCACCAATGGACTAAGATCCATGGGGGTCAACACAACAGTATTTAAACCATTTTCGGAAAAATCTTTTGCATTAGGTTTTATTTCTGCAGACATGAACGGAGATTTCAGGCTATCTCAATTACAACCATTGTCGGACCTGAAATATACCTGGGCTCTGATGTATGGCCGCAGACCACATGACAGAAAACAATATGCAATTGGCGTTACACAATCTTACAGAGCAGGAGAAGTAAATTTATTTCCGGTAATCCTCTATAACTTCACCAGCGCAAACAGGAAATGGGGTATTGAAGCCATGCTGCCTGCAAGGTTGCATTTCAGAAGAACCATAAATGCCAGGAACCTTATTCTGTTAGGATATGAACTGGAGGGGCAAAGCTATAGGCTCAATAACAGGCAAGGATACTTTCCACCTGCTGCAGAAACAAGGCCACACTATAATGTAAATAATCTGGAATTAAGAAGATCGGAAATTCGTGCACGGATTATTTATGAAAGAGGGTTTTCTGACTTTATATGGCTTTCTGCACAATTTGGTTATGTAATAAACTACAGAAACAAAGTTGACAGCGGGGACTTCCTGAGAGGATTTTTCGGAGACCAGCTATATGTAATGGAAAACAAATTAACAAATCCCTTGTACTTTAATATCAGCCTGAACCTTGTAAGTCCATAAAACGGAACAATAATTGATAATCCAATAATATATCCCAATAAAAACAACTGAATCAATGAAAAATCTTATTCATTTTATATTAACCTTCATGGTTTTAATAAGTCTTGGATGCGAAACTAAGCCTGATCAGACTTTAGAATACCGAATAGAAAACATTAATCTGGAACTTGAAGGGCCTGTATTTGAAGGCTCTAATGAAGCTCAGGTTAAAGTTAATTTCCAACCTGAAACAGTACTTGATCCGGCAGGATTGGAAAGAAAAAACATTCAAAACATTCGTGTTAAGAATATCAGTCTTTTTATGGAAGAACCTCAGGAATTTGACTTATTCGAAAGTGCTTTAGTACAATTGGTAGGGGGAGAAGCGCCGCTTACATCAGTAGCATTAGCATCCGCAATTCCGGCAGGAACTAATAAACTTGAACCTCAGGTTACCGACAAAAACTCATTTAAAGAGTTTAAAAATGTAGATTCTTTCTTTTTTGTAATAGATTCAAATATTAAAAGACAATATGAAGAAAATATCAAAATGAGAGGCAATATTGCCTTTTACATTGATGTTAAGAAATAATAAAATTGACTTACCAAATTAATCACATATGAAACCGAATGTAAGACCCTATTTAAAAGGAATAATCTCTACCCTGATAATATTCCTTTTGTTTTCTTTTAAAATAAATCAAAACGCTGAAGGGGATGCCCTGATAGGAGTTTGGGAACCGGGAAACGGAAGAGCTAAGGTTAAAATTACCAAAATCGGCGAAAAGTATTATGGTAAAATTGTATGGTTAAAAGAACCTAATACCGAGTCTGGAAATCCAAAAACGGACAAAAATAACCCGGATGAATCTTTGAGGTCTACTCCGCTTTTGGGTTACAGAATTCTGAAGGATTTTGTGTACAAAGGCAATAACACATGGGAAGAAGGGACAATCTATGACCCTGAAAACGGTAGCACTTACAATTGTACTATAAAACTTAAAGATGAAAACACTCTGGATGTTAGAGGGTACATAGGTGTTTCCATGATTGGCAGAACCGATACATGGAAAAGGATGGAGAAAAAATAAAAATATATGAGGCTGTCCCAAAGGGCGGCCTCTTTAATTTTTTGGATCACCATACTTTCCTTGTAAAAAGGCCCCTCCGTAGGAATTCATCAATAAATTAGCGAGAAAACGAACTGATATTTCATAATGGATTTTTATTAGGTTTTTGAAAACAATTATTACATCGCTTACTTTCCGTTATTCATCACAATATTTTGAATTAAAACCCTTTCTTTGTAATTTTTATAAATATTTTGAGTTCATATAGATGACTAAAGAAATTCAGAAAATCTATTTTTCTCGATTCTTATTTTTTAATATCAATTAGTGCTCCCTGAATAATGTATAAAAAATTTAATCCCAACGACAATTTTAATGACATCGATTATGTCATCGTTGGGTCCGGTATAGGTGGTTTAACCGCAGCAGTTTTTCTTGCAAAAGATGGCAAAAAGGTTTTGGTACTTGAAAGACATTTTGTCCCGGGAGGTTTCACCCACACTTTTAAAAGAAAAAACGGGTTTGTCTGGGATGTTGGAGTTCATTATGTAGGCAATATGGATAAGGAGGAATCTCACCTCCGACAAATTTTCGATTACCTTACCGATAATCAGCTTGACTGGAAATCGATGGGAGAAATATATGATGAATTCCATATAGGTAAAGACAAATATGTATTCAAAGCCGGAAAGGAAAATTTAAGGAAACAACTCTATGATTATTTTCCCGATGACAAGGCTGCAATAGACAAATACTTCAAGCTAATTGAAAAGGCTATTAAATATGGAGGGTTGTATTTTGTTGACAAAGTATTCCCGCCTTTTCTTCAGCATACGGTCGGAAAAATTTTCAGGATGCTTTTTAAGCCCTATTACAAAAGGACTACCTACGATGTCTTAAAAACTATAACAGACAATGAAAAATTAATAAGCGTACTATGCGCCCAATGCGGGAACTATGGGCTCCCTCCTAAAAAGAGTAGCTTTGGTGCTCATGCATTTGTTATTAATCATTTTCTTGAAGGAGGATATTATCCTGTAGGTGGGGCGGACCAGATCTACAAAACCATGCTGGACGTATTACAAAAGAACGGTGGAAGGGTGTATGTAAAAGCAGAAGTCCAGGACATCGTGGTGGAGAAAGGTGAAGTAAAAGGTGTGAATGTATCAGGAACCTTCATTCCATGTAAACATGTAATTAGTAACGCAGGGGCAAAAAATACTTTTACCAAACTACTAAACGCAAGTATCGGTCAAAAATGGGCCAGTAAATTGGGAGAAGTAAAACCTTCCACATGCCATTTATGCCTATATATAGGTCTTGACAAATCAGATGAAGCGCTTGGCCTACCAAAAAACAATGTCTGGTTTTATAGCGATTACAACTATCAGGATCTTATAGAACTTTCCATGAAAGACCCGAACCACCAGCTTGAGTTTGCCTACATCTCCTTCCCTTCTGCAAAAGATCCAAACTGGAGTCTTAACAAAGAAGGCACATCAACCATCCAGGCAATTGGTGTCGCCAATTACGAATGGTTTAGAGAATATGAAAACGAACCATGGATGAACCGAAGTGATATATATGAAGAAATGAAAGAAAGGTTCAAGGAAAAAATGCTCGCAAAATTATATGAACTGTACCCCCAGATTAAAGGTCATGTAAAAGTTACAGAGGTTTCCAGCCCTATCTCAACCAAACATTTTATGAATTATGAGGAAGGTGAGATATATGGATTGGAACATAGTCCTGAACGGTTCGGACTGTCTTCCCTTCGCCCTGTAACTCCGATAAAAGGATTGTATTTAGTAGGACAAGATGTTGTTACTGTAGGTGTCGCCGGGGCCATGGCAAGCGGACTGCTCCTTTCAATTTCATTATTGAAATTCGGAATATCCAAACATTTTAGAAAAATGAGAGAAATGGCCGAAGAAAAGAAAACGAAGGAAATGAAAAAAAAGTAATAAATGTCCCTAGACCATAAGAGAATTTAATAAATAGTAAAAGCGATCATTTTATAAGACTCAAAGTTTAATTTCAGCCAATTTTTTTAATGGCCCGCCTTATTTTTTAGGCCTCATTTCTAAAATTCTTCAAAAATCAACAAAAATATCCTTTATATATTATTTATCTGATCATTTCCTGATCCGGTATGTCCAAAATTTTATTGAAAATGTGAAAATTCCATACATTCCCCTATTTTTTTATACACATTTTTAAAAAATTGATGCATTTTTCAAAAAATACTATTAAATTTGGTATAGTTATTTCAAAAATCAGACATTTTCACCCAAAACTAGTTATTATATCAATGGCAAAATCAAAATTAGAGTACATTTGGTTGGATGGATACAAGCCAACTCAAAGCCTTAGAAGCAAAACTAAAATTGTAAAAGATTTTAGCGGAAAATTAGAAGACTGTGACATTTGGTGTTTCGACGGTTCTTCAACCCAACAGGCTCCCGGAGGCTCTTCAGACTGTCTATTAAAACCAGTTTTCATCTGCCCTGACCCTCAAAGAAAGAATGGATACCTGGTAATGTGCGAGGTATTAAGCCCGGATGGAACTCCACACCCTTCTAATGGTCGTGCTACAATTGAAGATGATGACAATGATTTCTGGTTTGGATTTGAGCAGGAATACTTCTTATGGAATCCTGAAACAAATAAACCACTTGGCTTCCCCGTAAACGGTTATCCGGCTCCTCAAGGTCCTTATTACTGCTCTGTAGGCGCTAAAAATGCTTTCGGAAGAGAAATAGTGGAAGAACACCTTGATGTTTGTCTTGAGGCAGGCCTGAATGTTGAAGGTATCAATGCTGAAGTGGCAGCAGGACAATGGGAGTTCCAGATATTTGCCAAAGGCGCTAAAGAAGCCGGTGACCAAATTTGGGTGGCAAGATACCTTTTGGAAAGAATCGGAGAAAAATACGGCGTTTCTGTAAACTGGCATTGCAAACCTCTTGGTGAATTAGACTGGAATGGTTCAGGAATGCATGCTAACTTCTCAAACTCTATCCTTAGAACTGCCGGGAAAAAAGAAACTTATGATAAAATCTGCCAGGCATTTCAACCTGTAGTAAAAGAACATATTGATGTTTACGGTGCTGATAACCACCTAAGATTAACAGGAAAACATGAAACCCAATCTATAGATACTTTTTCTTATGGGGTATCTGACAGAGGTGCATCTATCCGTATTCCTATAGCTACCGTAGAAAAAGGATGGAAAGGATGGCTGGAAGACAGAAGACCAAATTCTGCAGCAGATCCTTATAAAGTTGCAGCCAGAATTATCAAAACGGTAAAAACTGCAAATGTAAACTAGTAATAGTTTTGTTTTACCATATAAGAAAAGGCTGCCTAAAACGGGCAGCCTTTTTACTTATCATATTTTACCGCCTTTAAACAAATTTCCTGATTGCGGATTTTAATAAACCTGGAGGTTTGTTTTATGAAAAGGAATTCAACTACATATGCGGTTATTTACCTTCTAGCTGTTTACTTATTTACATTTCCCCACCGGATAAAAGCCCAGGATCAAAGCAGAATTCTTTTCCTATATAATATTTCCTTTGCTGCGGCTACTACTACCATCGGCGCCCTCATAAACAAACCTAAAGACCAAAGGGCCTTGCGCGTAATTCTTAGGTCATTCACGATAGGTGCTGCTAGTGGCAGTTTGTTGTACACTAGTAAGAATATTAATTTTCTCATTTATGAAAGGCAAAATTTTTATTACGGATGGCCATCCCGATTTTTGCATAATGCCGCTACCTCTCTGATGGAAAATGCAGCAATGAACAGGAAGTTTCTCCGGAACTGGCATTTTGATCTAGGCCCATTCAGAATTGATATAAGAACTGACGATTCCAGGTCAATTACATCAAGATTATATCCGATAAGTATATATTCTATTGCTTCAGGCCTCCCCATGAATCTGTCTCCGTCCTGTCGGCTGACCAGGCTGCAGGTATTGCTTTAGGACATTCCTATATATATACAACTCATTTTAATAAATATTATGTGGCAGCCCATGAAAATATTCATATACTACAGTATAAAGAATATCAGATTTTCAATACATGGGCATACCCTGCAACAAACCCTTACAAAAACACCAGAGTATACAAGCTATTTAAGAATCGCTTGTATTTTGAACTACCCTACCTCCTCCCTTTCTATTTTATACAAGGCATTCACGGAAGGAAATGCTACCACAACAACTTTTATGAATTTGAAGCCGAACACTTCTCAACCAAAAGGCATCTTCATATTTGCGATTAAAGCACTAAGTATTTCTGAAAACCGTTTTTAGTAAAAAATCTGTCTGGTGCCATTTTATTTTGTAATTCTCCTTCTCCTTATACCGGTTCTTTGTTTCTCACAACAGAATCCATCCATACATTCAGTTTACTTTAATCATAATTACAGTAAATTCAGTTCATCTGAAAAGAAAAACCTAGACTCTGTATTGAACAGAATAATCAAAGACCAAATTTCCAAAATTACAATTGAAGGATACACTGACTTCACAGGAAAAGAAGAGTACAACTATAAACTGGCTTTTAAAAGAGCAAACCAAGTATCAGAATACTTTAAAGTCAATGGCTATTCAGGAACCATTATACCGATTGCAATAGGGGAAATTTCTCCGGATAGCGAACAATCAAAATTAAAATCTGTAAGGGAACACCGGAGAGTAGATATAATTTACTTTTCTGAAGCAGCAAAAAAAGATCTTGGAAAATTAATACCAGGACAAAAACTTATCCTACCCGGACTTTACTTTTTACCTGGCAGGCACATTCCTACCGACAGCTCTTATTCAACCCTCAAAACGTTGTCAGATTTTCTTATACTTAATCCCAATGCTAAAATTGAAATCCAGGGTCATATATGCTGCGAACCGAATCTGTCTGACGGATATGATCTAGACACCAGAGAATATAAATTATCAAACAACAGGGCCAGATTTGTTTATGAATACCTGATAAAAAACGGGATAGATTCTTCAAGGCTTACGTTTAAAGGGTTAGGGCGAAAATTCCCTCTGATAAATCATGAAATTACAGAGGAAGATAAAAACATAAATCGCAGGGTAGAAATATTTTTGAAGGAGAAATAAAGAACTTTACCCTGGTTTTTAGTTTATTTTATAAACAACTATGCAGCCTATGAATACAAATCTATTCAAAGATATAGAAGAAGAAACCCCTGAAAAAGAGCTTAATGTACAAGGAAAATTACCTTCCTGGCTTGAAGGAAGCCTTTTCAGAAATGGTCCGGCCAAATATAAAATCGGAGAACAAAGTGTAAATCACTGGTTTGATGGTTTCTCCATGCTTCACAAATTTTCTATAGCGAATGGCAAGGTAAAATATACAAGCAGGTTTCTTCAAAGTGATGATTACATCAGAAATCAGAGAACAGGCAGAATTAAAAGCCGTCACTTTGGTACTGTTCAGGATCCTTGTGAATCCATTTTCCATAAATTTTTCAGCATTTTTCAGCTTCCGAAGGTCAGCAATTGTAATGTAAGTGTACTAAAGCTTAACGAACGTATTGCTGCAGTATCTGATTTCTCCACTATGGTAGAATTTGACAGAGAAACTTTGGACACCAAAGGACAAGTGGAATTTCCGGATGAATTCGGCACCAAATATATGTTCAGCGCAAGCCACTTCTCCTATGATCCGGACACGAAAGAATATTACAACTGCCTTGGTGTACCAGGACCTAAAGGTGACTTCCATTTCTTTAAAATCAGTTCGGAAGACACATTTGAAAGGAAAGTTATAGGCAAAGTAAAAGCACCAAAGCATACTTATTTCCACAGTGTGGGACTAACCAAAAAATATTTCATTTTTATTGAGCAACCATTCGAATTGAATCTTTGGCAGCTTCTGATGTCAAGACTGCTCAATAAGCCCTATGAATCATGTTATGAATGGAAACCTGAGAAAGGTTGTAAATTTCATTTGCTAAACAGGGAAACCGGAGAAATCAGAACCATGCAATCAGAAGCATTTTTCTTCTTTCACACGGTTAACTGTTATGATGAGGGCAACAAAATAATAATTGATTTGTGTCTTTATAAAGACCCTTCTATCATCAAATCTTTATACCTAGAACATGTAATCAGCAAGGGAGTCCCCAAAGAACAATTGGGTACACTGGTAAGAATTACATTGAATCCGGATTCCAATAAGGTTACATTTAAGGAAATATCTGAGGAGTACCTGGATCTGGCTACATTTGATTTCAGCAGATCCTGTAAGCCTTACAGATATGTTTACGGATTAGGATTTAATAAGCATACAGAGAACCTTGATGTGAACAATCAGATTCTGAAAATTGACACAGAAACAGGGGAAGTCATAAGCAGGTTTGAAAAAGGTAAATATCCATCCGAGCCCTTATTTATCCCATCACCGGATGCAAAATCTGAAGACGACGGAGTAATTGTAACCGTTGTACTTGATGCAGAAAAATGCAGTTCGTATCTTTTAGTCTTAGACGCTAAAAACTTGTCTGAATTGGCCAGGGCCGAAACGTCTGCTATGGTGCAACCAGGCCTTCACGGCATGTTTTATAATGACTGTAAATAGTGAGTAACAGCAAATTTGTAATAGTAAAAACATATGATTCTGTAACGGAAGCTAACATTGCAAAAGCAAAACTGTTAGCTTCCGATATTTTTTGTTTTTTAAAGGATGAAAACCTTATCAGCATACATCCACTCCTTTCCAATGCAACAGGTGGAATTAAACTTATGGTTAGCGAGGGGCAGGCGAATCTAGCTGCTGAATTGCTGAACAGTGCTGCAACCACCTATAAAGAGGATATAAAATGTCCTTATTGCTTTTCAACAAATGTTCATTACATCAGCTCTGTAAAGGATATAAAGAACTGGATTTCTTTTTTCTGGGCTATGATTACCTTTACCCTCCCTATTTATCTGAAAAAAGTATACCATTGTGACAATTGCGGAAAAGAATTTAAACATCTGGAAGAAAGATAATCCAACTACTTCAAAAACTTTTGGATAGCTTTATCGAACTGCTCAAAACCTACAAACCCATTGGTTAGCTGATAATACTTACCATCTTTAAGAATAAAAACCGTAGGAAAACCCTTTACACCTAACTTAGAACTAAGTTTAAACTCTTCGGATGCCGTTTTCAAAAATGTTCTGTCACTTAAAGCCGCAACAAATTCAGCAGGAGGAATCCCGAATTTTTCAGCATACTTACCATAAGATTGTTTATTCTCAGGTTCAATTCCATCAAAATAAATCGCTTTTTGTATTTCCGATGCAAATAAAACAGACTTATCCGGTTGGTAAGCTTTAAAAACAGATAAAGCCACGGAGGGGGTAATAGAACTAAAAACAGCTGTTCCCGGCTCAAGAATTCCAGTAAGAAAATTTTCTCCGAACTTAACCCCGGCAGCCTTCTCAACATCCTTATAAGCCCATTTTATATATGGTGCAACTTTTCCTATAGGTCCTATCCTTTCACCCACCACCATACCGCCTGAAATAACTTCAAAATCAAATTGATCTTTATATTTCTCCTGTGCTTTTAATATTACCGGACTAAAACCGTAACACCAACCACATAAAGGATCGTACACATATAAAATTTTAGGTTTAGAATCAGGATTAAAACTCGCCATACTTAAAATCAATATCAGTGAAATAACTAAAGTTTTCATGAGATAATAGTTTTTAGGATCTTTAGGTCCTTTCTCAATATAATTATTTAGATTGAGAAAATTTTTTCCAGGCAATAAGATTTTAAAATTTAATGAAAAGAAAGGCTAAAATCGTTTTTTATACAAACAGGAACAACAAGGTCAGAATCCTTTTGGGAAAAAGAAATTTTTCAGAAAATGAGTATTTCTGGTGGATACCCGGAGGATCAATAGAACAAGGAGAAAATGAATTTGAAGCTTTGCAGAGAGAATTATCTGAAGAGCTTGTCTTAACCAGTGACCAGCAGGAAATCTTAAGTACATTCAAAGACTCACTTCCGAAATCTTATACATATACTTCAGCTAATTCATCTGTCACTGTTTTCTTTATAAAACTCAGCGAGGAAAACTTACCACAGATTGTTGATGAATTTAACGAAATACAGTGGTTTGAAAAAAATAACCTGCCTGATAATATGTCCAGAGAATTTCAGCATATTCAAGAGATAATTAAATCACTTGAATAATGTTTTTATCTAAGCCAGCTTTCTAAAACTGCACCTACAAAATAGCTTAAAACTGCTGCGATTCCTCCTAATGCCAGTGTTTCAAGAATACCAATAAGCCGATTTTTCTCTGTCACTTCACTCTTAAGACTTCCTACAACTGAAAGTGCAATTCCGGTAAGAATACATGAATACATAAAAAGATTTTTTTCTTCCAAATCTACAAATGCAGATGCAACATAGCTCATAATAGGTATGAAGCCAATAAGAATAAAAGAGGCAAATGTCATGGCAGCAGTTTTGAAAGGAGAACGCTCGTCTCTGCTCATCTCCAACTCCTCTTTCATCATGGTATCAACCCACACGTCCTTGTCAGAAGTGATAACATTTACCACCTGCTCCAACAATTCCCCTTTGAAGCCTTTGGAAGCATAAATCTCCCGGATTTCTTCTACTTCTTTTTCCCTGAGATTTTCTATTTCCCAATATTCAATTGCTTTGTGCTTGTCGTAGGAATCCCTTTCTGCTTTTTTAGAAAAAAAATTTCCAACAGACATTGAAAAGCCATCAGCAATAAGGTTAGCCACTCCAAGAATGATCACAACCATGATGTTTAAATTTGCCCCTGCAGCGCCTGCTACAACGGCAAAGGTAGTAATTGCTCCATCGATTCCACCATAAACAAATTCGGCTATATATGCCTCATCAAAAAACAAAAACTTCCCTTTTGAGTGTAGTTTATCCTCCATAGCCTCAAGTTAGGGAAATTTATAAATTATGGCAAAGGGGTTATAATTTTGGTGCAAATAAACCAGCCACTGTTTTAATGACAAACTTATTGGGGAATAGTTTACTGAAGTAAGCTCCTAAAGTATTACTGGTACCCGGTACAATCTCCGAATCCCGGTCAAGCATACCTTCAATGGCTGTTTCAGCAACTTCATCAGGACCCATTTTTATTTCATTGGAATTTACAGGCAATTTTTGAAGGCCTGCTCTTTCAAAAAAATCAGTTGATGTTGGTCCGGGACATAAACAGGAAACATGAACATTGTATCTTCTAAGCTCCTCCCTTAAAGCCAAGGTAAAAGATTGAATGAAAGCCTGCGTAGCTGCATATACTGCCATGTACGGAATAGGTTGATAACAGGCAGTACTTGCTACATTCAGAATATAAGATTCATCAGACTCCCGCAACATTGGCAGAAACTGATATACCATTCTGATAATTGCATGCTGATTTAACTCAATAAGGTAAAATTGTTCTTCAAGCGATAATTCATGAAATTTTCCATAAAGACCAATCCCTGCGTTGTTGATCAACATGTTGATCTTTATATTTTCAGACAAGCAATAATCATGTATTTTCTCTGCTGAATTTTTATTGGTCAGGTCAGTACAAAATACCCTTACCTCTACTTTATATTTTTCACATAGCCTGATTTGAATTTTTCCTAATGCATCTATGGTTCTGGCCACAAGCAGCAAATTATACCCTTTTGATGCACAGTATTCTGCCATTGATGCGCCGATTCCTCTACTGGCACCAGTAATCAATGTAAACCTCATATCACAAATTCCCCTAATTTATAGATTCAATATCCCAAGAAAGTTCAGGATCATAGACTAATGATCCTGATTTAATAACCAGCGGGGATCTTACATTGTTATAATACAATTTACCTGTACCCAAACCATGTTTTATTTTTAATGGAGAAAACTGTGCAGTAAACTGAGCAATAGCATTTAACCCGATATTTGATTCTAAGGCGGAAGTTATCCACCATCCCGCTCCAAATTCCTTTGCCAATTCAATCCATTCTGTTACTGAATCAAAAGTACCAATCAGGGAAGGTTTTAGTATAATATATTGCGGCCTGATCTGCTGAAACAAAAGTCTTCTTTCTGTTGTATTATGTATTCCGATTAATTCTTCGTCCAATGCAACAGGAATAATTTTTTCTTTGGACAATTGCTGCATTACTTCATAATTCCCTGGCTTTACAGGTTGTTCAATGGAATGAATTTTATACCGTGATAACATTTCAAGTTTAGCAAAAACTTCCTTTGGATTAAAAGCACCATTAGCATCAAGCCTCAATTCTATTTCATCAAATCCATATTTGTTCCTGATATATTCCAACAATCGGCATTCTGTTCCAAAATCGAGAGCACCTACCTTAATTTTAATACAGGTGTATCCTTCAGAAACCTTCTCATCCACCTGTTTCAACATAAAATCATAATTTCCCATCCAGACCAAACCATTTATGGGAATGGCCTCGGCTTTATTATAAAAATTATTATTAAAGATCAGACCTGTTTTTTTATGCGCATAGTTTCTGAATGCTGAGTCAAGTCCAAACGCAATAGAAGGGAATTGCTGAATAAAGCTTTTCTGATCATCCTGCATTTTCAGCCAACCTGTAATCCGGTTTTCCTGAAGATAATTTTGAATATTCTTCAACAATGTTTGGTATCCAGGAACATCATCTGAACTTAAACCTCTGAGAGGTGAACATTCACCTATAGCTGTATAATCTCCATCAGATAAAGTAATAAACCAGGTATCCTTCTCAGTAAGCACCCCCCGTGATGTTCCCGCATCAAATCTGAATTTTAGCGAAATCTTCTTTAAATCTACAGTCAGCATCAAACAAACCTTTAATTTTCAGGTTATTAAACCATGTAATCTTAAAAATACATAAAAATTCCTTTAATTATTACAATAAATTTAGTACATTAACATCTCATTACTCAACACATTAACTATTTGATATGAAAAAAATATACTTCATTTTATTTCTAATAACAGCAGTGGCTATTGGAAATATTTCTTCAGCATATTCCTGTCCACCAGGAAAAAATGGTAAACATAAGAGTCATAAAAAACATAAGAAGAAAAAATCTGGTTATTTCTACAACTTCCAGCATTAAAATAAAAGAGGCTTCAGGCCTCTTTTGCATTTAATACCAAATCTGCAAACCAGAAACCTTTTTGATTCTTTACAGCCACTCCATTCTCCATCACTTCAAATTCATACTCTTTCAAAACTTTATCTCTTACTTTTATTGATAGCTTATTCAAGAATAGCGGACCCTCAAACACGAAAGTGTGAAACTCGCCATTTTCCCCACACGGATCAACATTAGCAGGTAAATTTTCAATGAAATTTCTATCGAGAACCCTTCCGCAGTCATCCTTTGAAAATAATTCAGAAGACGCACAACAAACAAAAGTCCCAAATCCCAAATCTAAAAATTCATTTACCAATTGTGAAGTGTCCTTTTTCCATAGAGGGAAAACAGCCTGCATGCCGGCTTTTTTTAAATTCTCCTCTCTGAATTTTTTTAAATCTTCCAGAAATATATCACCGAAAATCATGGTTTTTATTCCCTTTTCTGAATACTGCTGCATTTTTCCATCCATCAGCTTTTCATACTCTTCGTGGCGGCAAGGATCAGGTATAAATAAAATATCCAGAGGTATACCTATTTCAGCTGCTTGCGCTTTTAGCAATTCAAGTGAAACACCATGCATCGACACTCTTTGAAGTGATGAATTGACAGTGGTAAGTAGGAACTCCACCTGATACTTTCCGTTTTTCAGTAAATAATACAAAGCCAAGGCAGAATCTTTGCCTCCACTCCAACAGAATACAGCTTTTTCTTTTTCGATATTATTCATAATTAATAGAAACAAAAATACCCCGGAATTACCCCTGCATTAAATTTATTCAAGTAATATCCATCCGGCCTATAAATGTATACAACTCCTTTTTGAGTGTAATCAATGGCATCGGAAACATAAATACTTCCGTTCACCGGATGTACACCAATGGAATATAATATACGATTACCTTCCTCAATAAAAGCTTTATCAGGAATAAAAGTATTATTAATAGAAATTCTAAAAACGCCCCCGTTTAGATAATATAAAGTATCTGCCGTTCCATTTATAGCGAGTCTAGGATTTGTTGATCTTGCAACAAATTCCTCCTGAAATTCCACAGATTTTGTAACAGGATCAATTTTATAGATACTACATTTCCCGCCGGGCGAGTCTGCAGTTCCACATATTATCCATAACTTATTATTTTTATCTTTTTTTATTGAGTTAGGCTCATTACCTACTTTTATACTATCAATAATAATGTCTTGGGATATATCAACGATTAATATCTGATCATTAGCCCGGTTTACAACATACATTCTATTACCAGACATTTCCATCTCTTCAGTCCATCCCCGAACCTTAATACCCTTTAGTCTCACATTAGCATTCAAATCGATAACTGAAATTTCATTTCCTGTAAAATTTGTCACATAGGCTTTATCGGTGCCTACAGGACAAATATACCTGGGAGAAGGCAGTTCTTTAATGGTAGCAATTGACTGGAAGTTTTCAGGATTTACAACCTCAACTTTACCTGAGTTATTCACTACGACATAGCCTTTACCATTGAAAATTTTCATGGACTGACATACATCTCCCAATGGGCGGTTATTTACATATTTAAAAATATCATCGGAAACAGCACTATCTGAATACCTGAAGTAGCTGACTGAACTATTTCCCCATTGATAATTCCCTTCATTACAAATGTAAAGTCCTGCACCTTGTGAAATGCTTCCGGGATTAATGGGTTTTATATCTGGTTTGTCTTTCACACATGATGAAAAACAAACCAGAGTTATGAAAAGAATATAAAACCGCCTCATTTATTGAACAACAAACAATTTAGTAAGAACCTTATCTGTCATAATATACTTGACAAGGTACATTCCGGAACTAAACTCTTTTAAATTTAACTTATTAACAGAACCATTTACTACATATTCCGCCATCACATTTCCTGAAAGATCCACCAATTGAATTTCACCTTCAGATGTATGCTCTTTTACCTCAATGAAAACATCCTGACCTTTTACAGATGGGTTGGGATAAACACGAAATGCTTTTTCTTCTGAAGATTGGCCGATTGCAGCCAGTGGAGTAGAATTAATAACACCTATAGCATCAAGATCAAACCCTGAAGATGAGAATGCAGTAGGCCATGGATCATTCACTTTATTTCTGAATGAATCAAATGTTGCAAAATCAGGATCAATTGTACCTACTACATCTATAATTTTAACATGAGTGATCCTATTCAAATCCAGTGCAGAAATACCATCCAGATCTTCAAGATCAAATGGAGTACCATAGCCGGCAATATATTTTCCTGCAAGATTATGAATCTTTCTTGAATCAGTAAGATCAAATGATCCAACCTGAGTCACATCATTCACTAACGATACAGAAGGAAAACGAAAGAAATTTACGCCATCAGAACTTACTTCTACAAACGCAAGCTCAAGGTATGATAATTCACCACTAGAAAATCCATTTTCGAATACTGCAAAATCATTTCCCGGGCCATTAGTAATTGGCACATCAAAGGTAACTGTAATTTCTCCTCCATCTCCTAAACTGACAACACCATTACTTCCTGGTTTTCCCAAGGCCATAGATTCATTTCCGACTGATGCATCCCCCAAGGAAGTATTGGCAATATTCTGTGGCCCTCTTTGTACTACTGCACCTGTTGCCCATGCAACAAATGCTGTACTATCTTTATGCATAGCAGTTGTACCCACCTCACCTGCATTAGGAGCAAAAAGTGGATTATTGAAGTTATCCATAGCGAAATACTCAGGAGTATTCATTCCCCAATCGCCTACATCACTTGAGGTCAAAAGAAAAGAAAGACTGTCAATATTTCCCAGTTTTTCCAAATCAACCCACTTCCAGGTTTCCACTATGTAATCAAACCTGTTATCACTATTCCTGAAGTCAGCAAGATAAAAATCAACTTTATTGCTTTTAGCTTCTCCATTTAGATAACCTGTTATGGTCAGTTTAAACCAGTCAGGATCATTTCCGTCATTTCCTCCGAACTTCTTTGAAAAGTTATCACCATTTTTCATACTCAAAGCAGCATAAGTAGTATTACAAACATAGAATCCTGTTAAAGTTTGTCCTGATAGTCCATCAACCAATTTTATACCTGAGTTACCATAGGAAACAGCATAGTTAGCAGATCCATTAAATCCCACTCCCGCAAATACACTAGCCTGATTTGTAAATCCTGCTGTGCTATTATCTTTTTTATTGGAATAAATGAATCCGGACCAGCCCCCCCATGAATGATAGGTATTGAAGAAATAGGCACTTCCGCAGGTAAATCCTCCGGAATTATCGGATCCGTCCCAAAAACTGTTATCAGAAAGATGAAAGCTTTCGAAATCAGAAACAGTTTGTGCGTTGACAATCTCCTTAGGCATAAGTATAGAACATATACAAAGGATTATTTTGAAAGACAGTAATTGTGTTTTCATTGTTTAGCTTTATTGGGTTGTTTATAGTTGAAACTTATACCTATCTGATAATTTCTGCCAGGCATTGCCTGCCATTGAACCACCTGATAGGATTGATTACTTAAATTATTTATTCTTGTATGAAGTCTCAGATTAAAGTTTCGTATCTTAATATTTTCTGAAAGGATCAAATTCATTAAATGAAATCCTTGAACATATTCACTATTGTCTGTAGAAGTAAATCTGTTTCCGGTATAGTTAAATTGTAAAGTAAGAAGAAAGCTTTTCCAGCCAAGATCTAAATGAGAATTTCCGGAATATACCGGTACATACATCAATTGCTTTCCTTTACTATTATCACCTGCAGATCTTGATTTTTCGTTGGTAGATACGGTATAACTATACATCGCAGAGAGGTTAGCTATCCAGTTTCCCGATTTGTATTTAATACCGGCCTCTGTTTCCATTCCTCTCGACCACACATAATCCAGATTAACCGGTGACCACAATCCGTTGGAAGAAGGAAGCCAGATTATCCTGTTGCGGATATTGCTGTTATAAAAACAAATACTTGCATGCAACGACATTCCTGCTTTACTTTTCCTGAATGTATTTATGCTCACATCCTGACTCCATCCGGTCTCAGGCAAAAGTGAAGGATTTCCTCCGGCTACCCAATAAAGATCATTTAAGGTAGGAAGACGATAATTACGGGAAGCATTCAGTTTTAATATAGCCAGGGAATTTACTTTCCATTCAATACCTGCCGAGGGCATAACCGGAAGTAACCTTTCTTCAAACATTTCTTCCCTTAATGAAACGTTAGCTTTTAACTTTCCGGAGTTGTTAATAAAACGACTGGAAAGAAATAACGCTGTTCGATTTTGTGTAACTGTTCTTTTATATCCTTGAGAAAAAGCAGATGCATAGGTATTATTCAAACCTAAATTAAAAGTAACATATTCTCCGCCTTTAATATTAGTTTCCAGTTCAGAAATCCAGGTTTCAATTTTCGTATCAGATTGAATTTCATTTACAGGATTACGATAAAGTAATACCTCATTAAAATATGCTGATCTGAAAAACATTTGATTAATCTCTCCGGTTCGCTTCCATTCTGCACTAACTCGTGTAGTTTTATTTGCGATTGAAGAATTATCATTACTGGAGATCATCAAGGGAGGCACCTCACGGAAATTATCCTGAAGCCATATCCTGAAGCTTAACTGCTGAGTGCTTTTGATTCTTAAAAAATTCTCCAGCAGCAATCCCTTTTGTGAAACTGCAGAATTCTGCTGTCTTGCGGTTGGGTTTCCTGCCTCGGCTGTATTTTTATATATAAAATTGTTTTCACCAATTGTATTATAAAATGCTACAGAGGTTATTAATCTGCTTTTACTGATTTTAAATAATGCAGATTGAAAATGATTACCAAAGCTACCTGAGGTCAACGATAAGCCGGAATGAAAACCTGTATTATACTTAGGATGTGAATTTAAATGTATCACACCACCCATAGCACCGCTGCCGAAAAGGGCGCCGGAACCGCCATACTGAACAGCCACATCATTAATAAAAGTAACAGGAAGGAAAGAAAAATCAGTTAAGCCTAATGAAGGAGATTGAATATTAAATCCGTTCCATAAAACAGCCGTATGATGTGCAGAGGTTCCTCTTAGGGAAATGGTAGAAAGATTAGAAGGACCATGCGACTTGATGAAAGAATGTGAATAATATGACAAAACGTCCCCTAAGTTCTGCGACTGATTATTCTGCAACACCAAAGAATCAATCTTATGGATTTTAGTACCAATGGTAAACTTGGAAAGCCTGTTACCTTCAACCACTACTTCATCTATTACAGTCACCGAATCCTGCATAGTTTGACACAGGGCCAGAGATGGACATAATAGAATCAATGTGTACAGGTACTTCATTACGAAAGATTAAGCATAATCATCCGTAAACTCACACCGAAAAAAAAGAATAGATAAATAGATAAACTGATAGCTATTCTTCGCTTTTTCACCGAAAGCTACGAATGTAACAGCTATGGCAGGTCTTCTGACTTACTCTGTTTGACAGCCTTCCCGTTCAAGAACAGTGGCAGAGATTTGTCAAACGTTTTATGAGCTTACAGCAGCGGGAACTGTCCGGGATTTTCACCCGATTCCCTTTTAATTCCAAAACCCGGTAAGGTTTCAGAAACCACAACAGCAGCAAATATAAAAGACTGATTCAGTTAATTCAATACCACAAGGAAGTATTTTATCAACAACTTGCAAATTATCTCTTCAAAGGTACCTGATGTTTATAATTTCCGGAGGAACGGGGTTTCCTTTTTCTTTCCGGTTCTTCAGAACTTTGATCTTTCCTCCTTTTCTTTTTATTCTTACAATCGCTTGTATCAAAAGAGATAGCATGATAATTGGAATATTTAAAAGCTGCATTCGTTTTGCTTCCTGATAGTATGCCTGTCATAAGAAAACAGAAAACTCCTAAAAAAAATAAATTAATGATTCTTGTCATTTCTTATCAGATAAAAATTTATAATAAAGAAACATCAATACAATTACATAAGGTTCATCTCAGAAACTATGAAACGTATGAAACCAGGTTTGTCCTTTCTTCAGGTCAAATGCAAATGACTGGTTGATACTACCTTTAGGACCATCACCTTGTAAAGTTAAATTATGATTGCCTTCATTTAATGGTATTCTTTTATAATAAACAGAATGCGGTATGGTAGACCAATGTCTTGTATCAGCTTTCTCTGTAACAGCATTCAGTATTCCTACTGCTGCGCCGACATTGGCATTTTGCTGCCTCACCTGATACTCCGCCACTTTTTTCATTGCCAGCCGTAACAAAGACCTACCCAATTCAAGCATTATCCGGTCATGCAAGGATTTAATGGCAATTCCATTTATATCCTGGACTTTTTCCAAAGGATATTTTTTGCCTCCGGCCTCTAAATAACCCGATGCATATGGCAAACTTCTTTCGATGTACCTGGGCATTGCTACTCTTATAAATTCCAACCTGCTCAAGCCGGAAGAATTAAAATCATCATTAGACATGGCAAAATTGAAGCTCATACCGAACTCCTGATTAACAAACATCACATTTCCTCCATGACCTCTGATAATACTAAAATTTATACTCCACTCTGACTTTACAGGCCCCAATCCGCCATGCCATAAGAAAACCACCTCTGCATCTTTATTTTCAGAGGCATTATACTTCATACCAAATTGCTTTTCGTAAAAAGCCTGTTCCTCATAAAAGCCTGTCCTGTTTGCTGCGCGCAAAAGATCCTTTTTTAATTGCTCGGGAGCAGAAATGCCAAACAATTTTGAATAGTCTTCATTGTAAATCTCAAGAGCATTTCTATAAGCAATAAAGGCATTGTTATAATCTTTATTCGCATCATAGATCAGCCCCATGAGCAGGTGAATAAATGCATCTCTTCTATATTTATTTGCATTTTTATATTTATCACCCAATTGATTTAATCTTATATTCATCCGCCGGCACTCGACAAGAGCTTCTTCATTGTTGCCCATTTTTAAAAAATTGAGTGCCTTATAATAGTGAATAAGGAGCAGTTCAAAATCCTCGCCTTTGTATTCGGTAATATTAGGATTGGAAAGCAATGCGACCCCTTCATTTAAAAGATTGGTCTGGTAAGAATCAGATATAATATGTGCCTGTTCAAAGTTCCTGTTACTTTCTTCATATTTACCCTGAATAGAATTTACAACACCTTTATTCAGATAATACAACAACCTGTTTTTACCTTTAGGCCACTTTTTATCTTTTTGCAATACATGCTCTGCAGCATCTATCTGCCCCTGCTCAAAATAGGAATTAAACTTTAAATTTTTCTGATAGTAGGTTGCACACGATTGGAGACCAATCAAAAGCATTATGACAAAAATGCATCTGTGCATCATTTCAACAACAACTATAAACTAGTTATTAATAAACTTCTTTATTTTCTTCTCTCCGATCCAGACAATTTCGTTGGTTTCCAGATCTGCAAGCTCCAGATTGATCTGATAGTACACAACTTTTTTCTTATTATAGGTATCCACTATAGAATTGATAGTACCGAAAACCATATAATCAGCTCCAAGCTCTCTTCCCCATTTCTTTTGTGTTTCAGGAGAAGCAAACTGCTGCTGGTCGGCCCTTTCTTCTCTCATTTTTTCCCTGAATTCTGCACTCTGAACCACCCGGATTGTAGCAGTATTGATACATTCCCTTTCTATATTTTTTATAAAAGTTTCTGCATCTATATGTTCATGACTTTTATTCTTTATCTGCCCGATTATTATTGTTGGCCGTTTATTGTTTTTATTATGAAATTCTCCTCTCCATGGCCTGTTCATCATATCACTGGTCATTTCCTGTGCTACAAGCTTGGAATCTGTATCGTTCCACCTGCCACTAAGATCAGTCTCTTTATCAGGATCTATTCTTGTCACTGTTCTGGTACAGGAAAAACCAATTAAAAAAGTAATTAGAATTACAAGGAAAATACTTTTCTGTGCTTTCATACTTTTAAAGCTTTTATATTTTAAACTCAAAATTTTAAAATTGTTTTTAATCAAAGGAAAGACTAAAACTTTCCGATAAGACGTATATTCAAAAACCTTGCCGATAAAGTATTTGGCACAGCATATTGAGCCCCATTATAGTCACTAACCCAATAGTAAGAGATGGTATTGTTGGTACCTAACAGGTTAAGTACCTCAAAGCTTATCCAAAATGATTCAAAAGTTCTCTTCTTAAGCAGTTCTTTGTCCTGCATGGTTAACAACTTTGAAAATCCGATATCTACCCTTCTGTAGGGTGGACCGGAAAACACTGATCTGTATTTTTGATTACCCGGAGGGCCAAATGGCAGACCGGATCCGAATACAAGATTCAGATACATTTTAATAGAAGGATTATTAGGTATATGATCCTGGAAGAAAATACCTGCTGTAATTCGTTGATCAGTGGGCCTCCGGATAAACCCTACACTATCTCCCGCTACATCTTCTCTGGTGTTTAGAAAACTTAAACTAAACCAGGATTGTTCCCCTCTTACAAATTCTCCGCTAACACGCAGATCAAGACCTGCCGCATAAGCCCTCGCGTTATTGTGAGCATAATACCTTAACCTTACATTGTCCATGTCATAAGGAACAACATTGGTTATATATTTGTAATAAGCTTCAGCAATAAACTTAAACGGTCTGTTCCAGGCATTAAAATTAAGATCACTGCCGGCGATTACATGGTATGATGTCTGGGCTTTCAGATTGGTGTTAACTTCACCTTCATTATTTCTTAACTCACGGTAGAAAGGCGGCTGTTGATAAACACCTGCAGCAGCCCTGAACACGATATCTGTTTTCCAATCAGGAATCCAGGTATATTGAAGCCGCGGGCTAAACAGCAGTTGGTTATTTAAGCTCCAATAATTCATTCTTATACCACAGGTAAGTACATGAGAAGAATCCGGTATATAGGTATCCTGAATATAAGCCTGAGATCTCCATGAATTAAGCTTGACGGAACTTTGGGCAAACCTCCCGAAGGTTATATACCTGGCAGAATCAATAAATGAATATTCATATAACCTGTCACCGATATTTTCATGGGACTGAGTAAACCCTGCTTCCACATGGTGGTAATTGTTTGGATTGTAATATAATCTTTGAGTGAAGGAATAAATATCTGCTTCCAATCTGTTTCGGCCGTGATTAAATTCAGTGCCTGCCCCTCTAACAAAAATACATTGATTAAATTGACTTGAATTCGGATCAGTTTCTACTTCACAAAGCTTATAACCTGCTTCAATATCGAACCTTTCACTTTCAACTGTCCTTAAGCCGGAGATAATAGATTCTGATTTTAATTTATCAGAAAATTTATGGGTCAGATTAATTCCGGATTGCCATGTTTCATATTCAAGATATTCCTGACCGACAAAAGCAACAGACAATTTCATTACATTATCGAAAGTCCCGAAATTCACTTCACTCTTGCGGGGCTGAACAAAATATCTGTTACGGGCATAAGAATTAAGTATTCCGACCGTAGTCCTTTTTTCAAAATCTGCAGAGTCTTTTCTCCTGGTAAGATCTAAAGTTATATATGATTGCAAATCGTAAAACCTGGGACGATATTCGCCCTGTACAGGCAAGGTATTCAACAGATACTGACTTGATTTTTGTCTTGCACCAATGATATAGGAGACCCTTTTGTTTTTACTTGCATTCTCTATATGTAAAGCTCCACCCAGCAAACTTACCGTAGCGCTGGCTTTAAGCTTTCGGGGTTCACGATATTTAATTGCCAAAACCGAAGAAAGTTTATCTCCATATCTGGGCTGCCATCCTCCTGCAGAAAACTCAATGTCATCTACCATATCCGGATTGATAAAGCTTAAGCCCTCCTGCTGGCCTGCTCGTACCAGAAAGGGACGATAAACTTCCATTCCGTTTACATAAACAAGATTCTCTTCAAAGTTCCCTCCCCTTACGCCGTATTGAGAAGTTAATTCACTATTGGCAGTGACACCCATGCCGACAGTTGAAAGAATCTTATTGAAATCACCAAATGCAGAAGGTAGGTATTTAGGGAGTTTAGGATCTATTTTAAGAGAAGAAACCTGATTACGATCCTCTTTTTGCTTCTTTCCTTCGACTACAACTTCTTTTAATTGCTTAATCTCAGAAGTAAGTTTAATAATTTCAGGAAATCTTTCACCGGAAGAAGGATTCCATTGTATTGTTAAAGTTTTGAATCCAATATGGGTGAATATAATTGTAACAGTGGAATCTGAATTGATCTGAAGAGAAAATTTACCACTATTATCAGAAAATGTTTTATCTGTAGCCTGTAATGTTTTATTGTATACAACAATAAACACCCCTGTTACAGGTTGACCTTTTTCATCGGTAACCACTCCGGAAACAGTTATTTCTTTAGCAGCAAAAGAGCTTAGAAAGGCTAAAAAAAATAAAAGTAAAAAAATCCGGAATTTCATCCTTTGTTAAACGATGCAGGCAAATGCTTATTATCCAAGCTTTTTAAGATCAGCTATAGTAGTTAAGGGATCCTTGGAGGAAAACACGAAATTGCCTGCCACCAGTACATCAGCTCCTGCTTTTATTAATGTTTCTGCATTTTGAGCATTAACCCCTCCGTCCACTTCAATAACTGCTTTACTTCCTTTCTTAAGGATCAATTCTTTAATTTTTGATATTTTACCTATACTGCTTTCAATAAACTTCTGCCCTCCAAATCCGGGATTCACCGACATTACCAAAACCAGATCAAGATCATTGATTACGTACTCGATTACTGATTCAGGGGTATGTGGATTTAATGCAACCCCGGCTTTGCAACCCAAGGCATGTATTTCCTGAATAGTACGATGCAGATGAGTACAGGCTTCTGCATGAACGCTCAACACCTCTGCCCCGGCTTCTTTAAAGGCTTTTAAATACTTTTCAGGCTGAACAATCATCAGATGCACATCAAGCGGCTTTTTTGCATGTTTGTTTATTGCCTGGCAAACAGGAATACCAAACGAGATATTTGGTACAAAAACACCATCCATTATGTCCACATGAATCCAGTCGGCCTGACTTGAATTAATTAATTCTACATCTCGCTGAAGATTTGCGAAATCTGCTGCAAGTATTGAAGGGGCAATTAAGGTACTCATATTGACAAATATAAACTGAAAAAATGTTATTTGGGATCAGTTGCCTCTAAATTGTTAGAGGACCTACTGTTTAAGAAGCTTTCCACCCTGCAAAGAATTCCTGCCCTGTATGCGGTATATGTAATAGCCGGGCAAGAGATAATCCGGCTCTATACTCAAATTATTGACAATCGTTGCATTACTTAATACTTCTTCAGCAATCAGACGTCCTGAAAGATCAAACAGCTTAATACTTACCTCTTCACCTATCTCCTGATAGTCATTTATAAACAGCTTCATCTGATCGTCCATAGGATTAGGAAAAATGAAAAATCGTTCTTTAGGATCAAATGATTTATTCAATCTAAACTGTGCAGATTGATAATGAGGGATACCATAGCCGTAATTATTATCGGGGTTATTACTCCTATGAGCACATGTACGGATAAGGTCGAGCATTTCCAGGTTGGTCATATCGGGATTCGCCTGCCACAACCCGGCGGCAAATCCGGCAATTAACGGACATGAAAGAGAGGTGCCGGATCTGAAAGTGAGATTACCTCCAGGACTTATGCAGGCCGTACTTGTTCCTCTTGCACAAACATCAGGTTTTATCCGCATATCAGAAGTAGGCCCACGGGAACTGAAGCTGGCTATATAGCCTTTTTCGTTCACTGCACCAACAGTCAGCACATTTTCAGCATCACCCGGAGCAGTTATATATTTCCATGATTTATTACCTTCATTGCCTGCGCTTGTGATTACCAGGATTCCTACTGACGCAGCAAATTCAGCTGCCCTGCTGCAGATAGTCGTAACCCCGTTCATATCGGAATACGTGTAATCAAATGCAGGATTGTCAAATGTGTTATAACCCAAAGAACTGCTGATTATATCTGCTCCTGCACTATCTGCATATTCCGCGGCAAGTAGCCAGTTAATTTCTTCTGTAATGGTTTCCGAATCATTATCTTCCGACACAAGCAAAAGGTATGATGCATTATATGCAGGTCCGATAAGGGTTCCGGGTTTATATGCAGCCATAGCTGACCATACCAGGGTACCGTGTTCTCCTTCATCAAATACATCAGAGGAATGTTGAACAAAGTCCCAGGTTCCTATTACCCTTCCCGAATTGAATATGGTATCAAAACAAGAAATGTTATTGGCATTCAGATAACCATTATCTAACACAGCAATCAACATTCCTTCTCCTTTAAATCCGTTTTTGTGCATTATATCAACCCCTATCATTTCAAGTTGATTTTTTGCATGTCCGAAATCTGCAGGGTTATTGTTTTCTTCTTTTTGAATCCTGCTTATCTGTGCCTGTGTTCTTGAAGTAGACTGTTTTATTCTGGCAGTGGCTCTGGCATCTGCAACTATGGGTATTTGCTTTACTTCCTCCAATTGTTCCGGACTGCAGGTAATCAATGCGGCATTCATCCATCGTGAAGTGTACAATACATTTACACCTATATCTTTTAAAGAATCTACATAAGCAGGACTAACAGGAAGATCCTTATAATCAAAAGGAATATTCTGCTTTATTCTTCTATCAACAGAACGGGAGGAAAGAAACTGATGCGGATTAGCAATGGAATACGGAGAAAAATTTTTATCCTTAAAATAAATAAAATATTTATCCTGAGCTTTTGAGGCAAAGACACAAAAAAAAGTAATCAGAAAAATAAACTGTATTTTGAATATCTGATTACTCTTTACCATGTTCTACAATTTTTTCAACGTACTTCAATCCGGATTTAATTTTATAATCACCGATAAAATCCTGATCGTACTCATAAATCTCAATTGATTTATGTACCATACCTACACCTCTTGCATACACTTCCATCTTTGAATTCTTTTTAATTTTATTAAACTCATCCGATTGGGTCACCCTTAAACTTTGGTTAAAGTTGCGGTTATTTACAGTATATGGACGTTTTAGTCCGGTAATTTTATAATTTTCCACAGGAGCAATATTTTCAGAATTACCGTTCCAGATTTTTCCTTCAGCCAAAGGGAACATAAGCTTAACATACCGCATATTGCTTTCTACTTTCACTATTCTGTTTGGAGCATACAAAACAGCCCATACACTATCAGGATCAACCGGCCATGGTTCATTCAATTCTTTTTTTGTATATCTCTCTACCCTGAACTTAGTTTCATTGCCTGCAGTATATTCTTCGGCAATTTTCTCTTTAAGAAAAAAATGTTCCTCCTGAATATTATTTGGAGTATATACAATTTTTTCTACCTCATAAACTACAAAGTTTCCGGATTCAATAGGAAAGAATTCATAATCACTTAAATCAGGATCAGCTTTTTTAGTGCAAGAAGAACCAGCTAAAAATGAAATTAAACCAATAAGAAAAAAATAATGCTTATTCATATTTTGTTTGAAATATTGCTTCAAAGTTTTTCCTGACGAAAACTTTTGCTTATCCAGCCACCGCCAATTACATCATTACCTTCATAAAAGACTGCTGCCTGTCCCGGGGCAATGGCCGAAACCGGCTCATGGAATAAAACCTTCATTTCATCTCCTTTTTGTTCGATAGATGCCGGTGTTCCATCATCGTTGTAACGCACCTTAGTGATCGTTTCGTATGCTCTGTCCAGCATCTCATACTTAACCATATTCAGTTTACGTACTAACATGCCATCCCTTGAAAGATTTTCCAGGGTTGATAATACTACACGGTTTTTGTCTTTTTGAATTTCGCTTACGTAAACAGGATAACCTAACGTGACTCCAAGACCTTTCCTTTGGCCAATGGTATAAAAAGGATAACCTTCATGTGTACCTACCACCGTACCATCATCCAATACAAATTCTCCCCCTCCGACTTCTTTTTCAAGTCCCGGAACCCTTCGTTTCAGAAAGCCTCTGTAATCATTGTCCGGCACAAAACAGATTTCATAAGATTCAGACTTATTTACCAGATCCACAAAGCCACGCTCTTTAGCAAAATCTCTGATCTCTGTTTTTCTAAGGTGCCCTAAAGGAAAAATAGTACGACTAAGACTCTGTTGAGAAATGCCCCATAAAGCATATGACTGGTCTTTATTTTCATCCAAACCTTTGGATATGACAAACCTGTTATTTTCATTTCTCAGATTTGCATAATGGCCGGTAGCTATAAATTCGCAATCCAGTTTATCTGCTCGACGCAGCAGAGCATCCCATTTAATATGCGTATTACACAACACACAAGGATTGGGAGTTCTTCCCGCCAGATATTCGTCGGTAAAATGGTTAATCACAAAATCACCGAATTCTTCACGTATATCAAGAATGAAGTGTGGAAACCCTAATGACACGGCAATATTTCTTGCATCATTGATGGAGTCCAGGCTGCAACATCCTGTTTCTTTTTTGGTACCTCCGGAAGATGCATAGTCCCAGGTCTTCATAGTTATTCCTACTACTTCATAACCTTCTTCATGAAGCATCACCGAGGCAACGGAACTGTCAATACCCCCGCTCATGGCAACCAAAACTCTACCTTTTTTACTCATTATGAATTATATAACTATATTCTGTGAAATTGAAAACGGTAACCCAAAATTAAGGTAAAATATTCCCTATGGAAAGAAAACGATCAGTAAATAAAGGAAATGATAAAATATGAAGTGAAAAAATATAAAAAAGTGAAAGTCAGAGGATACTAGCTAATAGATTCTCTGACCTTTTTGGTGTATCCTCTTAATGCCTCCTTGAATTCCAGGTCTTTATTTTTCATTTCATCCAGAATCCAGATGGCCGCTATTATGTGTGTCAGTTGTTCGCCCTCATCAGCCCCTTCTACCTGAATATTTAAGGGCTTTTCCTCAATCAGATCATACTCAGCCTTGCGCAATTGATCTGTAGTATATGTCTCAACAAGGTTTTTAATGGCAGGTATCTTCATAATGATCTATTTTAACTTGTCTAATAGTTCCACAACTAGTTCCTCCTTACTTGTACAAACAGATTCTATTAATTCTCCATTCCTAAACACTGCAAATGTAGGCAAATTGTTTACCTGCCCCTTTTTTCTGGCCTCCGGATTTTTTTCTGCATTAACTTCCAGGAATTTAATGTCGGTAAACCGCTCGTCGGATGATAATCTTTTAAATTTAGGAGCAAATAACCTGCAGCTTCCGCACCAATCTGCATAATATTTCACAATTACTTTGGAATTTGCATTTAACTGAGAATCAAAGTCTGAATCTTGTACTGCTACAACTGCCATAATCTAAAGTTTCGACAAAGATAATAAATTAATAAGCTAAAATTTTCGGGTTTAACATAAAATTGCCATAATTTGTTGTGCTAAAGTGTTAAGTTGCTCAATTGCTAAAGTATTAATTTCTTAACGAACTTACCAAATTAACACTTGAACACTTAAACACTTTAACACCTTAACACTTTCCTATGGCTCTAAGAACATTAGTTAAAGTAAGTGAAGTAAATAATCTCAGTGATGCACGTTACTGTGCGGGCATGGGAGTTGAAATGATTGGATATTCTCTTGATGAAAATCATCCCAAATTTATAGAGATCTCTTCCTTAAGAGAGATTTCCACCTGGATTTCCGGTGTAAAAGCTGTAGGTGAATTTGCAGGTGATAATATTTACAACATGAATTACCTGGCTGAGCAATTGAAGCTGGAGTATATTCAGTTGAATCAAACCCTGCATCCTGAGTTTCTGGCTGGCCTTAAATTTCCCATAATTCAAAAATTGAATTTTACCGGAAATGTAGAAGAATTTCAATATCTCATAAATAAATACAAAGGCAAAGTAACTTATTTCCTAATCGAGTCCGAAAACCTGAACTCTGTTATCGGTTATGAAAAGATCTTAAGGGATATTTGTACATCAGAGAAGGTAATACTTTCATTTGGTATTTCGAAAGAGAATCTTGATATAATATTGAATGAAATCAAACCGGAAGGAATTGGTCTTAAAGGTGGACATGAAATCAAACCAGGGTTTAAAGAATTTGATGAGCTTGCCGAAATACTTGAAGAATTAGAAATTATAGATTAAATAAATTTTTATTCAATGCAGTCAATTTTTACACTTACCTTAAGTCCGGCGCTGGACAAAAGTACCACAGTCAGCCATGTTCTACCTGAGCACAAACTTCGTTGTGCAGAACCAAAGTTTGAGCCCGGAGGAGGTGGAATTAACGTATCAAGAGCCATCAAAAAACTTGGCGGAGATTCCGTTGCTGTTTTTCCGGTAGGCGGACATACAGGTGAGATCTTTTGTGATCTTTTAAAAGCGGAAGGTGTAAAATACCACACAATTCCCTGCAAAAACATGACAAGGGAAAATTTTATTGTTGTGGAAACAGCAAGCAACAGGCAGTTCCGGTTTGGTATGCCGGGAGCGCCATTACTGGAAAATGAATGGCAGCAATGCCTAAAGGAAATAGATTCCAAAGCAGATAATATTGACTACCTGGTGGCTAGCGGTAGTATGCCTCCTGGCGTTCCTTCTGACTTCTATGCAAGACTGGCAAAAATAGGAAAACAAAAAAACGCGAGACTGGTGCTGGACACATCAGGAGATGCTTTGAAAGAAGCTGTAAAGGAAGGAATCTATCTGCTTAAACCGAACCTGAAAGAGTTGTCTGAATTGGTGGGAGAAGAACTTAAAACCATTGACCAGCAGGAAGAGGCTGCAATGAACATTATTAAAGGGGGCAAAATACAAATACTGGTAGTTTCATTAGGCGCATCAGGGGCCTTCATTGCTTCCAAAGAAGGAATACATCATGTTTCAGCACCTTCTGTCGCTAAAAAAAGTACCGTAGGAGCCGGTGATAGTATGGTTGCGGGTTTGGTTTGGAGCCTTTCACAGGGAATGTCTCATTTGGATGCATTAAGATACGGAGTAGCCTCTGGTACAGCAGCAACAATGAATCCCGGAACTGAGCTTTGTAAAAAAGAAGATGTTGAGACGCTGTTTAAATGGATAAGCGGAATTAGAAGATAACTAAGTGTTCAGGTGTTAAGGTGCTAAAGGGTTAATGTGTTCAAGTGTTCAAGTTGATTTTAAACAACCTTAACACACTAACACTTTAACACCTGAACACTCTTCTTATGAATTGAAATAGCAAAACCTGCGCAGATTAGAAAGAATACCGGCACATAATCATCCAGCGGAATATCTTCAGGGGGAGGCGGAGGAGGTAATGCCATAATAAAAGGAGCTTCAGTAGAATTCTCACTATTTACTATTCCTTTCCTCATATTTTCACCTTCGGCAATTTTATAATTTGCATTAACCTTTTGAGTGGAAGCAACAGGTGATAAAATGTATGGAACAACTGCATCACCCATATTAATATTCTCAGGATAAATATACTTTTGATTTAAAGGATTCGGCGCTGAAAAATAAGATAGCCCTGATGCAAAACCATCTGCAGTACCTCCTCTATGAGCTTGATTACCTGAATTAAATTTCAGATCTGGCTTATAAAAAGACTTGGACTTACTTACAGATTTTTGTTCCGGATTTGCTACGTACGCTGATGACTGATGGGATGAACGACTCCCTTCTGCATGTGCTGTTCTTTCAGTTGCTGATGATTCGTAACCATATTGGCCATTTTCCTTATTATTGAAATTGGCAGCAGAAAAAATTACTACTGCTATTACAACCAGGAAAAGAGCATATAATTCTTTATTCATTTTGTTATTCCCCTAGGAATACCTTTTTAGTATATTTTTTACCTTCAGTAACTACTTCAACATAATAAATCCCTGCAGGGATGCTGCTAAATGAATCCGAGAAAGCATTAGCAGTATTAACTGATTCATTACTGTAAATCTTTTCGCCTAGCGTATTATGAATAAAAACTGAGGCAGTATTTGACTTAAAATTAACAAATTTCACCGAAAATCCAGACCTATTTCCCGAAATAATTATATTTTCGGATAAAGAAACCCCATTATTTCCGGTTATTACCCCTGAATTACCTCCACCATTATCAACGCCACCATTATTATTGGAATTGTCAGCCTTACGGAATAAAAGTTGAAATCTGTCCGCAGGATCTGTTCTTGACATTAAAACTGAATAATTATTAATTACTGCAAGATCAACCGTCTGATCAGTAAATTTATCATATAGGTAAACTTCTATACCCGGATCAAATTTAAAATCTCTTACCTCTATTCTGTATGTACCATTAGCCTTTACTACAGTTCTCAGGTTAATTACTTCTTCTGTAAATTCCAATGGAAGTGTATTCACAGCGTAATCTGTCGAATTATATCTGATGATCATATCAGGACAATTGCCGCTGTTTGCCATTTTATAAGCATCATATTCACCATCAAATCCTCTTGTAGCTTCTTCCATAAATCTAACTGCTATTTCATCTGAAACTACATTATTTGTTATTCTAAGCTTTACAATGTTATCAAGTGGTCTTGTTCTCCACAATGCAGGATTCTGATTTGTCACCCGCACTGCATTGGTCATTCCAAAAGTACCTGATGCCGTTGTTGTATCTACCCTTACATAAAATCCTTGCCATGCCGGAATGTATCTTGATCCGCCGTTTACGCCCACACCGTTTACATAAGTCGAGTATCTGTTTCCTACAGGATCCCAGAAATAGGCAGCATTGTAAATATTGGTTTTAGTCCAGCCGGAAGCAGCATCCCAGTCAATGGTTGAAGGGAATGGATTACCCACAATGTGCCAGCCATCTATTCCATTTCCTGCAGGATGTGTAGGAGGATTAACTGTTCGGCTCAAAGTTCTGTTGGAAGGTATTGAACCATGAGAGTAAGTACCTACAACATCTAATGTCAATGGTGCGTATGAAAATGAGACTGCATATCCCTGCATCACATTTAAAGCAGTTGCAGTACTTGTAATTGCTTTCCATCCTGACAGATCTTGATATTTCGATCCATGGTTGGTTTCATCATACCACCAGTAATTGAAATAAGACGGACCGGTAAACATTGTATAATTATCATGCCAGCTTGCGACTGTTTGTCCTGACAAAGGTGAGGTAATATAATGGTAACCTTTTGATGATATATATCTTTGAAGTGTTACATTTCCTGCAAGACTACCTGTACCTGTACCGGCAATTTGTCCGTGAGTTGAAGCATTGGAAACTATTACCAGATTTCCGTTAGTGGTTAAAGCTCCTGATGTAAGTGTAAGTACATTCGTAATACTTTGAGTATTTCCGGCACCGGAAGTAATATTAACTCCCGAGGCATTATTGATAATCAAATTATAAAAAATATTCGCTCCGGAAATGGACTGTGCAGAACCTCCATTGAATGTATAGGTACTGGTGTTGCTGTTGAATGTTCCCGTATTGCTGAAGTTACCTGCTACAGAAATGCTGCCGTTATTAGAAGTTAATGTACCTGCGTTGGATATATTTCCTGCCGCGGTTAATGTATTTGCACCTGAAATGGTTAAGGATGCTCCGCTGTTTATAGTTATGTTTCTGCTATTGGCTGCAGATGAAATAACAGGGTAATTGGAAACTCCGGTAGGGATAACCACATCGATAGAAGATGTAGGTACACCTCCGCACCAGTTCGATGCTGTGGACCAGTCTGCAGTAGTACCAAGCCACGTTCCGGATGGTATCACTGTAACCGTAGTAACTGTCGAAGTTGCAGGAGAGCAACTTGTTGCAGAAATGGTCACCTGATAATCTCCTGATGCGTTGGCAGAATAAGTCGATGCTGTAGCACCTCCAATATTGCTACCATTCAAAATCCATTGGTAAGTCCAGCCTGTACCTGTGCCTGCACTCAAAGTAACACTTCCGCCTGAACAGAATGTAGTAGCTCCGCCGGGTGTAATTGTAGCTGTTGGTGGTGTATTTACAGTCGCTACGACTGAGGACCTTGAAGATGTACAGCCGCTGTTCGTCGCATCAACCCAATAAGTAGTAGTGCTGCTTATACTTGGTGTGGTAAATGATGTTCCTGTTCCAAGACTTGATCCTCCGGAGGATGCTGTATACCAGTTTAGGGTTCCTGCCGAGGCTGTTGCTCCTAAAGTTACCGTTCCTGCATCGCAACGGGCACCTGGGGTGGTTCCTGTTATAGATGGTGTCGTATTTACTGTAACTGTAACCGCAGAAGAAGTATTTGAACAAGATCCCTGGCTAACCACTACTGTATAACTTCCGGCTACACTTGCTGTATAACTTGAGCTGGTAGCCCCTGAAATATTAGTTCCGTCTCTTCTCCATTGATAAGAATATCCTCCGCCTGTGGAAGAATTTAATACTACGGAACCTCCTGTACAGAATGTAGTGGAAGATTCTGCTGTTATAGTTGCAGTAGGTATAGGTACAACGGTAACTGTGACAGCACCACTGTTACTCGTACAACCACCTGAAGTAACTGTTCTTCTGTAATAGGTAGTTTGGGTCAGATTTGGTGTAGTATAATTTTGTGATGTTGCTCCTGATATATTAGAAAACCCACTTCCGGCAGATGTAGTACTTATTTGCCACTGGTAAGTTGCACTTGCAACAGCATTACCGGTAAGACTGACACTTGTATTGGTACAAATAGTAGAACTTGACCCGATGGTATTGCTAAACGAACAAAGATTATTTCCGCTACATGGTCCTGCTGAACAATCGCCCGTACTTCCAAATACTGTTCCGCTACCAGAAGTAGTTATGGTACCGGTTGCACTCATGCTACCTGAACCTGACATGGCAGAGCCATTTCCGCCGGTGACATTTCCATAAACAATTATTTCACCATTGATGGTAATCCCTGTACTATTATTACTGTTATTTAACTTCCCGTATACAACTAAAACTCCTCCTGATTCTATTGTAACCGATGAACCATTTTGCCAGTCCATTACTTGCAAGTCAGGGTCATTTCCTGGCTTTCCTACTGTTAAAGTATCCCCTGCGCGAATAATTAAAGATCCTCCGTTTTTTACCTGAGCTGCCGTTGTTCCTACTTCAAAAGTAGAATTGGCTTTAATATCTAAAGTACCACCGGTATTTATAGCAAAAGTATATTGAGACCCTCCGGAGGCATCTGTAACGGATGCATTAAATGTATAGGTGGCAGATATTGACAAAGTAGCATCCAGGTTTAATGGATGGTTAACTGTTGTGGTGGTTCCTGAAGTAGGAACACCAGATGGATTCCAGCTGGCAGCAGTATTCCAATTGGTAGCACTTACAACAGTTGTTTTTTGTGCAAAAACATAATATGATGTCAGACAAAAAATAAAACATAAAAAACAAGTTTTCAGGCCTGACTTTCCAAAAGTAAAAATTCTTCCCATATAGTTACATTTAGGCGTGGATATACCTACGTATAATTTAATACTCTGGGAAATAGCAAATTGTTAATTTCGCCGAATAAAAATTTTACGCGGACAGAAAGGTATTTTACTAAGATAAAGAACAAAAAAATAACGTTCAAAAGGTCTATTTTTCAGACTACTTCAGGGTAAAAATATGATTTATGCCAATAAACCTTACATACTTTTCGATTAAAATAATTGGATTATTCCAATAATTATTTTATTTAATCAAATTCAGCAATCAGATAATTTATTTTAAAACCTACTTTCATAAACATTCTTTCATACGTGGTCTGGATTCCAAAATGTTGCGCAAGGAGGGGCGAATTATAAAGGTCTTTGGTAAAAATAAGATCTTTCATTTTGTGTTTAAACTCTGACTTTAAAACTTCAAGAGTATAATCAAAGAGCAATGAACTGTCAGTTTTTAAGTGCAGTTTACCCTTTCCACCCAGTATCTTTAAATATTTTTCAATATTTGCAGGATAGGTAAGACGATGTTTTTCTTCTCCTTCTTTAGGACGAGGATCGGGAAAGGTAATCCATATTTCATTTACTTCACCATCGTCAAAGAAATCCAAAAGCTGATATATTCTTATCCGCAAAAAAGCAACGTTGTCTAAATTATTCTCAATGGCTACAGTACTTCCTTTCCATATTCTTGCACCTTTAATGTCAATGCCAATAAAGTTTTTATCCGGATAAACTGCAGCTAATCCAGTGGTATATTCACCTCTTCCGCAACCAATTTCCAGTACAATAGGATTGTTATTGCCAAAGTATTCATGCCATTTACCTTTTATGCTATTAAAAATTTCCTTTCCCGGCTCAATTACATTATGGCATTGGGCATTGTGTTCAAAGCGCTGTAGTTTATTACGACCCATAAATTGAAATTCAAAACACGAAATTATAAATCCGAAAAAATAAAATTCTTAATTCTTAATTTAATGCCATTAAGTTAAGCATGTAAATAATCTGAAAACCATTATCTTTGTTAAAAAATAATGCCCGGTAATAGGAGCCGGGCATAGCAACATAAATTTTAAATATGAAGTCCTCGAAA
>JBKBUF010000016.1:0-108284 GCA_046290815.1 Cytophagaceae bacterium | reverse complement strand
TTAATTTTATGAAGAAAAGTTTTTCCGCCGGATGCCAGTCCTGCCAGACAGGACATTTCTGCAATTCCATTTTCATTTAAGACCAGTGCCAATTTATAGGCTATCTGACCTGCACCGGAGCACCCGGCACAAGCATAAACGACAGGAATATTTTTATCGGTTCTGCTCATACCGTAAATATAAATAAAAATATAAAAGGATCTTATTATCCTTATTTATTATAGCAACTTTTTGATGAAATTCACAATATAATTAACTCTATATTTGTCGGTTATACCAAAAGTGATTCTTGTCATTTTATGTGATATTTGTTGTCATTTTGAATTCCTTTTTTAGATTTGCACATCATATTCAACCAAATCAATCATCTTAATTCAAGTAGCTATGACAAAAAAGAAAATACTGTACATCCATGGCATCGGAAACAAAAGTAAAAACCAGGAATGGACTAAAGAATGGGAAAACTCTATTTCTGCAGGTCTAGGCAATGCCGATCCAAACAACTGGGAATTTTGCATGCTGGACATTGATCATCATTTTGAAAAGAAAATGAAGAACATTCAGTATAAAGAGGCTTTTAAAGAGCTTCTGAAAGGAATGCTCGGAAAATATCAGGAAGAATATAAAGTGAGCAGAGGCCTTATTGACAATGCCATCAGATGGACGGCAGGCATGGTAGCCTTATGGGTTACAGATGAAGAGCTGAGAGAGGAACTTGACAAAGAACTCCACAACAAAATCAAGTCATTCCAACCTGACATTATCTTTTCCCATAGTTTGGGGACCCTAATCAGTTATAATTATTTCAGAAAACAAACAGCTATTGGCAACCACTTTAATTTAGTCTGGATCACATCCGGTTCTCAGATAAGCCACTCATCACTTCGGGGAAGATTAGGCTCAGTAATATTGCCTTTGAATGTGAAACTTTGGATCAACTTTCACAATATGCTTGACAAAGCATTTGCGTATAAATCAATCAAAAATAATATCCTTGAAGCTTCCAATAAATTTGTCGAAATAAAAACCACCTTTTTAGATCTTCCAATCAATCATGATGGCATCAAATATATCAGAAATAAAAATGCACAAAATCATGGGTGGCCATTGGTACTTCCTGCATTACAAAATGCAAGAGTATTAAAAAATTTCCTGTGGACAGAAAATATAGAAATTTCCGATGCTGCGGCACAAAAAAGAAAACCCAACAGAAAAGCATTACTTGTTGGAATCAATGAATACCAGGACAGCAGCAACAATCTGGAGGGTTGCATAAATGATGTATTTAGGATGAGTGAGGTTTTACAGGAGTCGGGCTTTGCGCCGGAAGAAATCAGAGTATTGTTGGATAAGAGAGCAACAGCAGAAAATATTAAAGAAAGATTAAGTTGGCTACTCGAAGATGCACAGGAGAACGATCTGCGTTTTTTCTTTTTCGCCGGACATGGAACAGTTATTCCATCTGAGAATGACTGGGACGGAGAACACAAAAGTGAAAGCCTGGTTCCTCATGATTTTGACTGGACCTCAGAAACTGCCTTTACTGACAAAGATTTTGTTGAACTATACAGTCAGATTTCCCTTAAAGTTAATTTCATAACAGTATTGGATTGTTGTCATTCGGGTGGCATGTCCAGAGGTGCAGGAATGAATGTAAGAGGCATTGATCCTCCGGACGACATCAGGCATAAAGAATTGAGATGGGATAAAAGTCGTCATATGTGGGTGCCTCGCAAGCTAAAACTTGCTGAGGAAAATCTTTTTGATAAAACCACCAAAGACAAACAGGACTACACTGGAAGTGATGGTTCTACTTTCAGGTTTGGAAGAGCGGTTCCTCTATGGCAGGATGTAAAAACCTTTAAAGAAATAAAAAAGAATTACGGACTTACCGGTCCTTTTGTGCCTGTTGTATTAGAAGCCTGCAGAGAAAATGAATTTGCATACGAATACAAGCATGGTGTAACATCATTCGGAGCCTTCACTTATGCATTTACAACCATACTAAGACAATACAGAAACAGGAAAAAGCCGATCACGTTTACTCAATTAATGGAAATAACGGCAAACAGGATGAAAGAACTGGGCTACCAACAACAACCCGGAGCTTTCGGGCCAAAAGAAAAAGTGAACGGGAAATACCGGTGGAATTATGAATGACGAATGTTGAATGATGAATGGTGAATGTGGTTTTTGAATGAAGAGTTTTATATAGATTAGCTAAGACCATTTCTGATTTAAATAAAACTCTTATTACTCTCCAGTTCCGCCATTACCTGATCCAATGTTTTTTGGCTGAGTACGGTTTTTAATTCATCACGGTAACCTTTCATTTGGTTATGAATCGGACATGGTTTAACATTTGAGCATTTTTTTAATCCCATTGTGCAGCGATGAAAAAATTCTGTACCATCTATACTTTCTACTATATCTATCAGTGAAATCTTTTTCGGATTCTTAATAAAAAAGCCACCGTTAGGACCTTTAATTGAATTGACGATTTTATTCTTGGCAAGAGATTGCATGATCTTCGCAAGAAAAGGGGCAGGCATATCCAGCTCTTCAGAAATTTCCTTGATGCCTACATTTTTTCCATCCTTTGCATTTACAGTAATGTAAAACACCGCCCTCAATGCATATTCACAACTTTTAGACAACATGGTTTCCTTACTTTATTTTATTTAATTACTAAAATGAATTATCTGCTTTAATTAATATCCAAAGTACATAAAATTCCGCATTTTAAAATTTACTTTTCGGTAAAAAAATTCTCATGTTTATTACATAACCCTTACAATCTACAGATTGCTACTTTCAGACATATAAATCAACTTTTCATTCCCAGCAGCTGCCTGCCTGATTCATTAATTCTATCAGGAGTCCAGGCAGGAGTCCATACCACATTTAAGTAAGTGTTCCAATCCGGGAAACTTCCTTTAAGCCTTTCCCTTGCCATTTCCGGAAGCATTTCGGACATGGGACAATTCGGTGTAGTCAAGGTCATATCCACTGTGATACTTTTCACATTCTCATTTGCAACTACCCGATAGATCAATCCCAGATCACGTATTCCTAAACCTAGTTCAGGATCCAACACTTCGTTTAATTTTTCAAGAACATTATATTCAAATGATATTTCCATAGCTACGAGATTTTATAAGAAAATGCCTTAAATATATTTAAGTTGTACAATAGAGCTGAAACAATTAATGCAGCAGATGAAAGTCGGATTCCCGCAACCTTGCCGGCCAATACAAAAATCACCAACCCTGCAAGGCCGAACAGAAACAGTACCATAATTACAGAGGTGACCTTTTCTGATACAAGCTCTTTTGGGAGTGGGATTTTCTTTTTACCGCTATAACGCTGATGTATATGCATCCATAGTATGAACGGAAAAATTTTTAACGATTGACCTAATATTAGAGCGCCTGAAAATCCCAGAAGAATCAGCAAGCCATATACGACAGCCAACTGCATCACTTGGATGTTTGTAAATAACTTTAAAGGAAACACTAAAGCTATTGGCAAACAAAATATGAGAATATAAAATGAGATCAGGGTCAGCCTTAATTCCGGGCCAAGATTCTTTCTGACACCAGTTTTAAAACTTTGAAAAATAAAAGTTAGAAACAAGAGAATACCTCCGATAATCATGATAATAAAAAATAAAGTCAACCAGGCGGACAATTCGAAGTAAACCGTAAGACTTACGAAAATCAAACCGATATTGACAAGGTAGTAGGTATATCTTAGCAGTTGGGGTTTCTGCGATTTGGCAATCACAAACATTGGCACTAATTTGGCTGAAACACCCATCACCAAAAGCAAAATCCATCCGACTATTCCAAAATGGGCATGTATCTTTAATATTTCAAGATGCGAAGAATGAATAAACGGATAAGTAAAATTTATCACCAGCAACAGACCTACAAGGCCTGTCAGCAATAACCAAATCACGGAAGAAGAAATAAATTCAGACTCTATACTTGCCTCGCCGGATGATTCCGCAGATTTAAAGAAATTAATAGAAAATAAAATAAAAGAAAGCAAAACAAGACCTCCGCCTAATTGAAACAGCATACCGGTTTTAAAAATCCAAAAACAGTAAACCATTATGCAGGTTCCCAAACTCAGACAGACAAAGGTTAATTTCCCCAGCAGTTCACTTTTAATTGTGATATTAAAAATCACCGGAAACATTTGAAAAAGCGCACCGAAAATGACTGATGTAATAAAGCCCAGTACCAACATATGTGTAATGGCAAGAAGTTTCGGATGAAAATAATGAATACAGAAACTCTCAGAACTTATATAAATAAGAATTGCCGCCGCCAGGAAGGATATGGAGGAAAAAACAAAATATGGAATAACAAGTGACATAGATGGCAACTTGTGCCCCTGGATACCGGCAATCATAGAAATCAGGTTTTTATAATTATTAGCTTTACATCTTCATTTGAAATCTGCTTTATTGCATATCCGCACTTCATCTCATCAAGCTTAGGCAGGAGAAATTGCGGCACCCTGACGTGATGAACAAGCAAGGCCTCACCACTTTTCATTTCCGCCAATTTATTAAGCACCGTAATCATGGGATAAGGCATTTCCATATGTCGGACATCTACTTCCTTCATATTGTATTTATTTCTTTCATACAATTCTTCAAAGTTCCAAACATTCTCATTGGTATCTATCTCTGATTCCTTCTGCTTTCCCACAAACCTGAAAAATGTTTTATAAGTATTTTCATCTTCCATTATTGTAGTCCAGCTAAATCCTTTTTCTCCAAGAATCCCTTTTAAAGGAATAGGATCGAATGAGTTTATAAGCACCAAGGTCCCGTTCTCCGGAAGTTGCTTTAGGTTGTTCATGATTACTGAAAAAGGGTCTTTGAAGGACGCTATCATATCCCTGACATCTAAAACAGTGAGCGGCCCGTCCAGTTCTACATCATTGCTGCTAATCGTAACGGATTCTGCCTTGACCTCTGAAGGTAATTCCACATCAAAATTTATCTCTTTCAATTTCTCAAGAATTAATCTGCTTGTTGTTTTACCAATTTTTGCTGCTTGCTCCACAGTGACTCTGGGAGCAAGCAGCTTTCTTAATACAGGGTTATACAGTTTTTTAAAATGAGCATTGATTGATGCAATTACATCTATGGCTTTCTCATTTTCCTTTATTATGGCAGAGATTTTTGTTTTTTCCGTGATAACCATATTACTAAGCAAATAGTCCGTTTTCCAATTTAAGTGCTTTAGGGAAAAGTATATTATTTTCCAGATGCACATGCTGTTTTAAGTCTTCGTCAAACTCTTCTAAAAGAGAATACAACATCCTGAAACTTCCGCAGGCACCTTTTGGAGCCTGATAGTTAGTGGTGATTTTTTTAATATTTTCAAAAAACTCTCCCGCCGCCTCATGCTCTTGTTCCATCACCTTTAGAATTCCTTTTACCCCAGGATGTTCTTCGTCAGTTCTACCTGTAATCTCCAATTCTTTGATATATGGAAACAGTATATTTTCTTCTTTATATAAATGCTCCATAAGATCGTTATGCATCAAAGAAAAGTTGGTATGCAAATCAAATAACTCTAGATGTGAATCTACATGCACATTTACCACTTTATATAAAATAGCTTTAATTTCCGGTAGTCTGGTTTTTACATAAACATGATGCTTCTCAAGTATGTAATCTATAAGCTTTGAAGGCTCCCAGTTATTAAAATCTTTCTCTCCTGCATCATCCTCCTGATCAAGCAAATCAAGCTCATGCTGCAATTCGTCTATATTTACGCCCTTTTCCTGGGCTGCCTGAGCCAATGTTTTCTTACCTCCGCAACAAAAATCAATTCCGAATCTTTTAAACACCAAAGCTTTTCTGTAGTCCTCAGCAGCAAGCTTTCCCACAGTCTGCTCTTTTCCGGCCGGACTTTTATCTATCCTAACCTGCCATTGATAAGGACCGTTTTCAAGATATTCCCAATTAAACTGGTTTGGCCTTTCTGCCAGCATCTGATAATAAAGAGGCTTCGGATCATGATCGTTCACAATAATAAATGCTTCACCAGGATTCAGACTATCGAAGGTATTGAATATTGTAGGATGTTTAAGCCTTGGCTCAATCACCCTGACATCTAATTTTTGTGGTTCCATTTTTTCTTTTTGTTTTTATCAAAGTTATATTATTAAACGTAATTTAAAAGAAAAAAGGATCTTTTTATCCGATATTTTAGAATATTTTTCATCTCAAAAAACCCTCTATTATAAAAATGATTTTTATCAGTTTTACAATAGTAATACATCAATAAAAGAATCCTCTTGTCTTAATAAGTTTGTATAATATTAGGTATATACCGCACAGCAGAAATGAATGAAATAAACAACGCAAACCAGGGAGGAAATAAAAAAATAATTCTTTGGCTTTTTACCGGAGCCATTATGGTTTACAGTATGGTAATTATTGGTGGAATAACCAGACTTACAGGTTCAGGACTATCAATAACAGAGTGGAATGTAATCAGCGGAACTCTGCCGCCTTTAAACCATGATGAATGGGTGGAAAGCTTTGAGAAATACAAACAATTTCCGGAATACCAGAAAAAAAATTCAGGAATGCAATTAGGCGAATATAAAAAAATATTTTTCTGGGAATATTTTCACCGGCTAATAGGAAGAACTATAGGTATTGTATTTATCATCCCCTTCCTTTGGTTTTATTTTACCAGGCAGTTATATAAAAGCCTTACAAGAAAATTACTTATAATATTTTCATTAGGAGGACTACAAGGTTTCATGGGTTGGTATATGGTAAAAAGCGGATTGGTAAACCTCCCATATGTCAGTCATTACCGGCTTTCCATACATTTCTTCCTTGCACTTACACTCATTGTTGTAATTCTTATTACAGCCCTCTCGGAAATGGGGGTCAAAAGAGTTAAGTCTTCAACTGATGCCAAATTATTGCTTTACCTGATTCTATTGCTTACGATTGTTCAAACCTTTTACGGAACACTAACAGCGGGTTTGAAAGCAGGTTTTGGGTACAATACTTTTCCAGACATGAATGGCGAGTGGATACCTGCCAGCGTGGTTCTATTCAAGCCAGCATGGATTAATCTATTTGACAATGGAACAATGGTTCAGTTTCTCCACCGATGGCTTGGAATAACATTGTTCTTTGTAGCAGGCGCATCACTATATTACACCTACAGGACCAAAAAAAACACGAATCTCATCACAGGGAACCTGCTACTTTTCCTGGCCATAACTGCACAGGCACTGCTAGGCATTTTCACACTTATCTATAAGGTCCCTATAAGTCTTGGCGTCATCCATCAGGGCTTTGCCATAATAGTAGTATGCACAAACATTTACCTTATTTATATAACCAGATATAAATCAATTGCAGATTAAGATGAGAGACAAGATAGAAATACTTTCACCTGCCGGATCCTTTGAATCTTTGCAGGCCGCAATTCAGGGAGGAGCAGATGCAATATATTTTGGAGTAGACCATCTTAACATGCGGGCCAGGTCTGCAGACAACTTTCGGCTATCGGACCTGCATGAAATAAAGAGCAGGTGTGCCGAAGCTGGCGTAAGTGCATACCTTACACTTAACACAGTCATTTTTGATCATGATTTGCCTTTGATGAAAAAAATCATAGATGAGGCCGTCGATGCTAAACTGGATGCAGTAATAGCCTGTGACCATGCCGTTCTCAATTATGCAAATCAAAGAGGCCTCCCGGTTCATGTTTCCACTCAGGCCAACATCAGCAACTATGAAGCGGTAAAATTTTACTCCCGATTTGCCGATGTTATGGTACTTGCAAGAGAGCTGACATTACAACAGGTAAAGCACATTACTGAAAAAATAAAAATCGAAGAATTGAAAGGCCCGTCCGGAGAGAAAATTAAGATAGAGGTTTTTTCCCATGGAGCCTTATGTATGGCAATATCAGGCAAATGCTATCTAAGTCTACATACTCATAATGCTTCTGCCAACCGCGGTGCCTGCAAACAAAACTGCAGAGATAAATATATTGTTGAAGACGAAGAGGGAAATCAGTTAAAGATAGAAAACGAATATATAATGTCATCCAAAGACCTTCAAACCATATCGTTTCTGGATAAGGTATTGGACGCAGGTGTGTCCGTTCTCAAAATTGAAGGACGAGGCAAAAGCCCTGAATACGTCAAGGAGGTAACTGCATGCTACAAAGAAGCCGTTAATTCATATTATGAAGGCAAATACAGCATCGAAAAAATCAGAGGATGGATTGACCGGTTAAGATCGGTATACAACAGGGGATTCTGGGAAGGCTATTATCTTGGAAGAAAGATGGGAGAATGGACAGAAACACCTGGTTCCATATCAACAAAAATAAAATCTTACCTAGGAAAAGGCAGGAATTATTTTCAAAAGTCGGAAGTAGCTGAGTTTATTCTTGAAAGCGATCAGCTTAACATTGGCGATGAAATAATGGTCACAGGACCAAAGACTGGTGTCATTAATTACAGGGTGGAGAATTTAAGAAGGGATGAGTCTGAAGTTTCATTAGTTAAAAAAGGCGAGATATTTACATTGAAACTTCCTTTCAAAATCCGGCCATCTGACAAGTTGTACAAAATAACAGAAAGAAAAAAATAAGAAAGTGAAGATCATTTTCTACAGAGAAAAATGTATTGGTTGTTGCAGTTGTTCCGACATCTGGCCTGAAAAGTGGGAAATCAATGACAGAGACGGCAAAAGCGATCTCCTGGGATCAGAAATCAGAAAAAACGGAATACAGATATTACAAACCGAACCAGACGAAGAAAATATCTGCCTGGAGGTTTCAGATTGTTGCCCTGTCGGCATTATCGAATTAACCTCATAGGGACAAGGTATGCCTTGTCCCTACGGATTGCAATCTCTGGCGACTTTATATTCATGACCATTCCAAATTTCTGATATTCCTTCACGCTTTAATGTCCCCATACATTTGTAATCATCCCCTGCAGATACGACGGTGAAATCAGGCTGAACCGTCACCTCATAAAACAAATCAAGACGTGTGTTGTAAGTACGCTTGCGAGGTGTTTTTCTTTCAGTGGGATTGCCATACAAACTTCTTAATGCGATGCGCAATGTTATTCCCAATGCTTCAGCATTTCTTCTTGCATTCTCAATAATTTCTATAGCCTCTTCTTTAACATTCCGAAGTAAATGTTCTTTGCCTACTAATTTTGTATTATAAAGTTTGCCGCCACTGATGGATAAGGACCGGATTGAATGTTCGAAACAAAAATTTAGCAGATTTCTCAAATCATAAAGGTTGTAAGTAAACATAGTAGCACTGGCATTCAATAAAGGAAGGCATGTCTTTTTTCGTTCTTTGGCATTATTTAGATTTATAATATTCCTGGCAATCGCATAAATACTTCCGCCTTTTCTGATGCTTCTGTATAAATCCGGATCAGCTGCATCGAGAGAAAAACTTATCCAGGAACAATTGCCTGCTACCTGCTCTGCTATTTCAGCATTTAGCAATGAACCATTGGTTGTGATACAATATGCAATCTTTAACTCTTTAAGTAATTTTAATACATCAGTAAAACGATCATAATACATTGGTTCTCCACCTAATAGTTGGACAAGAAAAATATCTTTATGATTTTCTCTTAATATTTCTTCCAGAAGGACAAAGTCCATAGACTTCGGCTTTTTATAAGGATTATCATCCAGAGAGCTTTTCTGACACATAATACATTGATAATTGCATCGGTAGGTAAGAATAATGATCCAGACAGGAGGCACCGAGGAGGCGCGCTTTAAATTGAAAAAATAGCAGACAGCGCTAATAATCAGATTAAATAATTTCCTTATTGTAATATAAGGAAGTATAGCTCTGAAATACCGCAGTCTGCTTACAAAAAACTGGTAGTTGTACATGCCACCCTATTCCCATTTTATCATTTTCAATATAAGCTCCTTTACTGTCGGTATATATCCGTTAGCATATAAAGGATCTTCTGAAAATTTGTAAGTATTGTGCCCGGAAAACACAAGTTCATGATCTATGTTATAACCACAAATTAAATTCTGCAATGTTTTAAGGATGCAAAAACTTCTGGGATCAGGCAATATTCCGGTTGTGAAATTCCTGATCGCATCTGTAGACCAACTACTGAACTTGCAGGCTGCAAGACAGCCTTTGCAATCTCTCTGATCAGTTTTTATCTGCCTTGCTTTCTCCTTTGTCAGGAACAACAGCGAAGACTCCGGAGTTTCAAGGATTTTTGAAAAGCCTTCAAGCAACCACTTCTGAGCTTTTAGTCTTCCCTGTTCGCTAACAAAAACTTTTTTATCATTGGTAACATTGATAGGAATTCTGAATTCCCCTTCAGGTTCCTTCTTATATTCAATCTGTCTTTTTGCCCTATCCTGCAACTCGGCAAGAAAACTATTATTTAAAGCTGATGAATAAAATCCTGTAGAACTGTAATTATTTAAAATAATATCACCTTTTTTGATGTTCATCAGCTTCTTCTTCCATTGTTCAGAAATCGGACTTTCCTGCGTAAGCAAACTCCTAGTTCCTATCTGGAAACAGATAGGTCCGAGATCCTGATTATCGATCCAACCTTCAAAATTTTTTAAATCCCATACCCCACCAGCCATAATCACCGGTAAATTATCCATGCCGACTTTTCTGGCAGCATCCCTGATTTCCTGAACTCTTTTATAAGGATCTTCAGGCTGATCAGGATTATCCTTATTGCTTAATCCATTGTGACCTCCTGCCTTCCATGGATCTTCATATACAAGTCCGCCCAGATACTGCGGAAATTCTTTATATGCTCTCGACCAGAGGATATTGAAGGCCCTCGCGGAGGAAATGATAGGGTAATAAAATACCTTATACTTACTGGCAATACTGGCAAGTTTGTAAGGCATACCCGCACCACAAGTTATACCATTCAACATACCCTGAGTTTTTTCAAGTACCCTTTCAATAATTTCTTCTGCACCTGCAATACCCCAAAGAATATTCAAATGAATTCTTCCTTTTCCTTTTGAAATCTCAAATGCCTTTTTGATTTCCCTGATGCTTCCTTCTATACTAAACTCTATTACTTCCCTGCTGCGATCTTTTCTGTGAGTGCTTTTAACCGGCATGTGCTGATATTCCCCCTGTTCATTTATATAAGGCGGAAACACTCCTGAAATTGTACCTACAGCTCCTGCTGCTGCAAACGCTCCGGCTGTTGCTCCATTACTGACACCTATACCTTTTCCACCTTCGATAATAGGCCATACTTCAGCACCGGACAACATAATCTTTTTAATTGTTTTCATAATTTATTATTTTATTCTCCTGCCCCAATCCTGCCACAATATTCATTAGTACGCAAAGAAATTGAATGCATTTAAAATTTATTTACTCAAGCTTATCCCCAGAAGACTGAACATCTCCTCATCCTTCTCTCTTGTGACATTTCCGGCTGTCAGAAGTTTTTCTCCCAGAAATACTGCATTTACGCCTGCAAGAAAACACAATGCCTGTTCAGATAAACTTAGCTGGTTTCTTCCAGCGGATAATCTTATCTTTGATTCCGGCATTGATATTCTCACAGTAGCAGCAGCACGAATAACTTCCCAGACCGAAACCTGTGGAACATCCTCCAAAGGTGTTCCTTGTATTGGCATCAGGATATTAATGGTAACAGACTCCGGATGTTTGGGAAGATTGGCCATCACCTTTATCATTTTAATTCTATCCTCCTCACTTTCTCCCATTCCAAGTATACCACCAGTACAAACACTCAATCCCGCATCTCTTACATTCTTTAATGTTCGCAACCTGTCCTGATAAGTCCTTGTTGAAATTATGGCCGGATAATAATCTTCACTGGTATCAAGATTATGATTATACACTGTCAAACCAGCTTCTTTCAAAGCCCTTGCCTGAGGAACATCCAACATACCCAATGAGCAACAAACTTCCATACCTAAAGCTGAAACCTGGCGTACCATATTCAGGACTTTTGGAAAATCTTTATTGTTCCTTAATTCCCTCCAGGATGCTCCCATACAAAATCTATTGCTACCATTTTCCTTAGCTTTTCTGGCTGAGGCAACCACATCTTCCACCTCCATCAGTTTTTCCGGCTTTAATCCGGTGTTGTATTTGGCCGACTGAGGACAATAAGCACAGTCTTCAGAACAGCCCCCTGTCTTGATAGATACAAGAGATGAGGCTTGCACTTCCCCAACCTTGTGAAAATTTTTATGTACTTCCATTGCTTCAGAAATCAATTGAAGCAACGGAAGATAATAGATGGACTCTAACTCCTCTTTTGTCCAGTCGTTACGGATTGTACTCACTAACTGCATCCTAAACTGTTTCCGCAATTAAGACATTTATAACAGGTGCCGTTTCTTATAGTTATATGACCACACACATTACAAACAGGAGCATCGCCCATCATAGAACTTAGAAAATCCTGAGTCTGCCCTGAAAGTGATGTATTCAATTGATAACTTATTTCTTTTGACTCCTTGCAATCCGGCATTGTAAGATTTTCTGTAACCTGAGCTTTACCTGGTTTTACATGCAACAGATCTTCTCTTCCGAGATATTCCCATGCCAGTGTTCTGAAAATCAAATCAAGCAAAGAGGTAGAGTATTTAATGTAAGGCTGCCCTTCTACCATACCTGCGGGCTCAAACCTTGTGAAGGTAAATTTCTCTACAAACTCTTCTAAAGGTACTCCATATTGCAAACCGACAGAAACCGCCACCGCAAAACAGTTAAGCAATGATCGATAGGAAGCACCTTCTTTATACATATCGATAAAAATCTCACCCAGGGTACCATCATCATACTCACCAGTACGGATATAAACAGCATGGCCGTCAATTTTAGCTTTCTGTGTAAAACCATTTCTTTTATCAGGCAGACTCTTTTTCTCCACTACTCTTGATAAAGCTCTTTTAAATTTGGTGTCAGAAGATTCATGAATGATTTTTTGCGCAGCTTTCAGCACCTGCTCCGGAGTTAAACAATCAATCAGTTCTGATTCTGTCAAATCCTTTTTCTGTTCATTCTTCTTATCGCTGGAAGAAAGAGGCTGAGACAATTTACTTCCGTCACGATATACAGTGCATGCTTTCAAACCTTTCCTCCAGGCCAGTTCAAAATTGTCTTTTATATCTTTTGCATCTGCCTCAGCAGGGAAGTTGATAGTCTTGGAAATCGCTCCTGATATAAATGGCTGCACCGATGCCATCATTTGTATATGAGACAAGGGACTTAAGAATCTTTTACCTTCAGGACCACATTTATTTGCACAGTCAAAAACAGGCAAGTCTTCATCTTTAAGATGCGGAGCCCCCTCGATTGTCATAGTTCCGCAAATATATTTGTTAGCCTCCTCAATCTGCTGCGGGGTAAAACCTAACTGCTGAAGTAAATTAAACCCCGGGTCATTATATTTTTCTGCTTCTATACCAATTCTTCTCATACAATCTTCACCTAAAGTGAAAGCATTGAACAAATAATTGATATGAAATGCAGACTGTGACAATTCATCCAGCTTCTTTACATCTGATTTTGAAAATCCTTTTGCCATCAATGTCTCATGATTGATGTATGGTGCGCCGGCAAATGTGCCTCTGCCCAAGATATAGTTTTTAATATTTTTAATTTCATATTCGGAATAACCCAGATTAACAAGAGCTGAAGGGACTGCATTATTAATAATTTTAAAATAACCGCCGCCAGAAAGTTTTTTAAATTTTACCAAAGAAAAATCCGGCTCAATGCCTGTGGTGTCACAATCCATAAGCAATCCGATAGTCCCGGTTGGAGCCACAACGGTTGCCTGAGCATTCCGGTAACCATATTTTTCTCCAAGCTCTACCGCATCATCCCAAATCCTGCATGATGCATTAACCAGATATTCCGGACAAAACTCTTCTTTGATTCCTTCAGGTTTTATTGTAAGGCCGGAATAAGATTTAGAATCATTAAATGCAGCAGCACGGTGATTTCTCATCACCTTTAACATATGATTCTTGTTTACATTAAAATGTTTGAAAGGACCAAGAACGGATGCCATCTCTGCAGAGGTCTTATATACAGTACCGGTCATTATGGAAGACAGAACCCCTGCCATTGATCTTCCTTTCTCACTGTCATAAGGTATTCCGGCTGCCATAAGCATACCGCCGAGGTTGGCAAATCCTAAACCAACCGGGCGATATTCGTAGGACAACTGTGCAATTTCTTTAGTCGGATATTGAGCCATTAATGTTGTAATCTCAAGAACAACAGACCAGATTTTACAGGTATGCTCAAATGCCTTCACATTAAAAATACCTTTTTCATAATCCCAGAATTTCCTAAGATTAATAGATGCAAGATTACAACCTGTATTATCAAGGAACATAAATTCGGAACAAGGATTAGAGGCTCTTATTCTTCCTCCTTCAGGGCAGGTATGCCATTCATTGATTGTAGTATCAAACTGCACGCCCGGATCACCACATTTCCAGGCAGCATGTGCTATCTGATCCCATAGTTCTGAAGAATTAACTTCTTTAATGACTTCTTTGCTCGTTCTGGAAGTCAGACCCCAGTTTCTTTTATCTTTCAGATTCTGAAAAAACTGATTGGGAATTCTTACTGAAAGATTCACATTCTGCCCGGAAACTGTTTGATAAGCTTCGCCCTCGTAATCTGATGAAAAGCCGGCAGCTACCAGAGCCGCTACCTTTTCTTCTTCTTTAAGTTTCCAGTTTACCAGCTCAGTTATTTCCGGGTGATCCAGATCAACACATACCATCTTGGCTGCTCTTCTTGTTGTTCCGCCAGATTTTATTGCTCCGGCAGCTTTATCTGTAACTTTTAAAAATGACATTAATCCGGATGAGAAACCTCCTCCCGATAACCTTTCATGAGTAGCTCTGATGTTAGAGTAGTTTGTGCCGGCACCGGAACCGTATTTAAATATTCTTGCTTCTTTCACCAGCAAATCCATAATGCCACCTTCATTGACAAGATCATCATTGACAGAAAGTATAAAGCATGCGTGTGTTTGAGGACGCTCATAGGAAGAGCCTGAAACTTTTAATTGCTCGTCGTCAGGATCTACATAGTAATGTCCCTGAGAGCTCCCGTTGATTTTATAGCTGTTATATAGCCCTGTATTAAACCACTGGGGAGAATTAGGAGCAGCAATTTGAGCAAGGAGAGTATATACTATTTCATTATAGAATATTGAACCTTCTTCCCGGGAGGCAAAATATCCATATCTTTCCCCCCATACTCTCCAGCAATCTGCAAGTCTGTGCACCACCTGTTTAACTGAAGTTTCAGCACCTGTAGTTCCGTCTGTCTGGGGAACACCTGTTCTCCTGAAATATTTTTGCGCCAGAATATCCGTAGCTACCTGAGACCAACCTGTGGGAACTTCCACATTGCTCATTTCAAACACCACTTCTCCGCCGGGATTTTTGATAGAGGACTTTCTGATATCATAATCAAACAAATCAAAAGGAGCTGAACCTTCCGGAACAAAATAACTGTTTACTTTAATTCCTTTTTTAGATTTTAGAGAAGCGTTTGCGGGCATAGGTTATAGAGTTAAGGATATAAGGATGCGTTTATCTTTAATTACCTAAAAATAGCCCACATATAGCCTGGTAAAAATGACATGAATCATTGTTTGTAACTTTTTGCCAAAGCTTATTGCGAACAATTTTAAAGTAATGGCATTTATAAGAATTACAAAGAAGTTTTCCTTTGAAACCGCCCATGCCTTGTCACATTATGACGGGTGGTGCAGAAACATCCATGGACATTCGTATGTATTATTTGTTACTGTCGGTGGACACACACTAAATGAAAAAAATCATCCCAAAGAAGGAATGGTTTTAGATTTCTCGATCCTGAAAAAAATCGTTCTTGAGCACATCATCCAATATTTTGATCATTGCCTTATCATCAATAATTCAATAAGCGAATCAGCATTGATGCAACTTAAAAAAATGTCTGAACGGATTATTACTGTACCATTTCAGCCAACCTGTGAAAACCTTACTATTTTTATTGCAGATACCTTAAACAGAGAATTACCGAAAGAAATAAAACTCATGAAAGTAAAGTTGTATGAGACAGAATCATCTTATAGTGAGTGGCGGGAAGAGGATAACAAATAAATTACATAGCTACTCCACCAGGTCCTCATTAAAAAAAACTCCTCTGTTTTCCTTTCTTTCAAGACTACACTTTACAATCAATTGGCCAACAAGTATCATATTCTTGAATTCAAGGCAGCGAATGCTATTTCCACTGATGTTTTCCTTCATCATCCTCAATTCATTCATAGTATAATTCAACCCGTAGTTTGTTTTAACTATTCCTGCACCCGTCCACATCAATCCTCTTAAATTGATAAGATTTTCTAATACCTTGCATTCATTTGCAGGAACATACTGCTGAGATTCGGCTCTATCAGGAAGAAAATCATCTTCGGCATCACTCAATGAATTATGCGAATGAAGAAAAGACTGATGAGCAAAAACTAATGCTTCCAGCAAAGAATTAGAAGCTAGTCTGTTTGCTCCATGAAGTCCTGTATTAGCACATTCCCCGCATGCATACAGATTTCCTATGCTCGTAGCACCCCACGCATCGGTAGTGATTCCGCCGCACAGATAATGCGCTGCAGGAGTTACCGGTATGGGATTTTCAGAAACATCTATTCCCAGCTCCCTGCATTTAGCATATATATTTGGAAAACTGTTTTTAAATCGCTCCATCGGTATTTTGGTACAATCCAGATAAACATGATTATCGGAGGAACATTGCATTTCAAAATGTATGGCTCTTGACACAATATCCCTTGTAGCCAGCGAACCGGATGAACTGTATTTATCTACAAAACTTTTTCCTTTGGAGTTAACTAAAATTGCCCCTGCGCCTCTTACAGCTTCCGAAATAAGGAAAGGTGGCTGATGATTTGAATAAAGTACGGTGGGATGAAACTGTACAAATTCCATATTAGAAATTTCAGCACCTGCTCTTGCGGCTATAGCAATTCCATCACCTGTTGCAATTGGAGGATTCGTAGTATGCAGATACACTTGCCCTGCACCTCCTGTAGCAAGCAAAGTTTTACCGGCAAGAATTTCGATTTCCTTACCATAGTATACATCAATGAAAACTGCACCCTTACAGATTTTCTCATGTACTTTTGTTGCAATGATCAGATCTTTTGCAAACAACTCTGTAAGTATGGTTACATTTGGCAGTGCCCTGATTTTCCTTAGTAAAGTAGTCTGAATTTCAAGTCCTGTTATATCCTTATGATGCAAAATTCTATTCCTGGAATGACCTCCCTCCAGGCCTAGCAAAAATGAACCATCGTTATCTTTATCAAATCTGGCACCCCAGTGTTGAATTTCATTTATCCTTTCTCCTGCTGTGCGAACAACAAGGTCTACAATTTTCCCATCGCATAAAAAATCACCCGCCTTCATAGTGTCATAAAAATGATCCGCGACACTATCTTTTCCTGATGACATGACTGCCGCCACACCACCCTGAGCATATCGGGTATTGGTTTCCAAAGCAGAGGCTTTAGTGGTAACCAGAATTTTCTTTTCAGGATTAGCTTCAGCAACTTTTATGGCATAAACCAACCCTGCAATTCCGGACCCGATAACAAGGAAATCAGCAACCATTACTTCTCAGTGAGCTCAAACATTTTTTCAATGGCCCTCATAGCAGGACCTTGTACCTGATCCGGGACAAATATTTCTGGAGTTTCATTAACAAGACAAGAATAAATTTTTTCCAGAGTTGTCAGCTTCATATAAGGACACTCGCCACAGTTACATGAAGTATAATAAGAAGGAGGCGCAGGTATAAGTATTTTCTCCGGCATTTCTTTCTGCATCTCATGCAAAATTCCGGCTTCTGTGACGACAATAAATTCTTTTTTAGAACTTTGTTTTGCATATCTGATCAACTGAGCAGTTGAACCTATATGGTCAGCAATCATTATTACTATTTCCGCACATTCCGGATGAGCAATGATTTCTGCATCAGGATGCTTTTTCTTTAAATCAAGAATTTTGACCTCAGAAAATGATTCATGAATAAAACAGCTTCCGTCCCACAATACCAAATCTCTGCCGGAAACTTCTTTCACATATCTGCCCAGATTTTTATCAGGAGCAAAAATTATTGGCCTGTCAGCAGGAAGAGACTCCACAATCTTCACAGCGTTGGACGATGTACAGATCACATCACTCATGGCTTTCACTTCTGCACTGCAGTTGATGTATGAAACAACAGTATGATCCGGATACCGATCAATAAATTTTTTAAATTGAACAGCAGTGCAATTGTCCGACAAAGAGCAGCCTGCTTCAAAATCCGGAACCAGCACTTTTTTACCGGGACAAATTATTTTAGCAGTTTCCGCCATAAACAACACTCCGGCAAAGACTATTATGTCTGCCGGAGTTTCATTTGCCTTGTAAGCCAGGTTAAGACTATCTCCAATAAAATCTGCCACCTCCTGAACTTCAGGCCTCTGGTAATAATGTGCCAGAATTACTGCATTTTTCTCCCTTTTTATCCTGTTTATTTCCAGCCCAAAATCAATCATGGTTATTTAATCCTGTTCGCTGCCGAAATTAACTTAACTGCTTTCATGATCAATAAACATGTAGCCACCACCAATGCAATTGTAATTCCAAGCAAAACAATAACTACAGTACTTACTCCGCTCACTCCGGCTGAAGGCACAGAAGCTTCGATCACCGAAGTACTTTTATCTGCCACTGCAACAGGCTCTTCTTTAGCAGAACTTTTTTCGGTGATAAATGCAATCAGATTGTTTATGTCGGCATCGGAAAGAAACGACTGATCCGGCATCATGATTTTATTGAATTCTTCGAAAAGCTTCACCGCTTCCGCATCACCTTCACCGATCATTGCTGAAGGAGATTTAATAAACTTTTTAAGCCATTCGGCACTTCTTCTTTCATGCACATTGGCCAGGTCAGGTCCCACAACTGCCCCTTTACCTATTGAATGGCATGCCTTACAGGATGAATTATATAACTTTTCACCTTCGGCAATATCCTGAGCATATATCATATTGTATATAGCCAGAAAAAACAAAATTGGGATTAACTTTTTCATAGCACATCTTTTTTTATACAAATCAAATTAAACCATAAAAATTATAAAATGACTTTTATCAGCTATAGGAATAAAAGATCTTAATGTCCTTTATTTTGTCAGAGGTGTTATAGTGTAATAGTGTTCAGGTTTAGGATAGCTTACTCAACAGCTGAACATTCTAATTCCATAACTGGCTAACACTTTAACACTCTAATACTTATACTCATCCTGATATCTATAATGTTTCAATATGATCTATATCATCAAATAAATATATCTTCACGAGTATTTTTACAATAAAAAAGAACATGATAGCAATCATCGGCGGAGGTATATCAGGACTAACTCTGGCATACGAATTACAGAAAAAAAATATCGAGTATATATTACTTGAATCCTCTTCACAAGCAGGTGGAGTGATCGACAGTTATAATGATGGAAAACACCTTGTAGAAGCCGGACCAAACACTATTCTTGCAGATGATAAAATAAAAGCATTTATCAATGAACTGGGGATATCCTCAGAAATAGTTGAACCTACTTTTGTAAGCAAAAACAGATTTATACTCAAGAACGGAGAATATCGGCAAATACCCACATCACCGAAATCATTTTTCACAGATGACTTCTTCAGCTGGAACACTAAATTAGCGATCATTGCTGAACTGATTAAAAAGCCTAACCCTCAAAAAAATGAGTCTTTGCGCTCGTTCTTTGAAAGGAGGTTCAATAAACAAATAGCCGATTATATAATTGATCCGCTGGCATCAGGGATTTATGCAGGAAATATTGATGAACTATTGGTAGAAAAAACCTTTCCATTTTTGACAGACCTGGAAACAAAGTATGGATCAATTATCAAAGGCTTTATTACAAGTAAAAAAACCGCAGGCAGGAAAGATTCACTGACTTTTCGACATGGAATGAAACATCTGCCCCTGACATTGGCTTCTAAACTAAATTACATCAGAACTTATGCAAAAGTTACCAATATCATCAGGCTTAACGAAAGTTTTATCATTAGCATTAATAATGGACTGGACAAAATTATAGCAGACAAAGTCGTTCTTGCTGCTCCTGCATACGCAGCATCTGCTTTTCTGAGAGACGAATTTCCTGAATTTTCCGAAATCCTCGGCAAAATAAATTATGTACCTATGGCAAAAGTGGCAACTGCCTTCAAAAAGGCTGATGTAACTTTTAGTTTCGATGGTTATGGCGGATTAAATCCGACTTGTGAAAGAGCATTTTCGCTCGGCTCTATGTGGACCAGTAGTGTTTATCCTTTCACAGCTCCTGAAGATGAAATCTTAATAACGACTATGGTTGGAGGTGCCTGCAATCGAGACAAAGTACTGATGAGTGATAATCAGATTTCAGCCAATGTTCTTTCAGAAATAAAAGAGTTTTATGGCATAAGCAGCACACCGGTTTATCAAAATATGATAAGAATACCTCAGGCTATTCCGCAGTTCGACAAGAGAGTGTTGCCCTTAGACAACTTATCCTCAAAAATGGAATCCGGGGGCATATATATCTGTGCGAATTGGAAAGACGGAGCATCAATATCGGATTGCATCAAAAAAGGAATAAAAATGGCAGAGATGCTTCAGGCAGAACAATTATCTTTAGTATAGTTACTTTTCTATACCTGAATATTTTCTGTAAATAGCTCTATAACCGAAAACTCTGGCAAGCGGCGCGATGGTATTCATCAAAAACTTTTGAGGTCCGATAGGAATGTTAGCGAGGTAAGCCTTACTATCAAGATATTTTAACGTTACTAATTCCTGTAGCATGCCATACTTCCCGTTTTTACTTTTTCCGTCAGCAGCAAGTCCAACCAGGTTTTCCACCAGATATTCAAAATCTAGAGCCGGAGAAACTGTGTGAATGTAAGTTACCGGTTGATCCTCTGAATTAAAATGATTATGAGGTTTGTTTTTAGGCAAGTTAATACTTTGTCCTTCAGAAAGTGAAAATGTCTTTCCTTCAGACCATACTGTTAAGCTACCTGAAATTACTTCAAATGATTCATCCTGGAAAACATGAATATGATTCGGGACTATCTGGCCCTTGGCCTTTAGCGTGGTTTTGATTACAACCTTTGCCCCATTGTTATCACCAGATGTTTCCAAAAATTCAAAAACATCTCCGGTCTGAGGATTCGTTAATATCTGTCCTTTTTTAGCCATTTTATCCTGATAGTTCTTCTAACTTTTTTCTTTCTCTCTCTGAAAGACTATTCATTCCCTTATGATTAATCTTGTCAAGTATGCGGTCCAACTCTTTTTGCTTTTTAAATTTTTCGGCATTATACCTTTCATCTATGTTGTAATACCTTTTGGAGTTTCCGGAAAAAGAACCGGTGATAAGAATTTCAGGTCTGGTTATTATCATATAAATAAAAACCAATGTCGGCATTAGGACGATAACTATGGGAATATAATTAGTAGTCAATGAAGCAGGAAGAATAATCAAAGAAATAATCATTCCGACCAATGCTCCCGCAAGATGTGATTCATGGCCAACGTTTCCTGATTTATTTTTTACCCCATATATCGAAATAACCAAAAAAAACAATCCATATAACCAACTTGGCAATGAAAAAGGAAGTCCAAATAAACTTATATTCATTCCGGGAATCACTGCAATGGTGGCAAATATCACACCGCAAACAGCTCCGGAAGCCCCAACCGAACTATAATCTCCATGATTTCGATGAACAAACAATGCAAATATTTTTCCACCTATCATGCTGGCAAAATATATGATTAAAAAATTTACATGACCAACACGGTATTCTAATAATCCAGCGAATGAATACAAACTAACAATGTTAAATATCAGATGTACCCATCCCACATGTAAAAATCCTGAAGATATAATCCTTTTGTAATCCTTCTCTACTAAAACCTTATCAACAACAAATGTGTGTTTTTCAAAAAAATTTAAATCCCTGAACCCTATAAATGATACTATGATATTGACAAATACCAGCAGTAACCCGTAAAACCCGATTTCATTCATAAATTGCAAATTATTTATTCACCTTATGACAACAAATAATATCATGAATCACCTCTATGTGATATTGCTCATCTTTAGATTTTATATATGAGGCCAATGCTTCAACTTTCGGATAATCACCTTCTCCTGTAAAACACCTTGCATCGTCAATAAGAATAACATGAGACAATTCCTTGCCTGAAAAAATGGCTGCCAATTCTTCATAAATCGGGCAATCTTTATCCCCTCTTGCAGTTTCAAAACCTGAATAATGTCCATCAAGCCAAAAGATGGCTGGATCATTTATTTCAGGCATAATTTTATTTAATACCTTCCCACTATCACCTTCCAGTATGGTTATGCCAGGATATTTTTTAAAACGATTTTTAGCGTTAACGAACAACTCATGCTGAAGTTCAATTGAAATGATTTTTTTGAATCTTTTCTTTTGCATATCCACCATGTCACCCAAAAATGTCCCGGTCTCAATAAACAAATCATAAGGAAATAATTCATGAAACCTTTGTATAGTTTTCTGTTTCACAATATGTGGAGGTGGAACAGGACAACCTGCAGCCTGCCATTCTGTATATAATTTCTCAAAATATTGTTGCTTCCGGTAATCTTTTATAAACTGCGGAACAAAGCGCCTCAAAAATTTTTTAAAATCCATCTTAAGTTATTTGATTATTCTGTTTTTCCTTCCACAACAATAACTATCTCCCCTTTTATAGTCTTTCCACTGTAGTAATTTAAAATTTCTCTTAGATTACCATTTATGGTTTCTTCAAACATTTTAGTTAACTCCCTGCTGACGGAAGCATTCCTTTCTTCCCCAAAATATTCCACAAACTGCTCAAGTGTTTTAATTAGCCGATGGGGAGACTCATAAAAAATCATTGTACGTGACTCACTCTGCAGCTGCTGCAATTTTGTTTGCCGCCCTTTCTTTACAGGAAGAAATCCTTCGAAAACAAAACTTTCAGAAGGCAAGCCTGACTTGACCAAGGCCGGCACCAATGCAGTAGGACCAGGGAGGCAATCTACCTTGATATCATTTCTCAGACATTCCCTTACAATCAAAAATCCGGGATCGGAAATTGATGGTGTTCCTGCATCAGATACAAGAGCTATTTTCATCCCGCTTTGAAGCTTCTCAATAATTGACTGAACAGTCTTATGCTCATTAAAGATATGGTAACTTTGCAATGGCTTGCTGATTTCATAATGTTTGAGCAAAACACCGGAGGTCCGTGTATCCTCTGCCAATATCAGGTCCACTTCTTTCAGAACACGTACAGCCCTGAATGTTATATCTTCAAGATTTCCTATGGGAGTAGGTACCAAAATTAATATTCCCCCAGAATTAATATTAGCCATCGAAAGGATAAAGTTTTTACTTAAATTAAAAATTTGGTTTTATTCCCTTTATGGAAGCATTGTTTACCTGCCAACATAAATCTTCTGAAAAAATTTCCTGCAGGTGTTGTGGCACAGAATTATAATCGAATATAAACCGACATATCTCATCTTTATACTTTTCTGTTTCTGATATGTTAAAATACAGCATACCTGTCCTCCTGACCAAAAAATCAGCAGGCGATATTACATATTCATGTTCCAGACAATGCATCAGCTGCATTAAAATATCATCGGGTAGTTTATATTTTTCTTTTAAACTTAAACTCTCCTTAGAAACTGAAAAAAGTTCTTTGACGTCGGTCCCGAATCTCATTGCAAGTTCTTCAGATTTTTCCTCTGACAAGCCTAGTTCCATCCCGCTTTCTTTCAAATAACTTATACCCTTGATGAACCCGCCAAACTTTTCAAAATCTCCTCCGGCAAGTTTTATTTTTTGAGTAGAACATTTGCCTGTATTCTTACCATAACCAGACTTAAGTTTTTTTGCTACCAGATCAACCACCTTCTCTGCCATTTTTCTGTAACCCGTTAATTTTCCCCCTGCTATGGTTATCAACCCTGAAGGATAAACATAAACTTCATCTTTTCTTGAAATGGCAGAAGCGGCCTTTCCTTCTTCTTTTATCAATGGCCTTAACCCTGCCCAGGAAGATTCCACATCTCTTTCTGATAATTTGAGATCCGGGAAAATATAATTGATTGCATTCAAAAGATATATGACATCCTCTTTCTCTACCGGAGGATTTTTAATATCACCATGGTAAAAAGTATCGGTTGTTCCCAGATATGTCTTGCCGTCTCTTGGAATGGCAAAAACCATCCTTTTGTCAGGTACGTCAAAATATATGGATTGCTTAACAGGCAGTTTTGCATGATCAAATACCAGGTGAACACCTTTCGTATGTACCAGCTTATTCTTTTTAGCATTTACATCAAAATCATCGGTTGCATCTACCCATGGCCCGGATGAGTTTACTATGTATTTTGCTTTTACCGTACATTCATTTCCTGTCAGAGTATCAAAAAACTGCAGTCCCGAAATGATTTTACCTGAGTAAACAAAACCTGAAACTTTGCAATAGTTTAATGCTATAGCACCTCTGTTTACCGCCTCCTTCAATATTGCCAATGTAAGCCTTGCATCATCTGTTTTATATTCATAATATTTTACTCCGCCATAAACAAGATCTTTTCGAAGTAGAGGTTCCTCAGAAAATACCTCCTGCTTATTCAACATTTTTCTTCTTTCTTTCCCCTTCACTCCGGCAAGCGTATCGTAAAGCCACAGACCGGTAAATGCTGCGAATGTATTGATCGTCCCTCCTTTTACCATAGGCAAAAGCATTGGCTCAGGCCTGGTCAGATGTTGTGCATTTTCATATACAATCTTCCTTTCCTTTCCCACTTCGGCAACAAGCTTTAGTTCCAACTGCTTCAGGTATCTGAGTCCGCCATGGACCAGCTTGGTGGACCTGCTTGAGGTACCGGCGGCAAAATCCTGCATTTCCACCAGCAATACTGTCATTCCCCTGCTTTGGGCATCCAATGCAATTCCCGCACCTGTAATTCCTCCCCCAATGACAACAAGATCAAAGGTTTCAGATTTGGCTTTTTGAATAAAATTATGCCTGTTTTTATATGAAAAAGTACTCACAAAGAATATACTCCGTTATTTATTACGTAAATTAACTGAAAAATTTCATTAGACCTTCACTGTCTATTGATAAATTCAGCCATTATAACCTCACATGTTTAAAAGGTTCAAAAATGCCATAAATAATGATGAAAGAATCGGAAGTATTGATATCTTCCGGGCACTGGCCATTATTAGTGTAATGCTTTCTCATTACAACGATTTTGTTCCGGGATTTTACAAATTTGGAGGACTTGGAGTGGATTTATTTTTTGTTATCTCAGGCTTTCTGGTCAGCAGCTACCTGATCCAAGAGTTCGACACCAAAAATAAAATCAGCTATTCAGGATTTATACTACGAAGAGCTTTCAAGATCCTGCCATCCTATTATTTTTTTCTTATAGTTGGATATATATTCGCTATTATATTTATCATGCCGATTCGTGCTGAACAGGTTCCTTTAATTACCGAATTACCACAATATTTTTTATTCTACAGGAACTATGGGGGACCACCCGAGCGAATGACTTTTGATCATGCATGGTCTTTATGTGTGGAAGAACATTTCTACATAACGCTCCCGTTGTTGTTCATCATATGCCTTACCTATTTCTCAGGCAAAAAGAAATGGTTGTTTATTATTGTTTTATCAGCAATAATATTCACCTATTGTTTCAAAATATTTTCCTGGATTACACTTATTGCCGAATATCCGACCTATTCACACAACAGGGTAGATGCTCTTTCTCTTGGCGTCTTACTGGCTTTATTGATTTATTATTTCAAAGACAGGCTGAAAGGATTTACAAAAAATCCATTTTTATTTATTTCTGCCTTTTCAGTGCTAATGGCCATGTTGTTCTTCCATGAATATTTCGAGGAAGGCTTTTTCAATATTGTTCTTCACCATACAGTGGGGCCTATTTGTTTTTTTGTAATGCTACTTTCATTGTATGACTATAAGTTCAGACTTTTAACTCCGCTAAAGTTTATCGCTTATTACAGCTACAATTTATATTTATGGCATTTCCTGATAGTAATTCCTGTAAACTTTTATCTGGGAAATACTTTTGCCGGATTTTTCACCTATATAATAATCTCCTTTGTACTTGCTATATTTTTTACATGGCTGATTGAGGAAAAATTCTTAGCATTAAGAGATCGGTTTCTTCAAAGAAAATCACTTGCCGTACAACCAGACCAAATCATCTAAATTTATTATTATTGTTCTGAACGGGATATTCTTCTCCTGTTGTTTTTAATTAAAGGAGATCACACTATGGCTATAAATTTCGAAAAATTTGCAGCAGAAGGGAACCAGTTTATGAATGAACTTACACATAAACTCGGACGCCCTGAAGATAAAGCACAGGCAGGTATAGTTTTAAGAGCAGTCCTACATACATTAAGGGATTGTATCTCTATACCTCAATCCCTCAATCTGCTTAGCCAGCTACCAATGTTCCTGAAAGCGATTTATGTTGAACATTGGAAATATCATGAAAAACCTCACAGGTATAAAAATCTTGAGAATTTTGCTAAGGCAGTAGAAGAGGAACAATATATTCATGGAGAAACGCGATTTGATTGGGACATGTCTACTATTGATATTGTACGGACAGTATTTGACTGTTTAGGAAAATATATTTCAGAAGGAGAATTTGAAGATATAGCGGCAGAATTGCCAACCGGCTTAAAGGAGCTGGTTCAGATGAAAGTGAAAGTTTAATTTTAAAAATTTATAATAGGATAAGGGCTGCCTGAAATATCCACCTTCCCACCATCTTCCTATCGTTTCCTTCAGACAGCCCTTTGAATATCTAACAGAAGCAAAACTCAGATTGTTTTACTTCACTTTCTCTTTTACAGGTCTCACCGGGTAATAAATTGTATCAGAAAGGCTTGTGCCGGGAGCAACCATAGGTAAAACGTTTTCCTCTTTCATTACTCTGGCATGAATTAAAAATGGCCTGTCTGTACCTTGGGCTTTTTCAATTGCGGCTTTAAGTTCTTCGGCATTTTCCGCACATGCAGCTTCAATACCGAACGCTTTGGATAAAAGTACAAAATCAGGATTCAATAAATCAACACCGGAATAGTTTTTAGCATAAAATTGTTCCTGCCATTGTCTAACCATTCCAAGGTATGAGTTGTCGAGCAGCAGAATTTTTACCGGCCACTTTTCCTGTACACAGGTCATTAACTCTTGTATATTCATTTGGATAGAACCATCTCCGGAGATACACCAAACTTCTTGTTTAGGAGCAGCAGCCTGTGCACCCATAGCAGCAGGCAGTCCAAACCCCATAGAACCAAGTCCGCCTGAAGTTAGAAAATGATTTGGTTTTAGTCTTTTTACATATTGTGCCGCCCACATCTGATGTTGTCCAACATCTGTAGTCACGATAGCATCTTCAGGAAGCATTTCTTCTAACAAACTAAGACAGGTAATCTGATCGAATTTAGAAAGATCTGCAGGCATAAGCGGATACTCCTCTCTTAGCCCGTTTAGCTGAGCAAGCCATTCTTTTCTTATCAGGCTATTTGAAGAATTTTGCGTCACAGGAATCTTTGGCAATACAAGCTTAAGATCTCCATGAAGGAACACTTCCGTTTTTACATTCTTACCATGCTCACTCTTGTCAACATCACAATGAATCACTTTAGCATTAGGAGCAAATGTATTAAGGGTTCCGGTAATTCTGTCATCGAAACGGATTCCGAACGCCAATATAACATCACAATCCTGAACAGCCTGATTAGCATACTTCATACCATGCATACCCAACCATTGGAAATACAAAGGATCGTTATGTTCCATGGCTCCGAAACCAAGAATGGTTGAGATCACAGGTATATTCTCTCTGTGAACAAAATTTCTTAGCTCTTCCCATGCACTACCCAGCAATACACCATGACCCGCAATGATCAATGGTCTTTTTGCTGAAGATAAAAGATTTACAGCAGCTGCGATATCTTCATTCTTTACGTTGTCAATGCGTTTAGGCTCTGGCTTTACGAAGTTCTTATCCCAGTTTTCATCCAGATCAACAAAATTCCCTTGCACACTTCTTGGTATATCGATAAGCACCGGACCGGGACGGCCTTCCATTGAAATTTTATAAGCTTCTTTGAAAATTTCTTCTGCGTCCTCAAGTCTTGTTAAAAGAAAAGTCTTCTTTGTAATAGGAATACAAATACCTGTGATGTCAGTCTCCTGAAAGGCATCTGTACCTACAAGATGTAGTGCCACCTGTCCGGTAATAGCAATCATAGGGACAGAATCTGCATAAGCATCAGCAATACCGGTTACTAAGTTTGTCGCACCCGGACCGGATGTTGCAAGACAAAATCCGGGTCTGCCTGTAACACGAGCATAACCATTTGCGGCAAATGCTGCACCCTGCTCATGACGTACTAGCACACTGTTCAGCTTGCTGAATGCAAGTGCATCGTAAATAGGCAGGATCGCCCCTCCCGGATATGCAAATAAATCTTCTGCACCAAGAAGCTCGATCAGCTTAACAATATATTCGGCTCCTCTTAATTTAATTTTTGTGCTCATAGTAGAGTATTTTGCTGGTACTGTTTATTAGCATTCATCAGTTACACAACCTTCAGAGGCAGATGAAACTGTTCTTAAATATTTATACAATAATCCTTTTTGAACTTTATACGGAGGTTTTACCCAGGCCTTTCTTCTTGCGGCAAGTTCTTCGTCAGAAACTAAAAACTCTATCTTGTTGTCAATTGCATCTATGATGATCTTATCTCCGTCTTTTACCAATGCAATATTCCCACCTTCCTGCGCTTCAGGGGTAATATGTCCTACCACGAAACCGTGTGTTCCCCCGGAAAATCTTCCGTCCGTAATTAAAGCTACTGAATTACCTAAACCTGCTCCCATTATAAGAGAAGTACCTTTCAACATTTCCGGCATACCCGGTGCGCCTTTAGGCCCAACATATCTTATCACTACAACATGACCCGCCTTGACTTCACCATTTTCAATACCTCTGTTCAAATCTTCTTCCGAATCATAAACTTTAGCGACACCTTCGAACTTTTCACCTTCCTTACCGGTGATCTTTGCAACAGAACCTTCAGGAGCAAGATTCCCATAAAGAATTTGAAGGTGACCTCTTTTTTTAATAGGATTACTCATCGGATAAATGATGTCCTGATCTTTTGGCAGGTCAGGAAAAGTGGCAAGGTTTTCTTTCAGAGTTTTACCGGTAACGGTAATGCAATCTCCGTGAAGTAACCCTTCATTCAACATCATCTTCATAATAGCAGGCACACCACCGATATTATCAAGATCCTCCATCATGTATTTTCCGCTAGGCTTTAAGTCTGCAAGCATAGGTGTCTTATCAGAAAGCGCCTGAAAATCTTTTAAAGTAAATTTCACACCTGCAGCTTTAGAGATAGCAAGGAAATGCAGAATCAGATTGGTTGAACCTCCGAGAATCATAGCTACTCTTACGGCATTGGTAATAGACTCGTAGGTAATTATATCTTTAGGCTTGATATCATTAATGAGAAGATTTTTAATTGCAATACCTGCTGCAAAGCATTCTTCTTTTTTCTTCTCACTAGTAGCCGGTGCAGATGAGCTGTAAGGAAGGGACATACCTAAAGCCTCAATAGCAGATGCCATTGTATTGGCAGTATACATACCTCCACATGCTCCCGCACCGGGGACAGCATTCTGGATAATGCCTTTAAAATCTTCATCACTTATCTGATTGGCAAATTTCTTACCTAATGCTTCAAAGGCAGAAACTATATTAAGCTTTTCACCCTTCCAGTTTCCGGATCTGATGGTTCCGCCATATACCATTATGGAAGGTCTGTTAAGCCTTGCCATAGCTATAATAGCACCAGGCATATTTTTGTCACATCCTACAACTGTCACAAGAGAGTCATAATAATGCGCCCCTGATATAGCTTCGATACTGTCGGCAATAACATCTCTGGAAACAAGAGAATAACGCATACCGGGAGTACCCATAGACATACCGTCGCTAACACCGATGGTATTGAACTGAATAGGCTTCAATCCTGCTTTATTAATTCCTTCTTTAATATACTGTGCAAGCTGATTGAGGTGCATATTACAGGTGTTTCCTTCATAACCTGTACTTGCAACTGCAACCTGAGCTTTCTTCAAATCTTCTTCTGTAAAACCTGCCCCGTACATCATTGCCTGAGAAGCAGGCTGAGTAATCTCCTGGGTGAGGGTCTTACTGTACTTATTAATTTCCTTTTCCATTCGTAACTTTTCCCTGTAGTATTAATAAAAAATTTTCTTATGCTTTACATATGGCAAAGCTGTAATATACTTGTAATTTTTTTTTTGATTTTACTTAGCAAACTCTGTAGGATTCTCCATTAGTTCTTTCAAATCCTCATCTTCAATCTGCTTTCTTTTGTCAGCCATATCAAGGAATTTCTGATAAACTGTATCCAGTTCTTCCTTAGAAAGAATATAGCCTATATTCGCAAGACGGTGATTTAATGCTGCTCGTCCGCTTCTTGCAGTAAGCACGATAGATGAAGCATCTGCACCAACATCTGAAGGATCTATGATTTCATAATTTTCACGATGCTTCAAAAATCCATCCTGATGTATTCCGGAAGAGTGTGCAAATGCGTTCTTTCCGACAATAGCTTTGTTAGGCTGCACCGGCATTCTCATAAGACGTGAAACAAGGCGGCTAACAGGAACAAGATTTTTAGTATTGATATTAGTTTCAATACCTAATCCCGGATGGCTTTTAATGATCATTGCTATTTCTTCAAGTGAAGTATTCCCTGCTCTTTCGCCAATACCATTTATGGTACACTCTACTTGTCTTGCACCATTGGCAAGCGCTGCAATAGCATTTGCAGTAGCAAGTCCAAGATCGTTGTGACAGTGCGCAGAAATGATGGCTTTATCAACATTCTTCACATGATCCATCAGGTATTTAATTCTTTCGCCAAACTGCCATGGCAAAGTGTAACCTGTTGTATCAGGAATATTTACAACAGTAGCACCTGCAGCAATCACTGCTTCTACCATCTGCGCAAGAAATACAATATCTGCTCTACCTGCATCTTCGCAGAAAAACTCAACATCGTCAACAAATTTTCTTGCATATTTAACTGCAGCAACACCCTGCTCTAATACTTTTTCTCTTGAAGACCGTAGTTTATGTAGGATGTGAACATCTGAACTTCCGATACCGGTATGGATTCTTTTTCTTTTGGCGAATCTCAATGCCTGAACTGCACTGTCAATGTCCATTTCCTTTGCGCGGGTAAGGGCACAAATGGTGGGCTCCTTCACAGCCTTAGAAATTTCTACTACCGAATTAAAATCACCCGGACTAGAAATCGGGAAACCAGCCTCAATGACATCTACTCCAAGTTCCTCCAGCGCCTTCGCAACCTGAATTTTTTCTTCAGTGTTTAGCTGACAGCCAGGGACCTGCTCCCCATCTCTTAAAGTTGTGTCGAAAATATAAACTCTCTTAGACATAAATTTTATAATTAATGCATTAATGTTCTGATTTATGAAAAAAGCCATCCCCGGTTGTTGAGAATGGCCTTATGAATATCTTTAACCTTACCCAACAACGACTTTTCGCATCGGCAGAATGAGTAGAAGTGGTTTATTTGTAGTCCTTTGCATGAATAAATATGAATATTCTGTTACTTAAATAGCCGGTATAATACAATACTTGCAAACAAATTTAACAATTCTAAGTATCAAAACCTCCTAAAAAATAGGAATTATTACGATTTCCAATCATTATGAAAGAGGTTAAAACAAATATTAGTAAGCTATTTATCAGTTAGTTGAATTAACAGGAAAATACATTTCATTGGAATATTTACCTGAATTATGGTTCAGGATTTTGAAAAGATTTTTCCGGCATTAAGAATAAAGGAATTTTGAATAGAAATAGTTTTAATTTCCCTCAATTCAGCTAAAAAATACTAAAATGACACAAAGGAAGGTAAAATAAAAAAGCTGCTCAATGATCCTGAGCAGCTTTAAACCAAAAAGAAATATATGTTTATTCAATTATCATTTTTTTGCTTACGACCCCATCGTCGCAATTTACATTTACCATGTACATTCCTTTCCCCAGGCCTGAAATGTCAAAACCTGAATCAGGAATATTATCAGAGAAATATACCTGTGCACCTAATGCATTATAAACTGTTACTGAATTAATTTCAGAATTTGAGTCTATGGTAAAGTGTCCGTTGTTCGGATTAGGTCTGATATTGACCTGGTGAACAAAGTCCTTGTTTATTGTCACCACATTGCTATAGGTAACACTACCATCTGTATCAGTTTCTTTGATTTTATAATAAGTAATTCCATTGGAAGCATGGTCTTGAAATGAATAATGGAGCGTAACTTTTGAATCACCTGCAGCTTTTACCTGTCCGACACTTACCCAATTTACACCATCATTGGATCTTAATACTTCAAAATAATCACTGTTTATTTCTGTCCCTGTTGCCCAGGAAAGGTGGTTGATTTTACCTTGGTTTTCTCCTGTGAAATACAGGAATTCTACCGGTGCAGGGCAGGCGGATGTACCACTAGGTGCAAGCAATCTGAATCTGCCGCAAGGGTAGCCGCTCTGATAAGTGAAGGTCCAGTTAAAACCAAATGCATTGTAGTTTGAATACTGAATTGCCTGAGCACTGGTGGTTGACCCTCTCAGAACAACAATATCCTCTCCTACAACAGCATCGGAATATGGATAACTTGCTGCACATGTATATTCGCCAAATACACCATTAGCCAGACCAAATATCTCAAGCCAATATTTGGAACCTGTAGAGGAGCCAGTAAGAGAAAGATTCAATCCCGACAAAGTGAATTTCTGAAAATTGGTTGAATTTCTCGGGATCTGATATGTAGCAGAAACCTGTCCCGTAAGTGCGTTTACCCCATCAGTACTGGTAGAATTTTTATTTGGATCATTACTGTAAACTCTCACATAAGCATTTTCCATATTGGTGGCATGTGTGGAATATGTTCTGTAATACACATCTACAGAAGTAATAGTAACATCTCTGTAAATTACAAACTGTTGCTGGTACTTTGTCCCCGCAGCACCACCGGAATTACCTGATGGAACAGTACAACCAGGAGGAACATCAGTTGGGCCTACCGTTGACTGAAATACCCTCTTATCTTCTACCCAAATTTCATAATTGCCTCCTGTCAAAGTTAGGTTACTGCTTGGAGTACAGAATGGGTTTGTAGTACCTGATGTGTTAAGTTTTGTTGAAGTTGACTGATTGGCGAACCAGTCAAATGCATTATTATCTATAGCACCTGTAGAATTAATATTAAAGCAAACGTTTCCTCCGCAAACTCCAGCCTGACTTGTAGCAAGTGGCGCTGCTCTGTCAGAAACCTGAACTATATCTATACTTGATGGACAAGGACCACATTGGTCTGCTACAGTTGCTCTGGAATCCGAAATTACAACTCTGTAAAATCTTGGTACGGTAACCGCAAGACTTGCCCCTGCAGGATAAGTCTGATTTGTTGCTCCAATTTGGGTCCATGGACCTGTAGCAGAACTGCCGTAATACCAGGTATATCTGTATGTATCACCATTAGCACCTGCTAATAAGGTGATAGATTCGTTCAGACATTTCAATCTATCAGGACCTAAGTCAGCAATCGGGCAAGGCAGCAAAGAACCGCCGCAAACAGTGGGTACTGCAGGATTGTGATAAGCATATACCTGATCTGTAGTATTACCATTGATCCCTAGTTGCGCTCCGCTGTTTTCTCCCCACACATACACATCTCCGTTGCTTCTTATGGCAAAACTCCATAAGTCACCATCTGAAATGGCTACCACTCCAGTAAGATCAGTTGTAGCATTTGTCTTTACATATACAGGACATCCTCTTGAAGTAGTTGACCCATCACCGATCTGTCCGCTTCCATTGTTACCAAATGTAACCACTCTGCCATCATTTAATAAAGCAATAGAATGCTGCTGACCAGCAGAAATCTCTATTACATTGGTCAACCATGGGCCGATCTTCCAGGTATCTATTCCACCACATGATGAAGTAGGTGCCAAAACTTTCGTTGCATAAGGAACATTGTTACATCCGCAACCACCGCCTCCTCTCTGGCCGCCTCCCCAGTCACCACCCCATGACCAAAGATTACCATCATTATCGATGGCAAGTCCATGTGTGTCACCTCCTGTAATCTTTTTAATATTTCTCAGGTCTTCAATGGCACCAGTTGTATAATTATATGCCCGAACCCTCTTAGCATAAAACTGATCACCCGCAGGAGTTCTTCCAAGATCATTGTTTGTATTACCACCCCAGCTGTAAACATATCCATCGGCGGACAAAGCATATCCTCCGTAGTCTGAACCTTCCACCATCACAATATTGGTAAGAAAATCTGACGCACCAGGACCGGTTTTTACATACCTTGGCGCATAAGTATTTCCTGTATTGTTATTTGTTCCTACACCAAGTTCACCATTTGAATTATTACCCCATGCAAGAACTCTACCTGTCCCCCCCTCTACTGCAAATGAGCTCGTGGTTGAAGCATTTATATAAGTAATATTAGTAAGCCATGGGCCACCCTGCTCACCTCCGACAACTCTTTGTAGAGCAGAATAATGTCCATCTCCATCTGTACCGGCACCGGATCCCCCGCATGTTCCTCTTAACCCATTGCCAATCGCCCCATTACAATTCTCCCCCCAGGTCCATACAGAACCGTTACACGCCAGCGCAATACCTGTAGCTCCTGAACCTGCATCCACTTTTTGCATCGTAAGTCCGACAGGCAATTGCACTTCTAAAGGCACAGTTGATGATGCAACTGCATATTTTACTCCGGTTGAAGGATCCCTTCCCAACTGCCCTGCACCATTATTTCCCCAGGCATAAATCTTTCCGTTACTGCACAATGAAACCGAAAAATTATGCCCACCTGAGATTTGTAGGTTTTGAGCATAAGAGCTCGTAAAAAAGGTAAGCCCGGTAAACATGAATAGAACCTGTAATAGTCTTTTCATAATTCTAATTTTTAGCCAAAATATTTATATAAATACTATAATAAATACAAGAAGCGGCAAAAAGGTAACCTGTCTATTCTACATTATATTTATACGAAAAATAGAAATAGTATAATTTTTAGCCGGTATTAACATTTTTAGATCCTGGTTTAGGAAAACTATCAATTTTCCAAGGCATTAAATACAATGAAAATCAGAACCAACAGAAATGGTGTAGGCAGTCAGACCAGGATGACAGGTAAGAAGTATGGCAAAAAGTATGGCTATCGCATGAAGCTTATTTCCTTAGTGGTATATGCCTCATAATCTTCAAGCAGCCCGGATATCTTTGCGGTCCATTCCGCCTGCTTAATTTCGTTTATCGAATGATCAGTTTCTTTATCGTACTGCTGCTGAAACTTCTGCAGTTCTTCAAAAGTGCGTGAAAAAACTTTCTGGACCTTAGTACTAAAATCTTTTCCTGTCAGCACCTTCTCTTCAGTAAGGCGCTTGACAAATATCCGAGCATAAATTTCAAATACATCGAAATGGCACTGCTCGTGGACCAGCAATTTATTAGAAGCTTTTCCAGGCTTTACCCAGGATCTTTTAGGATCAAATGTTACATGCACAATTATCTTCATTTCTCCGGAGGGCAAAGAGGAGAAAGAATAGGACATCTGGCCATAAGTTTGAGCATGGTAAGTAACAGACGCAGGTTTTCCTTTAAAATCTTTCCATACCAAAGGTCTGTTTTTATCCCATGGAATAGCCTCTGCAGGTTTTTGTCCAGAAACAAATCCTGCTGACAAAATTAAAAATATCAGAATAAAAAAAGGTCTCATACAATGAGCATAACGCTGGCTTATCAAAAACATTACAAACTCAGCAACCAGATACTTTCACCATGTGTTTTTCGCAGCTCCTCCAGCAGCCTTCCCGCTTCTTCGTAATCATTAGTTTCTGCCAGAACAAGTCTGTATAAAGAATTACCTTCTCCCGGCTCAATCAATTTAGCTTTCGCACCAGTTGATGCCATTTTGTCTCTGGCTTTAATGGCATTGGCTTTGTTTGAAAATGAACCTTTCACTATCAAATACTTCCCTGTATATTCAGAACTCTTCAACTTATCATTAGGCGAAAGCACTTTAAATTCTACCCTTCTGTTCATGGCTTGATCAATTTCTGACTCTCCTGCTGATAATGGATTTTCCGCAGCATAACCAACCGCTCTCATCCTTTCCGGGCTTACCCCTTTGGAAACAAAATAGGCAAAAACAGACTTTGCTCTTCTTTGAGAAACTATATGATTGGCTTCTTCCGATCCTTTATTGTCGGTATAGCCTTGTATTTCCAGTTTCAGTTCAGGATATGTGTTTAACATCAGCAAAACATGATCAAGCCGCTTAAAAGAATAGTCGGCAATCCGGGAAGCATTAAAATCAAAATATATTTTGTCTTGCAGCTTACTGCCGGTATCAGGTTTAATCATCCCCTGCTCAAACAATTTCTCCTCAACATAGGTACTTATATACTTTGCAGGGGACATGGTAGTATCTATAATCTGAAGAAAATATATATCATCCAAGCCTACTCCACCATCTCTTGTAGAAGAAAAATAACCCTTGTAACCATGTGCATACATTCTGAGCTGACGATCATTTTCTGCAGAGTTAATAGGAAAACCAAGATTAATTGGCTCTGCTTTCACGGAGTCTTTCAGGTTAATCTTAAATAAATCGAATCCCCCAATAGAATTCATACCGTCAGAGCTGAAAAACAATGTTTGTCCGTCAGAAGAAAGAAAAGGCGCCTCTTCGGAAAATGATGAATTTATTTTCGGACCTAAATTAATTGCAGGCCCCCATTTTCCATTGCTGTTTTTCCTAACCACATACAAATCCTGACCTCCAAAACCTCCTGGCCTGTCACTGGAAAAATATGCTGTATTACCATCTGCTGAAAGACAAAACCCGGTTTCATTGGCAGTAGAATTAAAAGGCTCAGGGAGCAATGCCGGCTTTGACCAGTCATTTCCATTGTGTTCTGAAACATAAATATCATTTGCTTTCCCCGGATTAACTGTAATAAAATAGAGTCTGCTGTTATCAGTAGTTACAAAAACCGGGTCATCATGATATTGAGAATTGGTATTGAAAGACAAAACAAACGCTGTAGTAAAACTTCCATTGATATCTTTCACCCAATGTATGTCGCCGGGATGCAAATCACCATCTTTATTATGATGTCCGTGATGAACAGAAGCATTAATAGTGCTGAAGTATAAATATTTTCCATCACCTGTAACAACAGGCGATGATTCCTGACCTTTAGTATTAACCTGCTCACCTGCATTTTTAATAATACATTTAACAGGATGTTTTTTCAAAGCGATACCAACTTCACAATTTCGAATATTTTTCGCTATTTCTTTCTGCAATTCAGAAGCACTTCCGGTCTGTGCATTGAAAGCATTGTAGGCTTCCAGTGCTTTATCGAACTGATGAAGGTGGTGATAGGTTTTGCCGATGTAATATTCGGCATTACTGTACTGGCCTTGTGTACGATTCTTTCTTACAAAATCAAAATGCGGAATAGATGCAGCTTTCCGGCCGGTATTGAAATAACAAATTCCAAGTCTGTAATTGGCCTCCAGGTTGCTGCTGTCATGTTTAAGAAATTCTTTGTAAAGATCCAGAGCAGCTTTAAAATCTTCCTGTTTAAAAGCTTTTTTGGCGAGCTTCTCTGCTTTTTTTGGACTATGCTCTTCCTGAGACATGCCAGGTAAAGAAAAAATAATGAGCAGAACTAAAAAAAAATATTTATTCATGGTTTAGGCACACAATAAAGTAAATACGAATATAATAAAATATAATTTACCTTCCACCTCTAATCCATTTCCACCTAATGGTAATCCTGAATGCTGCCCATACTATAAGGAAAACTAACGCAAGCTGTAAAAGTAATTCGGAATAAGCATCAATTTGCAGAGAACTAATAAGAGGATATAGGGAAACAATTATGGGAGAATGATATAGATGCACCATGTAGGAATACCCTCCTGTCCTAACTTTAGCTTTTGCAGGAGGAAGGGTAATAAGTAATGCAAATATCATAAAAGAAATAACATGCCTGCTGTAATCAATCTGATAAAAAGTAAACAAAACCACTAATCCTGCCGCAAGGGCTGACATCCACAAAAAATACATCTTTTTTTTCAAATGAATTTCCAGTCCCGAAAATGCAGCTCCTGCCGCAAACATGAACAGTATATCCCAACGCAGCAGCAACTCACCAAAAATGGCAAGCGGAACAAGGAAAACGATCAATTTAAAATTACGGTTCAGCACCAGATCCAGCAACATAAAGACCACAAAAAGATCCCTGATAAAATAGGTTGGCGGATTGATTGGTGGCGAACTTAAAGAAAGCATCCCCTCTGTAAACAATGTAAAATCAAATTGCAGCCGGTTTAGAAAATTATAGCCTGCCATATTAAACAGTATCACCGGGACCAGTACTGCAAAATTTGCTATCAGATAAGGGAACAGGAGGCTTTTTACTTTCTTTTTTAAAAAGCTCTGTTTGTAACCCTCCACATTTAGGAACAAATACCCTGAGACAACAGAGAGGACAAGCGTACCATACCTTGGAATTTCTTCAAGTATAAAATAGACTATTCCTTCCGAAAAATTATGCCGAAGGTGTGAAAATGTAATTAGTATAACAGCTCCTAACCTGACAAACTCTATAGTGCTGTTAAGCTTTTTATCAGCATGGATTTCGGTACTTAATAATTCAGCGGAGGTTGGCATCAGGAGTTAATGTATTTATCCATAAACCGAATTACATCAGAAAAATATCTCTCACCTCCCTTTTCCCATACATCAAGATGTCCGGCATTTTCTATTTCTACAAAATATTTACAGGTTGAACTTAGGGCAGCAAAATTCTCCTGAGCATATTCAGGTTTTATTCTGTCATCCTTTGATCCGTGAACTAACATTACAGGTCTGGTTATAAGTCTTGCAGATCTAGCAGGCCATACCTGTTCTGCATCGAATGATGCTATGGATTCGGCTCGAGTCAACATATAATTGGTGATAACAGGAATATCAAAACCGGCATTCATACGAAAGTAATCATGTACGATCTTACGCATTTCTGAAAAGGCACTTTCGACTATACCAAACTTAATCCTCTGATCTCTGGCCATCACCTGAAGGGAAATGGCTCCGCCTAGTGATTGTCCCCATATCCCAAAATTATGGCTGATGTCATTTCTTGAACTCAGCTGATTCAGCAGAATTGTAATATCCTTTTTCTCATGAAACCCATAGGTACAATAATCACCCTGGCTTTCTCCATGTGCTCTTAAATCAAAAATAACAGAGTTGTAACCATTGTCAGACAGCAATTTGCATACTTTAAAAAAATGTTCTTTGCCAGCCCTAATTCCATGCACCAAAACAATTGTACCCTTTACTTTTTCTGCTTGGGATTTTATCAGGAAACCTTTAATCCTCAGATTGTCTTCTGTTTGAATTGTAAGAGTTTCTGCAGCCAGCAGATACATTTCAGGTTTTTCAGCAGTTCTGGGATCCGGCTGGACAAAAAGTGAATATACTCCCTTATTTACCTGGATTATAAACCTCGGTCCAATATTAATGGAAACCAAATGGATGACAAGAAGGGAGAAAATAAGGATCAGCAATTTTTTATAGTGTTTTTTCAAAATTACAAAATGGTATATTGTGAAACGTTGAACCTCAACTAAAAATGTATGGAAGCCTTAATTAACAATATCTTAAAAAATTGGGCTTTCAAAAAGACAATCTGTCAACATTTTAGTTATTTCATGATGGTGTCAGGGAAAAAACTAATTGGAAGATCAGCTTGTTTTTTATTTATTAACGGATTACAGGATGCAAGGATTTCTTTTTTCAAAATTTAATCAGCCAAACAAGGGCAAGTCAGGGTTTGACGAACTTTCAAAAGTTTTTTTCCAGCTTATCAATTTAACATCAGGAAATGTGCCTGAAGCCTTGAATATGATGCAGAATATGGACAAACAATTTGGTTTGGGATCTGATGATTATGGTTTAGGGGATTTTCTGGAGGAGCTTAAAGAAAAAGGCTTTATAAAAGAAAATGAAAGCGGAAATTTAAAACTTACTTCCAGATCGGAACAAACCATAAGGAGAAATGCACTTGAAGAAATTTTTGGCGAAATAAAAAAAACCAAAAGAGGACAGCACAGCTCTCCTAAAACCGGACAAGGAGATGAATATTCTGCAGATGTAAGACCATTCCAGTATGGCGACTCCCTGGAGTCAATTGATTTTACTGCTTCATTACACAATGCCCAGGTAAACCATGGAATTGATGACTTTAAAATCACCAATGATGACCTGGAAGTACAGGAGCGTGAACAAAGTTCGCAAACCGCTACTGTTTTAATGATAGATATTTCTCACTCAATGATTCTCTATGGTGAAGACAGGATAACACCTGCAAAAAAAGTAGCCATGGCACTGGCGGAATTGATAAAAATCAAATATCCGAAAGACACACTTGACATAGTTGTTTTCGGAAACGATGCCTGGACCATAGAATTAAAAGATCTTCCCTACTTACAGGTAGGTCCATATCACACCAATACCTGTGCGGGACTACAGCTTGCAATGGACATTCTGAGAAAAAGAAAGACCGCTAACAAGCAAATATTCATGATAACCGACGGTAAACCAACCTGTCTGAAAATAGGCACCAAATATTATAAAAATAGTTTCGGTCTGGACAGGAAAGTAGTGAACAAGACCTTGGAGATGGCAACACAATGCAGAAGATTAAATATACCGGTTACTACCTTTATGATTGCTAAAGATCCTTATTTGCAGGAATTTGTCAGGGAGTTCACCAAAACTAATAATGGTAAGGCATTTTACAGCAGCCTTACAGGTCTGGGAGAATATGTATTTGAAGACTTCATCAGAAATAGAAAAAAAACTTATAGATAAAAAAAATACCAATGATAAAAGATAACCATTCAATAAGCACATTAGGTCAGTTAAAAGCTTCGGGTTACAAGCCTAAGTCTATTAAAGAAGAAATGAGGGACAACCTCATCTATGCGCTGAAAAATAAGATCAATGTATTTTCTGATATCAAAGGTTATGAAGATACGGTAATACCACAACTTCAAACTGCCATACTCTCCCGACATAATATTCTATTGTTAGGATTACGTGGCCAGGCCAAAACGAAGCTCGCCAGATTAATGCTTAATCTTCTGGATGAGCACATACCCGTGGTTGCATTTTCCGAGGTGAATGACGATCCTTTCAACCCTCTTTCAAGATATGCCAAAGATGTGATTGCCGAAAGAGGAGATGAAACTCCCATTCAATGGATTCACAGATCAGAAAGATATTCTGAAAAACTTGCAACTCCTGATGTGTCTGTTTCTGATCTCATTGGTGACCTGGATCCTATTAAAGCTGCGAGCCTTAAACTTAGCTATGCAGATGAAAGAGTTATTCACTTCGGATTGATACCAAGATCTCACAGAGGAATATTTGTAATTAATGAGTTGCCGGATCTTCAGGCAAGAATACAAGTGGCCTTATTTAACATCCTGCAGGAAGGTGATATTCAGATAAGAGGATTTAAATTAAGACTGCCGCTCGATATACAGTTTGTGTTTACTGCTAACCCAGAAGATTACACCAACAGAGGATCTATAGTTACTCCTTTGAAAGACCGTATCGACAGCCAGATCATAACACACTATCCTAAAACGCCTGCTATCAGCAAATCTATAACATTGCAGGAAGCAAGACTGGCAGAAGCACAAAAGAAAAATATTCATATCAACCCGCTGGTATCCGATATTCTGGAAGAAGTTGCCTTCGAAGCAAGAAAAAGTGAATACATAGATCAGAAAAGCGGAGTATCGGCCAGACTTAGTATCTCTGCATACGAGAATCTTTGCAGTGCAGCAGAAAGAAGAATGCTCTTAAATAATGAAGACAAATCTTTTTCAAGAGTGGGCGATCTTTATTCAGCCATCCCTTCCATCACCGGAAAAGTGGAGCTGGTATATGAAGGAGAAACAGAAGGAATCTCTAATGTAGCTTATTTTGTCATTGGCAAAACTATCAGAAAAAAATTCGAGCAATTCTATCCTTCACCTGAAAAACTGAAGAGAGCCAAGAAAGAAAATCCATATCAGGATATCATCAACTGGTTTTCCGATGGCAACAACATACAGCTGCTTCAGGATCTTCCGTTCAGTGAGTATAAGCGAATATTATGCAGCATTCCCGGATTGAATGCATTGGTAAGGACCAAAGCCGGAAATCTGAGTGAAGAAGAAACACTCCTACATATGGAACTGGTGTTACACGGTCTTGCAGAAAGCAGTCAGATCAGCAAAAATAAAATCGACAAAGGCATCGAGTTCAAAGATTTTATGACCGGGATGTTCAGCGGAGCGGATGAGTTTGACGAGGAATTAAACTAGGATTCAGATTCGTCAGATTTACAGATTATCAGATTTTTAAAATCAAAAGCACCAAATCCCAAAGAACTAATTGGAATTTGGTGCTTGAATTTTGTTATTTATCCTACTTTATTTCTATAGAATATTCCGCCTTAAATGTCTTTCCTTTCATTAATGATCTTATAGCTTCCTTATCTTTAAATTCTCCTTCATAGCCGTACTGATCTGCTATACCAAACCATGGTTCAAGGCAAACGAACGGACCAGGTTTTGTCCAAATACCCAGATAAGGAAAACCAGCAAAATCCATTTTTATCTGATGCTTTGACTTTCTGCTTTTCAAGGTTACCTGACTTGATTTAAGGTTTTTAAATATCACAGCATCTTTTGTGTTGAATAAATCATAAGAAAGATTCAGAATGTTTTCATCCTTCAGCACTTCTTCTGTTTTTCCATTTGCAAGACCTTCTGTGATCAGATGTCGTACAGCATTTTCCTTTTTCTCAAACTCCAGATAGTAATCATTAAAGCTTTCTTTTTCTTCTAAAGGACAACGGAATCCGGGATGTGCTCCTATTGAAAAGTATATTGCTTTATCATCGGTGTTTTTTACTTCATAAGAAACTATCAGTTTATTGCCATTTAAAGAATAGCTGATGTAAAGTTCGAAGTCATAAGGATATAGTTTCTTTGTTTGTTCCGAACTCTTCAGACAATAAGTAAGATTAGAATCCTGCTGATCCACCAGATCAAAATGCATATCTCTGGCAAATCCGTGCTGCGGCAATTCATACTCCTTGCCATCCACTCTGTATTTATTGCCAGAGACCTTACCTACTATAGGAAACAGAACAGGCGCTCTTCGTCCCCAAAAGGAAGGATCGCCTTGCCAGAGATATTCGGTATTGCTGATGGTATTTTTTATGCTGATTAATTCTGCACCCGAGCTTTTAACGCTCACCTTCAAAAATTCATTGATTATTATTGCTACCATAAAAGTTATATTATAAAAGTTTTGCCTTTACCCAAAATGACATATCTGCCCTTACTCCCGTATCGAAGGAGTTTATTTTATCAGTTGTAGTTTCTATTCTGATTTTATATTTATCTCTTTTAATATATTCCTGAAACTCCTGCTGAGAAGGATGCAGATCTATACTTGTCTTACCTTCCGGTATATCAGTCAGTGAAGCAAGCAAGGTCTCTTGCAAACCATCAGCAGAAATATAAATAGATACTGAATTTAGAAAATCAAAATTGGCGCCTGAAGGTGAAATCGCTGTCAATGTAAGCCTTGTAAGCTTAATCTGCTTTACATGTTTTGCATCTGTTTTATTACTGGAAAAATGATATGAAGAAGAAGACTCTACCTCAGGAGTAGCTACCGAAACCGGAAGATTGACCAGTACTGAAGAACCCGGAATCACAAACTCTGTGGAATTGTGAATGGTAAATTCCGTCATCTTCTTACATGAACTGATAAATGGCAGAAGCAAAAGCAGCAAAGCCCAAAATTGTCTCTTCATTATAGTTTTGAATGTTATAAGCTATTGCAAATAATCCTCATAGCATCACAGCATTCCATTATTGCAGAATACTGTTTATATATTAGTTTATGAAGACTATTTGGCAATTCTTCCTGTAGCGCAGAAAAATATATCTCTTTTATGCATTCTTCAGTATCCAGCCTTTCTAAAAAAATTCCCTTTATATCTGAATTAAAATGTCCTGACATTGGCCCAGTCCATCCTTTGTAAGTTGATTTGCCAAGCTTAAACTGTTGGTCTTCTTCAAACTCCCCCTCAAGATAAGGTTTTAATTCATTTAAAAACTGACTGCTTTGCTGAACATAAGCCAAAAACAATTCTTCATGCCTTGGCATTTTGGCATAATCGGCTGATCTTTTAAAACCTTTGATTCTAACCTGGCAGGCCTGAAGCAACTGGTTTACGACTTCTTTTATAGCAACTGTTTGCATTTTCTATACCCCTCTATACCAAAACATGCCAAACTAGTGATAAGTTTTAAGGATTAAAGCAGATTTTTATATCCTGTAGATTCTATTTTCTTTACAGACTCTTCTACCTTCTCCCTAAGGAAAGCCTTGTATTTTGTTAAATTTGAAGCGATTTTTTCATCTGAAGCTCCGAGGATCTGTGCAGCTAAAATTCCTGCATTGACTGCGCCGTCCAATGCGACTGTTGCTACAGGAACACCCGCTGGCATCTGTAGAATAGATAAAACCGAGTCCCATCCGTCTATGGAATTGGAAGATTTTACCGGCACACCGATCACAGGCAATGTGGTAATGGATGCCACCATTCCCGGAAGGTGAGCGGCCCCACCTGCTCCTGCAATAATTACTTTTATCCCTCTTTCCCTGGCTTTTTCGGCATATTCCACCATTCGGTGAGGTGTCCTGTGAGCGGAAACTATGGTAATTTCATACTCCACCTGAAGTTCGTCCAGTATTTCTGCAGCCTTAGACATTATTTTAAGGTCCGACTGACTACCCATGATAATACCTACTTTTCCTATACTCATAAGATTATTTTATGCTATAACTTTAAATACTTGTTTAACCTGTTCTGCTTTTTCCTTTAATTCAGACACCTGGTCTGCCAGAATGGTTATATGTCCCATCTTCCTGAAAGGCTTGGTATATTTCTTTCCGTACAAATGTAAATATACACCTTTCATCTGCATTAATTTATCAATGCCTTCGTACCTGGCCAGACCGTTGTATCCCGCCTCTCCGAGCAGGTTTACCATAGCAGCAGGTTTCAAAGCTTCTGTTGATCCCGGGGGCAGGTTGAGTATTGCCCTTAAATGTTGTTCGTATTGAGAAGTGATATTTGCTTCGATAGTGTGGTGGCCGCTATTGTGAGGCCTTGGGGCAACTTCATTTACCAGTATTTCTCCGGATTTGGAGAGAAACATTTCAACAGCCAGCAGTCCTACCATTTCCAGTTTGCTTATTACTTTTATTGCTATCTCCCTGGCTTTTGCTTCTATGTCGGGAGAAACTGAGGCAGGCGCAAAAAGGTATTCTACAAGATTATGTATTGGATGGAAAGCCATTTCCACCACCGGGAAACAAGAAATTTCTCCTTTCTCATTTCTGGAAACTATCACCGCCAGTTCTTTGTCAAAATCCACAGCTTTCTCCAAAAGAGATTTTCCCTCCAGCGCTTTAGAAACCTCTTCGGCAGATCCTATTTTCTGAACACCTCTGCCATCATATCCTGACCTGCCCAATTTTTGAAATGCCGGCAAAAATCCTATATGGTTCTTTATTTCAGACTTATCTTCTATGAGGATAAATTCCGAGGTGGGAATTCCGTTTTCCTTGTAAAACTGCTTCTGCAGTCTTTTATCCTGAATAATTTTGATAACGGAAGGCTGCGGGTAAACTTTTTTGCCTTCTTCCTTCAGTTTTTGAAGCGCATCAGCATTAACATTTTCAATTTCGATGGTGACAAGGTCTTTGTCTTTTCCGAAATTATAAACCTGATCAAAATCTGTAGGGTCTCCGATACTAAATTCATGGCAGATTGCTGCACAGGGAGCGTCTTTATCTGCATCCAGAATTGCTATATATAGATTTAAGTCCACAGCAGCCTGTAACAGCATCCGGCCTAACTGACCGCCACCAAGCATTCCTACTTTAAAGTCCTGATAAAATTCCAATAGAAAAATTTTTATTGGCCTAAAATTAAATAAAAAAAACCTGCCCGGGAACCCGGACAGGTGCAAATTGTAAACCAGATGAAAAAATATTCTAGCTCATCTTACTAACTAAGCTAGTTAGTGCTTTATTCATTTTAGAATTTATACATCAAAGCAGTCCCAAGAGTAGGCATGATATTAGTGGCTTTCTCAGGAGTCCCGTCAGATTTGTATTTTCCAAATACATCAGAATCAGCGATATCAATTCTGAATTCAGGTTTTACTATGAAATTTCCGCCTGCAAGCCTTATATCACCTGTTAAAGTAATTTCGTTCATTACCACACCTGTTTTGCCCAGAGCAGCCAAAGGACCGGCAAATGAACCTGTCACATATCTTACGCCATCTTTATCATTAAAGTGTTCTGCTCTAAGTCCCAATCCGAATTTTTCAGATAGGTAATAGTTCAGATAAAGCGCTGCTCCATACCAGGAAGCACTTTCATACCCGCTGGTTGCGGTGGCTGATGGTTTAAGAGTACCGAAACCATAAGCAGCGTTTAATCCCACTTTAAAACTTTCCGTTAATTGATATCCGGTGGTAAGATCCAGAAGGTGAGATGGTGTTTTAATGGAATCAGGTATTTCAGATCCCGGAGCGCCTATAGTTGGGAAAGACAAACCATTTTTCTCGTCTCCTCCTATGTAGTTGATGTATACGTCCCAGTTTTCTGCGGGAGAAACATAAAGCTGAGCAATGTATGATTTCTTTTTATTAAAGTCATACATAGCGTCCCAACCGTTCACAATTCCGGCCATAACGCCAAGTTTGTCACTGAAAGAGTACCCTACTCTGGCTCCGGTATGATAGAAAGGTCCATTTCCGAAAAGATAAGAAAGGCTGTAATTAAAATTAAGAGGAGCATCTATAAGCTCATACCCTATATGTGTACCGAACTGCCCGGCAGTTACCTGAAGTTTTTCTGTAACATTATAAGTAAGGTAGGCTTGTTTGATGAAAATATCTGCACCGCCAAGCACATTACCGAAGTTTCCTAAAGCGGCATTAGGACCAAATGTAAGGTCAATTACCCCTGTAAGTCCTTTAAAGGTATAGTCTGCTTTCAGCTGTGCAAGACCGATAGAAAACTCGTTGTGCTTAATATCAAATATTCTACCCTCATTTTCCCAGGCTAATCCGGGCTGGTGTGGAGGTCTGTTGAAATTATAAGTATAGTAGGCATCTACATATCCTGATAAGGTGAGTTTCCCTGATTCTGTTTTTGTTGTATCCTGAGCAAGTACGGTCAATACACTCAGGAATGCCATGATTAGTAAGGGTAATTTACGCATAATCTTGTTTTTTAGTTAGTAAATAATTTATAAAGGTTGTAAGTAAAGGCTTAAATAATTCTGTGTATTTACATAGGAATATTTATATAATTAAACTTAAGTAAATATACGTACATTTTTTTAAGATGCAAATCGTGGATTCAAAAAATACAAAGAAATTATAGCCAAATAGCTAAATTTTAGGTTTTTTTACAAAATTACTTAGTTTAGTACAATTGCGGAAAATACGTAAATATACCACTAAAAGTCCCGGCCGATTAGAAAAGTCCAATTTAATTCTGGCCGGGAAGAAATAGGATTTAATAATGAATTATGGGGGAATGACTGAGAAATCAAGCAGTTTTATTGAATTTTTCCGATATGTGGTTAAAATTTAAAGGGGAAATTTATAAAAAAAATAATATTCAGACAAAATAGGCTAAAATTTTAGCTGCTTTTTAAAATTTTTTGTTCATTTCAGATAAAACAGGTCAAAAATCAAAGCAACAAATGCGGATCTTGTTGGAAATACGGATAAACAGACAATTCTTAAGACCCGGAAGAAAAAATAACGATAAAGACATCTCCTAAAAAATGAAAAAGCCATTTAGAATAAAGCCAATTAAGCCTTAACCGGCTTGTGGGGACTTTTTCTAAAAAGCTTTTTCTTTGACCCTAACCATGCCCTCCATCGCGGGCTCAGTCATATTTTGACACAATATTTATTACAATAAACTCACTCCGGTCATCTCTGCCGGCTGCTTTACACCTATCAGTTCAAGAATGGTAGGGGCAATATCACCAAGCTTGCCATTTTTTATCGGCTTACTGTAATTATTATCTACCAGAATACATGGAACCAGATTGGTAGTGTGTGCTGTATTTGGACTGCCATCTTCATTGATCATCATATCGGCATTTCCATGGTCAGCGATAATGATTAATGTATAGTTATTTTTCAAAGCTTCTATTACAATTGCCTCTGTACAATCATTAACCGTTTCACATGCTTTTACTGCAGCTTCAAATACACCGGTATGCCCTACCATGTCCGGATTTGCAAAATTCAAACATACAAAATCCACTTCCCCTTTTTGTATCTGAGGAATAATGGTGTCTCTGATTTCAAATGCACTCATTTCAGGTTTTAAATCATAAGTAGCTACTTTCGGAGAGGGACAAAGCAACCTGGTCTCTCCTGTAAACGGCTCTTCACGTCCGCCTGAGAAAAAGAAGGTCACGTGAGGGTACTTTTCTGTCTCTGCTATTCTTATTTGCTTTTTACCCGCTGCTGCCAACACCTCTCCAAGGGTATTACTCAGATTATCTTTATCAAATATTACCTTAACATTCTTAAATGTATCATCATAATTCGTCATGGTAACATAGTAAAGATTGAGAGGCTTCATGCCATGTTCAGGGAAATCCTTCTGGGTAAGCGCAATGGTTATCTCCCTTCCTCTGTCAGTTCTGAAATTGAAACATATTACCACATCTCCTTCTGCAATTACTGCCACCGGATTTCCTGAAGCATTTACCTTAACTACTGGCTTTATAAATTCATCTGTAACACCTTCTTCATATGAAGCACGCACTGCAGCATGTACGTCATTCACTTTTTTACCCTCACCTTTTACCATAAGGTCATAAGCAAGCTTCACCCTTTCCCATCTGTTGTCTCTGTCCATAGAATAATACCTTCCTATCACGCTGGCAATTTCGCCGGTTGACTTATTGAGATGAGCCTGCAGGTCCGCCAGGTAATCTAGACCTCCTTTAGGGTCGGTATCTCTTCCATCTGTAAAGGCATGGATGAAAACATTTTTCAGACCATTCTCCGCAGCAATTGTACATAGTCCTTTCAAATGATTGATATGAGAATGCACACCACCATCAGATACCAATCCGATCAGGTGTAGCTTTTTGTTATTTGCTTTTGCATATTCAATGGCGTCTTTAAGAACAGCTTCATTCTGAAGCGTCTTTTCCTCGACGGCTTTATTTATCCTTACCAGATCCTGATAAACCACACGCCCGGCACCCAGGTTCATATGTCCTACTTCAGAATTCCCCATTTGTCCGGGAGGCAATCCAACTGCCAGTCCTGATGCCTCCAGTTTAGAATGAGGATATTTGGTGTATAATGAATCAATAAAATCAGTCTTTGCCTTTGCTATGGCTGAAACCTCCGGGTTGGTACCGATTCCCCATCCATCCAGGATCATCAGTATTACTTTTTTATTCATCTCTTTTTAGTTCTTTATTAAAAATCAAAATCGTATATATACAAATAGAATTAATGCGTTTACCGAATTAGCCTTTACAAATATTGAAAAAACAAAAATAAAACTTTTTCAATTTATATTATTGGCATAGTTTTAGCTTAACTTACAAAACAAAGATAGTGTATATCTAATGAAGATCAGGTTCCCCCTTTTTGTATTTCTCCTTGCACTAAGCTGCTATTTCTCAGGCTCAGCGCTTGCTCAGACCGGAGATGTTTTGGAAAGCAGCAAAATTGCAATTAAAACCGCCAACTCAAAAGAGCTTTCCAGATATTTTAATGATATCATAGAATTAGGTTTTAAAGGAGAAGAAAAGGCCAGCTACAGCAAAACGCAGGCAGAATTTGTACTGAAAGATTTTTTCAAAAAGTACTCACCTGTTGATTTTCAGTTTGTACACCAGGGAACTTCTAATCATGGCATGAAATATGCTATAGGTAAATATAATTATTCCGGAGGCTCGTTCAGGGTAATAGTGGTGGTGAAGCAGTTTAAAGGCTCCGATATGATTGATTCAATAGTTTTTGAAGAGTAATATATAATAACGCAAATTTCTCATAGGCTCTGAAGTTTCTTCAGAGCTTTTTTTATTTTTGCCCCGTGAATTATCTGAACAAACAAGCGATTAATGATTTTATAGATGCGGCCTTGCAGGAAGATGTCGGTGACGGCGACCATTCTTCTCTTGCCTCTATACCGGCAAATGAAGAAAACAAAGCTCAGTTGCTTGTAAAGGACAATGGAATTGTTGCAGGAGTTGAATTGGCTGAAATAATTTTCGCCAGGGTAAATAAAAACCTTAAGGTAAACATTCATATCAAAGATGGTTCAGCGATAAAATATGGGGACATAGTGCTGGATGTTGAGGGAAATGCACGCTCTATCCTGCTGGCGGAAAGACTTGTGCTGAATTGCATGCAAAGAATGAGCGGCATTGCCACCAAAACTTTCAAGCTGAATCAACTGATCCAACACACAGGATGCAAGCTGCTTGACACCAGGAAAACTACCCCAAATTTTCGTCTTCCGGAGAAATGGGCTGTGGCCATCGGTGGCGGAATCAACCACCGGTTCGGCTTGTTTGACATGATAATACTCAAAGACAACCATGTGGACTTTGCCGGTGGAATTGAAAAGGCCATAAAAGCAACAAAAGACTATCTCGTACGCACAGGAAAAAAACTAAAGATAGAAGTGGAAACCAGAAATCTTGAAGAAATAAAACAGGTGCTTAAGGTGGGAGGGATAGACAGAATTATGCTTGACAACATGGATATTCCAACTTTAAAGGAGGCCGTAGCACTGATAAACAAACAATATGAAACAGAAGCTTCAGGAGGAATTACTGAAGAGACTATTGCAGCAATTGCATCAACCGGAGTTGATTACATATCGGTTGGAGCTCTTACCCACTCCGTAAAGAGTCTTGACTTAAGTTTAAAAGCTATTAAGAAATAAATATAAAGAAACGTAGAAGGAAATGATTGTTAAAACAAGAAAGTATCAACTGCCCAAAAATGAATATGTGAAACTTGCGCTTATGGGCTTATTAAAAAAACAGTGGTGGTATATATTCGGACCAATAGCACTTGGCTGCATCGCATTTATTTTTCCCACTTATAAATGGTGGTTTATCATCACAGCCCTTGTAGTCGCCATAGGTTATATCCTCTTCTGGGCAATACAATTTGCAGGCGTTACGCAACTTCCGCAAAACCAGTTTATGTTCGACAAGTTGTCTTATGAAATTGACAGCAGACAGGTTCTGATAAAACTAAATCCAAAACAGGGAAGTCCTGTACAATGGAACATGATCAAAAGCGCTGAGAAAGGTAAAGATTACTTCCTGTTGTATATGAACAAAGCCCAGTTCATCCATCTTCCTTTTAAAATTTTCAACTCAGAGAATGATGTGAAATTTACTGAGACCATATTGAGGAGGAAGGAATACATTAAGTAGAATGTTGAATGAGGAATGTTGAATGCTGAATGTGAGTGCTGTGGTTAACTATAACCCGTTATCCCGACGACGCAGGAGGGATCTGATATTTAGCATGGGAAAACTGAAGGCATGTAAATTCGAATCTAGAAATCCGAAATTCGAAAGAACAACAGCAGCAGATTGTAAAATTTCATCGTCCCAACCAAGATTCAAACCATAAGAAATTTCACGCAAAGAAAAATAAAGATAAACGCAGAGAACGCAAAGAAAGCCTTCGGCTAAAGGTAGGTAAGCTATGCCTGGTGGATAGAACTGTCATAGCGAAGCATAGGATAAATTTAAAATATTTAGCTGACTGAAATCTTCTCCATTGCCATCGGCAAGAATGCTGAAACGATCAGGTAAAAATCTCCCCGTCATCGCGAAGCATAGAAGACATTTAAAATATATTTAGCTGGCAGAAGTCTTCTCCATTGATTTCTGCAAGCAATGCTGAAGCGATCTGGTAAATATCTCTCTTATAATCAATACGGCTTAAAATGCATATCATATCTGTTTCCTTGCCAATCTGTGGTTATTTTCATTTCATTTTCCTTAAGCCTTAAAATAAGCCAGGTATTTTTAAATACCCAATCAACCGTATCATAACTGATTTCAGTCTGCCTATTCTTTTCCCTTAATTGAAAATGAAAATTTATATAAGCAGAATGATTAGATTTATCAGAAGCCCAAAACACCCGATATAAGTAAGGACTGGAATTTCGAATGTATAATGGTCGATTTGAGGAATACTGCTGCTTGTAGATATCCCAGCCACCATCCAATTTATTTCTCCTTAAAAACTCCATGGAATCAACTCCGTTCATTCTAAAAGATTCCACCCTCCACATGCCTGCAATTCTATTATCTACACTCCTGAAACTTACCATCGGCCCCTCTTCAAAACGGCTGCAGGAGAAAAAGAAAAGGCAAGAAAATACGATTAAAGCACGGCTTTTCATTTGAGATTTCGATTTGTATTTATTCAGCTTCTTTAGTTAGACGAATGATTTTACAAATGTTCCGGCCAGGGAATGAAATATCTTCAAGGTATAATATATAAAAATAAAAATTCCAGACACATCCTCCTGACTTAAGGAAAAGATGTCTGGAACTTTGTTAAAAACATCAAACCTGTATAAATGACTGGGAGATTTTGCCAGATTGCTTCAGCATTTCTTACCGTATCATATAAAAAATGACTTTACCTTTACAATCCAGAGTTCCTGTGTCCCGTGCTTCGCAAAGACGGTTAAGTTAAACAGTAGTTGCCCCCGTTGAGTTTCAAGATTGGAATTTCGAATTTCGTATTTCGAGTTTCCTCTATTCCTCCGTGTAATCCCCAAATCCTTTCCTCCGTGATTCAGACACTTTATATCTTCTTAACCACCGGTATCAACATCACTTTAAATGCAGCAGGCTTTTTCTCTTCCACCACATCCAGAAAAAATATACCCTGGCTGTTTTTGATCAACAAGGGATCACCTTTCTTTGTACTGAACACTTCATTAAAGTATTCTTTCTCCTCTGAGATTGTTTCCCAATACCAACCCAGGTCTTTTTTCTTTAAGCTCAGCTTCTGGTCTTCTTTCACTGCCATGGCAAATACATCTTTGCCTTTTCTCAAAGCATCAAGATATTTTTCAATTGTTTTATCGAGCTCTTGCTGGCTTTTAAATTCCTTCGGTTTAAAGTGAATAAGGTTGGCCTTAGCACGATTTAAAGTATCACTGAATGCAACGACTTTAAAAATATAGCAGAATGTATCTCCTCTGAATGGCCCAACCACATCTCCTACTTTGGCAGAGAAAATTTCTTTATCAATGTCTTCTTTCTGATCTCCGCTGTGGAAACTTACATAGTAAAATCCTTTATCGCTATTTCCCACCACAAACATACTATCATTGGAAGCTTTTTTGAAAGAGGTAATCTTCTCCTGCAAAGCATCCATAGCTTTCTTTTCAGACGGAGTATAGGACATTTGTGCATTCCCATAAACAGTGACAAGCAAGCCGATTATAAGGGTGAATAATTTTGATTTCATAATTTTTGGTCTGGTTAATTTATATATAATGTATAGCTAATCTATGACTTCAGGTGTAACCATCTGGATATTGCCTTTATCCTGATCTGACAGACGCTACGCATGGCGTCTCTACTGTCTCAACTCTCTGCCTATTGCCTATTGCCTACTGCTCACTAACCCTTCAATGCCATAAACAACACCTCCACCGGATGCTCAGCGCCTCTGCCTGTTCCGTCCTTTATCTGATGCCTGCAGCTTGTTCCGGGGGCTACTATCAACGTGTCTTCAGAAGACTTTCTTACCGCAGGAAATAATACCAGCTCTCCTATCTTCATAGAAACATCATAATGCTCCTCCTCATACCCGAAAGAACCGGCCATGCCGCAGCAGCCGCTTGGTATTACTTCCACCTTATAATTTTTAGGCAAGGACAATATCTTTTGCGTAAATGTTACCGACGACAATGCTTTCTGATGACAATGCCCATGCAGCTTCACATTCTTTTGATCATCTTTGAAAAGATCAGGACTGATATTACCTGCATCGGCTTCCTTCGCCAGAAACTCATCTATCATCATGCAATTCTTTGACAACTCTTCCGCCTCTTTCTGCAATTCTCTTCCAACAAGATTTGGGTACTCATCTCTGAAGCTTAATATGGCGGATGGTTCAATACCCACCAGTGGTGTATACTGACTTACCTTATCCTTAAATATCTTCACATTCTTTACTGCTACTTTCTTTGCCTCTCGCACTAATCCTTTTGAAAGGAAAGTTCTTCCGCTTTCAGGATGTTCCGGCACTTCCACTTCATAGCCCAGTTTTGTCAGCAGGCTGATGGCTTTAATGCCTATATCTGCTTCGTTGTAATTGGTATATTCATCGCAGAACAGATACACTTTTTTCTTCACTTGTCCTTTTGCATGCAGCGCCTGTTTGTTTTTCTTCACCCATTCTCTCAAAGTTACCGGAGACAGAGCAGGCAAAGGACGATGGGGAGTAAGCCCCATGATCTTTTTCAACGCTCCTCCTGTCATTCCATTCTTCATGAAGAAATTGGAAATACCAGGCATTTTTGAAACAAGGGCATTGGCTCTTGCAAAATTTGCAATAAGTCTCGCACGAAGCGGAACCCCGTATTCATCATAATATTGCTGCAAAAACTCTGCTTTCATTGTTGCCATATCCACATTGGAAGGACACTCTGACTTACAGCCTTTGCAGGAAATGCACAGATCCATGACATCATAAATCTCATCATGGGCAAACTTATTTTTCTTGGTAGACCTTGTTAAAAACTCTCTCAGAATATTTGCCCTGGCTCTGGTGGTATCCTTCTCACTTCTCGTTGCCATATAGCTTGGACACATAGTACCACCAATGACATGTGACTTCCTGCAATCACCGGACCCGTTGCATTGCTCGGCAAGCCTTAATATTCCCTGTGTCTTTGAAAAGTCAAATACAGTTTCAAATTCATTAGTCACCTGACCTGATTCATACCTTAAAAACTCATTCATTTTAGGTGTATGAACAATCTTTCCGGGATTGAAAATATTTTTGGGATCCCATACAGCCTTGAGATCAACGATCAGCTTGTAATTCTTTTCGCCGATCATCTTTTTGATGAACTCTCCTCTTACACGCCCATCGCCATGTTCACCACTCAATGAACCTCTATATTTTTTTACCAGGTCAGCAACTTCATCTGTAATGGTAAAAAACATCTGCCTGTCCTCTTCTTTTTTCAGATCAAGAATTGGCCTCAAATGTATTTCTCCGTCACCTATGTGCGCATAAAAAACGCAGGACTTGTTATGCTTATCCAGGATCTTCTGAAAATCTCTGATGAACTCAGGCTGATCTTCCACATCTACCGCAGTATCTTCTATACATGCCACAGCTTTGGGGTCTCCCGGTACATTGGCCAATAAACCAAGACCGGCCTTTCTAAGATTCCAAACCTTGCTTATATCTGCTCCATAAAGAACAGGAAAATGATAACCAAATCCTTTTGACTTCATCTCCTCTTCCATCTCCTTTGCCAACCTGTCAATCTCATCTCTGGTTTCACGGGCAAACTCCACTACCAGCAATGCTCCGGGATCTCCTTTTACAAAAAATCTGTTTTTCTGCTGTTCAATGTTTTGCTTGGTACATTCAAGAATAATATTGTCAATCAACTCAACTGCCCCCGGTTTGTATTTGAGAGCAATCAGGTTAGCCCTTGTAGATTCGTCAATGCTGTTCAGATGCACAGCCACCACGGCCTTCTCTTTAGGGGGAATATCTACAAGATTCAACTTTATCTCTGTAGTAAAGGCCAGTGTACCTTCAGACCCGGCAAGCAGTTTGCAGAAGTTAAATTTATCTTTGCCCGTTGTGAAAGGTTCTGTTTCCAGCAATTCATCTATAGCATATCCTGTATTTCTTCTTCTGACCGATGGCTTAGGAAATTCCTTTCTTATTTCTTCTGCATTCGCTTTATCAGAAAGAATATTTTTTACATAAGCATAAAGCTTATTCTCAAGCGTATTGCCTTTACATTTTTCTTCGAACTCTTCTATTGTCAACGCTTTGAATTCTGCCTCTGACCCATCGCTCAGAAGTGTTTTTAATTCGAGTGTATGATCTCTGGTAGTTCCGTAAATAATGGAATGTGAACCGCAGGAGTTATTACCGACCATTCCACCGATCATACATCTTGAAGAGGTAGATGTTTCAGGACCGAAAAACAGTCCGTGGGGAGCAAGAAATTTATTCAGCTCATCAAGATTTACAGCAGGCTGTACTCTCACCCATTTTTCTTCCTTGTTGAGCTCCAGTATCTGATTCCAGTAAACCGAGACATCCACCACTATTCCTGCACCAACTACCTGGCCTGCCAGTGATGTTCCGGCAGTTCTGGGAATAAGCGAGGTATTGTTTTCATTTGCAAATTTTATCAGCTTGCGAACATCTTCTACAGTTTTAGGTCTTGCTACTGCAAGAGGCATCTCACGGTAAACAGATGCGTCCGTTGCATAAAGGGTACGCATGGTCACATCTGTAAACAAATCACCTTCCAGGCTCTTTCTCAATTCTTCTAACTTTGCTAACATCAGGATCTTAACTAGTATGGGATAATAAGGAAATACAAATTTAAGTTAAAAATTCCAATAGGCCATAAATAGCTCCATTTATCGTTTTTTTCTAAAGAAATTTTAATATCTTAAGAATTTGGGACAGGCCTGCTCAAAAACGGGTAGTCTTCCCGAACCATAACATACTGTTTTATCCTAAATTTCTATTATGAAAAACCTGATTGTTGTATTTCTATTGATGTTTTCCCTGAAAACGGGTACTGAGGCAAAAAATTTCAAACCTGTGTTTGCAGATTATTGTCCAGATGCAATTAAATACACCTCACTGGAAGAGGCACTCAAGGAACCGGAAAAGGTGATCAAGCTTGATATATCTATGCTGAAGCTCACAGCTGTTCCGCCTGAAATCGGCAAACTCGTAAACCTTGAGTGTCTTGATGTTTCATTCAACAGAATCTCCACCCTTCCTGTCGAAATCGCCAATTGCAAGAAACTGAGATTTATAGATTTATCCGGGACGAACTACATGTCCAAACTACCTCAGGTGCTTACCCAATTACCAAACTTGGAAGCGATAAATATTTCCGATCACAAATTCTGGAAACCTGCGCAGTTTGATGAAGCACAAAAGCTTTTGCCAAAAGTAAAAATGATACTGGAAAACGAAATCCAGTATTAATCGCATAACTGACAATCGAAATTTCCCGTATTACGGTTAATAAAATTCAACATTCATTTATCTAATTAACAATAACATGGAATTCATAAAAGAGATACTAATTTCTTACTGGTGGCTTTTTGCCATAGTCGCATTTCTTGGCGGTGTTGCCATTAAAGATATCTTTTTTAACAGGGCGCATACCATCAAACACAACTATCCTGTAGTGGGTCACCTTCGTTATATGCTGGAGAAAATAGGTCCTGAACTGCGACAGTATATCGTATCCAACAACAGAGAAGAATTGCCATTTAACAGAAGTCAGAGATCATGGATTTACGCTTCTTCCAAAAAAGAAAATAATTTTCAAGGCTTTGGAACAGACCAGGATCAGTTTGCTCCCGGCCATGTGTTCATAAACCCTACCATGTTTCCATATCCTGTAAAACCGGGACATGTAAATTATTCAGACCCTTACTTTCTTCCGTGTGCTAAAGTGATGGGCCTTTATAACAAAAGAAAAAGACCTTTCAGACCTTACTCTGTGATCAATATCTCCGCAATGAGCTATGGATCACTTTCTGCAAAGGCGATGGAATCTTTAAACAAAGGCGCTCTTAAAGCAGGTTGCTTTCACAATACTGGGGAGGGAGGTCTTTCTCCGCATCACTCTCATGGAGCAGATGTAATTTTTCAGATAGGTACAGGCTATTTCGGTGTGAGAGAGGATAACGGAAGATTTTCCATGGATAAACTTGTGGAGCTTGTTGAAAAAAATCCTTTTGTGAGAGCAATCGAAATTAAGATCAGCCAGGGAGCAAAACCTGGAAAAGGAGGAGTACTTCCTGCAGCGAAAATTACGAAAGAAATTGCCGAAATAAGACATATCCCTATTGGCAAAGATGTTATCTCACCGGCTTACCATTCGGAGTTTAACAATGTACCCGAAATGCTGGATTTTATTGAAAAAATAGCTGAAAAAACCGGACTTCCGGTAGGGTTTAAGGCAGCAGTTGGAAAAATGGAAATGTGGGAGGAGCTGGCAGATTTGATGATCGAGAGAAATACAGGGCCTGATTTTATTGCCATAGACGGAGGAGAAGGAGGCACAGGTGCTGCCCCTCCTGCATTTGCAGACCACGTCTCACTACCATTCAATTATGCTTTCTCCAACGTATACAAAATTTTCGCCTCACGTGGACTAACTGACAGGATTGTATTTATAGGAGCAGGCAAACTCGGATTTCCTGCCAAAGCCCTTATGGCATTTTCAATGGGCGCAGACCTGATTTATGTTGCCAGAGAAGCCATGATGTCTATCGGCTGTATTCAGGCGCAGGTATGCCAGACCAATAAATGTCCGGCCGGAATTGCCACTCAAAGCAAATGGCTTCAGAACGGAATAGATCCTACATTAAAATCCGAAAGATTTTATAACTATGTAAAAAACCTTCGCAAAGAAATGCTTGAAATCGCACATGCCTGCGGATATGAACACCCTTGTCAAATGGGAATGGAAGATGTAGACATGAGTATGGGAGACAACAACCTGACGATGACTTTAAAAGAAACCTACAAATACGACAAAGTCAGAGTAGACTTCGAAAGTATGGAAGCACTGAAGACCTGTCAGTATTTAAGCGGACCAGGACCTTCCAAAAAGCCGAAACAGGAATCTTTGAAAGTGCAAATTTAATTCAGGAAACATCCAATAAAATGCCATTGTATTTTAGCTTTAGATGAATTTGATTAAATTTGATATTTAATCAGGAGGAATCAGATGTTAAAATACAGGTTATTTAAAGCTTTATTGCTGGTGTTTGTTGTGACGTTTTCAAATGCACAACATCGAGAAATAGAATATTCCGGCTTCTTTGACTCTTACTACTACCGGGGACCATTAAGTTTTACTGCAGGTATAGGCATGGCGGCGTATCATGGTGATGTCTGTAAACTGTTCGATTGTAATAAATTCGGACCTGCATTCAGCCTGGGTGCTAATTACAAAATCTGGCCAAGAGTAATGTTTGGTGCAGAGTTCACCTACTTCAGACTAAAAGGAGAAGAAACAATTCACCCCAACAGATACCTTGGATTTTCCAGCACAAACATGGAGCTGGATGCTTATGCAAGATTCTATCTCATAGATGATATTGTAAGAAATGCAAGAGACAGAAACAGGCCGGCTGCTACTTTTAAAGCATTTATTCTGGCAGGAGCAGGGATAAACAGATTTACAGCATCTTCATTTTCTATTGCCAAAGATACCATCCCGACTGACAGTTTATTTTATGTTCCCGAAGGAGCAGGAGCTTTTGGTTATGCTCCGGTATTTCCTGTAGGTTTTGGATTATCATTTACTATCACTCAAAGAACTACACTTATAATTGATGCTGCGTACAGATTTACTTTGTCGGACCAACTTGATGCTGTGAGCCTTAGAGGCAACCCTGGCAACAGAGACAAATATATAATCATGAATGTAAAGGTACAGTACAGTCCGACAATGCCTGCAAGAAAGAAGAAAAAGTCACTTCCTCCTCCTACTCAATATGACGGGCCAAAAGGAACAGATACCTGGAAAAATCGTCCTAAAGAAAAACCTAGAAGAAACACTTACGACGATTATGATGATCAGCAGCAGGAACAGCAGCAGGAAGAGAATCAAGAACAGGAACAGCAGCAGGAAGAGAAGAAAGAACAAAAGCAGGATGACGGCTGGGGCTGGTAAATTAAAAAATAACAATAAATTAAGGGGCAGGCGTTATTAAGCGAACTGCCCCGGTTTATTTTAAAATATTAATAAATTCATGAAAGAAACACACACAAGGAGTGTTGTAAAAGGTATTAGCTGGAGGATTATAGGTACCATAGATACAATGGTAATAGCTTTTTTCATTAGCGGGAAAGCGATTATGGCTGTGAGTATCGGAGGCATTGAGGTTATAACCAAGATATGTCTTTTCTATGCACATGAAAGAGTCTGGAACTTCATTAAAACTAAATTAAACACCGGAGATAGAAAAAGAATAAGTCTTGCCAAAGGTGTAACATGGCGAATGCTCGGCACTATTGACACGATGATAATTTCATATTTTATCACAGGGAAAATAAAAACAGCAGTAAGCATCGGGCTGGTAGAGGTTGTAACCAAAATAGCCCTTTACTTCGTACACGAGAGAATATGGCTTAAAATACCTTGGGGAAAAATTCAGGAATCCGACATTTCTGTTACACCTGAAAATGAATTAGCAACTTCAGTAAGCGGCAAAACCATATAACCAGAAAATTTTTTTCTGATATATTCGTTATCAGAAATGCAACTTTTATAATGTTAATTAATATCTGTAGGAAATGACAAACGAACCAGAGCTAGTAGACGAAACACCTGTAGTACATACTGAAAAAATAAAAAAATCCAACGAAGAACAATATTTCCTTGAAGGACCTCACTCCCGGAAATCGGAATTATGGTTTGTATTCAAGATTTGTATGGAATTCATCAAAGGATTCCGAGCATTACACTTTGTTGGACCATGTATAACAGTTTTCGGTTCAGCAAGATTTAAATATGATCATCCTGCGTATAAACTTGCAAGGGAAGTAGGCGCAGAATTATGCAAGCTGGGCTTTACAGTAATGACAGGTGGAGGTCCCGGTATAATGGAAGCGGCCAACAGAGGAGCTAAAGATGTAGGAGGAAGATCTGTGGGCTGCAACATTGTATTGCCCTTTGAGCAATCTCACAACCCATATCTTGACAAATGGGTAAATATTAAATATTTCTTCGTTCGCAAAGTCCTTCTTTCAAAATACTCCTATGGCTTTGTGGTAATGCCGGGGGGCTTTGGTACGCTTGATGAATTTTTTGAAGCATTGACGCTTATTCAAACCAATAAGGTTAAAAAATTCCCAGTAGTGTTAATGGGAAAAGAATACCATCAAAAACTTTACGAGTACATTTGCCACATGGCCGATGAAGGCACTATCAATCCGGAAGATCTCGAGCTTTTCTTATATACCGACAGTGTGGAAGAAGCAATGGAGCACATCAACAAACACGCTATTGAAAGATTTCAGCTGAGAAAAACAAAAAAGATAAACACTTACTCCTGGCTTGGAGAGAAAGCGGGATAATAAAAAAAGAGGCTATCAAAAATGACAGCCTCTTTTTTTATTATAGTTACCCAGAAATTACCAGGTTCCTTTACGATAGATTGCTTCATTTACTATTACATTCACAGTTCCTTTTATTGTTGCAGGATTTCCTGTTGAATTTTCATCATAGTGAATGGACGCCTCAAAATCAAAGTACATTTCTCCTGTTTTGTCATCAAACTTATAGTTTGAAATAACTATATCAGAGTAATCGCCGTCAAAATAAATTTTTTCATAATCTGAAAGCCTGGCAAGCTGACCTTTATTAGGGAATATTGAAAACTTCAAAAACCTCCCGTTACCCAGATCTTTTCTATACGAAAACGACATTCTGATTCCGTATCTATCAGGAGCCTCTCCCTCATATGTATTCATACTGAAAGCAATTCTGTTTTCTGAATCTTTTGCCGCTCTTCTTCCAAAGCTAAAAGAAAGTCCCTCTCCGTAATTGTGGTACTCAGAATCATCCATTGTAGGATAGTATTCAAAACTGAATTCTTCATCCAATTTTATTCCGGAAGCGCTGATGCCAGACAACATACCTGAAATTCTACCTTGTCTAAGCAAAGCATCTTCTCCCGGATTCCCCTGTAGACCGGTTGCACCTGTGTCACCCTTATCTCCGTTATCACCCTTATCGCCTTTTTCACCTTGAAGCCCAGTATCACCTGTATCGCCCTTATCACCCTTTTCACCCTGAAGTCCTGTGTCACCTGTGTCACCCTTGTCACCTTTTTCACCCTGAAGTCCTGTATCACCCGTGTCTCCTTTATCGCCCTTTTCGCCTTGGATCCCTTGTATTCCCTGTGGACCTGCAGGCCCTTGAGGGCCTGGCTCGTTTTTACGGCATGCAAATGAAAACACAATCGCTGCCATCAAAAAATAGTTAAATATTAGTTTCATAAATCTTTATTTAAATAAGTTTAATACGCAATATACTAATGGGATACAGAATAAAAAAGTGGTGTTACAACGTGAAACACCACCTATATATGGGCACATAAATATTCTTTTTCAGAAATTGCCTTTTCTTGCTATTTCCTCTCGGACTGTTATTATTCCTCGGCCTTTGATTTCAGCGCTATTGTATGAGATATTTTCATATTCATGCAAATTAACAGTGTATTCAAAGCTTAACCTTCCTGTTGCTCTGTTAAAAGATATAATTTTAATATCGATAGTAGAGCTTGAATTGTAAAACCAAAGTATTGGTGTATCACCTGTACGGGCAACCTTCTCCCAACCCCAATTACCACTTGAATAAGAATTAGCAAATTTAAAATATTTCCCATTCCCCAAATCTTTTATGAAAGAAAATGAAAGACCTACTGAATGGGGATCTACCTCGAAATCTCCCTCTTCATTTTCATAAACATACTCCAAATTCAAATAAAAAAAGCTATTTGCCTCTTTGGCTGCTCTCCTGCTGAAAACAAAACCCAACCCTTCATAATCTGTAATTACAGATTCTCCAAGACTGTTTAAGTACTCATACCTGAAAGTTTCAGAAATAGGCTCCCCGCTTCTATTGGTTCCGGTAATAGTACCTTCAATAAATCCTTCTCTCATCAAACCATCTTCTCCAGGGACACCTTGAAATCCCTGAGCACCATCGTTTCCTTTTTCACCCTGAATTCCCTGCTGGCCGGCCGGACCTTGAGGACCTGGTTCATTTTTCCTGCATGCAAATGTAAATGCCACCATTAATGCTAAAGATATGGCGTATATTTTTTTCATAGTTTTATTATTTAGTGTGGTTTAAGAAGCATCAAAATTAAGAAAACTTAAACCTTTATCTTTCAGGGAGGTAATATTTTTACTTAAATTTCCCGAAAGTTATATTTTTTTTGAACAATGAAATTTTATAAAGCACTAGTTATAAGTCATATAATCCTCTTCTCGTGTAGTTCTGAACAGCAAGACCAACAACCTGAACAGGAAAACCAGGTTATTATAAGTGAGTGGAAAAAACCTTCCGGAAATCCGGATCTTCCACTAAATGACTCTATGATCACTTCTGTAGGAATGGGCAAAATTATTTTAGGGGATAAATTGAAAACCATAGATCTTAATTATCCGGAAAATGCAGATATGGAAATATACCGTAACGGAAAAACTTGGGAAGGAAAAAAAATAACATTGAAAGATCAGACCTGGATAATAGCAGAAAGTATTAATACCGTAGGTATAATATCTTTTATTTCAACAAACAGTCCTTCACTGAAAACAAAAAATAATATTGGTGCAGGCATGAAACTTTCTACAGCTGCCCAATCAGATTCATTGGTCTATGACTCAAAAACAAAAACAATCTTCAGCCAAAAAGAAGGCGTAACATTTACTGTCCGAAATCAGGATGAAAAATTTATTTTTTCAACCACTTCACCTAAACCCGAGAACGCTGTTATAGCAACTATAAGCATCAGTTGCGAGGACTGCTAATCTTACTTTTAGTCCATGAAAAAAAAAAGCAAGGAGAACAAAGAAACTATTATAGAAGTACAAAATGTAAAAAAGGCTTTTAAAAATCTGGAAGCTGTTAAAAGTGTTTCTTTCAATGTTTATAAAGGTGAATTTCTTGCACTCCTTGGGCCTAATGGTGCAGGCAAAACCACTTTAATAGAAATGATAGAAGGATTGCAGAAACAGGATGAAGGGGAAATTACAATTGCAGGAAAGAAATGGGAAACTGATGAACGCTTTATACATTCCATACTAGGCATCTCTTTGCAGGAAACGAAATTTATCGACAAACTAACCGCAAAAGAAACGTTGAGAATGTTTGGCTCATTCTACAATCTACCAGAAGAACGGATTGAAGAAATATTAAAAATAATCAGACTGAATGATAAACAAGATAGTTATGTAGTTAATTTGTCGGGCGGACAAAGACAAAAGCTTGCGCTTGGAGTGGCACTTCTAAACAAACCAAAAGTTTTACTACTTGACGAACCCACAACAGGTCTGGACCCTAATGCCAGAAGAGAGATTTGGGAAATCCTGAATCAGTTAAAAAGATCTGAATCTACCTCAATGATTCTGACAACACACTATATGGAGGAGGCAGAATACCTTTGTGACAGAATCATTATCATGGATAAAGGAAAGTTTATAGCAGAAGGCAGGCTAAATGACTTATTGGCCAAATATGCTAAAGGTGATATCATAAGCTTTTCATTGAATAAAAAAATTAAATTCAACCTGAAAGAACTTACAGGACTGCGAAAATTGCAATGGGAAATACCCGGCACCAAAGGCACGGCCGCAGTAAACAGAATAGAAGAAAGTCTGCCTCATTTTTTTAACATACTTCAAATGGAAGATATTAAACCACTAGATATAGAGTGCAGAAAAATGAAACTGGATGATTTATTCATTACTTTAACAGGAAGGAAACTGCATGAATAATCCGGTACTACAATTAATCTCAGTTCAGATCAAGTCCTTCTTAAGAGAACCGGGAGTACTATTCTGGGCAATAGGTTTTCCTGTATTAATGGCATGGATACTTGGCATTGCTTTTACTCAGAAGATCGAAAGCAGAAGAACAGTGATGATGACCGGTGATATTGGAACGGAAATGAAAAACAGTTTTGAAGAGTTACTTGCAGCGGACATCGGATCTCCTACCAGAATAAAATTTATTTACGGAACCAATGACGAAGCAGTTAGCGCCTTAAGAAAAGGAGAAATTAGCCTTTATGTTGAAACCTCACCCGGGCAGCTAACATTTCACTTTGACCCGAATAATCCGGAAGCACAAAATACTTACCTTATTATTGACAGAGAGTTTAGAAAACGTCGGGAAGCTGATCAGAAAAGCAAAATTGTCAAAGTACATACTCCCGGAAGCAGATACATTGACTTTCTCTTACCGGGCCTTATTGCGATGGGCATAATGAACAGTTGCATATGGGGAATCAGCTGGACACTTATTGATTACAGAATCAAAAAATTACTACGAAGAATGATCGCAACTCCAATGAGAAAAAGCGACTTCCTGGTTGCACAATTTGCTACAAGACTTTTAATCACTGTAATTGAAGCTGCCATTCTATTTGGGTTCGGCTACTTTTATTTTAATGTAACTATAACCGGTTCCTTCACGGCTCTGACTACAATTTTTCTTGCCGGTCTGATCAGCTTTTCAGGAATGGCCATTCTAGTATCCTCCAGAGTTTCCAATACAGAAATTGCCAACGGGATAATTAATGCCGTAACACTACCAATGATGATTCTATCCGGAATATTTTTCTCCTATCAAAACTTTCCTGAGTGGGCCTTGCCAATAATCAAAGCTTTACCCCTGACGATGCTGGCCGACGGATTGAGGACTGTTGTAACCGAAGGAACCGGAATTGCCGGGATAATTACTCCCTCTGTTATTCTGATTTTACAGGGAATTGCCTTCTTTTATGCAGGACTAAAAATTTATAAGTGGCATTAATAAAAACTACTTATTAAAGTAAATCTTAAACTCTGTACCTTTGTTTTCCTGGCTTATTACCTCAATAAATCCACCGTATTTTTCAACAGTCCGTTTTACAATGTACAAACCTATTCCGCTACCCTCCACATGATCGTGTGCCCGCTTAAACATCTGAAAAATCTTATTTTGATTTTCTTCAGGTATTCCGAGACCGTTATCAATAATACTGATAATTGTATGCTCCTCTGTACTGCGAATAAAAATCCGGACAAATGGATTTCTCAATGGCGACCTGTATTTAATGCTGTTGCTTATTAGATTATACAAGATACTTTTCAGATCAGCCTTATTTAATTTTACTTCATTGCAATCCAGCTCTTCTATTATTTCCACCCCGCTCTCCTGTATAAGATCCTTTATACTAAATTTTATTTCATCAATTATGCTCTGGCAATCCAATAATTCCACATCTGTCTTCCCTTTCTTTTGTATCTGAATAATGTTTAAGAGATCCTGAACAGTGGTTTTTAATTGTACAACAGAATGATTAAGCATTTCCATAATAGTACTTAACTCACCCGTTAGTTCAAGCTCTTCTGCCAATGTATTGACAAGACCTTCCATGTTTGCTATCGGGAGTTTCAAATCGTGGGAAGCAGTATACACAAAGTTATCAAGCTCTTCATTGGTTTTAATTAACTTTTCATTGTATAACTTCAGCTCCTGCTCAACTCTTGATCTTTTGTCAATCTCATTTTTCAACTCTGCATTAATTTTCACTAATTCAGAAGTTCTATCCTTCACCTTTTGTTCTAATTCAAGGTAAGCAGTATTTAAAGCATCCTCTGCTTTCTTTTTTTCTGAGACATCTCTACCGTTGCCATACCATTTTCCATTCTCAAGCACAAAAGACCAACTCACCCAGATCTGTTCATTACTACCAGCAGTAATTTTATCCTCAAATAAAATATTTCCTGCCCTTTTTTTCTCTGCCTCTCTCAGAAGCCTTAACAATTCCGGAGAAAAAAGGCCGGTCAAATCCGCCGGTTTGTCATAAAGCTGATGGGACACCAATTGTGTTTTTGAAAGAAAGGATGGATTAAGAGCAATAAAACTTAAATCATTCTCTGTAAGAATACACATGTAATCTTTGGTATTTTTTACAAGCAACCCCAGATTCTGAAGTTCTATATTTTTTTGCTCCAACTCTTTCCGGTGTAGATACATCTGTATAAATGCATTGACTTTGGACTTGGTGATTACAGGATTCAAAGGCTTGAACAGATAATCTACCGCCCCGAATTCATAGCCTTTTTCTATATAGGAGGTATCGTAGTTCAAAGCTGTAACAAAAATAACCGGAATATTTCTTGTCTTGATGCTTTTCTTTAAAGTAGCGACCACTTCATATCCTCCCATGCCGGGCATTTGTACATCGAGCAGAATAAGTGCAATCTCTTCCGAAATGGCAACTTTTAAAGCCTCTTCACCGGAAGTAACAGAAATAAAATGAACATTCTGTTCTACATCCTCCAAAAGACTCTCCAGAGAAAGCAGGTTTTGCTTCTTATCGTCTACCAGTAAAATATTAATCTTACCTGAATCTCTCATTGGTTCATTTTAATTAACAATTCAGCAATCTGATCAAGTGTACATATATTGCCAACATCAAATCTCCTAATGGCATTCAACGGCATTGTCGGAGCGACTGATTCCAGAGGATCCTGAACTATAGTAATCCCCCCTGCCTCTTTGATAGCATGTAATCCTGCACTTCCATCGGCATTAGCCCCTGTTAGCAAAATACCTACTACATGATGTTTACAACACCATGCTGCGCTTTCAAAAAGTAAATCAATGCTTGGTTTGGAATAATTGACCGAACCGGCATTGTCAAGAGAAAGTGTTCCGTCTTTTTCAATTAATAAATGATAGTTTGCCGGAGCAATATATACATTGCCACTTGCAATTTTCATTTTATCTTCAGCACCGTTTACCTTTAGCTTTACTTTTTTTTGTATCAACTCCTCAAGGCTGCTTTTGACATTCTTCATTCGATGCAAAGCAATTACAATCGGGATCTTAAAATCTTCAGGCAATCGTGATAGTATAGTTATAACTCCATCCATTCCTCCAAGGCTACCTCCGATTACCACCAATTTGTAATCTTTCTTTAACATCAACCGGATCTTTTGTAAATCTTTTCTATTTTATCAATTTCAATAAATTTATTTCTGTAATCGGAAACAGAGAGCGTTTCTTTATTACCCAGTCCAAGGAAACCAAATGCAGGAAGACTTTCATAGAATAATTTTATTACCCTGTCCTGCAGCTCCCGTTTAAAATAGATTAAAACATTCCTGCATATAATCAAATGAAATTCATTGAATGACCCGTCTGAAACAAGATTATGCGCCGAAAAGACCATATTCTTTTTCAGAAAATCATGCATTACAACATTATTATATTTTGCAGTAAAGTAATTACTAAACTCTTCTTTCCCTCCTGAAGCATGGTAATTAGAAGTAAACTCCTTTATCTGCTGCAAAGTAAAGACACCTTCTTTAGCCTTTTTTACCACCTGCTGATTTATATCAGTTGCATATATCTGGCATTTATCATACAATCCTTCTTCGTATAAAAGAATAGCCAGAGAATACGTCTCTTCACCGGTAGAGCATCCTGCATCCCATATTCGGATAAAGGGATACGTTTTTAACTGAGGAATTACCTGTTCACGCAACGCCTTATAAAAGGATGGGTCACGAAACATTTCGGTGACATTTACAGTAACTTCACGCAGGAATTCACCGAAATACTTTTCGTCTGTCAATACCTGATCCTGAAATTCTATCCAGTTTTTTCCGCTCCTCAGCTCTTTGAATCTTTTGATTCTTCTTGTAATGGATGCAGTAGAATATTCTCTGAAATCATATCCATATTTCAGGAAAATCTCATTTAGAAATTCCTCTATCAGCTTTTCTTCTGCAATCATCTAGTATAACCAAACCCTCATCAATGATAAAAGTTTATTTACATCCACAGGCTTGGATATATAATCAGATGCCCCTGCCTGAATGGAACTCTCACGATCTCCCTTCATTGCTTTGGCTGTTACGGCAATAATCGGCAAACTTTTATATCGATCTTCTGACCGTATTCTCCTGATAGCCTCCAGGCCGTCCATTTCCGGCATCATGATATCCATCAATACAATATCGACATTTGTATTTTTCTTCAATTCATCCAACGCTTCAAGACCGTTGGAGGCAGTTATTATTTCCATACCCTCCTGCTCCAGCACACTGTGTAAAGCATAAATATTTCTGATGTCATCATCTACCAAAAGCACTTTTTTGCCTTTTAGCAAGGTATCAGGTCTTTGATAAGTAAACTCTTCTGAGTTACCCTTGGTCGTTCCTTTTATGGAATGCAAAAACAGATTCACCTCGGCCATTAATCTGTCATATGAATATGGAGACTTAATGATAATCGTATTGGCAAATTTTTTTAAAATCTCTTCATCTTTTTTCCCGATGTCCTTTCCGGAATAGATAACTACGGGCACATTTTCATTTAATTTCTCCTGCTTTAGCTTTTCCAGAAAATCATATTCTCTTACATCCGGCAATTCCAAATCGGCAATGATGCATTCATAGGATTTTTGCTTCAGCTTTTCCAGAGCTTCTCCCGCACTGTATGCCTGGTCAGAATCAATGTTTTTTGTAAGAAGCAGTTCCTTTATTGCATTATTTTGCTGAGGATTATCTTCTATAATCAAAACTTTTTCAACCAGCTTCCTGGAAAACAATTCTGAAAAAACTTTTTCTAAAGAACTTTTATCAAGGGGCTTAAGACTAAACTCATAATCCGTTAACCCTTTAGGAGCATCATACTGTTCTTCTGCAGATATAACATGCACCGGAATATTCTCCTTTCCTTTTTCTTTTAGCTTATCAACAATCTTCCATCCTTTCATATCAGGAAGATTTAAATCCAGTATAAGAGCATCAAAATCTTCTTTCTCTACAATGGCAAGCGCTTCTCCTCCTGTAAAGGCTTTCAAGGTAGAATAATTATTAGCTCTTGCTACTTCATCCAAAATTTTTGCAAAATTTTGATCATCTTCTACTATAAGAATTTTTTTACCTTCGGATTTCCCATTTTTACGAACCGGCAATGGTAATTTTTTCTGTTCTTTTAATTCTGTCGGCACAGTAATTTCCCGTACACTTTCTACAGGCAACAATAGTGTAAATGTACTCCCTTTTCCAATTTCACTTTCTACGTGTATTGCACCTCCTAACAACCTTGCCAGTTCACGACTTATTGAAAGACCTAACCCGGTTCCACCATATTTTCTGGTAATAGAAGCATCTTCCTGATGGAAGGCTTCAAAAATTTTATCCAGTTTATCTTTAGAAATTCCGATACCATTATCCTTCACAGAAAATCCTACAACTTTCCCTCCCCCTCTTATCCTGAAATCTTGGATCTGCCCAGGTTCCATATCAAATACATTTATCTTTACTTCGCCCCCTTCAGGAGTAAATTTAATTGCATTACTCACCAGATTTTTAAGAATCTGCATTAACCTGAACTTATCTGTTTTAATGGATGGAAGATCTTGACCGATATTCAGGGAAAATTTCAATCCCTTATCTTTTGCCAAGGGCAGAAATTGTTCTTCTATGCTTAAATCCGAAACCTTAAATTCTGAAAACTCCAAAACCACCTTTCCGGCTTCCAGTTTGGACAAGTCTAATATCTCATTAATAAGATGCAGCAAATCATTTCCTGAATTGAATATCACATTGGCAAACTCAATCTGCTTTTCAGTTAGATTTTTATCTTTATTTTCTGATAATATTTTGGCAAGAATAAGAACACTATTCAAAGGTGTACGGAGTTCATGAGACATATTGGCCAGGAACTCTGATTTGTATTTTGATGTCTGTTCCAATTCCCTCATATTTTTCTCCAACAACTCTCTCGCCTCTTCTACTTCTTTATTCTTAAGGTGCAGCGCCTCGTATTGTTCTTCAAGCTGATTTGCCTTTTCCTCCAACTCTGCATTTTTTTCCTGAAGCTCTTCCTGACTGGCCCGTATTTCCTCTTCTGAAGCCTGCAACTTATTTCTTTGAATAATCAATTCCTCATTTATTTGTCTCAACTCTTCCTGCTGAACCTCCAGTTCTTCGGCCTGATTTTGAGTTTCCATCAGAAGCTCTCTTGTTTGAATCTCAGAATTGAGATTACTTATGACTACCGAAATCTTGGTCACAACAGATTCCAGAAAGTCCAATACATGCTTTTTATACTGATCAGCAAATGCAAGCTCAATAAGCCCCAGGAGGTTTGATTCATAATAAACAGGCACTAATATTAAGGATGAGGTTTGTACCTGAATTAAACCAGTTTTGACAACCAGATGATCTTCCTTAAGATCGGACAAAACAGTAATTTGTTTTCTTTTTATTGCTTCTCCAAGGTACCCTTCATTAAGAACAAATTTCTTGTTTAGGATATCCTGTCCGGCAGCGTGAATACCTGTAGCAGATAAATAAGAGTCATCTGCAAGATAAAAAACTCCAATCTCTGCACGCAAAAATTTGCACAGGAACGAAATGATTTTCTCAGGTAATTTTTCCAGATTTCTTTCTTCCCTCATAATATCATTGAGCTTTCTGTCACCTGAAAGAAACCAGCTTTTTCTTCTTTCAACAATTGATAATTGTCTAAGATTAGATTTCATTTTGAATAAAGCATTGCCAAGTTTATCTTTTTCACTTCGAACCTTAACAGCCACATCGTAATTTCCTTTTCCTATTGTTTCCGCTGAAGCGGCATAAAGATTGATACTTCTAACCATCTCCTGAAAGGTTTGTCCAAGTGCACCCATTTCATCATTATATGGAAGGTTAATTTCCACATCCACATCTCCGTTTGCAATTCTACCTGCAGCATGACTTAATTTTTCAAGTGAAACAGCTATTGTCCTGATGATATAAAATGACAAGAATACTGCAGTCCCGAGAAGGAAAATCAAAAGCAATATATATATCAGAAGATTGTTCCTGGCTGTAGCCAATTGCACATTGATCTTATTTCTGGAATTGGATATTGTATATGCTGAAATTTCAGCAAAGCCATCCATTACAGGAGAGACAACTTCATACCATTGCTTAGCGTCCGGTTTAACGGCCAGCAGCGAATGGGAATTATAAAACTGGTTTATGATCAGCAGTACGCTTTCCAGGTTTTCATGAGGCATCTGCTGAGAATAAAAACTCATTATGTCCTTGTTAGCCTCAGAATAAAAATTGTTAAGATATAAATCAAATGTGGCTTTATTGACAGAAAACTCTCCGTATTCCTTCACCGAAAAATCCCCGGTGGCGATTATTTTAAGCAACAAGGATCTTATTCTTCCCAAATATTCGCGGGTATTCATGATTGACAGTAGGGTATAAATTTCTTTCTTGAGCTCACTTTCAGGAATTCGGTTATACGATTTATCTGCCTCTTTCAGGAATTGCATTATTAACCCGGTATAAAAATAATCGACCCTTACGGAGTCAAAGCTAAGTGAGGCAAGTTCCGTTCTGTGAATGTTCAGATTTTGTTGAAGGGAAAACAGGATGGTAGGAGCAGCAGCATTTTGAGAAAGATATGCCTGCATCCTTTCAATCTCCTCATCAGTTTGTTTTTGAGCTGCAAGTAGCTTTGCTCTGAATAATTTACCTTCGGTGGAGGCAAAGGATACACTTAATGCTCTCTCATCCTGCAGAACATTAATTAAATATCTTAACCGCTCAATGTATGATATTTCTTTTTCAATGATATTCAATCTTCTTTGGTCGTCCACTCTCTGCTCGATATTTACTCCAATAAATACCAAAAGCGGAACAAGCAAAATCAATGTCAGAAGCAACAGTTTTGCTTTGATACTAATGTTGTTAAGAAATCTCATTTAAAACGGGTTAATACATTTCTGAAATTCAGTTACCGTTCTAAAAAACAGCGTCTTTACTAGAAAAAATTTCAGAACGCAACAAAGGGTTTGGGGTTCTAACCCGAAAATTTAAAAAATGTTTAAAAAATTCTGAAAAAAGGATTACTTCTTAATTGAATTTGTCATAGTTGAAGCAGCCTCTACTCCCAATCCTTTCTTGTAAACCAGTTTACTTCCGACATGTGCCTGATATATAACTGCAATACAACCTATCATAAGGAATACTACTATTGAAGCATATTCAGGTGTAGACATAAGTTTTCTTCTGATCGCCAGCCAAAGAGTTAATGAACCAAATATAATGGCTACCATCATCCCGTTTTTCTTATGTATTGCAACAATCTCCTCGACTTCATGATTGATCAGTAGTGCATCTGCATCTGCCATACCTGAATATATGGCAAGGCATACGAAGACCATTCCTATAATATTTTGCCAAAAAACTATTTCTTTAAAAAGTCCTCTCCGGTAAAAAAGTCCGACCAGTGCAAAAAAACTTGCGGTAATAAAGAGGGCCAAAGGAAAATGAACAACAAAAGGATGAAATGAACTCATAACTCAATCTGATTCTTAAGCTTCTTCATTGATAAGTTTCTTATAATGATTATATCTGTCCAGGATCTGGTTTACATAATTAAAAGTCTCCGATCCGCGGCAGTATCCGTACTTAACAACCGGATCAGTATTATAAATTGTTTTAGATTTTTGCAAAATAAACCAGGCAACATTATCATCCCATACCTGTGGATTCCGGTTGTATTTCTCAGCCAATCTCTGTGCATCAGCCACATGTTCCTGACCGGCATTATATGAAGCAAGTATAAATTTTAACCTCTCCTCTTTGTCAGGCACCTTGCTTTTCCAATATATATCCAGCCATGCAAGATATTTTATTCCGGCTCGAAGATTTTCCACAGGATCTTCAATGTTCATTGCACCAAACATCTCCGCTGTAGCAGGCATTAATTGCATAAGACCTGTAGCGCCCGCCCACGATTTCGCTTCAGGATTAAAATTTGACTCCTGGTATATCAGCGCAGACAACAATCTCCAATCCCAGTTTATCTCACCGGCAAACTTCTTTACAAGCTGATCGTATGATGAAATGGTTTTTTTGCAGGACATGTTCCTTCGGCATGCGACCATCTGATGCGCACCTCTTTTGTTTTTGAAGTATTTATTATATACTGCCCCATATACATTATCCCTTTGTATGTTGACAATCCATGCATTCACAGCATTTAGCAACTCCGGAGAATTGGTTCTCACCGCCCAGGCAAGCCTTTGTTCCATACTTACAGGCGTAGAGATATCCAGATTGGAAAGATAAGCCTGATTGACCATTGCTATATGTTCATCTGCAACGGTATAATCAATTTTTCCTTCTGATACCTGTATTATAAGATCTTCAACATCTATATTAGAAGCAACCTCCACTACTTCTATATCCCCTCCGATTTCTTCCTGAAGATGAATCAGCCTTTTATGGTAAGGGGAATTTTTCCTCACATGCACCTTTTTACCTATCAGATCCACAGCAGTACGAACCGGCTTTTGATTACCATGGGGAATCCGCTGAACCAGCACCTGTTTTGTAAAACTATAAGGGGAAGTATAATGAATAATTCTTTCCTTCTCCTTGCTGATGGTTAGGTGATCGGCAATCAGATCTCCCTGTCCGCTATTCAGTTTTTCGTACAGTTCATCAGGGTTATTAACCAGAATAATCTCAAGCTTTACTTTAAGGTGTTCTGCAAGATGCTGCAATAATTCATAATCAAATCCCATGGGTGTACCTTTGTAAATAAAGTAGCTGCTGTTACTATAAGTGGTAAGTGCAACCAGTTTTCCCCGAGACTTAATATGCTGCAGATCTATATGAACTTTGGATGGTCTTTCTGTATAAACATAATTAAATACATCCTGAAGCCCGAAGACTGAAGCTTTTTCCTGCTTTATCATTGCTACGTCCTGAACATTGTTATTAGGATCATATGAAGTTATACTGCATGAAGAGAACAGGAAGAAGCAAGTAAGAAGTAATCCGGCATTTCTGATCTTCTGTATCCATCTACCCATAAGCCATGATTTTTAGTTTGAAAAGCATGTTGACGAATCAACTGCTCAAAAAAATAACCTCCGGCTTCAAAGATTGTTAGTCCTTCTTGTTTTTGTTCAATTTCTTTAAAAAACCAAACAATTTTCCTTTTCCTTCTTTTTTAGGAGGTTCTCCAAGCAAAAATCCATACGGATGGAGCGGTTCGATAGAATCAAATATTACTTTAAGTATAGCTACATAAGGAATAAAAAGTATCATTCCGACCGGACCCCAGATGAAACCGCCGGCCAGTAAAGCTACAATAGAAACAAAGGGATTTAAACTGACTCTTCCGCCGACGACATTTGGAGTAATCACATTATTATCCAACACCTGGACCAGCCATAGAACCAGTCCGGCAGAAAAACATTTTATAAGTGAACCACCTGTAATAAAAACATAAATAACGGGAAGGCTTGACCCGATAAATACACCGATATAAGGAATGATATTCAGTACGCCGGCGAAAACCCCGAAAAATAATGCAAAATCTACACCGACAATCATTAGCCCGATTACATTCAATACCGAAACTATACTTATCACGGTGATGAGACCGGACAAATAAGAATGTGCTACTTTCTTTACTTTTCTTATGGTATGGTTTACTTCCCGATGGCTGGAAGCATCAAATAGCATTAAAATAAATTGCCTGAAAAACTTACGGTAATACAGCATAAAAAAAATGAATACCGGAAGAATTCCGACAAATGTAACAACTCCGGTGGTGACAGATAAGGTTGCCGACAGAACAGAACTTCCCTGCTGCAAAATAAGCGTAAGCTGTTCTTTAATAAATGTTAATGTTTCCCCTCTTTCTAACCCGAAAAAACGCTCGAAAAACTGTTGATGATCTTCCAACACATCATTTAACCTGAAAACAACATTCTGAAGATCCTTTAACAATAAGACAATCTGTGAATAAACAAAATATCCAAGCAGACCCATAATGGTGGCAAGCAATGCAAGACATAATATTATTGCTAAAGCCCTTGGGATTCGTAGTCGTTCCAACAATTTATTTAATGGCAGTATGAGCAACGAAATAAGACAACTAAAGGCAAGGAGGACCAATATTGTTTGTGCGGCCGTGAGCACATACACAAACAAGACAAGACCCAACAGGATAACAACTAACTTAAAATATAAGGGAAAGCGCAATTCCATTTACTCTTCAAACCTGTAAGAATGAATAAAGTTTTGACAAGACACAATGAATAATTATATCATTGCAGTGGATTTTATGCAAGTTGTTTTTATGATTCAAAAAAATTACTAAATTTACAGAATGTAATTAATCTGGCTTCAAGCTAAGAACGGCATGAAAAGAATTTTACTTCCGATTTTAATTTTAGTTTTTGCACTTTCTTCCTGCAAAAAAGACAAAGCTGAATTAATAACCGGCGAATGGCAGGCAACTGAACTGGAACTGGCAGGCAACAATCTTGATCCAAAAGATATAGGCGGAATAAGTTATTCCTTTTCCAAAGACGGCAAATTTGAATATGTTGAAGCAGGGCAGACCGAAGAAGGAAATTATGCCATTTCCCAAGACGGAAACAAACTTAATCTTAACTACGAAGGAAACCGTTCGGTAGAAAAAGAAATCATTGAGCTTTCGAATGAAACACTTGTAATAAGCGGAGAGGAGCATGGAATGTCCAGAAAGATCACTTTAAAAAAGGCCCACTAATCCCTTGATAAATGCCCGGAAATATGACAGCCTCTGTCAGTTTTCGGGCTTACTTCTTTCTTCAATTACCCTTTTTATTTCCGGCCAGTATTCTTCCTTCATCCAATTGTCCTTTATCCCTTCAAGCTTCATTATTTCATCCATCACTACATCCTGTTTCATTCCTTTTTTCAAAGCAAGTTCATAAGGCATATCGGAAAAAGTCACCATACTATATAATGGAAGGTAATGTTCTTTCAGTTTTTCATGAATTAGCGCTTCAATTCTTTTTCTTAAAAGAAAAGTTTCATCTGCCACAAGGTCGCGCATTTCAATAAAGTTCTGAAGTGCAAGTTTTGAAATAGCATCGGCAGAGGGTTTCCTTCTTTTCTGAAAAGCATCCAGCAACTCCTGGGCAAAAGGACGGCTGTTTAAAGTTTCCATTAATATCCTGCAATCTTCAAAGCCTGCATTCATTCCCTGGCCATAAAACGGCACAATTGCATGTGCGGCATCACCTATTAATAAAGTATTGTTATGTGTCCATGGGAAGCAACTGATTGTTGTCAGCGCAGAAACCGGATTATGAAAAAATTCAGAGGTAAGATCGGGCATGATACGATGTGCATCTGGAAAATATTTTTCGAAAAACAGATTCACAGCGTGCTCATCTTTTAACACTTCAAATGAAACCTCTCCCTTAAAGGGAAGAAACAAGGTGCAGGTAAATGTTCCATCCGGATTGGGCAGGCCTATAAGCATAAACTGCTCTCTGGGCCAGATATGCAAGGCATTTGGTTCCATTCTGTGTGCCCCATTTGAGTCAGGAGGGATCGTTAGTTCTTTATAACCATGTTCCAATACCTGCTTTTGAAAATCAAATTCACCAAGCTGATGAAATCCGTTTCGAATCTCTGAGAATGCACCATCTGCACCCACCAGCAGATTCGGTTTAAGAGTTTTTTCTTCTCCGTCAATACCAAATTGAATTAATCTATTATGGACAGAAAAATCTATTATGCGATGATTAAAATTGAACCTGACACCTTTTTTTTCGGCATTACTTATCAGTATTTTATTTAAGGTGGCTCGTGACACAGAATGAATAACCTGTCCTTCTTCACCGTAAGGCTGAAATTTTTTATTGCCTTTCTCATCATGGATAAGCCGTCCTTTCATGGGAATAGCATTTGCTAACACCTGCTCATCTAATCCTGCGAGTTTTAATGCCGCGATTCCCCTATGGCTTAACGCCAGGTTAATGGACCGGCCTTCATCGATAAGCGCTGTACGGGGGTCAGGCCTTTTTTCATATACTGCCACTTCATAACCTTTTTGACCCAAAAGTGATGCCAGCAACGAACCTACCAAACCTGCTCCTGCTATGGTTATATTTTCCATATTTATAATGTGAGAGCTGCTACTTTAGATAATCGGTCTGCAAACAAGTATACTTCTTCAAAAGAATTATACAAAGGGACCGGAGTAACTCTTACCACAGAAGGGTTTCTGAAATCAATTAGAAAGCCGTGTTTCACCAGGTATTTAAATAATTCCTTTCCATTTTCTTCCACATGAATAGATAATTGTGCGCCCCTTCTTTCCGCTTCCGAGGGAGTTATAATTTTAATATTATATTTAGACTTCTTTACTTCCCTGCATTTCTGATTTATCAGATACTCAAGGTAAGAGGTAAGCATTCTTCCTTTCTGAAATAAATTTTTTACTCCTGCTTCTTCAAAAACTTCGAGTGATGCTTTATGTGCAGCCATGTTCATTATTGGTGCATTGCTCACATGCCATCCTGCTGCTCCTTCAGAAGGATTGAACTCAGGCTTCATCATAAACCTGTCCGACTCATCATTGCCCCACCAGCCTGCCAGTCTAACCAAATCTTTATCTTTAGCGTATTTTTCGTGTACAAAAATACCCCCAACAGCACCCGGGCCCGAATTCAAATATTTATATGAACACCATGCAGCAAAATCAACATTCCAATCATGAAGTTTTAAAGGAACATTGCCAATTGCATGTGCAAGGTCAAAACCTACTTTTGCTCCTGCCTTATGCGCTGCAGAAGCTATTCTATGCATATCAAAAACCTGGCCTGTGTAATAATTGACTCCGTCAAGAAATACCAATGTCACTGAGGTTCTATGCTCTTCAATAGCTGCTATCAGATCATCTTCATCAACCAATTGCTGACCGTCCCTTGGTGGCACTTCTATAAGATTTGAATTTACATCCAGCCCATGCCATTTTATTTGCGACAGAATAATATATCGGTCTGAAGAAAAATTACCTTTTACTGTAATAATTTTGGTTCTTTCCCCCTGAGGTTGGTAGAAGCTTGCAAACAGCATATGTAAATTAACGGACAAAGTATTCATTGCCGCCACCTCTTCAGGTTTAGCTCCTGCAAGTTTTGAAAGTGGCTTTGAAAACATTTTATGATATTCTGCCCAGGGATGAGTGGCAGAAAAATGCCCTTCCACCGCAAGCCTCGCCCAATCTTTTACCTCCTGCTCAATATAACCTTTTGCTTTCTTCGGTTGTAAGCCTAGCGAATTTCCGCAAAAATATACCGGGGTCTTCCCTTTTATTTTGGGTTGATAGAACGCCGCTTTAAACTTCCGCAGAGGATCATTCTTGTCCAGCTTTTTAGCGTATTGCAGAGAGTTCTGAAAACTCTTCAAATCGTCTTTACCCATAATTACTTCTTTACCGGAGGCTCCATTACTGTGCCGCAATTTTTACAGGTTCTCAAATCCACAGATGAATAGAATTTTTCCATCACGACAGGCAGCTGCTTCACTATATCTTTTACTTCGATGTAATCCTCATAAAGTTTGTGGTTGCAGTTTTCACAGTACCAGAAAAACCCGTCCTTCTCACCTTCAGGACGATATTTTTCAATGACCAGTCCGACAGAGTTGGCAGGTCTTTGAGGACAATGAGGTACACGGGGAGGCAGTAGAAATATATCCCCTTCCTTAATCTGAATATCAACCGGCTTTCCATTCTCTATAATTTTTACGGTTATATCTCCTTCCAGCTGATAAAAAAACTCCTCGCCATTATTGTAATGATAATCTTTACGAGCATTAGGACCACCGACAACCATAACAATAAAATCATCATTACCTTTGTAAATTTGCTGGTTACCTACAGGAGGCTTTAGGAGATGACGATTATCATCAATCCATTTCTTAAAATTAAAGGGTTTCTGAATTGCCATATTTTGTGCTTTTAGAAAAGTAAACTATTTAGTAACCATTTTTCCGGCCAATCGTTTTCCGGTTTGGCTTTTGAATCTTAATTTGAAACAGACAATTTAGAAAAAATCTTCAATAAACAATACAAATGAACATTAGTCTGAAAGGCAAAAGAGTTATAGTAGGCGGAAGTACTTCGGGCATAGGTAAAGCGGCTGCGTTAGCGTTGGCAAATGCAGGTGCTGAGGTAATACTTATAGCCAGAAATGAATCGAAGCTTAAAGCTACACTAAAGAAACTCGATAATTCTTTTAATCAACTCCATAATTATTTATTGGCAGACTATAGTCAACCGGAAGAATTGAGAAAAACAATTATTGAATTCGTAAAGCAGTATGGAGGTGCGCACATCCTGATAAACAATACCGGAGGACCTGCCCCCGGAAAAGCTATTGATGCTGAACCTGAAGAATACTTAATGGCTTTAAACAGTCATCTTATCTGTAACCAGATACTTGCACAAGCACTTGTACCTTATATGAAAAATGAAGGATACGGAAGAATCATTAATGTCATTTCCACCTCCGTAAAAGAACCAATACCAGGACTGGGAGTAAGCAACAGTACCAGAGCAGCAGTGGCAGCATGGGCCAAAACACTATCTTCAGAACTTGCAGAGTTCGGCATCACAGTAAACAACGTTTTACCTGGCCTTACTAAAACACCCAGATTAGAATCCTTGATCAATAACAGAGCACAAAAAGAAGGGAAGGGTATTGAACTTATAGAACAAGAACTTCTTAAAACCATTCCTGCCGGAAGATTTGCACAAGCGGAAGAAACAGCAGCAGCCATCGTCTTTCTTGCCAGTGAATATGCAGCTTATATCAATGGAGTAAGTTTGCCGGTGGATGGAGGAAAGACGAATTCAATTTAATGTTGAATGTTGAATGCTGGATGTTGATATTTGATGCTGGATGCCGGATAATGATGGAACCTGACTACTGACTTAAGACTATTGACTTAAAACTATCGAATTCTTATAACTTTCCACTTTTAGCTATAAGCTTTATCATTTCCGAATGGCCTTACGACAATTATTGTTCAGTAGATATAAGGATTAGGATTATGAAAGCGGAAGAAAAAAAGAAAATCAAGTCTGCAGATAAAAAAGTTCCCGAAAACCGTAAGCCTGCGGAAAATCAAGACAAGCCTATAGCCCATGATGACAAGGAACACATGAGTGAACGCTGGGAACGCAAGGGTTTTGACCCGGATGAAGCGGATGGACTGCCGGAGACGGAGGCATTTTGAGAGGGTTTAAAGTACAAAGTATAAAGTTCAAAGTTTTAAAACTTAAGGTTTAAGGTTTAAAGTGGTAAGCGATAAATCAAAAAAAAGGGGTGCATTTCACAGCACCCCTTTTATATTATTTCTTTAATTTATTTTTTTACTTCCACTACTTCGATGTCAAATATCAGCGGAGAGTTTTTAGGGATCATAAATTTTTCAGGATTACGAGGATCTGGGATACCTGACTTTCCGTAAGCCAACGCTGAAGGAATGTAAACTGTAGCTTTATCACCTTCACCTAATTTTTGCAATATCATGTCCCAGCCTGGAATAACCCTGCCTACGCCGATTACCACCTGTAGCGGGTCTCTGCCCTGTGAAGAATCGAATACAGTTCCGTCAAAAAGCCTGCCTGTGTAATGCACCATTGCAGTGTCGCCAATATTTGCGTTGTCTGTTTGTGCATCTTTGTGTATCGCATAATATACCCCATGCTCAGTTTTCTCTGCCTTTACATTATCTGCTTTCAGCTTTTTCTCAATCACTGCAGCATCATTTTTGATCGACTGTTTTACGTGAGCAGAGTCAAGCATTTTTTTCATATAATCCTGCACCATCGACATCTGCTGCTGCTTCATATCATCCATTCTCTGCTTATATTGAGCTCTCTGATCATCCACTTCTTTTTTACCATATACTTTGTCAACCTTCACATGGAATGTGGTCATGCTACCTTCTTTAATTTCGGAAGGAACCTCCTGGTTAAATCTTTTGATATACAAACTGTCAGTTCTTATAAAAAATGTCGCACTGTCTCCGGGGCTTAACAACAACAAACCTTCCTCCAGACTGCCTTTAAAAGCAGATTCCGGAACAAGAATATCGATAGGCTGTCCGTAGTTCAATTTGTAAGTATCGAAAGTATCCTTTTCGTTAAAATACTTTAAATGCACCAAAGCGACTCCACCTGCCTCTATATTTTCTCCTGCAGAGTCCACATGTATTTTATATTTCAGTCCATTGTCAGTAGTCTTATACCCGTCACATGATTGCAACATTAAAGCGCCGAATAATAATGCTCCGGCTAAAGAGAGGATGTTTTTTAACATAATGATTTTTCTATTTTATAATTTTGTTCGAGTTGTTCTTTATAAAAAGTTATAGCTTCAACAAATTTGTTTACAGTTTCATCAAGACTTTGATCCGATTTTCCACCGGCTGCATTCTTATGACCACCCCCTTCAAAATGCTTCCTCGCAAATTCATTGACAGAGAAATCTCCTTTAGATCTGAAAGAAAGCTTAACTGCATCCGGCCGTTGAATGATTACTGCAGCAACCACCACACCTTCTACGCTAAGTGCAAAATTTACCAACCCTTCCGTGTCACCGGTCTGTGATTCAAACTGCTCCAGTTCTTCGGCAGATATGGCAATGTATGCAGTATGAAATTCTTTCAGGACTACCAGCTTCTCCAGTAAGGCATAACCCAGAAACCTGAGTTTTAATTCGGAATTATTATCATAAATCAAGCGGTGCACTCGGCTGACATCTACTGCCAGATTTATTAGATCTGCAATAATAAGATGTACTTCCGGATTGGTACTTGGATGCCTGAAAGAACCGGTATCGGTCATAATACCTGCATATATACATTCACCTATGCAGGTATCAAACATCTCCCTGTCACCAAGGCCAAGAATAATTTTGTAGATAAGTACCGCAGTAGCTGCTGCGCCTGTGTCTGAGAAATTAAGATTGGCAAACTTCTCCGGCTCCAGGTGATGATCGATCAGCACCTTCTTCGCTGAAGTACTTCTTACTACTTCTCCCAGGTCTCCTATCCTGCTCAGCGCATTGAAGTCAAGACAAAAAATTACGTCTGCCTGCCTTACCAGCTCATTGCATTTTTCAGTTTTATTCTGATCTGTATAAACAAGCACCTCATCGTTTCCGTTCATCCATGATAGAAAATTAGGATAATCTGTCGGAGTAATAACCACAGGCTGATGCTTCTTCTTTTTAAGATAAGCCCATAAAGCAAGTGAAGAGCCAAGGGCATCTGCATCCGGCTTGTGATGAGTGGTGATTACAATCTTTTTAGGAGTGCTAAGTAGTTCCTTTAATGCCTCAAGATCCTGCATGTTTTACCGGCACGGTGAGAAATGAATTCAGATATTAATTATAAACAAAATAGGCCTGATTTTGATTGATTAAAAATCAAAAAAATTAGTCAAAGCTGGCCCAAGTTCACAATTTTTTAAAAAAAAACCAATTTTGGGCGGTGAATACTTGAAAAAACCGGAATTTGGCCGTTCAATTCAATAATCTGTATAATTTTGTAACATCAATAATTTCATAACTAAAACATTATGGCGGGAAACAGAACTTTTTCGATGATTAAGCCGGATGCTACTAAAGACGGGCATAACGGAGCAATTCTTAAAATGATAGAAGAGGCCGGATTCAGAATCGTGGCACTAAAGATGACAAAACTTTCCGACGAAAGAGCAGGACAATTTTATGAGGTTCACAAAGAAAGACCTTTTTACAATGACCTGAAAAAATATATGTCAAGCGGACATATCGTAGCTATGATCCTTGAGAAAGAAAATGCAGTAGCCGACTTCCGTAAGCTGATTGGCGCTACCAACCCTGCAAATGCAGAGCCAGGTACTATAAGAAAACTATTTGCAAAAAGTCTTGAGGCCAACGCCATCCATGGCTCGGATTCAGATGAAAACGCTGCAATTGAGGGGAATTTCTTCTTTTCGAGAACAGAGCAATTTTAATTAAGAGTTAAGAATTAAGAATGGATTCCTTCATTCTTAATTCTTAACTCTTAATTCTTAATTGTCTTCGTCCATCACCGGTTCATCCTTATTCGTTCTGATTTCTATCCAGAAATTATTAAAGCCTTCTCCAAGGTAAATCAAAAGATAACCCATCTGAAGCAGCTCCAGAATTGCAAGGAAGTTGTATACTGCAGCTATCTTGGTTTTATATTCAAAAATCACGTCTGTAAAAGCAACTCTGGAAAGGGCTCTCACTTTATTAAGGATATATTCCTTTTGATTTTCTATAGTGTAAGGATACTGTACTACTGTATGAACCGGCTTGTTTTTTTCCTCTTCAAATCTTTTCATTACTCTTTCAAATACCTTTAAGAGTTTGAAAAGATCCAGATCCTGAAGTTCTGCCTCTACGTCACTAACTTCAGACAAGTGCTTCAGTTCTTTTAAAATGTTACCCCTCTTCTCCATCTGCATACGCTCTTCTTCCAAAGTAGCAAGGTCATTGATAATGCTTTTGTACTTTTTATATTCAAGAAGGTGAGCAACCAATTCTTCCCTGGGGTCAATTTCATTGCCTTGTGCATCTATCTCAGGTCTTGGAAGAAGCATTTTAGCCTTGATACGCATAAGCGTTGCGGCAACCAGTATAAACTCACTGGCAACTTCAATATTCATCTCTTCCATGTGATGAATATAATCGAGGAAATCATTGGTGATTTTAGAAATAGGAATATCATAGATATCCAGCTCATCTCTTTCAATGAAGAACAGTAGCAGGTCGAATGGACCTGTAAATAACGGTAGTTTAATTTCGAAGCTCACAAAGTAAAATTAGCAAGGGTGAAAGAAAAGCCAAAGGTCCGCTACCTGTATTATTATCCACCCGATGCAGTGGATAATATGGGCATAAGTGCTAAGGCAGTATAAATCAGACAATAAATATTAATAACAAGTTCCTTCCAGCGGGAAATCAGGGATCCCAAGCCTTAAACTTCAAGACCAATGTGTCCGGAATGATTACCAGATGAAAGAAATGCGATTGGTGATTTTACAGCTGAAAATGAATTATTATCGTCCGTTTACTATTGTATTTCAAGGATAAGCTACCATATAAAACATATTTGGTTTATATTTGTTAAATACATCACTTTGTGATACGATGCTGATAAAACCGGGAAACTTACTGTCTGGTATCGATACCCCTGAACAATTGAGAAATCTGGATGAGTCTCAGCTATTTCAGGTTTGCACAGAATTAAGACAGTTCCTTATCGACAATGTCTCCGTATACGGAGGTCATTTTGCTGCAGGATTAGGTGTGGTAGAACTGACTGTAGCTCTTCATTATGTTTTTAATACTCCTGAAGATTTATTGGTATGGGATGTAGGACATCAGGCATACGGACATAAGGTACTTACAGGCAGAAGAAGCAAATTCCACACAAATCGTTTATACAAAGGCATTTCAGGATTTCCCAAGCGCAGTGAAAGCATATATGATGCATTTGGCGTGGGACACAGTTCCACTTCTATCTCCGCTGCCCTGGGAATGGCTCAGGCATCTAAATATAAAAACGAGACTAATCGCCAACATATAGCAGTCATAGGAGATGGAGCGCTTACTGCAGGTATGGCTTTTGAAGCAATGAATCATGCAGGAGTAAGCAACACCAATCTGCTTATTGTCCTTAATGACAATTGCATGGCCATTGACCCTAATGTGGGAGCCTTAAAAGATTATCTGACTGACATTACCACCTCAGGCACTTATAATAAGATCAGAGACGAAGTATGGAATATTCTGGGCAAGATCAGCAAATTCGGTCCTAATGCTCAAAGTATTGCATCGAAAGTTGAGAATGCGCTTAAATCTGCGCTGCTTAAAAACAGCAATCTCTTCGAATCTCTTGGACTCAGATATTTCGGGCCAGTAGACGGTCACGACATCGACCATCTGGTACATATATTCCGGGATATGAAAAATATACCCGGACCAAAAATATTGCACTGTATCACCACTAAAGGCAAAGGTTATGCCCCTGCAGAAAAAGATCAGGTGAAGTGGCACGCACCGGGCAAATTTGACAAACTTACAGGTGAAATAAGAAACAAAACTTTTGATACTCCGCAACCTCCGAAATACCAGGATGTGTTCGGACATACTATTGTAGAGCTGGCAAAGGCTAACCCAAAAATAATGGGTATCACTCCTGCAATGCCTTCCGGATCTTCTCTCAACATTATGATGGATGCCATGCCGGAAAGAGCTTTTGATGTAGGCATTGCTGAGCAACATGCAGTAACATTTTCTGCAGGACTTGCGACTCAGGGATTAGTACCTTTCTGCAACATATACTCCAGTTTCATGCAGCGTGCTTATGACCAGGTGGTGCATGATGTGTGCCTGCAGAATCTTCCTGTTATTTTCTGTCTTGACAGAGCGGGACTGGCAGGAGCTGACGGACCCACACACCACGGAGCATATGATATTGCTTATTTCCGTTGCATACCAAACATCGTGGTTTCCGCACCTATGAATGAAGAGGAGCTAAGAAACCTGATGTATACTGCACAGCTGGATCCAAAAGGACCTTTCTCCATTAGATATCCAAGAGGACAAGGGGTAATGCCTGACTGGCAGACACCTTTCGCTGAAATTGAAATAGGCAAAGGTCGAATGATCAGTGATGGTGAAGAAATCGCTATACTCACCTTCGGCCATGTAGGTAATTATGCTGTAGAAGCATGTGAGACACTTAAGGAAGAAGATATACATCCGGCGCATTTTGATATGCGCTTTGTCAAACCTATTGATGAAGATCTGCTGCATAAAGTGTTCAGTAAATTTAAAAAGATTATTACCGTGGAAGACGGATGTCTTCCCGGGGGATTTGGAAGTACTGTTCTTGAGTTTATGGCAGACAATCATTACTCAGCTAGAGTAGTAAGACTAGGCATACCTGATAGAATCATTGAGCACGGAGAACAACCGGAATTGCATAGAGAATGTGGTTACGATGCAAAAGCCATCACAGAAGCTGCCAGATCCATTATCGGATTGGTATTGGAAGATGATGAAATGTAATGAAAAAACAATCCTCAGTTAAATATACCCTTTCCGGCAAAGGCCCTGCGGTCGTACTTATACATGGATTTTGCGAAAGCAAAGATATCTGGAAAGACTACCACCAACAGCTTCAGAACAAATATACCATCATCACCCCGGACCTTCCCGGATTTGGCGAAAGCCCTTTGCAGCATTCAGAAGTTTCAATAGAATACTTTGCAGACCAGATTCATGAACTGCTGATGTCGCTTCAAGTTGAAAATATCATTATGATAGGCCATTCCCTTGGAGGATATGTTACCTTAGCTTATGCAGAAAAATACCCGCACATGCTAAAAGGTTTTGGTTTGTTTCACAGCACTGCGTTTGCTGACAGCGAAGACAAGAAAATAAACAGAGACAGAACAATAGATTTCATTAAAAAGCATGGAGTAGCCCCATTTGCAGAGAGCTTCGTAGAGCCTTTGTTCTTTATGAGAAACAGAAAGCACCTTGAGAAACAGATTTTGCTCATGAAAGAACAGACAAAGAATACGAGTCAGGAATCTATCATCAGCACCACCATTGCCATGAGAGACAGAATTGACAGAACTGAAGTTTTGAAAAAAGCCTCTTGTCCGGTTTTATTTATTGTTGGGAAAGAAGACGGGCCTGTTCCTTTAAATAAAAGTCTGGAGCAGTGTTATCTTCCTATACAGAGTGTGGTACATTTTTTCTCCGAATGCGGACACATGGGCATGTATGAAAAGAAGGAAGAAACATTAATGGCGGTAAATCAGTTTATTGAATTATGTTTAAAAAAGAGTTCTTGACTTTTACAAACACTACAGATATGAAAACTATTAATTACCTCACATTTTTTGTTGTCTTATTTCTAACTACGACAGTGGCATGCAAAAAAGACAAAGGCGATGTAAAGCCACAGGAAAACAAAACGCAATTAATTTCCAGAACCTGGATACTTACAGGTGCATCCGGCCCTTTTGGAGATGCTTATAGTTTTGTACCAGCATGTCAGCGGGACAACGAATATGAAGTGAGGACAGACAACACCTTTACTCTGCATTATAAAGAGCAGAAATGTGCAAGCGATCCTGCAGAAGACAGCAGCAATGGCAACTGGCGATTTATTGATAATGAAAGCAAATTAGTGCTTGATTTTTTAACATTACCCAATGACACATTTGAAATAGTTGAGCTAAGCCAGACACAACTTCGTGTGAAGAAAAGAATTAATGGCATGGATGGCATCGGGACTTTTACGCCCAAAAATTGATGTGGCCTTACACGCCTATCTTTTTTATAAAATAATTTAAACTCCAAACTCCAATTAACAACTGATTTGTTGGTATTTGGAGTTTCTTGTATTATTTTTTTTATAGCTGATACAACCATTTATCCACATATAGCATCTTTGTAATTGTAACTGCGTAGGTACTTTTTCAGAACAGCGAAGACATCGCTGTAGATTTTTCAATTATAAATAAAAACACACATTCTTATGACCAAAATTTATTCATTATCGAAAGTATTGTTGTTAATTCTGCTTATCATCACAGCAGCATGTAAAAAGAAAAGTGATCCCGCGCCTGGCGGAGGTGGTGGAAATGCTGATGCATTGCTCGTGATTGAGAATGGAGGATTAAGAGTTGTGCCGAACGCACAAATACCATATTCAGCACTGATACTTACACCGACAGGACCGGTAGCAGCAACCAACGTAACATGGAAAACCGGAAATGATGAGATCGCCACATTTTCCGGAAGTATGCTCACAGGAAAAAATTCAGGAACCACTACAGTCACAGCAGAGGTAAATTACGGCGGATCTAAACTCACAAGCACAGTTCCATTAGTGGTTTCAACTCCATCTTTATTCACTGTACTTCCTTCAGCAGTCATATATGAAGCAGGACACACACTTCAGCTTGAGACAATCTATCTTGGCACTGCTTCCAGTGTGACTTACGAATATCAGTCCAACAAATCTGATGTGGTATCTGTAAATAGCTCAGGCCTTCTTACATTCCATGCAGCAGGAGAAGCAGTAATAACAGTAGAGGCAAAAGGACTTGAAGGAAATCCTAAAGTACAGATACCTGTTGTGGTAATCGGTAAGCCTGTTGTAGAATTACCGGTTGCAAGAATAGAAGTAACTCCGACTACATACGACTTATTTAAAGGTGAGACAAAACAGTTTGTTGCAAAAGCCTTCAATAGCAAAGGAGAAGATGTTACCTCAAATGTTAGCATAGTATGGACTGTACAATATGACTCTGTAGCATCTGTTTCCAACAGCGGTTTAGTAACAGGCAAATGGTACGGAGAGACAAAGATAAAAGCTACTTCTCATGGAGTAACAGGTGAAGCAACGATACAGGTAATTCCTAAAAGAATAATTGAGATTTCACCATACTATACTTCAATGGAGAAAGGTGCGGAAAAAACATTTACCGCTAAAACCTATCAGGTAAATAAACTGGGTTCAGGACAATTCAGCTTTACTGAGATTACCAATGCTTCAACATTGAAATGGGAAATCCCTTCATTCGGAATGTCAATGTTTGATGTTGCTACCATTCAAAGCAGTAATTCTACTTCTGCAACTGTAAAAATGAAGAGTGATGCCATGGCAGGATTTATGGCAACACTAATGGCTCTTGTTCCTGCAGACGACGAAACTGCACCAGGACTTTCAGTGATCATGGTTTCTAATTGCGATTGTGGCACCACCGCTGCAACTGCAGTTAACACCAACCAAAATAGTTACACAGTAAACATGATGGGAGGAACGCCCACTCAAATTTCCGCCACAACAACCCCATCTGGACAGGCAGTAAAATATTGTGTGGAAGACCAGACGATTGCAAACGTTTCAGAAGACGGAACGATCATGGCAGGTCAACCGGGAACAACTAAAGTAAAAGTTTGCAGCGGCAACGCCAGCAAAGAAGTTACCATTACGGTTCAGGAAGGAGGATTCAATCCATTTCCTAGAAAGAATTAAAATTTAGGTTACCAACAAAGTTGAAGGCCCGGCAGAGATGTCGGGCTTTTTTAATTGGGATTTTTTGGATTGAAATGATTAATCGGATTTAAAATTCTTCATGGAAAAATATACTTCTACAAATCATACTAATGTATATGTGAGTTTTGTATGGAAATTTTTATAATTGCGAACAATTTTTATCAGCTATGTATGACAGTTATGAAAATGATAGGCTTACCTATTCTATAATAGGTTGTGCCATGAGGGTACATTCTACTCTCGGAAACGGATATCAGGAAGTCTTTTATCAAAGAGCATTAGAAATTGAATTTCGAAAAAACGAAATTGATTATATACGCGAGTATGAGATTCCGGTATACTATGAAGGATATGAAATCGGCAGGAAGCGTGTGGATTTCTATTTTAGAATGGCCTGGTGGTTGAATTAAAAGCTCAGGTAAAGCTTGAAGATATTCATTTGGCTCAGGCATTGAATTACCTTGCAGCTTATAAAGTGGACAAAGGTCTACTAATAAACTTTGGTGCATCAAGTTTGGAAGTCAAAAGGCTTAGCCACCAAAAAACAAAGTCAGGCCGTTAAAGGAAGACATTTAGAAAGCTGCCAATCCAAAAAATCTTTCCCATCCAACAAATCCCAATACAAACAAAAAAGCCCGACATCTCTGCCGGGCTCTCTTTATTTTAATTCAGTTTATATTATTTCTGAACTTTAACATCAATTGTAATTGATCTTGTCTCAGCAGTAGTTCCGCCGATTTCCTTTACTAAAACAAGCCCTTTTTTACCTGAAGCAGTAATAAATCCGAATACATTACCTACAGCAAGGCTGTTGATTCTTGTACCTGTTGCATTTGATGTTGTTACGTTTGAATTAATTAATACATCATTAGATGCGGAATTAAATTCAGAAGCTGTAACCGAAAGAACACCAGTAAATTTAGTGGCATTTTTAACTGACCAGCTAGCCACATTTGTATGAGCATCAGCAATGGTAGCATCATTTGGAGCAGCAAATAAATTACCGTTTGTTCCGCTGTACTGGAAGATAAGATCAATAGAAGACTGAGAGGAGTTAGCCTCTGCAGCTTTTACTACATCACCAGTAGCAGATTTAAAAAAGCTGCCAACAGTTGTATTAGCTGCACCACCCATTATTTTAGCAGAGTAAGTGTTAATTTCACCACCTACAGGAGTTGTGTTGTTTACGTATTTTAAAGTCACAACACCAGGACCAGCTAAAGTTACAGGTGTACCAGCATTGTCTGTAGCGGTGAAAGTGTATTTATCTTCTGATGCTCCGGAGATTGCAGAAGTTCTCGTATTAACAGTAAATGTAATAGTTGCACTGTTGTTTACTGAAGAAGGAATTTCATAATATCCGCCAGAAGTATTGTAAGTCCAGCCCTGATCGTTGCTGGAAATATTTACCGGCATTACTGTACCACCATCATCTTGTCTTGTTACATACAAACGTCTCATGTTTGAGTTTGAGCTCATTTGTACCTGAATTTTAACTGTCTGGCTTGTCCAAACTTCATATTCCTTAGATGCAGGCGTCGTGTTGTTCATCACCAAAACAACATCAGGATTTGGTTCAACAGGTTTTGGATCATCTTTCTTTCCGCAAGAAGATACAAATACAACCGCAGCAAGAGCTAAGATCGAAAATAAATTCGTGATTCTTTTCATACGTCTTTTTTGTTATTTTTTAAGTTTATGTTCTGATATAATTTTTGAATAAAAAGTCGGTAAATATAGCAAAATGATTATTTTGTGCAAACGTGTTTTATGCTCTTTTATAAGGTTCAAAAATCCTTTTAATTAAGGGCTTAAGCCTTAAAATATTAAATTAAAAATTCTTAATTAAATCCAATTTAAAAATCAGAATATGACCAAAAACTACTTACCCCTCCTGTTTGTTTTAAATTGTCTTATCTTTTTTATTCATCCCCTCTTCGCCCAGCAAAAAAAATCAATAAATCTGGATGAAATCTGGATTAAAGGTTCTTTCCGTACAGAAAATCTCCGTGAATTCAGATGGATGAAAGATGACAATTTTTATACCAATCTCGAACAAAACGGAAACAATGATTTTAGTATTGTTATTAACAGCATAAAAACTGGAGAAAAAATTAAAACGCTTCTTAGCTCCTCCAGCCTTATTCTTCCCGGCCAAAACAAACCCCTGCCTGTTGATGATTACTATTTAAGTCCTGACGAAAAATTAATTCTGCTGCTGTCAGAAACTGAGCCTGTCTATAGACGATCATTCCTGACAAAAGGTTACATTTTTGACCTTACTACAGGAAAATTAATCTCATTTTCTGATCAGAAAATTCAAAATGTACAATTTTCTCCCGACAGTAAAAAAATTGCCTATGTAAAAGCCAATGACCTTTATTGTTATGATATCCCCACATCCAAAGAGATCCGGATTACCTTTTCAGGCCTTATAAATAATGTCATCAATGGAAGCACTGATTGGGTATATGAAGAGGAGTTCGAATTTACAAAAGCCTGGCATTGGAGCCCCGACAGCAAAAAGATCGCATTCTATACCTTCGATGAATCTCAGGTAAAAGAATATGCTATGCAGATATGGGATGGCATATACCCTGAAAATTACACTTTCAAATATCCAAAAGCCGGAGAAAAAAACTCCGAAATCATATTGTCATTTTATGACCTCGAAACCAGTGCAGCGAAAGAAATTTTTTCCGGCAAAGGCCAGGACCTTTATATTCCGAGAATGAAATGGACTGCAGATCCTAACGTAGTTTCATTTATCAAAATGAACAGGCTGCAAAATCAACTGGAAATCATTCATGCTAATATTGCAACAGGTACCGGCATAGTAGCATATAAGGAAACCTCCGATTCCTACATAGAAATCAATGACCATCTTCATTATACCGCAGACAACAAAAACTTTATCTTCACCAGTGAAAAAGATGGCTATCGCCATATCTATATTTCCGAGGTTATTGGCCAAAAAGTTTTTCAGGTAACCAAAGGCAAATGGGAAGTTGACGAACTTCTTTCTGTTGATGAAAAAAAACAGATGATTTATTATACCTCTACCGAAGATTCTCCTATGGAGAGGCAATTATATTCTATTTCATTCAACGGTAAAAACAAGAAAAAAATAAGCAGGGAAAAAGGATACCATAGCCCTGAAATCAGCCCGGGATTTTCTTTTATTCTCAATGTCCACAGCCGGATCAATCAGGCACCTAAAGGTTACCTTACCTATATGGATGGCTCTCCGATCAGAATGCTTATGGAAAACAGAAAGCTGCAGGATGCTCTGGAAAATTTTAAAATTCAGCCGGCAGAATTTTTCACCTGTAGTACAGATGGAAGTACATTCAACGGCTGGATGATAAAACCTGAAAATTTCAACAAACTAAAAAACAGCAAAAAATTCCCTGTGATGATGTTTGTCTACGGAGGACCGGGATATCAGACAGTAACCGACCATTGGATGGGCACCAATTATTTCTGGTTTCAAATGCTGGCAGATATGGGCTACATAGTAGTAAGTGTTGATGTAAGAGGTTCAGGCGGACAGGGAGCGGCCATAAAAAAGATCACACAGAACAATCTGGGAAAATTTGAAACCGCAGACCTGATTTCTTCTGCAAAATACCTTTCCTCCTTATCCTACATTGATGGAAGCAGAATAGGCATCTTCGGATGGAGCTACGGAGGCTATCTTTCCTCACTTGCTATGACTGTGGGAGCAGATTATTTTAAAGCAGGAATAGCGGTAGCACCTGTTACCAACTGGAGATTCTACGACACCATTTATACAGAAAGGTATCTGGGCCTTCCACAGGAAAATGCTTCAGGGTACGACGACTACTCCCCTCTGACACATGCAGAAAAGCTAAAAGGTGCCTATCTGCTTGTACATGGCACTGCAGATGACAATGTACATTTACAAAACGCCATGGAAATGTCTGCTGCGCTGGTTGCGGCAAACAAAGATTTCGATCAGATGTATTATACAAATAAAAACCATGGGATATACGGTGGGTATACCAGGTATCATCTTTATAAAAAGATGACTGAGTTTATTTTACAGAAATTATAAAATCCGAAATCCGAAATTGTCGTTTATAGTTTATTTTATGACTATAAACACCCGGATTCAGAAGCGTGATTATAATTTAATACTGGTACAGTGCAATATCCTGACAATTTTTGTATTTTAGAGTTTTAGTACCATGATTACCAAAGAAACAGCTTTAATTGATCTTATCAGTCAGAACAGGCTCCTGGAGAGCGTGGTGGAGCGGTTCAATTTCAAGGTAAAGAATTACAATCTGAGCATAGACCAGGTATGTAGGGACAATGGGGAAAACCCTGATTTTGTGGTAGAAATTTTAAAAGCTTTCGATGAGAACAGTGAATTTCCTTCGGCAGAACTTAAGAAATTTTCTCTGGAATCTATTCTCTCCTATCTGAGAAAAACACATCAATATTACCTTTACAAAAAACTACCTGAGATCGAGCAGTCTATCAGGGGACTAATAAAAGATTACTCTTCCACTCACCCTAAACTTGTATTGCTGGGAAGCCTCTTTCTTGAATATAAAAAGGAACTTAGCGAACATATAGAGGAAGAGGAATCTGACCTTTTCCCTTTTATAGAATATCTGATAAAACTAAAGCAACACGGATTCATCTTTTCTAATGTTTATCAGCAACTCCATAAATATTCCATAAAGGGTTTCCTTCATAACCACCAGGATAAAGAAGAAGGTCTGGAAGGAATCAAAGACCTGATTATGAGTTGCTCTGAAACCCGTGATACTATTTTGCCTTACAGAATATTTTTACTTCAGCTTGACATCTTTGCTAAGGATCTGGAAAGACATGCAAGGGTAGAAGATGAAATTCTGGTACCAAAAGCTCTGGCACTTGAGAAAGAACTCAAGACCATCATGAGCAATTAAATAATTCTCATTTAGTTTTATCAGTTTAAAATCCTGAAAGCGATTTTATCGTTTATAATTATTAGTATCTGTTTTCGTTGATTATGGCATAAAAAATGCCTAAAGTAAAAGAAAATAACGGGAGTTTTGACTGAAAACAAGCGACTTAGCTTCCCCGATTTTTTTTCAGATTACTGTCATTTTATTGTAATATTAATAATTTTGCAACCTGATTAACCAGTGGATTTTGCCTTAAAATAACAACCGTAAAGAATGATGAAGAAGCTTTGTTACTCCATTTTCTCAGTATTGTGTTTAACCTTATTGTTTCAATATGCCTTTGCAGGTCCCGGACCGGCATATTCCATAAAACTAAAGGTCAAAGGGCTGAAAGATACAACCTGCTATCTGGCTTATCATTTTGGCGACAAACAGTATTTAAAAGATACTGCCAAAGTAGATTCCAAAGGGGCATTTACATTTGAAGGGAAAGAAAAACTGCCAGGTGGAATTTACCTGGTGGTGTTGCCTGACAAAAGGTATTTTGAAATAATTGTCAACGAGCAAAATTTCTCTCTGGAAACCGATACAGCCGATTACGCAAAAAATATGAAGGTAAAAGGCTCGGTTGAAAACCAGATCTTTTATGATTACCTGCAGTTCCTAAATCCTAAAGGTGAACAAATAGGTAAAAGGACCAAGGCTTTGGAGCTTGCTAAAAATAAAGAAGACAGCACAGCAATAAGAAACGAAATCAAAGCAATAAGTGAACAGATAAACGAGTACAGAAAAACGGTCATTGCTGCAAACCCAAATACTTTTGTTTCGAAAATCTTTAAAGCGATGATGCCTGTTGAGCTTCCTAAAGAAATGGAATCTCAGCCGGACTCCATCAAATACAGATGGATGAAAGATCACTACTTCGACCATATCGATTTCAGCGATGACAATATTGTAAGAACACCCATCTATCATGAAAAGCTGAAAGACTACTTCGAGCACATGCTTTACCCTCAGGTAGACTCAATAAATAAAGCTGCAGACTGGCTGGTTGCAAAAACCAAAGGCAATAAAGAGTTGTTCAAATACACTGTATGGTATATTACCACCAAGCATGAAACTTCCAACCTGATGGGTGCAGATGCTGTGTTTGTACACATGGCAGAGAAATACTATATGACCAAACAGGCATTCTGGGTTGACTCAGCTGCACTGGCAAAAATCACTGAACGTGCTGTCATTCTTAAGCCTCTGTTGATTGGCAAAAAAGCACCGGATCTTATGCTTCCTGACTCTTTGAACAATTACCATAGACTGCACGACATCAAAGCTAAATTTATATTGTTGTATTTCTGGGATCCTAATTGCGGCCATTGTCAGAAAGTAACTCCAAAACTTTACGATGTTTACCTGAAATACAAAGACAAAGGTGTGGCCGTTTATGCAGTTGACATAGACCGAAGAGTGCCGGAATGGAATAAATTTGTGCACCAGCACCAGCTTAACTGGCTGAATGTTTACGACCCTCATTACACAGTAAACTTCAGAAACAAGTATGATATTTATGCCACACCTGTTCTATATATCCTGAATGACAAAAAAGAGATTATTGCAAAAAGAATATCTTATGATCAGGCGGATGAAATTATCGGGAATGCGCTGAAAAGAGATACGGAGAAAAAGAAATAACTAAAAATAAAAATTTTCAAAAAATAAGCAGAGCGCAAATGCACTCTGCTATTTTTTTATATACACCTTACAACTATGAGACTTCTTATTGCAGAACGAATCCTCCATTAAAGGAAACTACTGTTGTTTTATCCGGATCTATCCACTCTGATTCAAAATCTACCTGCTCATTGCCTTTCTCGGTTAATAGTATTTTGACCTTCTTCTTCAATGTCACTTCTTCGTAAATATGTATCGCTGCATTTTTTCTCATACCTGCAGGATCATAATTTTTGGAAAACAACACATTGCCATCCTGGGAGACGACCTTCACTGAGATCGGTGCTCTGGACTTCACAATCGGCACAGTATTTTTCATGTGAGCAATCTCGGTTTGAAACTGCTCCACCTCTACAGCAGATGACAGATATTTAAAATTCAGGATAAGCAGATTATTGTCTGCTGCATAAAAGTTAACTTTTGAATTAGAAAGGGTTGGCATCAACAAGAACATTACAACAAAGGCTGCAGAGTAAGCGTAATCTTTCATTTTGCTATGCGCGCCCTTATCGTTTTTAAATTTCAAAATGTACGGGAGAGCCAATGCTACAACCAGTATTGTTATTCCGATATAAGCTGTAACACTAAAAGAAAGAAATTTCAATGGGAATAGGCCCACAAAGTAAAACCAGTCAAATGATGTATTAACCGGAAGGACTGAAATATTTGCCGGTTCATCGCTTCTTACAGGGAAAACCAAAGACAACAAAACAAGAAATATTGTTACTCCCCACATCACATGGTTGGTAGGAAGAAACTTTCTCTTTCCGATTTTTGTGATATGCAGATATACAATCAGCAACAACAGCAACGACAAAAAGAAATGTCCGACGAATGAGATCCTGAAAAAACCACTTAAACTTTTCAAATCTTCAATGATAAATAGTCCTGATATAGACGGACTGAATAAAGGCAATGAAGATAAAAGCTTGGTTGACATTAATCCTAATAATTTTGCTTTCTGATCCCAGACAAGTATGAAGCCTGTAAATGCAATCAACACTGTAATTCCCAGAGAAGCAATACCGGATATCCACGAAAACCTGAGTTTATATTTTCCTTCAGATAAGGTTTTAATAAAATGAAGTGCCGTGGCCAGCAACATTAGATCGGACGAGTACCTGTGAACACTTCTCATTATTCCCCCTATAAACTGGTTTGAAATGGCTTCAGTAGAATTGTAAGCTTCCAACGGATCTATTCTGTAAAATATAAGAAGGTAAATGCCCGTAAATGATGCCAGTAAGAACGCGTACATTGCTATTCTTCCCAGATTATACACAGGAAGATTTTTTGTAGCGAATATTTTTTTTATAAATGACAAAATGTTGTCATCATTTGATAATGCAGCAACACCAACGGACTTTCCCATTGGTTTTGCAAGAATTTTTTGTGAGCCACTTTCCATCTCCATAATATTTAATTATTTCTTAGCCGGGCAGGACTATGATGTGAATACATTTTTTGTAACAAATATTAACATTCCCATAATTGGAATACCTCCGGCAATCACCATAAGTATAAATTTCCGGTCAATCACATAAGTTTTGGAAACAGGATCATATACAAAACAACTAAGCAGGAGTCCTTCGTAAACTCCTAAAGCTGTTTTCTCCTGTTTTGCTTCAAGCAGGGCAATCTTCAGGTCGTTTGGTTTAGGATAAATTCCATAAACATACCTGGAAATTTTACCTGATGGGGTAATCATCATTACCACATTCGGATGCTCATACTGACCAGTCTGATAATCCCAGTCCACATTAAAGTCAATAGAATTCAGAAAACGAAATATATCATCTCCTTTAGCGGAAACAACCTTCCAGTCAAGCTCATTAAGTTTCCACGCTTCTTCAAACACTTTTAATTCCTCGAGGCCATCCTTCCTGTCAAATGAAAAGGTGATTACCTGGTAATCACTTCCCATGCCTTCCACCTGCTGCAATGCAGCACGCAGATTGGCAGTTATTGCCGAACATGATGTCGGGCATTTGGTATAAATCGGGCTAATGATCGAGGGCTTCTCTTTTAACAGTTCGGACAAAAAAAAACTGTTGCCTTTTGAATCAAACACTTCTATATCCTGAATTTTCCTCCCAAGAAAAGCCTCCTCTTCAGGCATCCTGAATGAAGTCATGGTAAGAGCTATCAGACAAAGCACTGAGATCACCAGTGAATTCTGAGAAACTTTAACAAGAGAGGCAAGGCTATAGATGATGTACATTATACCGCCTATTACAGACAGTGCCGCACCTATCACAAGTATATTCAAATAGCTTATTGCAATATCATAGACCACCCATGAAAACCCGAAGGTTTTTCTCGGTGCTCCATAATGACCTGCAAAGAAGAGGCAGAAGATAATAATGAACATGCCTGCTCCGAAAACCAGCGGCTGCAGCTTCGCAAACTTCTGGAATTTCAACTGTTCCTTTTCCTTCAGGATAAAATATGTAAGGCCCATTAATGAAACTGTCAAAGCTGTAACGACACCATGATAGTGGGCAGTAACCCTCAGGTCACTTTTCATTCCTGCATACGCAATAAAAACACCTGCGTAATAAAGTATCACTGACAACAAAAAGATGTTAAAAGCAAAACTATCTGTTCTGATTACTCTGAAGAGATAAACAGTATGAATCAATACCGGAACCCCTAAACCTATACCATAGGAAAACACTGTAATAAGTTTGAAAGAAGGCAACATCGGATCGATGAAGAATCCTCCAAGCATAGGAAATATTGAAAGAAACAGCAAGCCGTTTGCAAGAGTCAGCCATCTGCTTTTTCCGATTTCACGATTAATTCTGCCAGATTTTCTTGCAAGGAAATGCCATGCAATAAGCAGAATGACTGCGTTCAGAAATTGTTGTATATGTCCCGGAACCCAGAACAATCTGTAGTAATATAACTTAAGGTCATCTCCCACCTCTGTAGTTACATAAGATATACCGACAGAGAATAACATGACTACAGAGATAAGCATTGAATAAAACAACAACTGGCCTTCGGAATTCTTGTGATAAATATCAGAGGCATAAGGAATGAACTTTGCTATCGAGAGAATAAATGCTGCCACGAAGACCAAGATCCCGGCCCAGAAAACAGGGTGTTCAATTACCGGCAGATAATCATTGAGGTAAGGTCTTCCAAGATCAAATATACCTGTGGAAGAAATCAAAATGATACTGATAATTCCAAGGGCAATTGACAATTTTCCCGTTTTGGCTTTAGCTTCCGGAATGTAGTGATGCCATAGAAATATCAGGAACATAACCAGCCAGATCAACATTGCAAAAACCACATGCACACAAAGTGCTCTGTAAAATAATGCAGCAGAGAAAAACCGGGAAAACATAGGAATACGTGCGAAGGAAATTTCCACCGCAAATATTCCCATGAAACATACTGCCACAACCGCCATTAAAAGCCATACGCTCTGCTGTTCCGGTATCCATTTACTTTTGTGCATATGTTTATAATTAATAGATTTTATATATAAATTTTTTATTTGATCTCCCAGATAGCAGCCAGCCATTTCCAGTTAAGATAGAAGAACACCAGGAATGCCAACATAAATATGAGAGCAAGAACAAGAGTACCCGGAGCTTCATATTTACTTTTCAGATGAACATCAGGAGCCATAGGAGAAATAGGCACCTGCATGTCAGAGGCCGATTCAACTTTTGGACCAAAGAATACAGACACTACTACAATAAGAATCCACACCAATGCACCAACAAATGCAAGGATACCTCCTACTGCTGTTATTGTCCATAACAAGCCGATGATCGGGTTAAAATCATGAGTGAACGGACCGCCGGCGAAGGTTGCATCATATACTCTTCTTGGCACACCAAGCATCCCTATTGCCATCATACCAACTGACACCAAAGCTATACCTATACCAAACATCCAGGGCTGATATTTCGCCAAGCCGAATCCAACAATCTTTCTTCTGAATATTAATGGAATCAGATAATAAGTGATACCCATAAATGTTAGCGTAGTTCCTATTACCACAGTACCTTTAAAATGACCGGTTATTGCAATAGTATTGTGTACGATGATATTGGTTTGCTCCATACCAAAAACAACTCCTGAAATTCCACCAAGAAAACCGAAGCCAATGATTGCAATGGCAACAGCTGAAAAAGCAGGATTACTCCAAGGCGCATTTTTCAACCAGTCGAACATACTTTTAACATAACCTTTTCTTCTTTGTGCAGACTCAATAGCGGAAGGCACAGCGAAGGCGTGAATCATAGAAGCAAGTACGGCAAGGTGCATAGCATAACTTGTGTTCCATACTTTCCAGTCAGATTCTACAACAGGATCAACAAGAAGGTGGTGTGCAGAAGCAATGGAAATGAAAAGGATGTAAAGCATGAAAGCGAATCTTGAAACCTTCTCATTGATGGAAGTACCACCCACCGAAAGGGTAACTGTAAGATACCAGATGGAAATCATCGCAGTCACATTAATCTGTTGAGAAGAGTGACCGAAGCCCCACCACACTACTCTGTACCATGAAACATCTATGTTTTCTATCAAACCTAAAGACCAGAAGAAAGTAGGCACATAAGCCATCGCTCCTGAAAGCAACGTCATAACGGCAATTGCCCCTGCTGCAACAAGTCCATATGTAAACAGCGGCAAGGAAGTGCCATATTTCTTTTCCTTTTTTGCCACATAAAGATTTGCAAAGAATATCCCGCATCCGATTAATGCCCCTACAGCAAAAAGGATAATTCCCAGGTAGTACAGAGGGTGAGCTTTTAAAGGCACGTAAGAGGTAAACATTACATCTGCATCACCTGCAAGAATTTTCCAGTTTACCATGGCAAAACCGACCAACATTAATATGAAGGCAACCCATCCAAGTTTAGGAGCAACCATTCTTGCATTAAGGACCACTGTAGATCCGAAATACAAACCTGCCACTTCAAAAAACACAAGCCAGAACACCAGCGCATTCATGCCATGCAGATTGAGCATACGATAATACCATGGCTGAGAAAGAAGATGAACTTCCTGCCAGCGTGTAAGCAAAAGAAGCAATGCGCCGATAATACCGATGAGCAGAGAAACAACAGCCAGTACTGCGTTGATTCTTATTAATGATTCGGATTTCTTATCTACCAGAAATCCGGTTATATCACATTTTCTGAATATAGATCCTGCCTGACCTATTATATCAGATTGACGTTCTGACGGAGCGTCAGCTATATTATCAATAGATTGCATATAGATTTCTGTTTATAGATTTTTTCTTGAAATATTGTACCTCTTCAGGTCTTCTTCGTTTTCATACACGATTATCTTTCCTATCATAGTCTGATGACCGATACCGCAGAATTCATTACAGATGATTTTGTACTCACCTGCTTCTGTCGGTTTAAATCTCAAAACATAATCGTATCCGGGAAGTACCATGAAGTTCATATTGATGGGCTGAACAGAAAATCCATGACAAACATCCAGCGATGAAAGGTGGAAGGTATACCATTCTCCTTTCTTCAATACTGGTATGGAGGACCATCTCCACATCTGACCTGAAAGGAAAATATTATCTCCCGGCTCAGGCAATACTACAGGAATGTAGTTTTCTTCGCACACCTGATATTTTTCATTGAATGCACTAACCAGCTTTGAAAATTCTGCAGGTGTTGTGGTATAGGTAGTATTGGAAGGGTTTTGCTTTCCGTAAACGTGCCATACTATCATCCAGACGAAAGTTATAAGGCAAACAAAGGTGGCTATTGCTATCCACCATTTTTCATCGAAGGATATCTTTTTATGTATCCAACCGGCTTCGGGTGCTTGTAAGCTCATAGTTTTCTCATTTTAAGTTTTGTTTAAACTCTGCCGGCATCGGAGGCACCTGCCCTACCTGATATATTCCCCAGAATATATAGGAGGCAAAGAAAATGACAACCCCCAATATGAACAGAAGCCATATATTGTCCAGAAACCTCTGGAGCAATGTTGATTTAGTATTATCCATAAGGTTATTTATTTAGGTCTTCACTTCTTAGATAATTGATAATTGCTTTCCTTTCATCTGCAGTGGTACCACCGGCAATTATCATTGGTATTTTATTATATTCCTCAAAAAGTTTTTTTGCTTCCGCATCTTTTTTAACCCAACCTTCCGGATCTTGAAGCATGCTTTCAAGCCAGTTATGAGACCTTCTTTCTGTAACTCCTCTTAAAGCAGGGCCAAGTGTTCTTGTATCCATCTGGTGACATGCTGCACATTTATTTTTAAAAAGAGTTTTTCCTTCAGCTGCCAGCTCTTCATTTACTTCATCATAAGCCTGCGATACAGCAGCACCGGCCTGGATAGCCGTGCTGCCTTTGTCTGCAGATGAATCGCAGGAGTATAGAAATAGAGTTCCGGATAATAATATGAATGATGCTGTTATTCTATTTAACTTTTTCATAGTTGTAATCTTTAGTAATTATTAGTGTTTCTTGTAGTATATAAATCCTGCCACTATTACAGCAACTATTGATATAAGAATGGCTATGGTAGAACCGGGAGACTTGCTGCTTGCTACAGCAGAATTCCGGACAGTAATTTTACCTTTCATATATGGGTGAGGAGTACACATGTATTCGTAATTACCCTCTTTGGTGAATGTAAAGGAATAACTTTCACCGTGGCCTAACATTGGAGATGCAAACTTCTCAGGTCCTTCATAAGCAAGAGCATTGTGTATTCCTGAGTATTCACCTTCAAAGTATGTAAACACATCTTCATTCACCCATTTCACAGTAGTTCCTGGAGCTATTTCAAGAACTTTAGGATAGAAAGAGTTTCCTATGATCTTTACTCTTACTTCTTTCTCATGCGGAGCTGCATTATAAGCAATGTCTACATCAGGAGATCCTGGCTCAAACGGAGCGATGCTTCTGATTGATTTACCTTTAAGCTCTGCTAATTCTGATTTTGAATATGAAGGACCATCTGATAAAACTTTTACAGGAGTTTCAGCATTCTTGTCGCAAACCAGCAGACCAATGGCGCCTCTGTCTGTAGAACCAACAGCGTGTGTAAGCATTGTATAGGCACCTTCATCCGGCGGCATTCTGAAATCTATGACCCACGAATCAGTCGGACCCGCAAGGACACTTTGTCCACCTACGAAAACATTGTCAGGATTTCCCTGCCAGTAAGCATAATCCCATAGGATACCAACTATATGGAATGTTGACACCAGATTAGGTCCTACATTCAGGAAATAAATTCTTACAAAATCACCCGGCTTAGCTTTAATAGGCTCATCAACATATCTGAAGATTTTACCATTAAAAACTGTATATATAGGATTGCCTTCTATCGCATCTTTTCCGCTTGAATAATATTCGTGTTGAAGAAGATAAATTTCCACGTCCGGTTTTTTACCCATCACTTCTTCCATTTTGAATTTTTTCTTTGGCTTCACCACCATCATACCATACTGACCGAATAATATGTGCATTGGTATAGCGTGACCTCCGGGAGCACAGTGGTACATAAATACACCTGGCTGCGGCACTTTAAACTTAAATGTTCTGGTTTCTCCCGGCTGAATTTTACCAAGATATTTTGAGGTTTGTGTATAAGCCATGTGAAGGGAAGCACCATGAGGAACAGTACCTTTATTTTCTACAGTAAACTCAACGATATCACCTTCAGTAGCAAACAAAGTAGGACCGGGTATTTTGTCGTCAACCGTAAACCCTTTAAACATTACACCTTTTCCAAGATAGCTCTCTCCCTCTTCTAATGTTATCTTCACTGACACATCAGCCTTTGCATCCTGGGACACATAACTGGTAGGAGGTATAGAGAGTCTGTTGTCACGATTAATAATGCTCGCAAACTCTTGTCCTGTTGGTATTGATGGAGCAGGTTTAGCCTCTTTCTTTTCAGAAGGCGCAGGCAGCGGAGCCTGGTTATTGATAGCAAGGCGCAGTTCTTCCGCCATAATTGAGCCTTTGCGGCTTCCGTTCATTATTTCATCTTCGAATCTTTTATTACACCATTCACATGCATAACTAAATACAGGTGCTATGGCAAATATGACCGGTAATAACCTCTTGAGAAGCAGTAATCCAATTGCTGTATTTCTCGATTTTATGTCTTTCATGGGACCAGTGATTTTTGTTGTCGCGTAAATTATTTATACAAAAATGCACCGGATCCGGAAGCTTTGTAATGAGAACGGTTAAGGGAGTGGATATTCTTTCATAATTTTAATTATAAAGCAGATCACAGAAAAAGTTAACAAATATCAGTTTTTCAAAAAGTGATTCGGATCAGCTTATTCTAATTCTCTAATGACAGTCTTTATTCAATTGTTATGTGAAAACTTTAGTCACAAGTCATTTTTTGTAAAGCATCAGGTTGAAGAAGAAATAATTTTTTTCCTTCTGTTCTGATTTTTCCTTCCTGCTCAAATTCAGACAAGCACTTTGAAACCTGTTCTTTTGTAGTCATAGCTATCTCAGCCAACTCTTGTCTGGAAAGGCATACTTCCAGTTCACCTGTTGCAGGATTACCAAAAACTTCATTTACATATAAGAGTGACTCTGCAACTTTTTCTCTCACATTTAAGGTAGTCAGATTTTTCATCCTTCTTTCCATTCTCACAAGCTCAGATGTAACAAGCTTCAATGATTCAAACATCAATTCCGGATTAGCTTGAAGAAGGTCAAGGAACAAGTCTTTGTTGATGGAACATAATGCAGAATCTTCCAATGCATACACTGAAGCAGAAAAAATATTGTTGGAAGCAAGTCCCCGGAAACCTATAATGTCGCCTTCTTTGGCAAGTCTTTTTATTTGTTGTTTTCCATATAAGCCAACCGAAGTAATTTTAACTTTACCCTGATAGATAAAATAAAACTGACTCATTGGAATTCCTTCTGGTATGATAAGTTGACCCTTTTTGCATCTGATAAAATTTTTTTCCTTATCAATTATCTCCAGCCATTCTTTGCTGCATCTTTTCAGGATGGTACAGTCACGGCAATGGCAATTAAAACAATCGGGAGCTTTCATGATGAGTTAACAATATGGAACATCCAGAACCAATGACTAATCTGAGTCATGCAATTCGGGCAAAATATAACATATGATCTGTGGGAAAAAAATATCTTAAATCATCAATCCGGCAAAACTGATATATATCATATTTTTATTCAGATAACAGATATAAAAAAATCCATTTAAGGTTTGAAAGGATCCTGATAATGAAATCACTTTTACTTTTTAAATTTAGTTCACCTTGATAGCTTACGCTGCTCGTTGATGATCAGATAAAATCCGGAAACGATTAAAAAAATGGCAAACCCCAAAAAAACATGATTGTACAACATCGGATTGGTTGTTGCTTCTCTGATATTATGCAGACGGAACAAATAATGATTAAATATGCTATCAAAAGCATTGAATATACCCCAGCCGGCTATGAGGGCGCCTGCGAATAATTTCCCGCTTACATTCGAATCACTTTCTTTACTCATCCTGAATAAAAGGAAAATCCCGGTTGAAGTCAGGATCCATGTGAAAGCATGAAAAATGCCGTCCCAGAATGTATTAACCTGTTTGCTTAACAAAGTAACAGGAGGCAGAATGTTAGAAATCATTTGATGCCATTGAAGGATCTGATGCAGGATAATACCATCAAGAAATCCGCCCAGGCCCATTCCAATCAACAACCCGGAAGCCACCCCTTTGCCTGTTTTTACTCTTTCATCTAATCGTGGAAATGAATCTGCTTTTTTTAATCCACCATAAATCAATCCGGTTAGCAATCCCAGCAAAGGAAAAGGAAGCATTAAACTCCAGAACCTACCGTGAAATTCACTATCAAAAATCATTTCCTGTAAAGACTTATTGCAAGTTACGCAGGCAGACCCCGGAATAGAGAGAGCAAGACCCTGTAAGAGTAATAACAATTTTCTCATATTAGTTTTTCTAAACTAATTCTCTATTAAGAAAATTGTTTATGATTGTTATAATAATTTAAAAACAAAAAATCCCGGACCATTTCTGATCCGGGATTTGAAAATGACTTTGTTTAGCTTATAGCTTTACCCATTTGATTACCCTTCTGTTGTTTCCTGAAATTACCTCTACCATGTACATTCCTGCGCCCAGGTTTTCTCCGAAAACAATTTTTTCATTGCTTTGGACAGATAATTCCTCTACAACTTCATTAGAATTGATCTGATAAACTTTAATTAGCATTGTTTGTGCTATTGATGTTGTTATTTCGAGAACCGCATTTGATTCCGCAGGATTTGGATACAAGGACAATGAATAAACAGAGGATGAATTAACATTTGTAGGGCCATTTATCACAACGTTTTTACTTACAGTACTAGTACCAAACTCATTTGTAACATCTACAGAAACCTCCCCTCCTGTTACACCAAAATCAACAACAATGGAATTTGTCCCCTGTCCGCTTACAATGATGGCTCCCGGAGGGACTGACCAGACAAAGGTAGCTCCTTCAAAATTTGGAACAGAATAAGTCACACCTTGCTGATTCATGTTAACATTATCAGGTCCGCTGATTGTTGAAACATCCGGTGCACCACAATTAGAAGTATTGATGCTTACAGTTATAGATCTGCTCTGGCCGCTTCCGCAACTGTTTATAGGAGTCACAGTAACATTTCCGGCTCCTGAAGCAAATGACACGGTGATACTGGTAGAATTGTTTCCTGCTGTTATTGTAGCGCCTGATGGCACTGACCAGCTATATCCGGTTGCTCCTGTTACAGATGAAATACTGTAAACATTTCCGGTTGAATTGGCACACACTGATGTAGGACCGGAAATCGTCCCAGCTGCTCCCGGCAAAGGATTCACCGTAATATTTCTGCTCCTTACAGTACTTGTCCCGCAGGCATTAGTTGCAGAGACCCTCACCTGTGCGCTATTTGCATTTGCAGCAAAAGTTGCAGTGACACTTGGTGTATTTCCTGAGAATGTCACTCCTGTGCCCG
>JBKBUF010000052.1:0-16587 GCA_046290815.1 Cytophagaceae bacterium | reverse complement strand
GAGCTTGCTCAAACAAGCCCTCAAATTCCTTTAATTTTTCGTCTTTGTTGTTTTTGGTGTTCATAAAAGTATAATTTAACATTTTTTTACTTTTATGACACAGTTTATTTTACAGCCTCGATTATAATAGTTCCAACCGGCAACTGAACATTCACAATTCAACATTCAGCATTCAACACTCTACATTCAACATTCAACATTCCATCCTATTTATTCTGACAATTCTTATTCACGTATTCCGTCGCATCTTTTAATCCGTATTCAGAAGCCTTTCTGATATCTAGGCAGGCGCCTGCTTTGTCTTTTAACATGGCTTTTAGCAAACCTCTCTGGAACAAGGCGTCCTTGTCATTAGGTTTAAGTTCCAATGTACGGTTAAAGTCTTTCATAGCCTTGTCGGTTTCATTAAGTTCCATGAGGAACAAACCTCTGTTGAAATGAGCGTGACTGTCGTTAGGAAAACGCTCCACCAGCAAATTGTAATCCTTCATAGCCTCTTCAAGGTCCCCGGATAAATATTTGGTATGAGCTCTTTCATAAAGCGCTTCTTCAAATCTCGGATCAAGTTTCAAACACTGATCGTAATCGGCCAAAGAGCCTTTGAAATCTTTAATTTCTCTTTTACAGAAAGCTCTGTTGTAATAGGAAAATTTATCGGTAGGATCCAGTTTTATACACTGGGAATAATCTTCAATTGCTCCTTTAAAATCGCCCAGATTATTTTTGGCAAATCCTCTGTAGAAAAAGGCATAATTGTATTGAGGATACAATTCTATCGTTTTTGTGAAATCCTGAATGGCTTCCTCAAATTTACCATACTCGTTTCTTGCCAGTCCTCTTTCATAGTAATAATGAAAATCCTGCGGATCGATAGAAATGGCTTTGGTAAAATCGGCTACTGACTGTGGGTATTTGCTTAGTAAATAATATTCTCTTCCTCTGCACACCCAGCCTTCTTTGTTGGTGGAATCCATGCTGATAGCTTTGTTGAAATCTTCCACCGCGTCATTTCTCATGGCAAGTTTGCTTTTAGACAAACCTCTTTTGATGTACAGATCTATAGGAGAAAATTTCTTTTCCTCCGCCATGTTATAATCTTCCAGTGCCTCGTCATACATTCCTATTTCAAAATTTGCATTTCCTCTTTGAAAATATGCTTCTGCCAATTCAGGGTCAAAATAAACCGCTCTGTTGAAAAAATCGACCGCCACAATGTAATTGGCATTTTTCATTTCTTTTTTACCTTTTTCAAAATATTCTCTGGCTATTTTCTTCAGGTCAGGGTACACATATTGGTATTCAAAATCTATATAATCAAGATTATCACCTCCGGTTGCTAATGATTTCTGATCATCTTTTACTTCTGTAAATCTGATTACCAGGTATTTTTCAATTCGCCTGAATTTGGCAATATAAATGTCTCCGGCTTTAACATTCTTAATTACTTTTTCAGTTTTTGTAGAATTATAAATCCTGAAAATTTCATCTGCATCAAGCTTTGCCGGATTTAGCTGATTGGCCTGGATAAATTCGGTACCTGTTCCGGAAACAAAATTCAGAATAAAGGAAGGAAGATTTTCTTTTGCTGTCTGATTGATCAAATCTTTCTCAGAAGAATCTGCAGTAATGAATTGCTCATGGTTCATTAATAAATCCCAGGCGCCGGCCTTGGGTCCCTGCATGTTGTAAATTCTTCCTTTAACCCACCCGGTTTGAGCAAAAGTTGTAAAGACAAAGGCAAAATAAATAATTACTGCAGTAATGCACCTTTTCATAAAATATTTACTAGGTTTAGAATGCAAATTAAGGTTTCAATTTAGTTAAAAAAATCCACTTAATCCCTTATTATTCACTAAATTTTAATTCATAGTCCAGTATTTTTTGTTGTGATAGTATGAGTACCGAAACTATATATATAAAAAACATGGTATGTGACCGCTGTATCAAGGTGGTGAAAGACGAACTTGAAAAGCTTGACCTGAAAGTAAAGGAAATACGCCTGGGAGAAGTAATCATAGAATCGGAGAAACCTGTCAACCATAATAAACTACAGGAGATATTATCCCCCTTAGGCTTTGATTTGCTGGAGGATAAAACAGTACGGATCATTGATAGGATTAAAACGCTCATAATTGAAATGATTCATTATGGAAAAGAGCTTAAGTCAGGTGAGAATATTTCTGATTTTCTGGCCAGGGAAATCGGCAAAGATTATAACTCTCTGAGCAGCTTGTTTTCAGGAATTGAAAATATCACCATTGAAAAATTTGTTATTCTACAAAAAATAGAAAAGGTGAAAGAATTCCTTTTCTATAATGAATTGACTCTGTCGGAAATTGCCTACAAACTCGGGTACAGCAGTGTTGCTCATCTTTCATCACAATTTAAACAGGTAACAGGAATGACGCCCTCCGAATTTAAAAAATCCAAAGGTAATCTGCGTAAACCTCTCGATCAGGTCTGAAATGCTTTCGGATCTTTAACTGTTAATAAAATAAAGTCCAATGAAAACTTACAAATTAAAAACCAATATCAATTGTGGCGGATGTGTCGCAAAAATAAAACCATTCCTTGATGGTGAAAAAGAAATAGGAAAATGGGAGGTGGATACCAGTGGTCCTGACAAGGTGCTTACTGTACAAACTGAAAAACTTGAAGTGGACGAACTGAAAAAAATAGTGGGAAATGCAGGTTTCATGGTAAAGGGTGTACTTTAATAATTTTCCTTATACTTTTGTATAAATTTTTATTCTTAATACTTTCAATATATGATCAAAAACTTTAATTGGCTCCCGCTGCTACTTGGTTTTTCTGTTCTTTTTATTTCATGTTCAGAGACCAGAAAGGATGAAATTTCCTCACTCATAGATCAGATGACTTTGGAGGAAAAGGTAGGACAGATGACTAATCTTACTTTAACCACCATCACGAAAAAAGATTCAGAACCTGAAATAGATCCTGTCAAACTGCGGAATGTAATACTTGACAAACATGTAGGCTCATTGCAGAATGTAGTTTCTCACGCTTACGCCATTGAAGTATGGCATCAATTGATCGACACCATACAAAGCATCAATATGAGAGAAAGCAGGCTGAAAATTCCTTTTCTATATTGCATTGATGCCGTTCATGGTGCAAATTATACTTTAAACTCCACCATATTTCCTCATAATCTTGCCTTAGCTGCTGCCCGGAATCCTGAATTAACCAGACTTGCCTCTGAAATTACAGCTAAAGAAGTAAGAGCTTCCGGAATAAGATATAATTTTTCACCTGTACTTGATGTAGGAAGGCAGCCGCTGTGGCCAAGATTTGCCGAAACATTCGGCGAAGATGTTTATCTCGCTACTGTAATGGGTGAGGCAAGTATCAAAGGTTATGAAGGTGAAAACGTTGGTGATATTAACCATGTCGCCGCATGCATGAAACATTACGTAGGTTACTCGCTTCCACAATCCGGTAAAGACCGTGCCCCGGCCTATATTCCTGAAATTGTACTGAGAGAATATTTCCTTCCGCCATTTAAGTCAGCAGTAGATGCGGGATCACGGACACTGATGGTTAACTCAGGTGATGTAAATGGTGTCCCCCTGCATGCAAACAAGTATTTGCTTACAGATGTACTGAGAAATGAACTGAAATTTAAAGGTGTAATCATCAGCGATTGGGAAGATATCAAAAAGCTCCACGAGCGGCATAAAGTCGCTGCCTCCTATAAAGAAGCAGTTCTGCTTAGTGTCAATGCCGGAATAGACCTATGCATCGTTCCTTTCGATTTTCAGTTTACCGATTATCTTATTGAGCTGGTTAAAGAAGGACGCATATCTGAAGTGCGAATAAACGAATCTGTCAGGAGAGTGCTTGAATTGAAAAAAGAATTAGGATTGTTTGCCAATCCTTACGTGGAGAAAGAAGCATTAAAGAATTTTGCTTTGCCGGAATATAAAAATGCAGCACTTGAGGCTGCCCGGGAATCGGTTGTTTTACTTAAAAACGATAACTCCGCACTTCCACTGAAGAAAGGAAAAAAACTATTGGTCACTGGTCCTGCAGCCAATTCTAAGACTGCAATACATGGTGCATGGACCTATACCTGGCAGGGGCAATCGGACAAGTATTTTGCAGAAGATTGCAATACATTTCTGCAAGCTATTAAAAATATTGCAGGAGAAAACAATGTGAAGTATGTACAGGGAACAGATTTTACAGAGAAAGATATCAATATTGCTGAAGCTGTGAGAGCTGCTGCAGGAGCAGATCATATTGTGATATGTATAGGAGAAGATGCGTATGCGGAAACACCAGGTAACATTGCAGATCTTGAACTTCCCCTTATTCAGCAGCAACTGGTAAAAGCCCTGGCCGGAACTGGAAAGCCTGTTACCTTGATCATTTCTGAAGGTCGTCCAAGAATTATCAGAAATATTGAAAAGAATGCAGGAAGCATTGTTCTTTCATTATGGCAAGGTTCCAGAGGAGCCGATGCGGTGGCAGAAGTACTTTTCGGAGATACAAATCCATCAGGCAAATTACCTTTCACTTATCCAAGATATGCAGGAGAATTATTGACGTATGACCATAAAACACTTGACGAAGCAGTGGAAGTGGCAGAGCCGTATTCATACACCTATCAGTTTAATCCACAGTACCAGTTTGGGCATGGCCTAAGTTATACAAGGTTTGAATATTCTGACCTTTCAATTGATCAAAAAGAAGTCAAATTAAATGGCACCATCAAAATTACAGTGACGATCAAAAACACCGGTGCTAAAGAAGGAAAGGAAGTAATTGAGTTATATTCCAGGGATTTATATGCCTCTGTTGTTCCGCCGGTAAAAAGACTAAGGAGATTCCAAAAAATCCACCTGAAACCTGGTGAAACTAAAACAGTGGAATTTGAGCTGAGTACAGACGACTTGGGATTTATAGGCCAGGACCTGAAAAAAATCACCGAACCAGGTGAATTTGAAGTGATGATAGGAGGGTTGAAGGATGGTTTTGTGGTAACAGGACCCTAGGAAGTACGGGATTTGAGGTACGAGGGACGAGATATAAGGGGGACTAGGAACCAATTACGAGGAACGATTAATTCAACATTCAACATTTATCATTCAACATTCAGGACACCAATCGTAATTCTAAAATCGTACCTCGTAAATTCCATTGTGCTGAATGCGAAAGACTTTTTTATTCTGTCTGTACCCAATCTATTGACTTATAGTATTTTAATCTGACTTTTTACGTGTCCCTGAGGCGAAAAACCGATTGTCCTTTATCGGTTCCGTCTCAGGTATATTCTTATTTTTTTTCTCCCGTTTGCTTGCTTATTGCCCGCTGTATTTTATATACAAAAAAATATTCGAATAATCTTATTTAAAATAAAAGCAAGAAAAAGAACCCAGTACAACTAAAACACATACACACATATGAAACAGATTATACTAGCCTTTGGGCTGCTGTTTCTCCTGAAAAATACCGCTATGGGCCAGCAGGTTTTTCCGGGAGGAGGAACAGGAAGCTACAACCTTACCATACCGCTCGATGATTATCAGGGTGTGAATACTTTCGATGTTATCGGGGGCGGAGCAGCAGGTGCGGGTTATATTACAAGGGGCCCGAATTATACAGGCCCTTTTCAATCTCATCAATGGTGGACTTCAGCATTATGGAATGTAAACCTCGGCAACGGAACCGACGGTGAAGTGACCTTCAGAGGCCACAACCATTCCGGCAGGATGTTTCCTTATCCTATGATCCTCACTGCAGCCAACACAGGTTTTGAAATCAGTTACCGTCCGAATGCTAATATCGTCAGTGGGGCAAACCAGGTAAATAATGGTCCTGTGCTTATACATATGAGAGTTGGTTTTACAGGACAAAATGCCACAGCTACCTCAGTAGATGGTTATGGTGACTGGCATGCGACCTTTCGGCAGGTCTCTGGCGCTAATATATTAAGAGCTACAACTGCCAGTGGTTGCCCGTACCTGTTTGTGGAAAGAAACAATACTACAGACCTGCAATTCTATAATCAGGGTACTTCGAGATTGAATGCTATATATACAGATGCCAACGTACATGCAGTATCAATAACAGCAGATCCGATGAATTCTGCAGCATCTCAGGCTACCATCGGCTTGTTCTTTCCCCCCGGTACGACTCTTGGAGGTTATAATGTCCCCGGCCTTGCAGGAAATGTAAATGGAATGGCTCCGTTCGGTGCGAACTTTACTGCCGATATACCCGATGCTGCAAGGTATGTGACAGTAGCAGTTCTTCCGGATGCTTCACAGGCAACCCTGACTCTTTTTGCACAGCGTGCCTTCAATTTCATAACAGGGACAACTCATACGTACAACTTCAATGAGACTGCGGCTACTTTGACAACTAACTTTAATGTAACCACCACCAATGTGTATGGGGCTGCCAATACCGGTACACTACAGGCATTGTACAGGCATCAGTGGTTATATTCCCCTCAGGCAAATGGTGCAGAGTATACCGGTCTGCAGTATTATTGTCCACGAGGTGCCATGAGACTTGTCAGAGGAAATACATTCAGCACGGTAATGCCTCATCTGGGCATTCTTCCTAACCTTGCTTGGGCAAACACTGCTAACAGAGTGCAGTTGAATAATTACATCAATGCTTTTGCCAATTCACTTGCACTAATGGCAAATGCTGCTGACGGCTATAATAAAGACCAGTTCATGGAACTGACAACCAATTTGCAGATTGCAAGACAGATTGGAAATATGGCAGCATTCAATACCATATTGTTTCACCTGAGAGATCGTCTGCAGGACTGGCTTGTTTCCAATGATGCCAACTATAACAGGTACTTTGCCTATAGTCCCTTATTCAACCACATGTCACATTACCCGAATGGTTTCGGAAGTTCAGGTACTTTTGTCGATGCACATTTTCATGTAGGTTACTTTATTATGGCTGCTGCCATACTTGCAAGATACGATGCTGCATTTATTAACAACTATGGGGCGATGGTGGAAACTGTTATACGATCTATAGCCAATGAAACAAAAGAAATGACAGACCCCGGAAATAATGGTAATACAAGACCATGGTTTCCTTATCTGAAATATTTTGATCCCTATACCGGACATTCATGGGCAGATGCGATGGCCACAGACCAGGAATCAGTTTCTGAAGCCATTAACTTTGCTGCCGGAGTTTTTCTTTGGGGACAGGCCACGAACAACAATACCATGAAACAGCTTGGAGCTTTGTTATTCGTTACCGAGTCAGAGGCGGCAAGACAATACTGGTTTGATGTGGATGGCGCTGTTAACGGAGCGCCTTATGCCAATGCTTATACACACAGGCATATGACTATGGTTTATAACTGGGGAGGTAACTATGCAACGTTTTTTGGTAACGAACCTGAATGGATCCACGGAATTACATATGTACCGGTAACAGGAGCTTCCACCTGGCTGGGTACACATGTACAAGGGGCTGCAACTGAATATGCGCAGATCGGACAAAACTATGGACAATGGGGCGGATGGGGAGAAGCCATCAATGCACAGCATGCAACGCACAATGCCACTGCGGCAATTGCAGCTTTCAATGCAAACAATGGTTTATGGGGAATAACCAAAAGAGCATTTACTTATCATTGGATCCATACTTTCGATAGCGTGGGAGTGATAGATGCAACAGTGCGTGCAGACATTGCCGGATATCAGGTTTTCAAAAAGGGAGATTGCAAACATTATATGATCTACATGCCACGTGGACAAGGACCCAGAGTTGTAACATTTACTGATGGCAGAAGCTTCAATGTGCCCAATGATACAGTAATTGTCTATAAAGTTTGTCCGAATACGCTTCCTGTAGAGCTGCTGGAATTTGAAGCGAAAAAAGTTAAGGACAAGACGGTATTGAAATGGAGTACAGCATTTGAGAAGGACAACAGCCATTTCATAGTTCAACGAAGCAGAGATGTTAATAATTGGGAGAGTATTGGTACTGTAGAATCTAAAGGCAACAGCAACAGTTTGCAGGAATACACGATGGTGGATGAATCACCGCTGTCAGGTATAAATTATTACAGACTGATACAGGTGGATCTTGATCATACAGAAAGCATCAGTAAAATAGTTTCGATAAACTTCAATAGTGCACAAGGTACATTGATGGTTTATCCTAATCCTGCGGATAATTTTGTGATAGTTCAATTGATGAATTATGAAGCAGAAAATTCAGGATACATCATCAGTTTAAAAGATATGCTGGGCAGGGAAGTACATGCAGAAACAATAAGAGAGATCAGTGCTGAAGGAAAACATATTTCTCTTGATATGATAAGCAAAGGAGTTTACTTTATTGAAGTAAGAAATATTGGTGACGGAGAGGTGCAGACGGTGAGGCTGGTGAGGGAGTAGTTGATGAGTTGAAAGTTTAAAGTTCAAAGTTTAAAGTGCGGCAATTTAACCTACAGAACCCGGTTTTATTTCCCGCACTTTATTTTTATCTTTAAGAAGAAAGTAAAGTGTTATATTGAATGGTAATATTACCGTCAGGCGGAAGGCTTAACTTAAAGCATAAGAATATATTGGGTTTAAAATTATTTCACGCAAAGTGGCGCAAAGGAAAACGCAAAGAACCGCAAAGATTTATGTTGGAGTTTTTAAGAAAGCAAAGGAAGCCTTCGGCAGAAGAATTTGTACTTTACTTCCTTTGACCTTAAGCTTAAAGCTTAATGCTTTTATCTTTTACCTTTAAACTTTAAACTTTGACCTTTAACCTTTGAACTCAAAAAATAAATACCACTCCCTCTGTTACTCCTTCGTAGAAGAAAGAATCTCTTCTGCACAAAAGGCTATAGCTTCTGCGCAGGCTGCTGCTAATGATGAAACGAAAAGCAGTGCTGGTGATAAGTACGAAACGGGTAGGGCCATGATGCAGTTGGAGATTGAAAAAAATACCGTTCAGCTGGGAGAGGCATTGAAGTTAAAGCAGGTACTGGATCAGATCGATCCGGAAAAGAAGCATGAAGTAGTTTCATTAGGAAGCCTGGTAACTACCAATGAAGGTAAGTTTTATATTTCCATCAGCGCCGGACAATTAACCACCTCAGGAGAAAAGTTTTTTGCCATTTCTGCCGTTTCTCCCATAGGTAAAATGCTGATGGGAAAAAGGAGAAACGACAGCTTTGAGTTTAATGGCAGGAAGTATGTGGTGGAGGAGGTGCTTTAAAGCGGAAAGCTATAAGCTTTAAGTGGGAAACAGCATATCATAAATTCAAATTCCGGTTCAGGTGTTAAATAGTTTAAGATTACTGGTAAAATTACCCTCAGTCTGACGGTAACTCAACCTTCATCATCCAATATCCAACATCCAATATCAACCTTCCCCCATTCAGCATTCAACATTCATCATTCCTCATTAATCAGTGTCCTTACAATTCCATAGCTGATCAGCAATAAGAAGCCAAACATGCAGGTAATAGTGATGGCGGTCTCATTGCTCAGGTTTTGTATGGAGTCAACAAGGAGGGGCTTAGTGTTTACCACGATATCCCAGCTGTTCCATCTTCTTATTCTTCCAAGGAAGACACCATAGCCTGACAGGAAAAGAAGAAAGATAATCACCGGCCAGGAAAAGGCTTTCAGCAATTTCGAAAGCAACTCATGAATAAAGTAAAGAGAAATGAGTCCGCTTAACAGCGCCGTTAAGGCAAATGAAAACAATATGCCTGCATCGAACCACATCGGAATGTTGTCTTTAGGCTCCAGATGGATGAAGTCGGTAATGATGTATGGGGCATTAGGAAAAAACAGCAGCCATAATATTCCGAGTGCAGGAATAAGAAAATACCTGCCTCTTTGACTCTCATACACCCTGTACAGTTTATAAGAGAAACCAAGAGGGATAAGTGCAAGAAAAAGATTCCATACCAGGAATAAGTATCCCATTCTTTCACAAATGGCAGCTCTCCATAGCAAAAGCATACAGCAGCAGGCTGACATGAACAAAAGCATGTATATCAACCTGGCTTTTTTATCCGAATTTAACTTCAGGTTTCTCATTATAGATTTCATATTTTTCCAGTTTTTTAGTGTAATGATAAGTTAACATTAAAGGGAATATACCTATGATTCCAAAGGAGCAGTCAATAAGTCTCCAGTAAAAAGGTATATCCCTGATTTCTCCTGCTATTAAAGCCAGAGGAAGAATAAGCAGACAGGCGATAATCCCGAATTGAATCACCCAGATGTTTTTGACAGGGTCTATTATTGGTCCGATAAAAGCAATGGCAATGACAATGTGAGCAAATGCAAGCCAGTCCGTGCCATAAGCTATGAAAGGATATTTGAGATTGGTGTTGTGAACCCCTTCATGTACTTTGACGATCCACATTCTTAAGCTATTGTTCTCATCGAGAATTTGGTCTGCATAGTGCTGAAGAAGATTCAGTTCAATCTCCAGAGGAAATGCAGTAATTCCGCTCAGTGCAAGCGCAACAATGAAGAATACCAGCAGCAGCCTGATTCTTGTTTTGAGTTTGTTATATTCTTTGATCATGATGCTATTTTTTTAATAATTAATTTTCCTTCTTTAGCCGAAGGCTTCCTTTGCCTTCTTAAAATTCCAATCTACTTCTTTGCGTTCTTTGCGCCTTCCTTTGCGCCACTTTGCGTGAAATATCATTCAGCATTCAGCATTCAGCATTCAGCATTCAACATTCCTCATTCAACATTAATAACTCCCTGTAAATCCTCCCATCCTCCACATTCCACGATTGCCAATCCTTAGATTCATACCTTGAAATGAAATATTCCTTTCTGTATTTCAGATTCTGGTAATATTCACTTAAGATTAAATTGTCATTAGTGTCTGATTTTTCCAGGGAAATAGCATCAGGCAGTGAAGAATCGGAGAGAAAATAATAGATATAGTTCTTATCTAGGTTTTTTGAGTAGCTAATATTATAGCGGGCAATTAGTAGATCCCAGTTAACCAGACAGGAAAGTATCAGGACTATGTAAAACGCCCAGGAATTTTTTCTGAACAAGAACCAGTTTGATTTTGCCTGAATGATTTTAATGAAGGTGGTAGCAAGACCTATCAGCGCAAGGAGAAGGTAAACATATACCCCGATTCTTTTATAGGTGAGGCAGTATTCTGCCACATAAAGATTGTTTTTTATTACACAGGTAAATATCAGAAATCCATTCTGTATGATCCAGGCGAGAGCAAGTGCTTTTATCAATCCGTTGTCCTGAGTAAAATTGATTTTTCCTCGGAAGAAATAAAGAATAATACTTATGGCAAGGACAATCGAAATAATCAAAGAATATATTCCCTGATGTATGTAGTCACTAAGAGTTAATCCTGCAGGTAAAGTTTCGGTGAAGAATAAAGCATAAATATCTGTGGCATTCAGAAGGAATATTATGATGTTCAACATAGTAAACAGAATTACCCCTGAAATTTTTTCATAATCCGGATTGCCGGTTTGTATACCGGAGAATAATGCTTCACGGTTAAGGTTATCGGAAGAATCATGGTCCATTATTGCCAGCCAATCAATTTCCTTCTGGTGGTAGAATCCATATAGCAACAGGAAACCAAAAATTATAAAACCAATCAGATTCCAGCTTATGAATTCAAGAGAAAATTGGTTTGTGAACACTTCAAAGACAGGATTCGAATTTCTGTATATGGCCAGAAATATTCCGGAGATGGTCAATGGAATAAAACTGATAAAGAACTTCATGTGCAGAGGCATGGACGATGCTTTTTCAGCTTTCCTTTTTTCGGCATGTTGAATAATCGTTAAAGGAGAAGAAATGTAGCTGACCGCAGCGTGGAACAGCGAAAAGATAAGAGAGTTATTGCTCATAAGAGTAAATGATGCAGCGGCGCTTAAAGAAATTACATTGGCAAATACAGCAAGTCCGTTTCCATACAGAGCAATGCAAATACCGCTCACAAGGCTTCCGACAGCCGCAGCAATCCAATATTTGTTCAGCAGGATGAATTTATTCTTTAGTATCATTCCTGTTATGAGAATAATTGTAAATATCAGAAAATTGATACCGGCATCCTGCAGGTAAAACAGGTAGCTGTAGGCGGCAACAGAAACCAGAAGTATTATATCGTTCTTTTTCATATTATATAGCAGGGTTAAGTTTTGACTCATTTAATGAAGGAATAGAAAATTCTTTCTTTTCTTCCTTTTTTACTTTAGAAAGTATGGCTTCGAGCAAAGGAAGCATGTTGTTAAGTTGTTTGGTCTTGATGATGAAATTCCACAAAGGCTCAAATTTTTTCCATCCGCCTGCATAGGCAAAGTGTTTGATCATATGTTTTACAGAATCATGACTAAGACTACCTTTGGCTATGTTAGACCAGGAATAGAATTCTTTATAAGCCCTGTCATAACCCTCTTTAAGTTGTTGCTCAGATAATTTTTTTGTTTTATACACCACAGTGCGGGTATCATATAGATCCCAGTTGCGGGTAAGTATCCTGTCTTGTTTCTCCATATCTTCAAAGAGTTTGGTGCCGGGATAGGGAGTGAAGATGTGAAAGGTAGAAGTTGTAATACCGTTGGTCACAGCCCAGTCAACTGTGCGATCAAATACGTTAGCGTCATCATCGTCCAGTCCGAATACAAAGCTGCCATTGATCATTATGCCAAGTTGGTGCAATCGTTGGATGGCCTTTTCGTAGTCCTTGCCCAGATTTTGCTTTTTGTTGCTTTGATGAAGATTGTTGTTGCTTAATGTTTCGAAGCCTACGAACAAACTTCTCAAGCCTGCTTCGGCAGCTTTTTCTATCAGTTTCCCTCTGAGAATAGAATCCACAGTCCCTGCTGCCTGAAACACCCTGTTCATTCCCTTCATACCTTCAAATAATTCCGCAGCAAACTTCTGATTGCCCAGAAGGTGATCATCGAGAAAGTAAAGATGTCTTCCGGGAAGCCTTTCAATTTCTGCAAGCGCCTCATCCACCAGTTGAGTGTAGAATGTTTTGCCTCCTTTGAAGAAAGCGTCCTTATAGCAAAAGTCGCAGTGGTGCGGACAACCTCTGGTGACGACGATGGAGTTTGGTACCAGGTAGCGATTGCGTTTGATGAGATCCCTTCTGACAGGAGGTATGCCTGCAAGCGTACGCACAGGGGAGAAGTATCTTTTTTTGTGTGTGCCGGCTTTAAATTCTTTCAGGAACAAAGGAAAGGTTTCCTCTCCCGGACCCAGGAAAATGGTATCTGCATGTTGTTCGGCTTCTTCAGGAAGTGAGGTTACATGCAATCCTCCGAGGATGACATAGGTGCCTATACTTCTGTAGTGATCTGCAATTTTGTATGCCCTGAAAGCATTGGTGATGTACACCTGTATGACTACCAGATCAGGACGGTCATGCAGGTTCAGTTCTTCCACATGCTCATCCTGAATTTCTGCTTCGTCATCAGGAGAGAGGTAAGCTGCGAGTGTAGCAAGTCCCAGAGGAGGAAACAAAGAATATTTGATTGGTCTCCAATAAGGACTCTTGGCTTCCATGAGTGCCGGTAAAATGAATTTTACTTTCATAATTTATCTGTTATTAAAAGTACTTTGAAATTCAAAGTAATGTTATAAAAAAAATTATTTTTTGTCTTTCCCCTTAATAATCGCCTCTAATGCATCCAGATGTTCTCTGAAAGCTTTTCTGCCTTCTTTGGAAACAGCGTAGGAGGTATTGGGCTTTTTGCCAATAAATGATTTTCTCACTTCTATGTATTTGATTTTCTCCAATGCACTGAGGTGGCTGGCAAGATTACCGTCCGTAACATCAAGCGTTTCCTTGAGTACATTGAAGTCCACCCAATCGTTTACCATCAGCACAGACATAATACCCAGCCTGACCCTGTTTTCGAAAGCCTTATTTAAATTGGTAATTACGTTTTTCACCTTTCGTATTTGAGATACATGACAGTTCCGTACACTATATGCAAAACACCGAATCCGATAGTCCAGAAGAGCAGTCCGGATCCTATGTAGAACATGGCTATCAGTCCGAGTACAATTTCAGAGATTGCAAGATAGCGAATATTGTCCAGAGTAAATTTACTTCCGTTGAGCAAAGCAAGTCCGTAAAAGATCAGCGTTGCAGGTGCTACAAAACCAATAAAGCCATGGTAGAGCAGAGCCAGGCAGAACACACCACCGGCGGCAAGAGGAATAGCGAGATTAATAATAAGCCTTCTGCTGGTGCTGTCCCAGATGCTTTGACCTTTTTTGCGGGCCTGTCTGGTGGTAAAGAAAATACCTGCAGAGACAGCAAGAGTTACTACTACAGCTGCATTGATGAGGAAGAAAAGATAAGGATCTTCAGGGAAGAAGCCACAGTTGTTACCGAAGAGGCAGGTGGTCATATAGTAATGCGCTACAGCAGCTCCCAGTAAGGCAAAAATACCTGCGAAAATACCGGAGAGTCCGCTAAGCGAAATAAACCTGGAAGATCTTTCCATGATAGACCTGATCTCTTTGAGATCCTGAAGATGGTCGACGTTGGTTTTTGACATATTAAAAGTACTTTGTATTGCAAAGTTAATGGATGAATTTTAAAAAACAAGAGTTTTTTGATGTGTTAGGGTGTTAAAGTGTTAAGGTATTAGACCTGAGAAGTTTCCGTTGGGCTGAGAGGCTTGAAAAATTTAGTAGTCAGCTAACTATACCGTCAGGCTGAGCGCCTGCCTGTATTCTAAGGTTAAAGCAAGTGGAATAGTACAATTTTACTGATTATTTTCAGGCTGCGTACTTATAAATCTCTACATATGGCGAATCTCTATCTATGACAGCAAAGATTCTCGAAAGCAGTTTGTTTCTGATAATGTTTAAAGTGCTCATGCTATTTTTTCCTTTTTGAATTCTGTTTTCATAGTATTGCTTCATTTCTGGATTGTATTGGATGGCTGTGCCTGCACACATAGTCAGTAATGCTTTAATCCTTTTATTTGCAAGTCTGTTTGTTTTGGTTCTTCCGTTGGATATCCCTGATTGATTGGGAAAAGGGGCAATACCTGCATAGCTGGCAAACTTCCTCCAGTTCTCAAAAGCGGAAAAGCCTCTGGTCAGAATGATCATCATAATTGCGGTCTGAGGACCAATCCCTTTTATAGAGTTTATCAACCTGTATTGTCTCAATAGATTTGCATCTTCCATTATCAGTTCTTCGATTTCCTTTTCAATCGTTTCTATTTGCTCATTGAGACAATTTATCACCTTTTGTTGCGATTGAAGATAGACCTCAAGTCCACTGTCGGGGAATTGCTCGATATACTCTCCAAGTCTTGCTTTATAAGCAGCTCTTTCACTGACCATACGCTCTCTAAGGGATGAAAGCTTCTTTAATTTCTCCAGAGTCTGGGAAGGCAGTTTATACAGTTGGAGTTTTTCCCGCTTCTCGTAAATGTACTCTGATATATCCCTGGCATCAGCTTTGTCTGACTTTCCTCTCCTGATTCCCAGTGACCTCTTGAGTTCCAGACCTGGGATCACGGTAAAAGCGAACCCGTTTTGGTCTAGAAACAGGATGAGGTTTTCGGAGTAAAGCCCTGTATGTTCAAAACCAAAGACCAATTCCGAATGACAGATCTTCCCGACTTTTTCAATTGTCCATTCAATCATCTGGGTAAAGCCCTCCATATTATTGGAGAAAACCCTGTGACAGGCAAAAGTCCTGAGATAAATATCAAGAGTGGATTTACTCACATCAATTCCGATAAATACATTAAATTTCATAGCTTTACGGTTAAGTTTAACAATTTAAGTTGCCGAAACTAAAACCTTTAGAAGGCCTTGAGAACCTAAAATTCTAACTGGTTATTTTGGCAACCATTTAAAGAATGGGGACTAATACAGGCAATAGGCCTAAAGCCTAAGCGGCAGGAAAGTTCACCCCATTCTTTTTTTGGCTTTAAATTTAACTTATCCACTGTTATCAACAAGTTATCAGTCTCCCCCCAGACCCCCCTCAATGTTGATAACTGTAACAGCTTTATTAGAATATTTATATTTTGTAAATCTAAAGGCCGGTAGGCAAGGTATTCTTTTCTAATCCTTTCTGCTTTTTCGATTTCTGCTTTCGGAACTTTATCAACTTTTTTCACAATTCCATGTGTTGAAATGACAAGTGTTTCAGATTTGTCTGTTTTGTCCCAAAATGCAAAAAGTCGATATTGCAGTCCGCTATATTTTGTCCTGAACTCCCAAATTTCATCAGTCAGTTTTTTGAACAGTTTCGGGTCGAGTCCGAGTTTGGCCTTGTCAACGTTGTAGTAAATTTTTTGTCTTGTTTTTTAAGTCCAACTTTTCTAAAAACTCGAGAGCTTGTTCAAGAAAGATTACATCAAAATTTTTGTCCATTCATTTTTTCAATTCATTATACTGCACAAAGATAATAAAAAGTTGAATTATATGGAAACTTTTGTAGTTTGCTCACATTACTGGCAACGGTTATGCTGTGCTCCGGCCACTTCCTTTAACGCTCAAAAGTATCCTCATATACCGAAGCGAGCCAGGCCTTAATTTACAATAAAAAACCCTGGCGGGCAATAACGACTCATGGTCA
>JBKBUF010000051.1:0-16610 GCA_046290815.1 Cytophagaceae bacterium | reverse complement strand
CCCTTATTTCTCTTTTAGTATTAGCTCAGGATCCCAAAGTAGGCCCAAATGAAGCGTTGCTGATTTGTGTAGTGACCGATGATCAGAATGTTCCTGAAAAGGATGCTGTTGTTATCGTAGAAAGTGAAGACAAAATTTTCAAAGCCACCGGTACAGTAAATATTGACGGAGAGTATAAACTGGTAGTTCCTCAGGGCAAGAAATATAAATTCATTGTACAGAAATTTAATAAAGATTTCGATTTCGATGATTATACAGAGATTCCTGAAATGGATGGTCCTTTTTCCATGACAATGAATCTTGCAATAAAACTGGTAACAAAATACTTGAGGACCTACAAACTGGATAATGTATATTTTGATTCTAATAAATATGATTTAAAGAATGAATCTATTGCAGCTATCAATAAGCTCCAACATGCCCTTAAAACCAATCCTAAAATGAAAGTGGAAATTGCAGGACATACTGACGACCTCGGAGATGATGTAAGCAATATGAGACTTTCTCAGAGAAGGGCAGATGCAATCGTGGAATATCTTATCTCAAAAGGAATTGAGAAAAACAGAGTTATTGCTAAAGGTTATGGTGAAACACAACCTGCTGTGCCAAACACCTCCGATGCAAACAGAGCTCAAAATAGAAGAACGGAAGTAAAAGTAATAGAAGAATAGTTTAGTTTTTTCTCCAATTTCCCGGATCTTTTCTCCAGTCCTCCAAACTCTGAAGCTGTTCCTGTGGAATAAGTTTTTCTTCTAAGGCCTGCTTAACCAGCGCGGAATAATCCGTTAGTGTAAATAACTTTACCTGCGATTTTTTGAAATTTTCATCTGCGACGGTGAAGCCGTAGGTAAAAATTGCGGCCATACCTAAAACATTGAATTTTGAATCTCTCAGTGCATCCACTGCTTTCAGAGAACTTCCGCCGGTAGAGATCAGATCTTCAACAACTACTACTTTTTGTCCTTCGGTAATTTTTCCTTCGATCAGATTTTCCATACCATGATCTTTAGGTTTGGGGCGGACATATATAAAAGGAAGGTTTAGTGCATCTGCTATTAATGCCCCCTGAGGAATTCCTGCGGTTGCCACACCTGCGATAGCTTCCGCGTCTGCAAATTGTTTTTTAATTAGGCTTAACAGTTCATTTTTTATCAGGGTTCTTACCTCCGGAAATGATAAAGTCATTCTGTTGTCACAGTAAATAGGAGAGTTCCAGCCAGATGCCCATTTAAAAGGACTTTCAGGACGTAATTTTACAGCGCCGGTTTTTAGTAGGGCAGAAGAAATTTTTTCAGCAGACATATTAAATGTTATATATTTTGGCAAATTTATAATATTATTTTAAACAATTGCTCCGTATAATAGGAGTAAATAACATTTAAAAGTTTCAGCAGTACTTGTACTAAGAATCTACAATCGATTTGTTACTTTTGCGAGTTATTTAGTTATATTGAGAGATAAATTTCAGGGTTAAAACCCTTAATTCAGTTAGATGAAGCTTTTTTTAAATGACAAGGCAATTAATATCATTGCATTAACAGAAGACATCAATCAGCAGGATTACGATGTGGTACTGAATGGCAATGAAGAAATTACCTCCAAAAAATTATCCGGGCAGGTTTTGGTTGTGGAAGGGTCCCCCAATCATATTTACAGGCTGATTAAGATTCTAGAAGTAAAAAAACTCAAGAGATTGAGCTCTGTTACTTTTGCCGTTTCAGATAAAGAACAAACCATAGACTTTGTAAAAGACCAGTTTAAGATTATAAAAGCTGCAGGCGGTTTGGTAAGAAAAGGTGACAAAATCCTGATGATTTACCGACTTGATAAATGGGATCTTCCCAAAGGAAAGTTAGAGAAAAAAGAGGATACCAAAGAAGGAGCTCAGCGTGAGGTGGAAGAGGAATGCAATATTAAAGTGGAAGTAAAAGAAAAACTCTGCAAAACCTGGCATACCTATGTGAGAAAAGGTAAACGAATCCTTAAGAGAACTGATTGGTATGTGATGGATTGTCTTAACGACAGCAAAATGGAACCACAGGTAGAAGAAGATATAGATGAAGTTAGGTGGATGGATAAAAAAGAGGTCAAGAAAGCGCTTAAAAATTCCTATGCATCTATTCAGGAAGTTTTTGAAAATTTCTATAATAAAGACACGAAAAAGGAAAAGTTAATAGGATAAAAAACTCGAAATCCGAAACTTGAAATACAAAATCGAATTTCGGGTTTTATTTTAAACTGTAAGGTAGAAACTCCTCAGGATTCCCCCCAAATTTGTGAATGTCTCTTATAATTGAGGAACTGATTGCGGCTAACTGCGGTGATGTGATCAGAAAAACAGTTTCCAGTTCTTTCCACAAAAATTTGTTGGCCATAGCAATACCGTTTTCATATTCAAAATCGGTAGTATTTCTTAATCCTCTGATAAGATATTTTGCGCCGGATTTTTTTGCAAATTCAGTAGTAAGACCTTCGTAAGCCATTACTAATACCTGCGGATGTTTAGCAAACACTTCCATTATTTTGGTTTGCATAAAATCCAGAGGAAAATATCTCGTTTTGTTAGCATTTACTCCTATACCTATGATTACCTGATCAAATAATGAAAGGCTTCTTAGTACAATATCTTCATGACCTTTGGTGAAAGGATCGAATGAGCCGGGAAACAGGGCGATTTTTTCCATGTTTATTCGCAAAGATGCATGGTGTAAAGATCAAAAAAATTATGATCAAATACTTCGTCAAAGTAGTATCCGAACTTCAATGAGGAAGGTTTATCACCAAATCCTATATTTCTAATGTATTTGTAAAGCTTTTTGTACTCTATGGAATCGGGTGTAATTTCCCCCCAGATAGTTACAGGTGTATTTTCAGGATTCAGTTCCAGTTCATCCATTACAAACATAGTGAAGTATACAAAATCATCTGCGTTGGAATAGTGAAATGAATTACAGAACTCCAGATTCTTTTCCTTCTTTACCAATATGGTCACCATATTATTTCCTGCATGCAGATACATGCTACGTCCATGTTTGTTTTCTTCCACCAGGATACCTTCAATAAGCGGACTGGTGTGATGTACATACAGGATATTCTTTTTAGGGTATTTAGAATTGAAGAAATCAATTATTCTCTTGTCGGCAGCAAAAATATTAATGGCATTTAAGCTGTTCTGCTTGTAGTAATAAACATCTTCGGTTTTTTCTGCAGCCGCATTTATACTGAGATATTCTTTAAGATATTGCTTCTCAAATAATGGAACAGGTATCAGCGAGAAGGAATTATTTTTAATCGCGACTCTAACTGAACCCCAGAAACCTGCAGTAAGTACAATGTGATCTTCATATATTAATCCCAACTGTTCTAACAAATCTTCCACACTGTTAACAGACTGCAGTTGGTAGTCTTCCAGATAAAGGCACCTGTTTTTGGCAGCATCTGTTATGCAGATTCTGAAAAGCTCATTGTTTACCTGCAGGGACAGATTGTACTCCGCCAGAAAATCCACATTGAATGCCTCATCGTAGATTTTTTTATTGAGTTTATATGAAATCTTTGGTTCTGCCATGGTTAAGTACAATTTTTAAGTACTGTTTTTGGGTAATATTAACAAGTTATCAACATGTTATGTCATAAAACTAATCAATAAATTATTAAAATTTCTCTTGATTTTACATTTTTTTTATGTTTTCTACATAAAATTTTCGGATTGTGGATAACTAATAAACAGTCCGAATAATCAATTTATTCATATTTTCCTATTGCTTGAAAGGATATACCCTGTTTTAGTTTTTATCTCATCAATTTGCTGCAGGTCCTTCAAAATTGAGTGATAAGCCGACGGATCCAACTTTTCCAAGTCTTCCAATGACTTAAACCCTACTTCAGTAATTATCTGTTTATCCTGACTCATTTCAGGGTCATTTCCTTTAATAAGTGCTCCTCCGGTTTTGTTGACCAGGAAGAATAACTCAACAGCATGAAGGGGAGGTTCTACAAATTCATAAACAAACAAAAACTTTTGTATTTCAATCCTCAATCCGGTTTCTTCCCAAAACTCTCTTTTCAGGCATTCCTCTGCCGTTTCCCCGAATTCAATTCCTCCCCCCGGAGGAGCCCAGAAATATCCTCTTTCTCCAAGGGACAGATGTTTTATCAGTAATATTTTATTTTCTTCAATCAGAACCCCGGAAGCTCTTACCCTGAGCTTGTTTCCATACACTTGCATGATCTCCCGGTTTATTTCATTCATATCTGATCTCTAATATTCGATAAATATAATCAAACTTGGTAAATTTGCATGTGCAACCTTCCGGACTGATAACTTCTCTGTTTCCTTTCCAGCCTACTTACGGACAACAGGAGGTATTTAAGCTTATAGATACACTGCTTTTTTCGAGGCAGATGGATAATCCTACCATGTTGCTTAAGGGTTATGCGGGAACCGGTAAAACAACTATAATCTCCTGTCTGGTGAAAATATTACCTGAGTTCGGCTACAATACCATTTTGCTGGCTCCTACAGGCCGTGCAGCCAAGGTGATGTCGTCATACTCTTCAAAAAATGCGAGTACGATCCATAAGCATATTTACATCAGAGAAAGTGGTGATCAGGATGATGTACTTAAGTTCAGGAGAAGGAAAAACCTGATGGCAAAAACTGTCTTCATTATAGATGAAGTCTCTATGATATCAGATGATGCGGAATTTGGTCAGAAAGGTTTGCTGAGGGACTTGGTGGAGTATGTGTTTGAGAAAAAATCCAATAAGCTTATATTGATAGGGGACGGAGCGCAGTTACCTCCGGTGAAAAAAGTGATAAGCCCTGCACTGGATGCGGACTATCTGAAATCAAATTTTGCCATTGATCTCCTGCAATATGAATTGAAAGAAGTGGTACGTCAGGAGAAAGAATCCGGAATACTTTTTAATGCAACGCTGCTGAGAAATAAAATAGGCAAAGATGCTGCTGACATTAAATTTTTCACTAAAGGATATAAGGATATCTATAGGATGACAGGAGAGAAGCTTGAGGATGGTTTAAGATACGCATATGATAAATATGGAAAGGAAGAAACGATTGTAATATGCAGATCCAATAAAGCTGCCACAATGTACAATGAGTACATAAGGAGAACAATAAACTTTTCCGAAGATGAATTGAGTGCAGGGGATATACTGATGGTGGTGCGAAATAATTACACTGTATTACCTGAAGAGTCAGAGCCGGGGTTTATTGCCAATGGCGATTTTGCGGAAGTAAGAAGAATAATCAAGTATGAAGAGATGCATGGTTTTCGATTTGCCAACATTGAACTTGCACTGCTGGACTTTCCACAGCAACCTCCGTTTCAAACCCTGATATTTTTAGATACACTTCACAGTCATCAGCCGAATTTATCGCAGGAAGAATACCGTAAACTGTATGAGGCAGTGATGCAGGATTATCTGGATATACCATTGAAGAAAAACCGTCTGGAAGCAGTAAAAAAAGACAAATACATGAGTGCACTGCAAGTAAAATTTGCCTACGCCCTAACCTGTCACAAATCACAGGGCGGACAGTGGAAAGCAGTGTTTGTAGAGCAGGGGTATCTTACGGATGAAGCAATAAATGAGGAGTTTACACGTTGGCTTTACACTGCAGTAACGAGAGCTTCCCAGGAGCTTTTTCTGGTTAATTTCAACAGCCGCTTTTTTTAATGGCAGGATTATTGATATATTAGAATCAATTAAAGTATTCTCAAATGAAAAACATTGCGTTATACCTGGTTTGTACTCTGTTTATTACCTTTTCTCCGGTTTTTGCCCAGACGGGCACCGAGGCACCACAAGGGCCATATATCAAATTTTCAGAGAACTCCTTTGATTTCGGGGATATCTACCAGGGTGATACAGTATCGCATGTTTTCAAATTTAAAAATACCGGCAATGCACCATTATTGCTGAAAGAAGTCCTTACTACCTGCGGATGCACTGTTCCCAAATTCTCGAAAGATCCTATTTTGCCTGGCAAAGAGAGTGAGATAGTGGTTAAGTTCAATTCGGAAGGCAAAGAAGGAAGAATGACTAAACCTATTACCGTAATCTCCAATTCCACTAACAGTCCTGCGAGGATAACTATTATAACGAATATATTGCCGAAGAAGAAGTAGGTTTTCCGAAACAGAATTTCAGAAATAAGGAATTTTCAGAATGATGATATAAATAGTTGTGCTTTAAGTGGACTTTTACAACTTCAATTCCAGCCACACTTTAACACCTTAACACCCTACACCTTACCCATTATTATAACACGCCAGCAGCATCAACACCCAACCCACTACAAACAACACACCACCTATCGGAGTAACTGCTCCCCATTTGCTCACATTAGTAAGACATAGAATGTAAAGTGAACCGGAAAAAATGATTGTGCCAGCAAGAAAGGAATAGCCTGCATATACCAGTAATTTGTCTGTAAATTTATACAATAGAATCCCTGTAATTATCAAAGCAAAGACATGATAAAACTGGTACTTCACTGCAGTTTCGAATACATCCTGCTTACCTATGGATGTCAGATGTTTTTTTAAACCATGAGCGCCGAAAGCGCCTATCAATACCGATAATGCTCCTGATGCTGCTCCGGAGATGAGAAAGAATTTTTGCATAGTTTATTTATAATCTCTTTTACCAAATATAGATGTTCCGATTCTGACCATTGTGCTTCCTTGTTCGCATGCTATCAAAAAGTCATTACTCATACCTATTGACAATTCCAGCATGGAGATTTTTGAATCGGAAGGATATTTTGACTTCAGCACATCAAATGTACTCTTAATACTGCTGAACTCTGCTTTTATTTTTTCCTTGTCATCGGTAAATGTCGCCATTCCCATCAAGCCAACTACTTTTATGTTATTCAGTTTATTAAACTCAGGAGAATCTAACAATGAAAACAACTCGCTTTCATCGAAGCCATACTTAGTTTCTTCTTCTGCGATGTGCATTTGTAACAGACAGGAAATTACTCTGTTGTTTTTTACAGCTTCCTTATTTATTTCTGAAAGTAGCTTAAAGGAATCAACCGAATGGATTAAATGCACGAAATGCGCAATGTATTTAACCTTATTGCTTTGCAAATGTCCGATCATGTGCCATCTGATGTCTTTAGGAAGCGCTTCAAACTTAGGTACCATTTCCTGTACCTTATTTTCTCCGAAGTCTCTCTGGCCCGCCTCATAAGCCTCCATAATGGCCTCAATAGGGTAGGTTTTACTGACAGCTACAAGTCTGCAATTGTATTTGCTTATATGGCCTTGAATTTCAGCAATACCTGATTTTACATTCATTCTGACTGAGTAATTTGAGTAAAATATGTTTAAACCTAACAAAATCCGGTTAAAACAGGAAATGTTATCAATTTCGATTTTTAATCGTTTGATGATCAATTGGATTTACTTTTGATTCATTTCGGTAATTTATCGTGATAAATTTTCCCGGGTAGATAAAAAAGATAAATTTGCAGGTTATCAGTTATTAGAATTCTGAACAATAATAAATGCTTGCTCCAGTAGTTTCTGCGGTTGGGTTTGCTTTTATCCTGGCATTTTTGCCTGGACCGGTATTCTTTGGAGTAATACAGACAAGTATTCAAAAGAGTTTCAGGCACGCCTTGTTCTTTGCCTTGGGAGTAGCTCTTAGTGATATGTTTTTCGTGCTGGCTACATATTTCGGTATTGCAGCATTTGCTGATTCACCAACAGCAGATTTTATAATTCGTTCTGCAGGTGGGTGTGCATTAGCAGTATTCGGATTGTTTTATTTCTTTAAACCTGAATCCAAGAAGGTACCATTAAATCCGATTCAGAAAGAAACCAAAAAGGGTAACTTCATACTCAAAGGATTTTTTCTGAATGGCTTTAACCCATCTGCTTTTTTTTACTGGATTACCCTGGTCAGTGTCATCACGGTAAGATTTGAACATGACCTCAGCCAAATTCTGATTTTTTTCATTGCACTGCTGATAACGGTATTTTTATTTGACAGCCTTAAGGCTTATGTAGCTAATAAAATTAAAAAGTACTTTACCAATTCACTTATTCTTGTGCTCAATAAAGTCCTGGGATTTATACTTTTGATAATAGGAATCAACTTTATCCTGGTAGCATTTACTGGTAAAGGTATAATTACCTAATCTTCCAATGCATTGCTGATGAAGCTGGACTTGGTAAATAACCACAGGAAGAAAAATATCAATCCCCAGAAAAGATAAACTGTGTAATAATCCTTATTATCCTTAAAGCGGGTTTCTCTGATTTTACCCTTTTCGAGTGTATCTATTTGTAGAAATATTTTATCAAGAGTGCCTTTGTTGTTGGCTCTGAAAAACTTCCCTTCACTTGATTCAGATATTTTTGTCATGAGAGATTCATCAAGGTGCGAATCTACATAAACAGGATTGCCTGATTTATCATATTCCAACAATACCTTACCTTCTTTGCCAATTCCTATGGAGTAGATTTTAATATGAAATGCGCCGGCTAATTTTGCAGCCATCACCGGATCAAGTTGCCCTGTAGTATTTTCACCATCACTAATTAAAATCATTACTTTGGTTTTAGAACTGCTTTCTCTCAATCGGTTTATTCCTACCCCAACAGCAGTTCCTATGGCTGTACCACCTTCATTGATCATGTTTGTATGCACTCCTCTGATAAAACTTTTCACAAGATCATGATCTGTGGTAAGCGGTGAAAGTGAATATGCACCGCCTGAGAATACGACCAATCCAATACGGTCAAATGGTCTGGAGTCAATGAATTTTATAGCAACATCTTTTGCGGCTTCCAGTCTATTTGGTTTGAGGTCCTTCAATTCCATGGATTCTGAAATATCCATCACCAAAACAATATCAATTCCTTCAGACCACTTTTCAACAGTAATGTCAGTATTCTGTGGTCTTGCCAGGGCTACAAGAACCATCCAGACAAACAGTACCATGAAAATGTAAGGGATAAACCTCAATAAGCCGGTAAATTTTCCACCTTTGATCGCTTCTTTTGAAAATGATATATCAAATTTCTGCCTGTATCTGAAATAAAATGCCCATCTGATTAGCAATAGGAATGGCACGACAGGTATCAGGTATAAAAATAATATATTATCCCAGGTGTAGCCCATCAGGATGGAGGGGGAAAACCACTCCGGTGAAATCCATGAATATATTTCTTCCGGACTACGCTCCATTACTTATTTCATTTTTAACAGTTAAAAACCGTTTATTGGAAAATTTTTTTAAAACCGTCAGAGTCCTTTCCAGCTCATTGTCAATCCTGCCACCATAAATGGCTCTGTCGATATTTTGTAATCCTTTAAGTAACTCTTCCTGTTGGTAAAGATTGATGATTTCAGTAGATGTATAAGTACTTATTGGTTTATTTTCCAGTTTGGTAAGATAATTTTTCCAGAGGTGAAGAGCTTTTTCCACGCTTGAAAGATTTTGCTCAGATTTATAATCTTTCTCCAGTTTCTCAAATGCTTTAAGAAAATTCTGATGTGCAGAGCGTATCACAAACAAGCGGTACCTTCTTACAATAGATTTTCCTAATACCAGGTAGAATATAACTCCTGCTACTATGGATATTAAACTAACTGCTATGAAGTAAGGATAATTGAATCTGGTTTCAATTGTCAGAAAGGTATTATTTCCTCTTATGGAACTTTTTTGAATGTCGGTTATAAATAATCTGACATTTACAGAATCGGGAGCTGATGTTTTTCTGATGCTGTCACCCGAAGAAATTATAAAAACAGGTAGCGCGAGTTTAAGTATAGAATCAATTTCAAAAGTCTGCAGATGGTAGATGGCGGAGTCCGTACTGATATTGTCAGACGTAATTGTAGGAAAGAATTCCTTTCCGGTAATCTGAAATGGGAAAAAATTGGTTTTCTCATCGGGGAACAACACTTCCACTTCCGGGGCATGTTTGTATACCAGCGTATAAGTTACAGGTTCCCCAACTTTTATTGTATCCGCATTGAAGAAACCATACAGGTGATCCTGTCCGTTAGCATATACTAAAGAAAAAAATAATGCAACCAATATGCAGACAAATTTACTTCGCAAATTTTCTAACCTTAAATAGTTTAACAAGCTTGCTTACATATTCTTCATTGGTGTTTATCCAAACGTAATTCGCTCCCTTCTGTCTGCAAAAGTCTTCCAGCTGTTTACTTTTTTCCAGAAAGGTTTTATTTATCTCACCTCTGAAGGCAGAAGAGGAGGTGTTTACCCATACAGTTTTTCTGGTTTCTTTGTCAAACAAGGGAATTATTCCCAACTTAGGAAATTCTATCTCTCTGGAATCGCTCAAATGAATAACCACCAAATCATGTTTTGATGCTAAGGCAGAAAGATTGGAATGATAATGTTCATCCATGAAGTCGGATATAAGAATTACAATACTTTTTCTCTTCAATAATGCCAGGGAAAATCTTATACATTTATTCAGATCTGTTTTAAGAGAGGCAGGCTTGAGTTTGAATAAGTTTAGAATCAATTCATAGCCATGTTTAAAGCCTTTGTCCGGTTTTATATACAATTCCTTCTGGTCTGAAAAGCAAATCAATCCTACATGTCCTGATTCTTTTACGGCAGATAAGGTAAGCACACCACATATTTCTTTACCTATATCGATTTTCTGTATTCCCTTCCCGATTTCAAGCGAAGCACTCACATCCAGAATAAAGAAAATGTTTTGCTCTTTTTCCTCTCTGAAAGTTTTAACGAAGGTTCCATGGCCTTTAGCAGAAACGTTCCAGTCAATAGTTCTGACATCATCTCCGTATTGATATGAACGAACATCATCGAACTCAAGTCCTGAACCTTTGAATACAGAATGAAAGTTTCCCTGCATGTGCGTGTTGACTGCTTTCCGTATCTGTATTTCGTACTTTCTGAGCTTCTGCAGAATGTTTTTCATTATCGCCTGATTTGCACCTACCCGGTCTGTATTAAGGAACCATTTATTTTTAAAATTAGTATTATTTTAAGTAATTTTCCGGAAAATACCTGAAAATACCCTCATTTCAATTCTAAATAGCTTTATGGGATTAAAGAAGTGGATCACTGTCATTTTTATTGCTTTTCTTGGAGCATGTGGGGAAAATTCCGGTATTCAGGATGAGGAACTACTTTCTCAGGAAGAAATGATCGATGTGCTGATAAGGATACATCTTGCGGAAGGTAAAGTGGCTACCAAAAATCTGCATCCTGACAGTGCAAAAGTTGTCTATAGCAATTACGAAAGACAAATTTTTGAAGAGCTGGAGATAGATAAAAAAGTTTATAATAAGAGTTATCAATACTATGTTTCCGATCCTGAAAAAATGGACAGGATTTATTCAGCTGTGGTGGATAGCTTAAGTTTGAGAGAAGCCAGAGGACTGGTTCAGTAGGCAAAAGGCAAGTGGCACTAGGCAGTACACAGAGGGATGTAAATAATAGAGATGCCATGCTTGGCGTCCATTTTATATGAAGTCGAGTCTATTATGTACGTTATTCGCTGAGATAGATTGCCAATAATACTACAGCGATGATAATTATTAATCCAAGAAATTTCTTATCCTTGTAAAGTGGTCTGGATGCTTTTTTGTAATTATAGATTTGCTGGTATCCTGAAAGCACTTTATTGAAGTCTTTACGGGAATTGATCTCACGGTCCTCAGGTAATTTTTTATTTCGGTTTATTTTATATTTCATTTTTTTAAAATTCACATTCAATTCAACATTCATCATTTATCATTCATCATTTTCTTCTTAAGTTTATCCAACGCCCTGTAGGTTTTCACTTTAGCATTATTTTCGGTTATATTCAGAATATACCCTACTTCTTTAAATGAATTGTTCTCAAAAAATCGCAGTTCCAGTATTTGTATCTCTTCCTGGCTTAGATTTTGAAAGGCTTTCAAAAGGTTTTCTTCTGAGTCAGAGTTATCATTTTCTGATATCTCATCCATAAGCCGATTAAGTCCTGCATCTTCTATACTAATACAACGCATTTTGCCTGATTTTCTGAAGTAATAGTTCACTTCATTAGAGGCTATTCTATATAACCATGCAGAAAATGGTAGTCCTTTAAATTCATATTTATGAAGATTCAACATTGCTTTCATGAAAACCTGTGAAGTGATATCATCTGAAATGTCCTGGTCATCAATCCTTTTGAGAACAAAAAGGTATATTTGCCTGAAGTATTTATTATACAATCCGGCAAATGCAGAAGGGTCCTTCCCGGATTCCTTTATCCAGTTCAGATCCTGCATTATTTCTTCCTTTGTTTGATGATACTCTGTCAATGCTTATGTTTTAGCTCATAATTCAAAGGCTTGTAAAAAGATACAATCCAGGTTAAAATTATTTATTTTTGGGAGAAAATATGCCGAAATAAGGGTTTATAGAGTAATGAAATTTAATTTTTGATATTTGCTGTATCCTGTTAACATAGAAGACAAGCTTGGTTTTACTGTCATAAGAGAATTATTAAAATCCGAATGTTTAAGCCCTCTGGGAGTAAAATATTGCGAGAAATTAAGGTTTTCTTTTGATGTACAGACTGTTGAAAAGCTGTTGCGTCAGACCTTTGAATTCCGGAACATACTTACAGAGCAATTGCTGTTTCCATCCACCAATTACATAGATGTTACGGTATCTTTAAAAAAAGCAGAAATTGACGGCGCATTTCTTGAAGCTGCTGAATTTTTTGACTTCAAGCTTTCATTACGTACCATCCTGAGGAGTGTGGAATTTTTTAAAGAGAGAGAGGCTTTTCCTCACTTGAGGCAGCTTTCTGAATTCGTCAATCTGGATAAGGAGATTTATAAAGAAGTTGATTCTGTCATTGATGACAAAGGACTTATCAGGGACAATGCTTCAGAAGAATTATCAGAGATAAGACGTAATCTGATAGCGGAACAAAGTCGCCTAAGAAAAGAGCTGGACAGAATTATCAGGTATGCAAAAAGAGAAGGCTATACAGAAGAAGACATTGCAATAACCATCAGAAACGGGAGGATGGTAATACCGGTACTTTCTGAGCATAAACGAAAGATTAAAGGATTTGTGCATGATGAGTCAGCCACGGGTCAAACAGTATTTCTTGAGCCTGCCGAAGTGCTGGAAGTTAACAATAACATAAAAGAGCTGGAGTATAAAGAAAGGCGAGAGATACAGAGGATACTTACAGCACTTACCAGGTTTATTAGACCATTTCTTCCGGAACTTCATAAGGCCTGGCAGTTTTTAGGTATGTTAGATTTTATAAGAGCTAAGGCAAAGCTTGCAATCTCTCTTGATGCAACTATACCTTATCTGGAGAACAAAAGATTTCTGAAATGGAAAAAAGCCAGGCATCCCTTATTATTCCTTAATCATAAAAAGCAAGGCAAAACAGTGGTGCCTTTAAATATTCATCTCTCGGAAGACGAACGAATATTAATTATTTCAGGGCCGAATGCAGGAGGAAAATCAGTTTGTCTTAAGACAGTAGGTCTATTGCAATATATGTTGCAGTGTGGTTTGCTGGTACCAGTAGAAGAAGGAAGTACATTCGGTATTTTTCAGGATGTCTTTATTGATATTGGAGATGAGCAATCAATCGAGAATGATTTATCGACCTACAGCTCTCATCTTACCAATATGAAAAATTTCCTTTTCTATGCAGGGAAAAAGTCATTGATACTGATAGATGAGTTTGGTACAGGAACAGAACCTCAGCTTGGTGCTGCCATTGCAGAGGCTGTGCTGGAAAAACTGAATCAGAAATTGGTATGGGGTGTTATCACCACTCATTATGCCAATTTAAAAATATTAGCAGATAAATTACAAGGACTGAAGAATGCTGCCATGCGTTTTGATATGGACAATCTGGAGCCGAAGTACGAACTTGATATTGGGAGGCCGGGAAGCAGTTTTGCTTTTGAGATTGCAGGCAAAATAGGATTGCCCAATGATGTACTTGAAAAATCAAGGCAAAAGGCAGGAAAAACTCAGGTGAGTTTTGAAAAGATTGTCGGGGAACTGGAAGTTGAAAAAGAAAAACTGAAAGCAGAAGTGGAGTCTGCCAGACATAAGAATGAAAAGCTGGATGAGAAGTTTCAGCAATATAGCAATCTTAAGGAAGACCTTGAGGTGAACAGGAAGAAATTGCTTAATGAGGCGAAAGAAAAAGCAAGGCAGATCGTAAGCACTGCCAACCAGAAAATAGAGCAGGCGATTAGAGAAATTAAGGAGAAGGATGCGGATAAAGAAGTTTCAAAAGAAGTAAGAAAGGATCTTGAAAAGTTTAAAATAACTCTAAAGCCGGATCATATTATCAATGATGAAAAGGAGGAATACGAAGTAATAGGAGGTGAGATATCTGCAGGTGATTATGTGAGGGTGAAGGACACAGGAGCTGTGGGCGAAGTAGCTTCAATTTCTGATAAGTCAGCGGAGATCATGATCGGAGAGCTGAAGTCTATTGTTAAGTTGAACAGACTTGAGAAAATCAGCAGGGCTCAATTCAGAAAGTCTGTGCCTGTTTCAACTTCTTCATCAGGCAAACTTATCAATGAAAAAATGCTTGAGTTTTCTGCAGTAATAGATGTAAGAGGAAAAAGGGGTGAAGAAGCCATTGCAATGGTTGACGATTTACTTGATTCAGGTACAATGCTTGGAGTTCCTGAAATAAAAATTATACATGGAAGGGGTGACGGGATTTTGAGAAATTTAATACGCAATCATTTGAAATCATATCGAAATGTTCGATCTGTTTCAGATGAACATGCAGACAGAGGCGGAGATGGAGCTACAGTGGTAAAGTTGGGATAACTAGAGGTTTTAATAATTGTAGTCAGAAGTTCCATTTATTTTAGAGCTCCGGAATTTTTTTTAAAGCAATAAGCCGAAAGTCTGCCTGCAGGACTTCTGACTTTCGACTTTCGACTCCTAATTACTCCCTCAAAACTTTAAATGTCGCTGTTTCGGATTCTGAAATCAGATGTATCAGATAAAACCCCGGCTGCAGGTCATCACCAAGTTTGATTGTCTGTTGATCTGTTTCTCTGATAATTTCTTTACAAACCTTCCCGGAAAGATCGACTACTTTTACCAACCATTCATCATCAGAATTGAAATGAATGGAAGTAAATTCATTGAATGGGTTTGGTATCACTTTAATGCTGTTAAGGCCAAATTCCAAAGAGACAATTTCTGAATTTGATGATGTCCCGTCATGATCTACCTGAACGAGGCGATAAAAATTTCTCCCGTTTTCCGGGTGGTAATCTATGAAGGAATAATTGATGATTGTCTTTGAATCACCCTCTCCTTTAACTTTTCCTATATTTTCAAATGTAAGCCCATCAGACGATCTTTGGATCAGAAAATGGTTGTTATTGATTTCTGCAGCGGTACTCCATTTCAACAAAGCTGTTGAACCTGATTTTTGAGCATTAAACGTTAATAGCTCAACCGGGGCCGGACAATTATGTGTTACTGTATAAGCTCTCACACCGCAAGGATCAGGGATGCTAATTCCAATATTAAAAAAAGGACCTCCTTTAATTGTGGTATTCGGATAATCCACCCCGGTAACATCAATAACTCCTGCGATATCCCTGCCCCCATCATTTGGAGCCAGATTATTTTTCCAGAAAGTGGCAGGTGCAGGAGTATGAAATCTATAAACTCCCGGACCGAGAGTAACATTTAATGTCTGAGGCAAGCTTATTCCTGCCGCTGCCGGGCTAACAGTATTTGTCCAGTATGTAGTAGTTCCTGCCTGATTTTGTAATTGAAGTGAAACATTAGTTCCACTTGCTCTTGACCTTACAGTTACAGAAGTAATTGTAATTGTAGTGAAAATTTCAAAATACGTTTCTCCTACATCAGCTGCCACATGATTATAAGCTGTATCATTTCCTACTACAGTAGTTAGGAGCGGAGTAGGATCTTTTACATAAATTGTTTTTGGCAAAGCTCCGGTATAATTATAGGTGTTTCCCGTAGTTAAAACAGGAGTCATGCCGGCGTTCTCTGACCATATATAATTTGTAGCATTGGTGCCTGTACCAGTAAAAGTAACTGTTGTAGGACCACATGCAGATGCGGGATGAGTTACAGTCGGGCCACTTTTTACAATTACATTAGCAGTGCTGGATCTGGATCTTCCGCAAATATCAATTACAGTAAGTGTCACTGTGTATGTCCCTGCTGATGCATATGCGTGGGATGGATTTAACACATCTTGTAATAAAGGTGAACCATCTCCAAAATTCCATGTGATAGAACCTGGGTTCCCTGAAGCTGTAGTAGCAGATTGGAAACTGAAATTGGTTGTTTGTCCTACACAAGCATTATTGTAAAAGATTTTGACGTATGTTAAAAGGTTTTTTAGCACAGGGGGTAATCCTTCACCATTTTTTCTGGATGCATAAATATATTTTAAATAACTGTATTCAGCATATGTCGGAGGAGAAGTTGCCCATTGAATATCGGGGTTATCAATTACACTTAAGTATCCAGGGAGGCTGGTTTGGAAATTCGGCATATAAATTTTTCCATCGGGACCTAATTGCAATTGACC
>JBKBUF010000015.1:0-112126 GCA_046290815.1 Cytophagaceae bacterium | reverse complement strand
ATCTAAAATAGAATACAGTCGGAAAGGTCAATGTTTTCCTAGAAAGTTTAAGTTAAGGAAAAAATACAATTCAAACTGTAAATCAACTTGAAAAATCCATTAACTTAATGGCATTAATTTAGCATTCAACATTCATCATCTAACATCCAACATGCACTTCATCACCTGCGCTGAATCTGATAAGGCTAAAAACTTTTCTATAGGAGGAAAGGCTAATAACCTTTTTACGCTTCAGAGATCCGGTGTGACTGTTCCGCACTGGCTCGTGATTCCTGCAGAATGCTATAATGAACTATTTTCCTCTTCACATGAAAGAGAGACAATAATTAGTTCTTTCAGATTCCCTCAGGAGTTTTTGACTTCAGTCAATTCCTTTTTTCCACATTCCGCCAGACTTGCTGTAAGATCATCAGCAGTTGGTGAAGATAGCACGGATTATTCATTTGCCGGGCAGTTTGAATCATTGCTAAATGTATCAAAAGAAAATCTGGAATCTGCAATAAAGAAAGTTTGGAATTCATATCATTCTGCCAGAACAGAAATCTACAAGCAACAAAAAGGTGCTTCCGTTTCCGGTATGGCAGTAATTATTCAGGAAATGATAGAAGCGGATGTTTCAGGTGTGGCATTTAGTGTAAACCCGGTTACAGGAGATCGAAAAGAAGTTTTAATTAATGCTGTTTATGGCTTGGGAGAAGGATTGGTTTCAGGGAAGCTGAATGCAGATATGTTCACCTATAAGAGTGGTATAATTCAGTCGCAGGCTGTTGAAAAAACCACAAAATTTGTACATGATACTACTGCTGATGGGTTGAAAGAGGTTGAAGTGGAATCCTCTAATAGAAATATTGTATGCCTCGACAACAATCAAATCAGGGAAATAGAAATAATCTTAAGGAAACTTGAAAAGCTAACCGGTAAACCTCAGGATATTGAATTTGCAGTTAAAAATGGTCAACTGTTTCTTTTACAAACTCGTCCTATAACCACCTTGGCGATTCTCCCTGACAAGTCGGAACAAAGAGTAGTCTGGGACAACAGCAATATTATTGAGTCTTATCCAGGCATGGTAAGTCCTCTTACTTTTTCCTTTATTATAAAAGTATATGAAGCTGTTTACCGACAATTTATGTACATGGTAGGAGTGGAAGAGAAAGTTATAGAAGATCATTCCGAAGATTTTGCCAATATGCTTGGAATCATACATGGCAGAGTATATTATAATCTTCTTAGCTGGTACAAATTGCTTTCATTACTTCCAGGCTATAATCTTAATGCAGAGTTTATGGAAACGATGATGGGGGTGAAAGAAAAGTTCGACCTGGATAAGAAGGAAAAGGTAAATAAATGGAGTGAATACTTCAGAATTGTCAAGTTGGCTTTTAACCTCATTTCAAGTTTCAGGTCATTGCCAAAAGAAAGAGAAAAATTCATCAAGCTATTTTCTGAGGTCCATGATAAATTTGTTCATTTAAATTATGATGAAAAGTCTGCACCTGAATTGATGAGCCTTTATCTTGAATTTGAATCTTTACTTTTGAAAGAATGGAAACCGCCGATAACGAACGATTTTTTTGCCATGATATTTTTTGGTTTGCTCAAAAAGCAGACTGAAAAATGGATTGGTGATAGCAATCCTAATCTTCATAACGATCTTCTATGCAATTCCGGAGATATCATTTCTGTAGAACCTGTACGGAGAGGAATATTGATCGCTAACGAAATTGCATCTGACCCCGAGGCATCAATATATTTTCTCAATAATTCTGAAGAGGAAATTTGGGACTCACTCTGCCTAGGTAAATATGTTTCCTACAAGAAAATGATTGATGCGTATATACATGATTTTGGCGACAGATGTGTTGGTGAATTAAAACTGGAGACTATTTCGTATAAGCAACAACCTTCCTTATTTGTCAAAATTATTAAAACGTATATAAAGAATAAGGTTAAGATTTCAGAGAAAAATATTGAGGAACAAATCAGGAAGAGTGCAGAAGACAAGGTAAAGGAAAAGCTAGGCGGAAAAATTTTCAGGAAAATCATTTTTAATTATTCTTTAAAATCCGCCAGGTCCCTGGTAAGTAACCGAGAGAACCTTCGCTATGAAAGAACCAAGGCATTTGGAATCGTGCGTCGTATTTTTAATGCCATCGGAAAGCGTTTTTATTACGAAGGTCTGATAAATGATGCCAGGGATATTTTTTACTTAAGAAAGGAAGAGATATTCGGGTTTATCAAAGGAACTTCCTCAGATAAAGATTTAAAATCATTAATTGATTTAAGAAAAGCTGAATATAGACAATTTGAAAAAGTTCCTGCCCATGAACGGTTTTCTACTTATGGTATAGTAAATCACGCCAATCAATATACCCCTGATTCAGCACCTGCTTTTGAGACGTCTGATCTGAAAGGCATAGGTTGTTGTCCGGGAATTATAAAAGGCAAAGTGAAAATTGTAAGAGAACCAAATGAAATATCTTCACTGGATGGTGATATTTTGGTTACCGTTAGTACAGATCCGGGATGGGTTACGCTTTTTCCTACTGCATCTGCCATACTTGTTGAACGTGGTAGTCTTCTGAGTCATTCTGCCATTGTCTCCAGAGAAATGGGCATACCATGTATTGTTGGCATTACAGGTTTATTGCAGATATTAAAAACAGGAGATGAAGTGGAGATGAATGGTAGTACAGGAGAGATTAGGGTGTTAAAGAGTTAATGTGTTAAAGGAGTTGGGTATTGGTGAAAGTTAAAATGAGACTAAATTTATGAGTGATTTGCCATCCAATATCAAATTTGATTTTATCCGCTATGCCAATTGCTGGGAGGACCCTGAAGTATTGCTGTCAGGTTTAGGCAATCTGGAGGGAAGCAGAGTACTTTCTGTCGGTTCAGGTGGAGACAATAGCTTTGCATTGCTTACCGGAAATCCGGAGTATATAATAGCTGCTGATATAAGTGAGCCTCAATTGCATCTTATTGAATTAAAAAAGCAGGCAATTAAACTACTGGATCAGACAGAATGCCTGGAGCTACTTGGCTTCATTGAAAGTAAGAACAGATTTAGAGTGTGGAATAAAATCAAATCTGAATTAAGCCAGGACTCAAGGGATTATTGGGATAAAAATGAAAGCCAAATCGGTAAGGGGCTTATTTATTCCGGTAAGTTTGAGAGATATTTTTTGTTTTTTAGTAATTACATCTTGCCCCTGATTCATTCGGAGAAAAGAATCAATCAGTTGTTTGAAATAAAACCGGAAGCATTACAGGAAAAATTTTATAAAGAGCATTGGAATAATAGAAGGTGGAGATTTCTGTTCAGAATTTTCTTCAGTGAGTTTGTAATGGGTAAATTTGGCCGTGATCCGGAGTTTTTAAGGGAGGTGAAAGTTCCTGTTTCAACTTACATTTATATGAAGGCTGAGCGACATCTCAAATCAGCCTATTGCCAGAATAATCCCTTTCTAAGGTTTATTCTTACCGGAAAATTCAGTCCATTGCTTCCTTTTTATCTGCGTGAAGAAAATTTTTATAAAATTAAGGCTTGTATTGATCGGATTTTCGTACAAAAGGGTGCTGTTCAGGATTTGCTGGAAAAGCATAATTTCAACAGATTTAATCTCAGCAATATTTTTGAATACATAGATAAAGATTCCTTTACCCGCTTAAGTGAAGCTTTCATCAGGCATAGCGAAAAAAACAGCAGATTTACATATTGGAATCTGATGGTTCCAAGGAGAATGTCAGGGATATATCCTGATAAACTGGAATATCATAAGGAGCTTTGTCAGCAATTAGGGAAAAAAGACTTTGGGTTTTTCTATAACCAGTTCGTTTCTGAATCAAAAACTATATGAGCGAGTTGCTTAAAATTTTTTTATTTGCCTTTGTTTTTCTTACACTTTTCGGCCTGGCGGAATTCCTTAGATACTTTGCCGGAGTAAAGGGAGAGACAAGCAGGAAACTGGTCCATATTTTTACAGGTATTATCACATTGTTTTTTCCGATATATTTAGATAATCATTGGTCGGTATTATTTCTTTGTGGCTCATTTGCTGTTCTACTGGTAGCAAGTAAAATTTTTCGTTTATTAAAGTCCATCAATGATGTTAATAGGATCACTCATGGAAGTATTTTGTATCCTGTTGCAGTGTATGGCTCCTTTGTAATATTTAGTGTAAAAGGAAACCTTATTTACTTCCATTTGCCAATCCTTACACTTGCCATTTGTGATCCTTTGGCAGCTTACTTTGGAAAAAAGTATGGAAAAGCAAGATTGAATTTTTGTAAAGATATTAAGACAGTAGCTGGTACAATGACATTTGCCTTGAGTGCCTATGTTATATCTATTATTAGCTTACTGTATTTTGTTGAAATTCCTTTAATGGTACTTATTATTTTTTCACTGCTTTATGCAATCGTTACTGCATTTGCTGAAGCACTTAGCAAAAACGGATTTGATAATTTGTTTATTCCATTGTCAGGGATAGTATTGCTATGGCTTGCTGATATTTTCAATCTGATTTCATTGTAAAAATATGGAAGAGAATTTCAAAATTATAGAAGTTAAGCCAGGTACTGCGGATTTTGATATGTTTTTGCAGGTGCCTTTCAATATTTATTCAGATCATAGCATCCGTTTGAAGCAGGCTGAAAATATTAATTATGAATTTCTTCAAAGTGCATGGGTTGCATTCAGATTTGATGTACCCGTGGGAAGGGTCGCTTTGTACAACAATCCATATTTGTCTTATAATGGTTTTCCTGCTGTTTGTGTTGGCAATTTTGAATGTCTGAATGAACAGCCAATGGCTTCAGCATTATTATCCAAATCTGTGGAATATGTGGCAAGATTAGGAAAGGAATATATTATAGGTCCCATGAATGGTTCCACATGGTATGATTACCGGTTTTCGGATCATAATGACCAGCCACAATTTCTGATGGAACCCAAGCATCCCGTCTTTTATAATGATTTATTTTCCGGTTTCGGGTTTGAGCCGATTGCAAAATATTATTCCTCTATTGACAGGAATCTAAATACTGCTGATGAAGGAACGGATAAAAAAATGGAGGAGTTTATCAGGTCTGGACTTTTGTTGCGTAATATAAATCTGAGTGATTATGAAAACGAACTACAAAAGATATATGATTTCTCAATGAGAGTGTTCAGGAATAATTTTCTTTTTACTCCAATAAGCAAAGAACAGTTTTTTGAAAAATACAAATACATTGATAAAATGATAAATCCTGAGTATGTTCTGATTGCAGAAGACAAAAGTGGTAATATGAAAGGATTGACATTTTGTATACATGATTATTATTATACCACTTCGAAATGTCTGATCATAAAAACAATGGCAAGAGATCTTAGCGAAGAATACAAAGGCTTAGGTAATTGCATGGTGAATGAAGTAATAAAGCGTGCAAAAGTAAATGGATATGAAAGTCTGATTCATGCTTTTTATATCAAAGAAGGATCGTCGGAAAAATTGTCGGTAAACTATAAGGGAGAATATTATAAATCTTATACACTATACGGACTTAAGTTGTAATGAATATTGTAAATCTCTTCCTGGATGCAGCACTAAAATTTCCGGACTCCATAGCTTTGGTAGAAGGAAACAGGAGGATCAGCTATGCAGAATTGGAAAGAGAAGTAAAACTTGCAGCTGCAGGATTATTAAAAAAGGGAATCAAGAAAGGAGACAGGGTATTGATATTTGTTCCTATGTCTATAAACCTTTATAAAACTGTACTTGCTGTATTCCATATAGGGGCCACTGCAGTATTTTTGGATGAATGGGTAAATAAGAAACGTTTGGAACAGTGCTGCAAAATGGCCGAATGTAGGGCAATGATTGGAGTATGGAAAGCCAGGTTGCTTGCACTTTTTTCTTCTGAGTTGCGCAAAATAAGAATTGTACTGTCAGCTTCTGTATCAGGAGACTCTGTTCTTCCACCTGTTGCAGTGGAAACTGATGATATTGCCTTGCTTACCTTTACTACCGGCAGTACAGGAGTTCCTAAAGCTGCCGCAAGAACACATGGATTTCTATATGAACAGTTCAAAGCATTGAGCGATACAATTGATCCATCCTCCTCGGAAACAGATTTAAGTAATCTGCCGATAGTTTTATTATCTAACTTGGGTACAGGTGGTACTTCTGTAATTGCAGATTTTAAAAGTTCCAAACCCTGGAAGATGGATCCCGAAAGGATGATAAGGTCAATAAAGGAAAATAAAGTGAGCAGAATAACAGCATCACCTTATTTTCTGCTTAAAATTTCAGATTATGTGATAGAGAATAAAATTGAACTTGGTCTTCAAAAAGTATTTACGGGCGGGGCTCCTGTTTTCCCGGAAGAGGCACAAAAATTAATGACTTCTTTTCCAAAGGCCAGAATAAAAATTGTGTATGGATCCACAGAGGCGGAACCTGTAAGTTCTGTTTATGCAGAGGACTTGGTTTCTTCAGTAGCAGACAAAGGATTGTATGTTGGTAAATTATATGATAAAATAAGAGTTGAAGTTATACCTATTACCGAAGGACCTATTACTATAAATAATGAAAAGGATCTGATTGGTATTTTTCTTGCACCAGGAAAGATTGGAGAAATTATAGTTTCGGGTAAGCATGTTTTAAAGCAATACTTCAGGAATGAAGAGGCTCAGAAGTTGAATAAAATTGTTACGGAGGCGGATGTGTGGCATCGCACAGGTGATGCAGGATATCTGGATCATGAGGGAAAGCTTTATTTATGCGGAAGGGCGAAACACATGATAAAAGAGGATGATCAATGGCATGCTCCTTTTATTTGGGAAAATAAATTGAAGAAGATTCCCGGGGTGATTAAAGGAACAATTGTTAAAATGGATGGTGAGATTTTATTAATTATAATGAAGGATAGAGGCGTGAGGGAAGAGATAGTGAAGAATAAATTGCAGGAAATAGGAATAAGTTATAATGTTAAATTTGTACTTGAAATACCTATGGATCCAAGACATTATTCCAAGATAGATTATGATGGATTGATTAGATTTTTACTTGTAAATACAAAAGCAAAGCAATAAAATAGTAAGTTATAATATGAAGAATAATTTAAAATACTATTTATTATCTTATTTCATTTTATTAATCTATTTGTTTTTTCCGTTATCAAATAGAGCAAATGAGAAAAAGTGGAGCATTGCAACTAATCAACTTCATTCTGTAAGTAACTTAAAAAACGGTGACATCATTTTTCAGATTTCCACCTCAGGCCAGGGGAAGGCCATTCAGCTTGCTACAAAATCACTATATTCTCATTGTGGAATTATTTTCAAAGAGGGAAATGAATTTTTTGTGTATGAAGCTGTACAACCTGTAAAGAAAACTCCTTTGTCAAAATTTATTGCCCAAGGTGATAATGGGCATTATATAATTAAGAGATTAAAAAATTCAGATCAGATTTTGACGGATGAAGTTTTGAAAAAGATGAAAGCGATGGCAGTTTCCTTTCTTGGAAAGAATTATGACCTGACATTCGAATGGTCAGACGAAAAAATTTATTGCTCTGAGCTGGTTTGGAAGGTTTATAAACATGGAACAGGTCTTGAAGTAGGAAAACTTCAGAAGTTAAGTTATTACGACCTGAGTCATGACATAGTGAAGAAAAAACTGGAAGAGCGATATGGCAAAAATATACCCTATGATGAGATGATGATTTCTCCGGGTGCGATATTCGATTCGGAGTTATTGGTAACTGTAATGGAAAAGAAATGAGAGAAGTTTTACTAAAATCATTATCAGTTACAATTTTTTCAATGGTATTTGCTGCGGGTATTGGTATTCTATATACTGTTATTTTCAAACAGACAGTAACTTTAGGAGAAATAATGCTATTAATTACAATTGGCCTTCCGGTTCATTTCATTCCTTTTTATGTCTTTTCTTCAGTTTTTAATGTTATAGTAAAATCGTTGCCAAAGTTTCAGGAAATATTTTTTGTTCATTTAGCTGTGGGAATTATTTTACTTATTCCTGTTTGTGGTTTTTTTTATTGGTTTGATTTTTATGAACCAGGGGAAATTGAACATAATATAGAAAGGTTAATAAGTTATTTAAAACAGTTTACATTTTTTGTTGTTTACCTGCCTGTTTTTTTAATTGTTAATTTTGTTTTTATTTGGAAAATGAAATCATCTGTTAAAGCTAGCAATGTATGATAAATGGCCATAGATTACTACGGCATACATTAAATTCGAAAATTTCTAATGAAAAGAATTCAGTTTTTTATTATTATAACTATTGTAGCTTCCTGCACAATTGAACGAAATACTACCGGCTATAATCCCGCTGCCTATAAAAATGTCGCAAGACTGACACCTTTAGATACGCTTCCTTTATTTGATTTCGAAGATAGCGTTCATTCCTATTCTGAGTTTAAGGGCAGGGATATTCTTGTTTTTTGCTGGATGGTGGAATGTATGCCATGTCGTGATGATGTACCTATGCTGTACAAAAAGATCAAGGTTCATAGGCCGGAAATGCCTTTTATTGCCCTGAGTTTTGATATATTTAATAAGATGAACGCTGCTAAAAGTTTTCTAAGTGATAATGAAAACATATTCATACTAAAGTAATATTTTTCTATATTATGCCATAATTTCATCCTTATGCAAGGTAAATTTCTTAAAATTTTAATACCATTATTACATATAACGGTTATACTTTTCGGACAATGTAAAGATGCTGCCGAAATACTTAATAAAACTTCTGATACTGTTTCGTATTGCAATTGGATAAATCTGAAGGCCAAAACATATCCTGGGGCAAATTTTGCGTGGAAGAAGCAAAACCAGGTAATTTCAGATTTTAATTCTATATCAATACACCATTGGGATGCTAAACCAACAACTTATACTTTAGAAGTTGTAGATGAGGATGGATGTTTAAGTAAGGATTCCATTACTTTAATTTCTGAATTAACAATGTCTTCTCTTGAGGACGTATTATTTTTGTGCCCACCTGGTGTGCAATTGAATCAAAAAATCTCATCCATTCATTCGGATGCAAGAATTGAATGGAAGGCAATATCTGATGGGATTCTATCTGATAGTTCCCTTGCCCCCTTTTATTCATTTTCTACAAGTGAGATCAATAGTGGATTAGTAATTTTTACATATCGGGCAACTAGTTCAAACTGTATTATTGATTATGATACCGTTTTTTTTATCATTGAGCCATGTCCTAATAGTAAAATGATAAGTGGATTTGTGTTTGATGATATAAATAAAAATGGAATCATGGATGAAAATGAATCCGGGATACCCAATGTTAAGTTATTTGTAGGGAATAATGTAGTTTTTACAAATCGGGATGGGCGTTATTGGTATTATGTGGCTGACGGGAGTTATAGAATAAAAATAGTCCTACCTTTCTATTATTCAAATACAACCGAAACAGAATCGGATGTTGTAATAGGAAACTCAATAAATAAAAATTTCGGCATATATAATACTTTACATGAAGATGTACAACTCAGTTTATTGGCTATGAGAGCCAGGCCTGGAATTCCTTATTTAATTTATGCCAGTATTACCAATACCGGACCAGAAGTAAAAAAGATAAGAGCTGAGGTTTTGGTGGATGATGAGAGAATTGAATTAGTAGATGCCTCACATTCCGGTAGGTATGACATTAATTTAAAACTAACTGTATGGGAATCGATTTTATTGCAGCCTGGAGACACAATAAGACTTTATTCTTCATATGATATCCCACAAGCAGTTCCAATGGGTCAGATTTTAAGGAATTATATCAGAATATATTCGGAAACTAATAACAACACTCTTATTGCTGCTGATTCTGTTAATAGTGTTTTAGTAAATTCATATGACCCAAATGATAAATTAGTGGATGCATATCCAAAGATTCGAGAATATATTTTTGGTTCTTCGCTTTTGGATTATACAATTCGATTTCAAAATACCGGATCAGATACTGCTTATACTGTAGTTTTAAAAGATTCTATTGATTTTAATTTGGATTTGCAGACGTTAAAGGTTGTGAATGCTAGCCATAATTACTTTTTGAGTTTAAATAAACGGGTATTGACAGTAATTTTTGCAAACATAAATTTAGTTGATTCACTTACAAACGAGCCATTAAGTCACGGGTATTTTAGGTTTACCATTCGTGCCAAATCGGGTATTGGAGAAGGGGAAATGATAAGGAATAGAGCAGGTATATATTTTGATTATAACGAGCCTATATTCACTAACACTACTGAAAGTATAATCTATTCAACTATTACTGGTTTTTCTGACAAGAGCGTGATTCACAATTACAAGGTTTTTCCTAATCCAACCCAGGATCTGCTTTATATCTCTGCAAGCAAAAATCTTCAGGAAGGTGTGCTGATGGACTTGAATGGTATAGAAGTTCGAAAGCTAAGTCAAATAGGAATAATTTCTACTGCCGACCTTAGTAAAGGGTTGTATATTTTACGAATTAAGCTTGACGATAATTATTTCTTTGAAAAAGTAATTGTTAAATAATGGTGTTTGAAGTTTAATTTAAAATGAGAGCGATGTGATAAACATTTAAATCCTTCATTAGGTCTCATTCTTAATTCTTAACTCTTAATTCTTAATTACCAAACATAACTCGGCACCGCATTTCCATAATTCCTGTTCGCCAATCTGAATCCAATCATGATCTCATGAGAATTCGGTCTGTAGAATCTTCTGGAGGAACTAAGTGATACATCATAAGAATAACCCACATCAATTTTCTTAGCATAGGAAAATCCGGCAAGGAAAATAACCGCATCCTGTGTTCTGTATGAAACACCTGCCCATAGCAAATCCATGTAATTAATTTTTCCGGTCAGGTCAACAGAAGGATCGGTAGAGGGTAGATACCTTACCATTGTGGAAGGGACAAATGAAACCTGGTCGCTTAATCTCACTCTTACACCACCGGTAAAGAAAAAGTGTTTTTCCAGATTATAAACACCTGTGATGTTGTTGTCATATTTACTTTTGAATGCAGCTTCTCCTGAAAATATCTGATTTACTGAAGCGCCCAAATAAAATCTTTTTCCATAAATCATCATGCCGATAATTCCATCGGGAGTGGTACCGGACATATTATGACTGTAATCTATAGCTCTGTCCCCGTCTTCTTCCAGTATCATTCTGCTTCCATCTATTCTGAACTGTTTAACTCCAACGAACACACCTACTGATGCGTAAATATTTTTTGTTAAAGGAAGATGATAAGCATAAGATCCATAAACAGAAGTACTGGTAAAAAGTCCGGCTTTGTCTGCAAGCACCATTCCACCTACACCATGGTGCGGACGAACTCTGTAACTGGAAGGAATGCTGGTGCTTTCCTGTTTTTTATAACCTAATGCTTTGGCCACTTTTCCCGGTTCTTTTTCGTCGTCCTCGTTATTGACAATGATATCGGTATTGTCTCTGTTCACAGTTTTTTTTCTCAACTGCCCATGAGCAGACATATAAAAACTTTGAGGTGCTCCTTCGATTCCTGTCCACTGATTTCTGTAACCGCCTTTGGCTTCAAGAAAATTATCAGCTCCGCCTACTGCCGGATTGATCAGGTAGTGATTCCATACATACTGAGAAAATATTGGCACCTGTTGTGCTTCCGCAGTGAAAGGTAACGCGAATAGTAAGATGTATATAAACTTTTTCATGATTCAATTATTTGACGATCGTTATAAATCCTGAAATCGGATCGGCGTCAGGTGATGTTTTTAATGTATAATAATATGTTCCTGCAGGCATTTCTGCTCCGTTGGATTTTCCATCCCAACCTTTAAGCTGACCTTTCTCTTTAAATAAAATCACACCCCATCTGTTAAATATTTCTACTGAAGCGTCAGGATAAAAATGGATATTGGTAATTCTCCAAACATCATTCGTTCCGTCAGAATTAGGTGTAAATGTGTTAGGGATAAGCAGGTGTTTAACTTCTATGGTGATGTTCGCAGATGCAGTACATCCGTTTTCATCTGTCACAACTACTGAGTAAACTGTGGTGGATTTAGGATTTACAACCGGGTTGTTTACATCGGTTGAGTTTAATCCTTCCTCATTTTCCCATTTATATTCAACCCCACCTGATGCCTGAAGCTGGATGCTTTTTCCGATTATAATTGATGTGTCTTTCCCCGCACTAACTATCGGTGTCGGATAGATAGTTACTTTAGCGCTATCAGTGTACATAGGTGTACAGGCGCCATTTTTTATGTAAGCTTTATAAAAATGATCTCCAGGGCTGCTCTCCGCAAAAATGTTGCTTTCGGTAGTTTCTATCAATGACCATCCTGATAAAGGATTAGTAGAGTACTCCCAATGTAAAACTTCTGTGAAAACACCTGCGATTTCCATTTTCTGCGGACTTAATCCAAAGCAATAATTGGCAGATCCGGTCACCGTTGCAGGTTCAGGTTTGTCTACTCTTAACTCTGCTTTAGCGCTTATTGCATCAGGCTGACATATTCCTGATACCACTACGTGATATAACTTTCCATTTAATGTGTCACTTGCATTACTAATTGTTAAAATTGGTGTATTGGTTCCTGAATAAACTTCATTATCTGTAAGTGCAATTCCGCCCCACATCCATTGCCAGGTTAAAGGATGGGAATTTTCTTCTGCAGTTGCCGTAAAACTCACATTGCCTCCTTCACATATTCTTGCATCTTCAGGATGGTTCGTTAAAGCAGGAGGAAATAGAGGATCCTGGTGTTGTACAATGTAAGCGGGGTTAATTTGTTTTTGACATGTAATTGCAGATGCATCACGAATTACAATTGAGTAGGTTCCCGATGAAACATTTGTAAACGTACTGTTCGACTGCCATAATGTTCCTCCATTTATAGAATATTGATATGCTCCGCTTCCACCCGTTGCTCCTGTTATTCTAATCTCTCCATTAGGATTTCCAATGCAACCAGATGCATTTGAGCTTTCAACTGAGGCTGCCATCTCGGTAGGTTGAGTAATGGTAATTGAATTGTTTAACACAATAACACAGCTCTGATCTGCATTGTCACGAATTTGTACATTATATGTTCCGACAGGCAAGTTGATAAATTCAGAAGAACCATTCCAGTCAGCGCCGCCATTGATGCTGTACCCATAAGTGCCGCTTCCTCCTGTAGCATTATTTATGTAGATGTTGCCATCGGCAACGGAATGACAGCTGCTATTATTATATGCAACATCAGCTTGGAGAATGGCAGGCGCTGTTAAAGTTGCACTAAACATTTTATTACAACCATGATTATTTACTTCCCGCATTTCAATGGAATAAGTGCCGGAGGTTAGGTTATTATAAGTTAGGAGGGAAGACCAACCACTGCCATTAAAGTTATATTCATATGGTCCGTTAGAAGAAACAGGTGTTAGGGAAATCTGTCCGTTGGCACCTCCATGACAACTTACATTTTGGAATGTAATATTTAAACTCAGCTCATGAGAAACAATAGGGAATGATCCAAGTGCATGCTCACAGTCATTGTCGGCTGCATCTTTTATTACTAGCGGATACACTCCTGAAGCAAGGCCCGGGAAAACATTAGTGCTTGTCCATTGGCTTCCATTGGTTATACTGAATAAGTATGATCCGCTTCCGCCGAGGGCATTGATTATCTGAATTTCTCCTGTATTACCTCCTGCACATGAGATGTCGGTTTTCTGTACAGAAGCAGAAAGTGCAGCCGGCTGGTTTATAGTAATACTTCCTAATGATAAGTTACATGAAGTTGTCAGCTGGTCTCTGATTGAAAGGCTATAGCTTCCTGCAGCAAGACCTATGAACTGGTTTGAAGTTTGCCATGAGCTGCCTCCGTTGATAGAATATTCAAATTGATTTGACCCACCAGTTGCATTTATGAATGTTATCGATCCATTGGAGCCTCCAAAACAAGTTACGTCTACTTTTGAGCTTTGTGCTGACAGTGCCTGAGGCTGAACTATACTGGTGTCGGCAATGAATTTTACACATCCGGTATTTATAGCATCTCTGATTAGCAATTGATAATTCCCTGCAGCAAGATTGCTAAACTGGATATTGCTGTTCCAATTTGTACCATTATTAATTGAATACTCAAAACTTCCGCTTCCGCCTGCCACATTTTTAAATTCAATTTCACCTGATAAAGTGCTATTGCACAAAATATGAGTGACATTAAATTCTGCCGATAAGTCAACAGGCTGAGTTATAATAATTGATCCAAGGTTTCTGGTACATCCTGTTACATCAGCATCTGCAATGAAAACAGAGTAGGTTCCTGCGCTAAGATTGTTAAATTGATTTGAACTTAACCATTGCGCCCCATCAATTGAAAAAAGGTAATTTCCTTTTCCACCGGTAGGATTGGAGAATGTGATTTGACCATTATTGTTGCTGAAGCAGGTTACATTTAAGGAACTTACCAAAGCATTAAGGATTTGTGGTTGACTTATTGCTAATGTACCTGCATTGTATTGACATGCATTGTCAACAAAATCTCTTATAAAGATTTGATAGTTATTAGCAGTTAATCCGGTAAACGAGGTATTGTTTACCCAGGTATTTCCTCCATCGGATGAGAATTGATAGGTTCCGCTTCCACCTGAAGGTGTTACAGTAATAGATCCATCATTCCCGTTATAGCAGTTAACATCTGTTTTCATAGTTGAAGCAGATAATGCTGATGGCTGATTAATAGTAACAGTTCCTAATGACCTTGCACAGGTTGTAGCATTAAAGTCTCTTATCACCACTACATAAGCACCTTCGGACAATCCGGTAAATATGTCAGAATTGCTCCAGTTATTTCCTCCATTGATAGAATATTGATATGAACCGCTTCCGCCGATGGCATTATTAAAATCAATTATACCATTGTTTCCTCCGTTGCAGGAAACATTGCTTTTCACAACATCAGCATTTAATAGCGAGGGACGATTTATTGTTACAGCTTGAAGTGTTGTCTGGCAATTTGTGTGATTCAAATCTCTTATCACAACATTATAGGTTCCATTGCTCAGGTTAGTATAGCTGCCGGTGTTTCCCCAGCTTGTTCCTCCGTTGATGGAATATTGGTATGTGCCACTTCCTCCTGTCGGACTACTTACTGTGATGCTTCCGTCGTTGGAAGTATTGCAGGTAATATCTGTCTTAATTACCGAAGCCTGGATCTGGTCAGGTTGCGAAATGGTATGCACACCAAAGTTCCTTGAGCAGCCGGAATTGCCAAGGTCATTGATCACTATTGTATAGTTGCCTGCTGATAACCCGGAAAAATTTCCGTTTGACGACCAGGACGTACCACCATTAATGGAATACTGATAGTTGCCTGTTCCTCCTGCCACATTCGTAATACTGATACCACCGGTATTAGAACTAAAGCAGTTGATCTGAGTAAGATCAATGGATGCTGTCATTGCAGCTGGTTGGTTAATTGAAGCAGAAGGCAAAGTCAATTGACAGTTGTTGTCAGCAACATCTCTTATCATAACAACATAATTTCCTGCTGTCAACCCTGATAAAATAGAGCCGGAATTCCATGTTGTTCCGTTGTTAATAGAATACTGATAGTTACCTGATCCTCCTGTAGTATTAACAGCAATACTACCATTGTTTAGTCCGAAACAGGTTACATGTTGTAAAGTAACATTTGCTGCAAGCTGATCAGGCTGATTGATTAGGATTCCTCCCAGGCTTACTACACAGGATGTAAAAGCTGCATCTCTTATCTGAACATTATAAGAACCTTCAGAAAGGCCGGTAAAACTACCGCCGGTAATCCAATTTGTCCCATCAATCGAATATTGATAAGTTTCTGAGCCTCCTGCAGGTGAACTTACGATGATTGTTCCATTGGACCCACCGTGACAGGTTACATCTGAAGAACTAACTGTAGCAGATAAGACAGCAGGTTGGGTTATCTGGATTAGTCCTGCATTAAATACACAGGCAGGGTGATTTTTATCTCTTAAAAGCACTTGATAATTTCCGATGCCAAGACCAACATGATTGGAAATGTTACTCCAGTTGTTTCCATTATCAATGCTGTATTCATAGTCTCCTGACCCTCCTGCTGCATTGGAAATATTTATAAACCCGTTGGTGCCCCCATTACAGGAAACATTTCCTTTAGATACAGATGCCGAAAGTGCAATAGGTTGAGTAATATTTGCAATGGCAACCTCTTTTGTGCAATGCGTTGCATTTTTATCTCGAATTAATATGGTATATGATCCTTGTGTAAGCCCTGAAAATAAAGCTGCATCCTGCCAGTTCAATCCATTGTCTTTGGAATATTCATAATTACCACTGCCACCGGAAGGAGTAGTCACCGTTATCGATCCATTATTTCCTCCGTTACATGTAACTGCTGAGGTGGAAATTGAAGCATTCAATGCCGAAGGTTGACTTATGACAGTACTTCCAACAGGTTCTGAACATGAATTATGGTTTCCGTCTCTTACATAAAGGTTGTATGTTCCTGTTCCTAATCCCGTGAAAGTATTTTCAAATTGCCAGGTGACACCGTTGTTAATACTAAACTGATAGCTTCCGGAACCTCCGGCAGGATTTACGAATGTAATGCTGCCATCAGTTAAACCATTACAGCTAATATTTGACTTGTTGAAGTCTGCAGAAAGTTTGGCAAACTGAGTTATAGGAAAAGCACCATTCAAAGTAACAACACAAGAAGGTGTTGCACCATCACGGATTTTAACATCATAGTTGCCCGGAAGCAGGTTGTTGTAATTTCCTGAAGCCTGCCAGCTGTTACCTCCGTCTATGGAATACTGATAAGTATTTCCACCACCACCAGGGTTGACAATAGAAATGGAACCGTTCCCTGCGCCAAAACAATTTATATTTTGAGAATTTATGGTTGCACTAAGTTGATCAGGCTGAGTAATGATAAGTGCCTCTTCAACACTTGCAGCACAAAATACATCTCTCATCATTACATTATATGTGCCAGCACTTAATCCTGTGAAAGTTCCTGAGACTTGCCAGGTTTGTCCACCATTTACAGAATACTGATATGATCCGGATCCGCCCGAGGGAGAAGAAAAGGTAATAGTACCTGTTGCGGCTCCATAACAGTTGATGTAAGAGGAAGATATTACTGCATTAAATTTCGCAGGTTGGTCTATAAAAACACTTCCGTTTAATATTCTTGAACATGTTGTTGTATTGGCATCCCTGATCCTTACATCATAGAAACCTGTAGCCAGATTGGGAAAATTACCTGAGTTACTCCAGGTGTTTCCACCATTAATGGAATATTGGAAATTTCCCGAACCACCTTCGGCATCACTTATATTAATACTTCCTGTTGAGGTGCCGAAGCAGTTAGCATCCGTAGCAGTAACTGTTGCATTGATCTGGGCAGGTTGGGAAAGTGTTCGGTTATTTTCAAGAACACGGAAACAAGAAGTAGTTATAGCATCTCTGATTCTGATGTCATAATTGCCTGCAGGAAGATTGTTGTATTTTCCGGACATCTGCCAGCTGATTCCTCCGTCAATTGAATACTGATAAATGTTCCCTCCTCCTGTGGGATTGGAAATAGTGATAGATCCTGAAGGTACATTGTAGCACGTAGGATTATTGGAATTAACTGTAGCATTCAGGTTTTCCAGTTCAATTATTTCCAGATTCTCTTCCAAAACTCTTGTGCAATTCTGATGTATGTCATCTCCTATCATCACTTTGTAAATTCCTTTCGGAAGGGAGGTGTAATTAGTGTTGGATGACCAGGTAGTGCCACCATTTATGGTAAACCTGTGACTACCGCTTCCTCCTGTCGGATTAATGAATTTAATTTCTCCTGTGCTTTCTCCATGACAGATAATAATATTGGATGAAATGACTGCATGAAGTTGTGTAGGCTGTGTGATCTCATATTGATTATTCAGGACTCTGGTGCAGGATGTAAAATCTGCGTCTCTTATCTGTACATTGTAATTTCCGGCTGCCAGTTCAGGAAATAAAGGGCTGCTTGTCCAGACATTTCCTCCTATTGAATAATCATAATTACCACTTCCTCCGGTTATATTGATTAATTCAATTATTCCTTCATGGGTGTTATAGCAGGTCAGGTTAGTTGATGTAATATCCGCATTCAATTGCCCTGGCTGGTTGATGACAATTGAAGGATTTAATGTTCTGTTACAAGTTGTAGTAGCTGCATCCCTTATCATTACATGATATGTGCCCTGTGGTACATTATAATTTCCGGAAGATTGCCAGCTTGTTCCTCCATCGATTGAATATTGATATGTTCCTCCGCCACCGACAGGAGTATTTAAGGTAATTACACCTGTTGCAGTATTAAAGCATTTAGCGTCCGAAGAGGTGATGGATGCATGTAATTGTCCCGGTTGTGAAAGTGTCACATTAGAAAAAGACCTTATGCATCCTGTTGCATTTGCATCTCTCATCCTGAGTTGATAAGTCCCTGCAGTGAGCCCGGTAAAGTTTCTGCTTGGTTGCCAATTCGATCCAGCATCCACTGAGTATTCAAAATCACCACTACCTCCAGAAGGAGATGTGAAGTTGATGGTTCCTGTGGCTGCACCATGGCAGTTAATATTGCTGAAAGATATTGTGGCTGATAATTGATTCGGCCTGGTGATAGTTAATGAAGAATGAATTATTTTTGTACAACTATGGTCCTCTGCATCCCTGATCAGGAGTTGATAGTTTCCAATAGAAAGATTGCTGTAACTAGCTGTTGTTTGCCAGGTTGAACCACCATTGATGGAATATTCAAAGTTTCCGCTTCCGCCTGTTAGCCCATGGAAGGAAATGGTGCCATCTGCACCGGTAAAACAGGTTACATTTGAATGACTGAATGATCCGTTGATATTGCACTCAAGTGGGTTGTTGATGGGATTTTTATATATGGCAGCCTCAGCTAAACCTGCTAAGAGAAAATAAATAAAAATTTGAATGGAGATTGTTTTAATAAAGGAATGCTGCGCATATTCTTTACTGAATACAATAAACTTTCCATTCTGTCTTTCCTGAGGGAAGGGCAGGGAGATTCGACCAATAAACATTTTTTAAAGAGAGATTAAAATTATTGCTAAGATAGATAATAAAATTGACAGTTATCATTTTTTAAATAGGAGAATTGATAAAATGGTTGTTATTTCGCAGGATCAATCACGATAAGATGTTATATAAAAATCACCCTGTTAAAATTATATTTTTAGTTTTAACAATACCATTTGTAGTTTTTAAGGCTGGTGCACAAGATAAAGATGACGATAGTCATTATAGGAAAGGGATATCTCTGTTTAAACAAAAAATCTATGATGATGCTCTTTTGGAATTGTTGAAGTGTGACACTATAAGTGGTAAAAATGATTATGTTTTTTATTACATTGGATTGACTTACCTGGAATTAAAAAAGCCTGCCAAGGCACTTGCTTATTTAAAAAAATCAAAGGAGAGAGAATCTAAATCAAATGATATCGATTGGTTTTTGGGTAAGGCCTTTCATTTGAATCATCAGTTTGATGATGCTATTAAAAGTTTTACCAGCTACAAAGCAACATTGAAGGATGCCGAGAAAGAAAAAATTGCAGAAACAGAAAAGTTTCTCACCTATTGTAGAAACGGTAAGGAACTTATGCTGGATCCTATTAAAGTGGAAATTAAAAACATTGGAAATTTTCTTAATACTGAATTTCCCGAATATAACCCCCTCATATCAGCAGATGAATCTTCTGTTATTTTTACTTCCAGAAGGCCGGACAGTAAAGGAAAAAGGTTGGACCCGAAAGATATGATGTATTATGAAGATGTTTATGTCTGGATGAGGAAAGATACAGTATGGCAAAGGCCAGTAACGCTTGGCAATAATATAAATACAGCAAAACATGATGCGGCAGTAGGTTTGTCACCGGATGGTCAGCATTTAATAGTTTATAATGCTACCTCCGGAAATGGTGATTTGCTACTGAGTAAATTGGCAAGTGATAAGTGGTCTAAGCCTAAAAGTCTCGGAAAAAATATCAATTCAGAGGCATGGGAGTCAAGTGGGAGTATTTCTTCAAATAACAATACTATCTTCTTTTCGAGTAACAGAAAGGGTGGAGTAGGTGGAACAGATATTTATATGTCGAAACGCCAGGAAAACGGAGAGTTTGCTCCTGCAATTTTATTAGGTCCTCAGGTAAATACTCCTGATGATGAGATAGCTCCATTCATACATGCCGATGGACAAACACTTTATTTTAGTTCCAGAGGACATAGGTCTATGGGTGGATTTGATATTTTTTCTGTAAAGATTGATCTGGAAACAGGAGAACTTCTTTCAGATGCAGAGAACATCAGATATCCTATCAATACTGCCGGAGATGATTTTCATTTTGTTTGGTCCGCTGATAATACCAGAGCTTATTTCTCATCTGTCCGTGATGAAGGAAAAGGAGACAAAGATATTTACATGCTTGAAAGAAACATTGAAATGACTCCTTTGGTAGTATGGAAAGGTCTGGTTCTTGATTGTATAACTGAACGTCCGATTTTATCTACTATTACCGTTACAGATAATTCCACAAATCAGGTAGTTGGAGTATATAATCCGAATACAAGTACAGGTAAGTATGTAATTGTTCTTCCTGCAGGAAAAAACTATGGTATAGCAGTAGAAGCAAAAAAGTATGCCTTCTATTCGAAAAATATTGATATCCCTACTCTTGATTCATATAAAGAAATTGAAGAGGTAATTTGCCTTAACCCTGTTGTTAAAGGAACTGTTATCACCTTAAGAAATATATTTTTTGATTATGATAAAAGTCATCTGAGAAAAGAATCGGAGGCAGAGCTTGAAAGGGTATTTAATTTTTTAAAGACATATCCTGATATTAAGATCGAAATTGCAGGACACACAGATGCTGATGGTGGTCATGATTACAATATAAACCTTTCTAAAAAAAGAGCAGAAGCTGTTTATAGTTATCTTGTCAAAAAAGGAATTAACAAAAACAGGCTTGAACCTAAAGGGTACGGTGAAACAAAACCTGTTGCTCCTAATGACACAAATGATGGAAAACAATTAAACAGAAGAACAGAGCTTATAATTAAATAGGATTTTTTATTTCTTTAATATTGGCTGTTTCGCTGCACCGGTTTTACTTTCAATTTCCAGAATATAAAAACCGGGCTCCACATTCTTTAAGTCAATGTCAGTGGAAAAAAATTCAGCAATTTGTTTTCCTGTTAAATCAGTAATGATGCATCTTATAAATGAATTATCTTCTGTTTCAATTTTGACTTTATCTGTTGCAGGGTTAGGATAAATTTTTATTTCCTTCCCGGGATCTTTAATATTGGTTGTCGTGCTAATATTTTTGATGGTCCAGGGATCAGCATCAAACTTATCATTGGAATTTTGGGAGGATTGATGATGCATTACCCCTACGAAAACAATGTCACCATTGACAGTAATTGAAGGTTCCCCGATTCCTGCTAAATCTCCTTTGGAAACTATTACCTCAGGCAAAGACCATTCCTGCCAGTTGCCGGATTGAATTTGATAAGATCTTACTATATCAAAATTTAATGAGTAGTAAAATGACCAGTTCCCTGCTTGGTCCTTGTACACATTAGGATGTTCTATATGACCTTCTAAATTATTTATAGAAGTAATTTCATTCGGTTCACTCCATGAATCACCTTTGTCGTTACTGATGGAGTACATAAACTTTCTTTGCTCCGGGTTGGTATATTTTTCATATACCATAATAATATTGTTTTCATCAATCCACTCTAAAACTACATTGTCTACGATGAATTCTTTGTTTACAGGATTAATATGGTCAGGTAGTTGGTATGCAGCAGCGCTATTGAGATTTGAAGGATCAGTGTTTTTTATAAACCAAATTTTTTCATCCATTGTGTATGCAAATATATGAAGCTTGTCAGGATCTGTATATGAGAACAGAGGCATGGGGCTTGCTTCTGCATAAACCGGTTGTTTAAGATTGCTCAATTGCCAGGTAGTAAATGTTTCTGTCAGATTATTTCTATTAGAGAATACGATGTCAACATTAAATACGCTGTCGCAACCGAAAGGATTTGTTTTAAGATCCATACCGTAATGATCAGCATAGGGTCTTAAGAATTGTGTGTTTCCAAATGTGGTGCACAAATCAGGATTACTTATGTTTGCAAGAAAATAATTCGTCCAGGATAGCAGATCGCCGGGATAATAAAGTGAATAAAGGTATAAGCCATTTTTTGAAATATGAATGCCATCTTCCCAACCATAGTCAGTTAAAGCTAAAAGTTCAGGTTCAGAATAAGTGCCGGCAAAGGATGGGTTTAATACAGGTTTCTTTTGTTGCTTCAATGCATCCCATTCCTGTTTTATCTGAGCTGATGCATTGGAAGAGAAAAGTAAAAAAGCAATTAATGCAGCTGAAGTAAAAATGTAAGACATAAAAGTGTTTTTTTAATCAATTTTGAGTAAGGCGGATGCTTAAACAGTAAACATTACTGATTGCAGTTTTCGTTATGCACAATAATATTTATATTTAAAAAGGAATGTCTGAAGTAGACAATCTTCTTTTAACAATTTATTCTTTTATAAATTTGAATGTTCTTCTTCTGTTGTCTCCCGCAATATTTAGAAGATAAATTCCGGAAGGAAGGGAAGAATAATTGATATTATGTAATGCAGGCCCTGCTACCGACTGTTCCATAAAATTGTTTCCTGATAGCGACGTTAGAATTATTGAAAATTCTTTAGGTTCTTTAAGATTTAAACTTATAAGATTTCCATCAATAATTATTTCATCATGGTCCTGTTTCAAACTATTTACTCCTGTTACTTCCAGTGCAGTAAATTTACCTGACATGTGAGGCCCGTGAGGATAACATATATATTCATAAACCCCTGCAACTTTTACTTCATAAGTTACCACCTCCTCTTCAGGGGTTATATACTTATATATAACCTCTGCGCCTTCCGGAAAATTAGAGGTCCATATAGAATGCGTTTTTGTAGCAGCCTCTCCGGGTTTGTATCTCCACTCTACAATATCTCCTACATCTACTGTGGCATTGGCGGGGTCGAATGTTTCATTTTCGGTAACATAAATGACAACAGTTTTTGAAAAACTAACAGAAAGTAATAGCGAAAGAAAAAATGTTAATCCGATTGATTTCATAGTTTATAAGTTAACGGTTTTAAAAAATTTTGAGTAGATAGAAAAGTGAATTATAAAATACAAAAATAATTGTAAAGTTAAATATTTGCTATGGAGAATTGTTTTTTTACAGGAAAATATTTTTTTCAAACTCGGTACTAAAATAAAAAAGCAGGATTTCTCCTGCTTATAAATCTAAAATCTTAAATCTGAACTCGTAAATCCCTTTACATTCCTTTCAACTCTTCCACCACTTTGGTCATAGTAGATTTTGCATCGCCAAATAACATCAGAGCATTAGGATATCCGAAAAGTTCATTCTCAATACCTGCATAACCTGCAGCCATACTTCTCTTGCTTATGATAACAGTTCTGGCTTTATCTGCATTCAGTATCGGCATACCATAAATCGGGCTGGCAGGGTTTGTTCTTGCTGCAGGGTTTACAATGTCATTTGCACCAATGATAAGTACAACGTCAGTGTTGTTGAATTCATCGTTAATCCTTTCCATTTCCACCAGCTTGTCATAAGGGACATTTGCTTCTGCCAATAACACGTTCATGTGACCAGGCATACGTCCGGCAACAGGATGAATGGCAAACTTTACATTAATGTTTTTCTTCTCAAGCAGGTCAGTCATTTCTTTTACGATATGTTGTGCCTGTGCAACCGCCATACCATATCCGGGAACAACTATAACAGAACTCGAAGAATCAAAGATCATAGCAGCTTCTTCAACACCAACTTCTTTGATCACCACATTTCCTGCTGAACCACCACCTGCTGCCGCAGCAGAAGGCGATTGCCCGAAACCTCCCATAAGTACGTTTAGTAAGGATCTGTTCATCGCTTTACACATGATCTGGGTAAGGATAATTCCTGATGCACCTACAAGGGCTCCCGAAATAATAAGCACGTTGTTATTAAGAACAAATCCTGTAAATGCGGCAGCAATACCTGAGTAGGAGTTTAGCAATGAAATTACCACAGGCATATCAGCTCCTCCGATTGGTATAACTGTAAGGATACCAAGTAACAGAGCGATCACCAGCACGACTGCCATATACAGGTTGTTGGTAGGGTCAAGGATCATCATTATTGTAGCAATAAGGACCATTGCAAACAACACAGCATTAAGCATGTGTTGTCCTTTAAAAGTGATTGCTCCTCCGTTCATGATGCCTTTAAGCTTGGCAAAAGCTATATATGAACCTGTAAAAGTAACGGCACCTATAATGATACTAAGGCCAATTGCCGTTCCTGATATCACATCAACATTAACATGGGCTTCATTAAAGATTCTCCAGTACTCAGAAGAAGCTACCAGTACTGAAGCAAGACCTCCAAGACCGTTAAATAAAGCCACCATCTCCGGCATAGAGGTCATCGGTACTTTTTGTGAAGTGTATGCACCGATTGCAGAACCAATAAGAATGGCTACAAATATTTCAGTATAGCTAAGAACACGTTGGTCAAACATGGTTGCTGCAACTGCTATCAGCATTGCAACAGCAGAGTATAAATTTCCTTGTCTTGCTGTTGCTGTCTTACCCAGCATCTTTATCCCGATAACAAACAGAGTGGAAGAGATAAGGTAAGCGAATGGTATAATTAAATTGTTTTCCACGGTCAGTTCTTATTTTTTCTTTTTAAACATTTTCAACATTCTGTCGGTAACTGCATATCCACCCACCACATTGATAGTAGCCAGGATAAGTGCTATGAAACCTAATATTTTACTTATGCTGTGACTCTCAGGTCCGGCACAAACAAGTGCACCTACGATTGTAATACCTGAAATAGCATTAGAACCTGACATCAGTGGTGTGTGCAGGGTAGGAGGAACTTTGGAGATAAGCTCAAAACCTACAAAGCTTGCAAGTACGAGCACATATATTAATATAATTAATCCGTTTATGTCCATGATTGACAAATTATTTTACAAGTAGTTGTTTAGTTAATGCATTTAGTATATCACCATTATGAGTGATGATTGAACCTTTGGTAATATCTTCTTCAAGTTCAAATTTGAACCCTTCTTTGGTAGCAAGATGCACCAGCAATGCCTGAATATTTCTGGCATACAATTCACTTGCGTTGACGGAAAGATGTGATGGAAGATTGGACTCTCCGATGATGGTTACACCATGTTTTACCACGGTTTTATTCACTTCACTTACTTCGCAGTTTCCGCCGGATTCAACTGCCATATCCACTATAACAGAACCTAACTTCATTGACTTCACCATTTCTTCAGTAACAAGTATCGGAGCTTTTTTACCCATCACCAATGCAGTGGTGATTACAAGATCAGCTTCTGCAATATGTTTTTGTATAAGTTCTTTTTGCTTTTGCAGATATTCCTGAGAAACTTCTGTAGCATATCCTCCTTCGACTTTCACTTCCGTATCGGCTTTAACTTCGAGAAATCTTCCTCCAAGTGATTCAACCTGTTCTTTGGTTTCTTTCCTTACGTCGGTAACCTCCACTACAGCACCTAATCTCTTTGCAGTTGCTATGGCCTGTAATCCTGCCACACCTGCGCCGAAAATCAATACCTTCGCAGGAGTGATAGTACCGGCAGCTGTCATCATCAAAGGAAATATTTTACCAAGATGATTTGAGCCAAGAATTACAGCTTTGTAACCTGCAAGATTCGCCTGAGAACTTAAGGCGTCCATCTTCTGAGCTCTGGAAATTCTTGGCACTGCATCCATAGCAAAAGAACTTACTTTGGAGTCAAGGCAGGCATTTACCAGCGGTCCATTGGTGTAAGCATACATAAAGGAGATGAGTACAGACCCCTGTTTCATCAACCTTACTTCTTCAGGCTGTGGTGCATTTACTTTTAATACCACATCAGCAGTTTTATACAGCTGATCTTTGTCGTTGACAATTTTTGCTCCGGCATTTACGTAAGATTCATCTGAAAAGTAGGAATTTAGTCCTGCTCCTGCCTCTATCTCACATTCAAATCCTGCTTTTATCAGTTGTTTTACTACGTCCGGGGTCAAAGCCACACGTTTCTCATATGGCTTCGTTTCTTTGGGAACTACCAGTTTCAAGTTGTTTAATTTTAGTTTTGAACTAAGGTTTCAATGGTCGAAATTGTACAAAAATAAGTATTTATACCTTATATTAAAGGGTAAATTCAATTTTTGCACAAAAATAATACAATTAATTTTACCGAAAATAATGAGTAATCTGTTGAATACCAGTTTTTGAACGAAAAAATATGCAAAAAGTTATCCTTTGGGATGAAATGATTCAACTGAGTTTTATTATGAATTTTTCTGGTAACTTATTTTCAACATTCATCTTTCAACATTGATAATAATTGTATTTGGTCTTCCCGGTTCAGGCAAAAGCTATTTCGCTGAAAGGCTTGCATTAAAAATAGGTGCAGTGTATCTAAACAGTGACAGGGTCAGAAAGGAGCTGGAAGCTACTCCAGGATATTCCATGGAAGAAAGGTTGAAGATTTATGAAATTTTGTTGGAGAAAACCAAAGAGGCCAAAAGGATCGCTACCGGTGTAGTTATTGATGCAAGCTTCTTTTCTCATAATTTGCGTAAGCAGTTTGCCGAGTCGTTTCCCGGCTGTTTTTTTATACTTGTGGAAGCATCAGAAGAAATTATCAGAGAAAGGGTAAACCGGAAAAGAACATTTACTGATGCTGATTTTAATGTATATTTGAAACTAAAGTCTTCATTTGAGCCGGTTCAGCACACTCATTTGAAGTTAAGCTCCGATCAGAATGATGTGGATGCGATGATCTCAACAGCATTGGAGTATATTAATCATGACAGAAGCACAAATTAAAAAGCTGGTAATAGAGACGGAAGAGGAAAGCATCAAAAAACCTAAGATGCTGGAAACGGCTGTATCATGGATTTTCTTTTCCAAAAAATATGTATACAAAATCAAGAAGCCGATCAAAACTTCATTTCTTGATTATTCCAGTCTAAAGAAACGCCAATACTTTTGTCAGAAGGAATTTGACATTAACTCCAAATATTCCAAAGATGTATATATGGGGGTGGTAGAGGTCAAGGATTTCAAAAATAAGATTGTGCTTGGTTTGGATAAAGGTTCTACGGTTGACTATGCCATTAAAATGCGCAGGTTGTCCAATAGTAACCTGCTTTCGGAAATGATTGCTGAGGGCAAGATTGAAGCTGAAGAGGTACTTAAACTCGCAGAAAAAATAGCTGATGTTCATATAAACAGTGAAATTGTAAAAGTTGAGGCAGATGATCAGACCTTGTTTCAGAATTTCCGCGATATTCTTTCGGTGAAAGAGGTTATTGTTTCAAATTTTGATGAACAATATGTAAAGCTGTTGGAAATTTCGGTGGAGAAGGCACAAGCCTTTCTTTCTTCCATGAAAGAACTTATCGTTAAAAGAACGGAAGAGTTGTTTTTCAGAGAGTGTCACGGCGATCTGCATACCGGAAATATTTTTTTATACAGGACACCCATATTGTTTGATGCTTTGGAATTCAGTGACAGGTTCAGGCACATTGATGTAATTAATGATCTTGCATTTCTTTGCATGGATCTGGAGTATCATGGCAGACAGGATCTTTCAGAACTGATAGTAAAAGAATATCTGAAAAAGTTTAAAGCAATCAGGAATTCGGAAGAAAGGAAATTGTTTGTTTACTACAAAATGTATCGAGCGAATGTAAGAGCTAAGGTGCTTTGCCTGCAGCTTGCTTCTGAAAAAACTCCTGATGATGATCTAAAAATGAAGATTAGAAAGTATTTTGATTTGATAAGGGAATACCTGAATTTGTTAACAGAGTAATTTCAAGTTGATGTAAATGGTTTATTATTCTAAATTCTTCTCCTGTCCCATGTAATATTTTCTTTCAATTTTTTTGCTGGAGATCCACCTATTGCAATGTTGCCCTCGTCAAAAGATTTTGTAACTACAGATCTTGTTGCAATTACTGAATTATTGGAAATATGAACTCCCTTCAGAATAGATACATGAGAGGCTACCCATACGTGATCACCAATTTTTATGCTTTTTGCGTGGTTGATTCTTTTATTAGTCTTCACATCAAGAATTGAATGAGAGTCACCGGTTCTCAAATCGATATCATAGGCAAACATACAATCCTTGCCTATCTCAATTTTGGAAAATGGTTCTGTTACTGCAATATGCACATCTTCAAAAGTGGAAAATTCTCCTATAATTATTTGGCAATTATCATCTTCAATCCAAAGAGATCCTCCTCTTTTGAACTTAACATTTTTATCTATTATTATTTTGTGGTTGTGGCCTTTAATATAAAAAGTTACATTATTAAAATTACAATGTTTGGCTATTTCGATTATGTTGTTATTCCCTTCTATTTCTATTTTGCAATGGCGTAACACCGAAGATTCATCTAGCTCTATTTTATTGTTTTCTCCTGAAATGGCTTTTGTTACTTTTGTTTTGTTTCTTTTATCAAATGCTAATTTGCCAAGAAAAGGAAGTTTTTTTAAAATACGTTTTATTCTTTTCATACCTGAACTTAAGGAGCTTTAATATAGCGATTCTTTCGAAAGAATGCATCACAAAATATTTGGAGGGCAAGTGTATATTGCTCTTAAGATAAGCAACCTGGATATTATTTGTTCATAAAAAAATGAGGCTGTCTCATAAAGACAGCCTCTGTATTATTTTAAGCTGATATTATTTACTTCAACATAAATGTCTTAGAAATCTTTTTGCTGTCTGTAATCAGATTCACAGAGTAAAGTCCCTTTGAAAGATCTGAGAGATCCACCTGTTCATTGTAATCTCCTGAAACCATTCCTTCTTTTGAGAATACCAACTGTCCGTTCATATCATACACTTTAAGTCTGAAGCTTTCTGCTTTTTCAAAAGAAATATCAAGGTTTACGATTCCTGAGGAAGGATTAGGGTAAACTTTTAATGCATTTAAAGAGGCATCAGCAATTCCGGTAGGACAGCTTACATTAATTGTTTTTGCTGTTCCTACGCATCCGGACGAATTAGTTTCTGTCACACTAATGGTAGAAGCAGAATTATTGAACTTCACTACAACACTGTTGGTGCCGTTTCCTGATAATATACTTGCACCACCTGTTGCAGTCCAGTTATAACTTGAACCTGTAGTATTGGTAACACTATAGGTTTCAGAACCAGAGCAATCAGTAATGTTTGAAGGTCCTGTTATAACGGAGGTATTTACAGATCCGCTGATAACAATGTAATCTGTTTTGGTGGTGCTTGCAACCGGGAAGTTTCCGAAATTGTCTATGTATTCTGCAATTACAGTTTTGTTTCCACTGCTACTGTAGGTAACATTATGTGGTCCGTTTCCTGTTCCGGTAGCAGGGTTTGCACCGGCTCCGAAGTTCCATTTTAAGGTAGCATTCATAGGAGGATTACTGGTGTAATTGTAGAATGTCACAGTTGAACCCTGACAGGTATTAGTCGGATATGCTGCAAATGAAACCTGACCGGTACTACACATAAAGCCTGTCTCCAGGGTAATGGATTGAGAGCTTGATGCGCCCTCTCCGCATGCATTCTTCGGTGTTACTTTTAATGTTACACTGCTGTTGGTAAAATCTACTGTAATTGTTCTTGTTCCCTGGCCTGACTTAATGGTTGCTTTGTTAGCCGGACTGATTTCCCATACATAATTTGTTGCACCTGTTACTGCAGGAATAGAATATGTATTACCATCTGCCCCGGCGCAGAAGGAGGTAGATCCTGAAATACTACCGGCTGCAGAAGGAGCATTACTTACATTTAGGGTAATTTCATTGGATGAATTAACGCATCCGTTGTTTATTCGTACTTTATAAGTTCCTGCTATAGATGCTGCATGGGTATTGGCATCTACTGTTGGTGTACCTAAAGAGTTATTGTTTCTGAACCACTCATAAGTAGCCCCGCTGATAACATTTGCACTAATTGTTACTGAGCTTCCTGAGCATATTGTAGTTAATGGTGCAGATATACTTGCAGCAGGGAGTGCATTTTTTGTAATGTTCAGACTGTTTGAATTTGCACTGCAACCAAGGTTTGAGATTACCTGTGCGTAAATTTCGCCTCCTTCGTTGGTGTTGTAAGTGTTGGAAGAAGATGGGCCTGCTACTTTTACTCCTCCTCTGAACCAGTTATATGTAGCGCCTGAGACTGCCTCTGCTGTTATGGCTAGAGATGATCCCTGACAGAAAGCGTTGGCAGATGAACTAATAGATGCAGTAGGTGCTGTACCTGTTACTAATACAACTGCATCAGAAGTTTTATGACATCCGTTTTCCAACGTTACTTTTACTTTGTAAGAACCTGTGGCAGTCGCACTGTACTGAGAAGCGTTAGGAATTGTTATTTCCTGATCATCTTTATACCAAGTATAAGTTGCGTTAGACACATTATTTGCTGTAAGAGTGATGCTGTTTGCTCCCGGGCAAAATGCCGGAGCGGCAGAACTAAGTGTTGCTACAGCTGCAGCTTTTTGAGTAAGTGTGATTGCAGAAGATCTGGTTTTACATCCATCCGCTGCTGTTATCTCGACTGTATATGCCCCGGCAATTCCTGTAGAATAAGTTAGCCCGCTTTCACCTGCGATTTCAACATTATTTCTAAGCCATTTCACACTTTCGCCATCCTGTTTGCTGGTTGTAAGTGTTATCTGATCTCCAGGGCAGAATTCTGTTGCGTTAGAGTTAATATCAGCTGTTGGTGATGTGCCGGTCGTAACTATCAACTCTGAAGATGTTTCCTCACAGCCATTATTATCTACAGCTCTCACCTTATAGGACCCACCCGCTGTTGCAGTGAATTGATTATTTGCTGCATCCAATGTAGATACAGATGAATTATCTTTTATCCATTCGTATTTGATTGTTGATGCTGAACCTGCTGATAATGTAATAGCATTCCCTGAACAGATCACAGAGCCTTCCGGTGCAGAAATGGTAGGATTAGGTTTTCCATTTACCATTATGGATTTACTTGCCTCGCTTACACAGTTATCTGTATTTGTGTATTTATATGTAATTGTATGGTTACCTATGCCGGCAGTGGCAGGGTTGAATTTACCATCACTAACACCTGTGCCGGAATAAACTCCTCCGGAAGGTGACCCTCCTGCTAATGTTAATTCAGGAGCATTGATACAAATAGGGCCCAAGTCAGACAAAGAAGCATCGGTAGTTTGTTTTACTTCAATAGCCTTTGTAGCCTTGTTTTGACAGCCGTTTTCTCCGGTTATTGTATAGGTAATGTTATGAGAACCTGTACCAGCTGTTGCTGGATTAAATTCTCCGTTATTTACCCCTGTTCCGGAATAAGAGCCACCAGCCGGGGTTCCTCCGGTTAAGGCAAATGCCGATACGTTGTTGCATACAGGTGCAAAATCAGAAAGAGAAATAACAGGAAGTGGTTTAACTGTAACAAATATGCTATCTTTCTGAGTATTATTACAGGCATCTTTAATCTCTACTATATATTTGGTGTCGACCGGAGGGTAAAGCTTAGGATTGTAAACAGTGCTATTACTGATATGGGTGTTTGGTGTCCATGTGTAACTTGTACCCCCAGGCAATATTGGTTGAAGTGTATCACCCTGACAAATTATTCCGTCGTTTAATTTCACTTCATTCGTCGGAAAATTTTCAATACGAACTCTATGGTCATTATTTAATCCACCGGTTGAAGCTGTAAAGCCCCAGTAAACGTAAGGATTTCCCCCAAAAATTTCATTAACAATATCACCGGTGTATGTAAGTCTTTCCACTCCTGCAAAAAATACAGTTAGTTTTTTAGTAGATGCAGTCCATTTTATGGTTACTTCCCATTCCCATCCTGTTTTAACGTGATTATTGTTAGCCTGCATAGATACAGGACCAGCGAGGCCATGTGTATTATGACTTGCATTTCCATTTTTTAGTATTCCTATATGGTCAGCTACAGGGTCGCCGAAATCAGAATTTCGGTATGTGTCAAATTCAACGATTAATGAAGGGTTTACTCCTCCCATTCCTATACTTCCACCAATAGAACCTACACTGGTGCATTGGTTTTGGAAGGAAAAGGTTATTCCGTCGGCTCCACCTGTATTAGTACCGAAATACATCCAGGCTTTAATTTCGAAATCCTTGCTAAGGTCGGACATTTTTCTGTGCCAGATACTACCGAATTTCGAATTCTGGGCAGGTGTTAGTCGATAGTTTTCAACTCCGGAGATGGCCGTGGCTTCACCATTGAGCTGAAATTTTCCCTGCCCAAAAGAAGGTGAAACAACGCTTAAAAATAGAAAACTATAGATTGCATAACTGAGTAATGATTTTATCATACTTTAAACTGTTTGTGTGAAAAATTTATTTATGTGAAACCATAGTTAAAAATAAGTGGTAAAAAGCATAATAGCCTTTACCGGCAGATTGCAGTAAGTTCTGATTTACGAAAACTTCAGTAAATGGTTCTAAAGGGTAGATCTTAAAAGGGGGTAATTGGTTGTATGAAGCAAAATTTAATCAGATTTTAATGTGAAACCTGATTTACGTCAGTTTAATACAACATATTTTCCAAATCAGTAGGGAGGACATAATTAAATCTGGATAATCCGATGGTGGAAAAAATCAATTCAAATTTTCCTTGGTAATACCAGTATACATTTCCGGAAATCCTTCCCTGTTCATGTTCGAAAATTTCATTTACAAAAGGAATCATCACCTGCAAACCTACTTCAACATCAATATCATTTTCTATTGGTTTGCATATTAGCACTTCTCTGTTGGGCAAGGCCACAAGACTGCCATAGGTGCCAATGCATTCGGGATAATCAGTAAAATACAGGATATTACTAGTGAGGAAAAAATTGTCTCCTTTGAAAGCAATTATGTTCTGATTTGTTCTTTCAAGATCAGGTCTGTAGTGTTCCTGAAGATTGGCGATGGCAATTTTGAAAAGTTCATCCGTAGTAATTTTCCATTCACTTGCCTGCTGTTGCAAAACACTCTCCACTGAATATGGTAAATCCAGTACCAGCATTGTTATTGTTTTTTCTAAATCCACTCTGTATACAAATTCCTCTAATTGAAATTTGTCAACAAAGTCTTCCGGATAAATTCTTACAGCAAGGTAATCTCTGGCAAAATTAAAATCCCAAAGCTTATCTTTTGTTTCTTCTTCTGAGATTTCATTCGATAGTTCAGCCTGTAATTCTTTTTTTGGCTCAGGTTGATTGATATCCTCCTGATTTTTTTCCCCTGTATCTTTGCTGAATAAATTTGAAAATATAGATTTTAAACTTTTCATTTGTCCTTACTCTTCATCCTGTTTAAATCATTAGGGTATCGAACACCTCGGTAAGTTTCGAAGCGGAATGAATGTTCATTTTGTATCTGGAGGTATCCAATCCTTTTTTATTGTACTTGGAAATAAAGATATCTTTAAAGCCGAGTTTTTCTGCTTCTGAAATTCTTTGCTCTATTCTGTTTACTGCTCTTATTTCGCCTCCAAGTCCAACCTCTGCTGCAAAGCATACGTGACTTGGAATGGATACATCCTTATAGGATGAAATCACCGATGAACATACAGCAAGATCTATGGCAGGATCTTCCACTTTTAAACCGCCTGCTATATTCAAAAATACATCCTGTATACCCAATCTATAGCCTCCTCTTTTTTCCAATACTGCCAATAACATGTTTAGCCTCTTGGAATCAAATCCTGTACAGCTTCTCTGAGGAGTACCATATGTTGCAGGGCTTACCAGTGATTGTATTTCTATCAGAAGTGGTCTGTTTCCTTCAAGTGTCGCACCTATGGTTATGCCGCTCAGCGCTTCATCCCGCTGCGACAATAATATTTCAGAAGGGTTGCTTACTTCTCTTAAACCTGTTCCTGACATCTCATATATTCCCAGCTCCGAAGTAGATCCGAATCTGTTTTTAGTAGTTCTAAGGATCCTATACGCCATGTGTCTGTCTCCTTCAAACTGGAGAACTGTATCAACCATGTGCTCAAGTACCTTTGGTCCGGCAAGTGTGCCTTCCTTGGTAATATGACCTATAAGGAAAACAGGAGTGCCGGTTTCTTTGGCATATTTTAGCAGCTCTGCAGTACACTCCCTGACCTGAGATATTGTACCTGCGCCTGATTCTATAAATGAGGAATGCAAAGTCTGGATGGAATCAACAATCAGTACATCAGGACCCAGGATTTCAATTTGCTTAAAAATATTTTGTGTGGAAGTTTCTGTAAGGATATAACAATTGTTTCCTTTTATGCCTAGTCTTTCGGCACGCATTTTAGTTTGCTGTTCACTTTCCTCACCTGAAACATAAAGTACTTTTTGTTTAACAAGGCTTAAAGCAATCTGGAGCATAAGTGTGGATTTTCCTATACCCGGTTCGCCACCTATAAGCACCAAAGATCCGGGAACAATGCCGCCTCCTAAAACCCTGTTAAGTTCATTGTCCGGTGCGGATATTCTTTCTTCCTCACTATAGCTAACCTCCAGAATTGATTTTGGCTTGTTGGCCACCTGTGTAGAGCTTGATTTCCAGGTTTGCTTGTCATCCTTCTGAATAATTTCTTCTACATAGGTATTCCACTCACCACAAGCAGGGCATTTACCTACCCACTTTGCTGACTGGGCTCCACAGTTCTGACAGAAATAAGATGATTTAACCTTGGCCATAATGTAAAATTCGAAAATCGAAACCCGAAATTCGAAAATCAGAACAGAGGTCTATATTTAAAAAATGTCGTATAATTTTCCGTTTCGAATTTAACGATTCGGATTTCGAATTTCGAGCTTCGAATTTAACCATAAAATTGGGGAAAATTCAGTTTCTGTGTTTTTTCTATTCAGATTTTTGCTAATATTGTTACAGCTAAAATTAAAGAAATTAATACTATGAGCTTCAGAATAGAAAAGGATACTATGGGACCGGTACAGGTTCCTGCAGACAAATACTGGGGTGCGCAAACTCAGAGATCAAAAGAGAATTTTACCATTGGAGGGCATTTAATGCCTCAGGAGGTAATCTATGCCTTTGCCATCCTGAAAAAAGCTGCTGCACAAACCAATTTTGAACTGGGTGTGCTGGCGAAAGATAAAGCTGAAATAATTAGCAAGGTTTGTGACGAAATTCTGGAGGGAAAGCTCAATGATCAGTTTCCATTGGTAGTTTGGCAGACCGGCTCAGGTACTCAGTCTAACATGAATGTTAATGAAGTTATCGGCAACAGAGCACATGTTTTATTAGGGGGAAAACTTGATGATGAGAAGAAAAAGATCCACCCTAATGACGATGTAAATAAATCCCAGTCATCAAACGATACTTTTCCCACGGCGATGCATATTGCTGCATACAAGATGATTGTGGAAACCACTATTCCTGGTGTTCAAAAGCTGAGAAACACTCTTGATCAAAAAGCTAAAGCATTTGCCGATGTCGTTAAGATAGGGCGTACGCACCTGATGGATGCTACACCTCTGACATTAGGCCACGAGTTTTCCGGCTATGTAGCTCAACTTGACCATGGCATAAAAAGCTTAAAAGATTCTCTTGAACATCTTTCCGAACTGGCTCTGGGAGGCACTGCAGTAGGTACTGGTTTAAATACTCCGGAAGGATATTCTGAATTGGTTGCAAAAAGAATCTCTGACTATGCAGGTCATAAGTTTAAAACCGCCCCTAATAAGTTCGAAGCACTTGCTGCACATGATGCAATAGTAGGCACATCAGGGGCATTGAAAAAACTGGCTGTTGCTCTTATGAAAATCGCCAATGACATTCGTTGGCTGGCTTCGGGTCCAAGATGTGGAATCGGTGAAATCATCATTCCGGAGAATGAACCGGGTTCTTCAATAATGCCGGGGAAAGTTAATCCTACACAATCAGAAGCGTTAACTATGGCCTGTGCACAGGTAATCGGAAACGATGCTGCAATTACCGTAGGTGGTATGCAAGGTCATTTTGAGCTGAATGTATTTAAACCGGTAATGATTTTTAATCTGCTTATGTCAGCAAGACTAATAGGTGATGCTTGCGATTCTTTTGACAAAAATTGTGCTGTAGGTATTCAACCTAATGAAGTCAATATTAAAAAGAATCTTGAAAATTCTTTGATGCTTGTGACAGCCCTTAACCCCCATATCGGATATGAAAATGCTGCCAAAATTGCCAAGAAGGCTCATAAAGAGAACAAAACTTTAAGAGAAGCAGCTATTGAGTTAGGATTGCTTACAGACCAGCAGTTTACCGAATGGGTGAATCCGATGGATATGATCGGCAGTTTGAAAAAAATTAATTAGCTGTGAATCAATTAATAGTTGCTTCCGTATAAAGGACTAAAAATAATACAATTTTACTCTGCTTTTTTCGTTAAAATGCTGTTAATTAATAATTTATTTTGCATCTTCGGGAAAAGTAAAAAATGAACTAAATATGAAAACCAAGCTCCTAAACACCGTTCTAGGTATTTTTTTACTTTCTGCAACAGCAGTTTTTGCTCAGGATAAAAATCAAGAGAAAGAATGGGCTAAGAAACTGAAGACCGTAAAGCCACTTGAGTACAAGGCACTGGTTGAAGATAAAGATAGACTTCAATCTCAGGTTTCTGAATGCCAGAATTCTAAATCTTCTCTTAAGTCAGAAATTGCGTCTAAAGATGAAGAAATAGCAAGGTTGAAGAAAGAGCTTGAAGATGCAAAGGCCGCAGCAGCAACCCCGGTTGTTCAAACGGTAAGCAACACAACCAATACTAAAACTCCGGCCAAGAAACAAAGCTCTACTGTATTTAATTCTTCAAAAGCAGTGCCGGTAGCAGGGGTTGTATATAAGGTTCAAATTGGTTCTTTCAAAAGTAAAGACCTTACAAAATACTTTGACAATAATCCGAATTTCTCAGGTGAAGTAGACCATGACGGTAGCAAAAAATATACTTTAGGTGTATTTTCTGATTACTGGGAAGCCGACAATTTCAAAAAGGCTTTAAGAGAAATGGGTGTTAAAGGTGCCTGGGTGGTGGCTTATAAGGATGGGAAACGGGTAAATATGAAAGATGTATTGGAAGGAGCGCTTTAATTAATTTTCAATTAAGAGTTAAGAATTCAGACTGAATTAATTGTGAGAGGCCGCTAAGGCCTCTTTTTTTTGAGAGTGGTAATATTTTAAATTGATTTGTTGTTAATATGATTCTCCTGTTTGAAACATTTCTGATTTTAATAGTAAATTTATATCAACAGGAGTAATTACAGACTTTTACAAATCCATCAGATTATGAATATAAGAATTCCTGATTCTCATTATAAGAGGATTGTAATAATAGGTGCAGGGTTCGGCGGACTTGCTTTAGCAAGAAAACTTGCCTCGAAAAAATTTCAGGTGGTATTGATAGACAAGTACAACTTTCATCAGTTTCAGCCTCTTTTTTACCAGGTAGCTACCGCAGGCCTTGAGCCCAGTGCTATTTCTTTTCCTCTTAGAAAAGCTTTTCAATCATATCCTAATGTTCATATAAGGATTACGGAAGTGATATCCATTAACCCGGAAAGAAACACTATTCATACTAAATTGGGTGAATTGCAGTACGATTATCTGGTCCTGGCTATGGGTGCAGATACCAATTATTATGGTATGAAGAATATAATGGAAAAAGCTATGCCTATGAAGACTGTGGGAGAGGCCCTGGCTTTAAGAAATCATATACTTCAGAATTTTGAAGATGCATTGTCTGTAGAAGATCCTATTGAAAGAGAGAGGTTGATGAAAATTGTTGTAGTGGGAGCCGGTCCTACAGGGGTTGAAGTGTCAGGAACTCTTGCTGAAATGAAGAAAACTGTGCTTCCAAAAGATTTTCCTGATATGGATTTTTCTCCTATGGAAATTTATCTGATAGAAGCAGGACCGAAGGTATTGGGACCCATGTCAGAGCAGTCTTCGGAGAAAGCGGAAAAATACCTGCACAATCTTGGTGTTAAAGTTAAAACCGGTCTGGGTGTAAAAGATTTTGATGGGAAGACCGTGTTTTTAAATGACGGATCAGTTATAGAAAGCAATACGCTTATCTGGGCAGCAGGTGTAAAAGCGAATTTCATCAAAGGAATTCCCGAAAATTCCATTCACAGATCGGGAAGAATTATAGTGGACAGGTACAATAAGGTAGAAGGACTTCAGAATATTTATGCTATAGGAGACCAGGCCATTATGGTGGAAGAAAAATTTCCTAACGGTCACCCGCAGGTAGTACAACCTGCAACACAGCAGGCCGCCAATCTGGCTTCTAACCTTCAAAGAATGCAACATGGAAAGCCATTAAAACAATTCAGCTATAAAGACCTGGGTAGCATGGCCACTGTCGGACGAAATCTTGCTGTAGTTGATTTGCCTTATATTAAGTTTCAGGGCTTCCTTGCCTGGCTGTTCTGGATGTTTGTCCACCTGATGTCTATAGTTGGAGTAAAGAACAGATTGCTTATATTTATTAACTGGTTTTGGAATTACATCACCTATGATCAATCTCTGAGATTAATCATTAAACCTGCAGAAAAGAAGAAGGGCAGTGTTATCAAAGAACAGGATAAACTGCAGGAAGTATAGTCTCCTAAAACTGTTATCCATTAGTATTAAGAAAAAGAATAATATGAAAAAAATAAATTTGTTGTGGAAAATATTGCCTCTTATGGCATTGTTTTTTTTGGCTTCCTGCGGCTCTGAAGTAAAAATCGAAACCGCTGATAGTTACGAATCCATCGATCTTCCTGACGGGTCTTTTGTATTGCTAAATAAAAACAGCAGTATTGGTTATGAGAAAAGTTTTGACGAAAGAAAAGTAACTTTAAATGGAGAAGCTTTTTTCTCGGTGGAAAAAGGCACTAATCCGTTTGTAGTGGTGACAGAGCATGGAGATGTTCAGGTATTAGGAACCGAGTTCAATGTAAAATCGGACAAAGAAAATCTTGAAGTGGAAGTTGAAGAAGGACATGTTCAAATGAAGGCTAACAACCAGCGTACCTCCATCAAAAGAAATGAGAGAGGCGCCTATAACAAAAGCAGAAATGCAGTTAAAAGAGGTACAGCCGAATTTAAATTTAAGATCTGGATCAATGATCTGAAGCAGGATTTTAAGAAGGCAGGTAAGGAAGTAAAAAAAGCCGGTAAGGAAGTAAGCAAGGAAGTAAAGGAAGAAACTAAGGAAATAAGAAAAGAAGCAAAAGAAGCAGGGAAAGAAGTGGGGAAAGAAACTAAAAAAGTGACAAAAGAAGTTGGCAAGGAAACTAAGAAGGTTGGAAATGAGATTAAAAAGGATGTGAAAAAGATCTTAAACTAAAAAGCAAATTTCAAATAACAAATCCCAAATTTCAAACTAAGGTCTTAGCTTGGATTTTGGGATTTGTTATCTGGAATTGGATTTTGTTATTGTGTCAGTTTCCCTACCCGAAAGGGGTGGTTTTATTTTTTGCAGATTTACATATTTTGTAAATATTATTTTTTATATGGTAGATTCAATAGTATAATCTGATTTAAAAAAGTTAAAGTATACATGATAAAAAATCAGTCACTATTATTTAAAATTACCGGTTACTTCCATCCTCCCGAATTGAGGTATGATTTAATTCTTGAGCGCAAGGTATCATTCCTGATTATTTGTATTCTGATATCCGGTTCACTCAGCTTCATTATGGGACTATTTAATTACGCTATAAAACCTTTTAATACAAATACTGCCATATTACTTATGAATGGCATAATTGCAATTATTATGTTGGCATATTTGTATTACAGGGCGAATGTTATAGTGCCGGCACAAGCGGTGTGTTTTTTAACTTATATGGCTTCTTTGACTGGGGCATATCACACCGGAGGAATTTACTCTCTTGATCTGCAGGCAATGTTATTTGTTCCAGTAATTGCATATATGCTACTAAATTTTGCAAATACAATTGTCTGGACATTGATTATTTCATTGACATTTTTGGGGTTCTATATTATAGAAAGGTTAAATATTTTGCCGCTTAAAGAAGGACTTGAAAATGTAAGCCATACCGCTTATTATATTAAAAGAGGGATGTTAGTCGTAAATGTTGCACTTCTGATATTGTTGTATGAATTTTTTATTAATAATATCACTGAAAAGCTTATAAATAGTGAAAAGTATGTTAGTCAATTGAAAGCTGAATTGGAAGAAAAACACAATTTGCTTCTTGATAACATTGAGGAGATGGTATTAATTATCAATTCTGAAGGTATTTTAAGCTATGTTAATCCCGCTGTAACTGTTCAGACAGGCTATAAGCCGGAACAACTTTTAGGGAACAAATTTTCTGACTATTTATTTGGTATAAATACTTCGTTTGTACAATTTCTTTCTAATCCTTTTAGCAAGGAGCAAAGGCCCGAGTTTGAATTTAAAACTATTAATGGTAAAAGATTAATAGCTGAATGCACTGTTCATAAAATTATAACCAAAGAAAGGCCTCAGTTATTAATTACAATGATTAATAAGGAAGATAAATTAAACTTAGAAGGCAAGCTCGAAGAAATGAGAAAAAAGATAGCAAGAGATTTTCATGATGAATTAGGTAACCGACTGGCTTCTATATCAATGAAAAGTAGGTTGCTTGATGGAGATTTAAAAAATAATGCTAAACTTAAGCTTGTTGCAAGTTCTATTAAAGATAATGCCCAAAAGGTAAATGATACTTTTAGAGATTTCATATGGGCAATTGATAAAAACAGTGATTACCTGCACTCAGTGGTTTCGTATTTAAAAGATTTCGGAGAAGATCTTTTTGATAGTCTTTCTATTGATTTTGTAACACGCATTCAGATGATTGAAAAGTCTGCCAAGTTACCACCTTTTTGGAGCCGGCAACTCATTTTCATATTTAAGGAAGTGATGGGTAATGCTGCAAAGCATAGCTCCTGCAAAACGGTAGAGTTTGGTGTTACTTTCGACAACAACACTCTTAAGATGTGGGTTAGTGATGATGGTTCCGGATTTGATCCTTATAAGCAGAAATCGGCAAGAGGCTTATACTATGTAAAGCAACGTGCCCGGGAAATAGGTGCTGACGCTGAAATAATAGCTACATTAGGTGGTGGTGTTAAAGTAGAACTGCATTGTAATTTAAAACTTATAATGCATGCATAATATTAAACGGATAGTAATAATTGAAGATAACAATGAGGTAAGAGAATCTCTGGAATTATTGTTAAAAGATTCCGATGATTACCTGGTAATTAATACATACCCAAATTGTGAGAATGCAATTCCCCAGATTCAAAAAGATCTGCCACATCTGATTTTAATGGATATTGATCTCCCGGGAATTAATGGTGTGGAAGGTACAAAAAGAATTAAAAAAATTATTCCGGAAGTTTTAATATTAATGATTACTGTTATTGAAGATAACGAAACTGTGTTTGAGGCTTTATGTGCTGGTGCTATAGGCTATTTAAGCAAGAGTGCAGAAGAAAAAAGAATTCTGCATGCGATAACAGATGCGTTTAGTGGTGGAGCTCCTATGAGCAGCAACATTGCCAAAAAAGTGGTTGAATCATTTCATAGAAACTTTAATACACCATTAACTGACAGGGAAACTGAGGTATTAACTTTGTTATCTGAAAATAAAAGCTATGCTGATATTTCCACCTTATTATTTATTACAAAGGATACTGTAAAATTCCATATCAGAAATATATACCAGAAATTGCAGGTGAACAATAAAGCAGATGCAATTGAAATGGCAAATAAAAATCGTTGGATTTAATTTACTTTTGAAAAAAAACTACCCTGATAGGGTGGGGCTCCATTAGGTGTTGATGATTATTATTGGGGTTTATTTAATGATAACCCTAAATCTGATGGACATGAGAAAACTTTTTCTACTACCGTATTTCCTTTTATTGATTGCTTCTGCTTATGCTCAAGTAAATGACGGATTAGTTGCCAGCTATAGCTTTAACGCCGGAAACGCCAACGATGAGGCATTTATGCAACATGCTACTGTCAATGGTGCAACTTTGACTTCAGATAGATTTGGAAATGTAAATCATGCCTACAACTTTAATGGTAGTGCAGCTTTTATAACAATTCCTTATACTATAAATACTGATTTAAATTCTTCAAGCGCCATTACTGTTTCTGTCTGGATAAAACCGAATTCATTGTCTGGAATACAGGCTATTCTTGCCAGGTGGACAGGTGCAGGATCAAGCGATCAGTTCTTATTTGCATTGAATAATGATAAAGTATTTTCTGCAGTACGCAATGTAAACAACAATGGAGTATCAGATAATTCTTCTTTACAAATAGGTCAATGGTGCCATGTAGTTTACACCTATAGTAAATTGGACAATAACCGCCACCAGGTTTATGTCAATAATGTGCGCACGATTAACACAACATTTGGGGGTACCTATAATGTTTCCACTCCAGTTACAGAATTGACGTTAGGTGCTCAATCTGGGTTTGGTACACAAATCAGGCATTTTAATGGTATAATTGATGATTTAAAAATTTTCAACAGGGTATTGACTGGAGTTGAAATTGAACAATTATACAATGCTCCAGCTCCTTATTATCCCAATCAACACAATGGATTGATTTCAAGATATAAGTTTAACGGCAATGCTAACGATGATGCCTCCGGCTACAACAATGGATTGGTTTCCGGAGCTACGCTTTCTACAGACAGGTTTGGAAACCCTAATTCTGCCTATCAGTTCAACGGAACAACCAGTCACATAAGAATTCCCCACCATTCATCCATTAGTTTAAATGAACTGAATGCATTTTCAATTTCATTATGGATCAAGCCATCATCCATTTCTACAGGGCTGAAAGCAATTATTGCCAAATGGAATGGAAATGCCGATGCAGATCAATTTGGCTTGTTTATGGACAACAATAAAAACCTGACTGCTGTTAGAAATGTAAACACTAATGGTGCCTCTGACGTGGCAAGTTACGCGGCAGACAACTGGTATCATGTTGTATTTGCATTTAATAAATCAGATCAAAACAGACATATTGTATATGTAAACAATATTCAAACCTATAACGGGACATTTGCCGGCAATTTGACTCCGGTTTCAGCAACCACAGATCTTTCAATAGGAGCTCAATATAGCGATCACAATGGAGGGGCTCAAGATCCAAAACGTCATTTTGCAGGAGCTATTGATGATATACACATTTACAATAAAGTTTTGACTATAGCTGAAGTGGACAGCTTATACAAAATCGGAAATGTAGTGACTGACGTGCAACAACCATTATTCAGCAACCAATCACAAATTATCAGTTTCCCTAATCCGGCTAAGGATATTATATATTTTTCAGAAAAAGTTAATGCGGAACTGTTGGATGTTTCAGGAAGGGCATCTTCTAGTATATCAGGGGAAAATCAAATGAATATCAGCAAATGTAAGGCTGGATTTTATATCCTTATAATTAAAGATTCAGAAGGTAATATAAGAGAGCGGTACTCTGTTGTGGTGGAGTGAAAATAAAATTGACAAATCCCAAATTCCAAACTATGATCCCGTTTGTTATTTGGGATTTGTCTTTTGATATTTTAAAATTCTTAATTCTTAATTATGTACTGCTTCTGCAAAGAACAACCCTTCGTTCAATGCATTAAGCGTTTCATTTTTATGTTCTGTCTTAACAACAATAGAAATATTGTTTTTGCTACCGCCATAAGAAATCATTCTTACAGGAATATTGTCAAGGCAATCAAATATCTTTCTTACAATACCTTTTTTCTCTGCTACAAAGTCTCCGACTATGCAGATGATGGATTGCTCCTGTTCTACTTCCACATAGCAGAATTCTCTTAGCTCTTCAGTTATCTTGTCGAGGTTTTTGCAATCGTCAATGGTTAATGATACAGCTACTTCAGAAGTAGTGATCATATCAATTGGTGTTTTATACTTCTCGAAAATTTCAAATACTTTTCTTAAGAAGCCATAGGCAAGCAACATTCTGCTCGATTTGATTTTTATAGCAGTGATATTATCTTTAGCAGCAACTGCTTTAATTTCTTTTGCAGTAGTATTGTTGGCAATCACTGTACCCTTTGCTTCAGGTTGCATTGTATTTAATAACCTTACAGGAATATTAAATTTTCTTGCAGGGAAAATGGTAGCAGGGTGAAGAATTTTTGCTCCGAAGTAAGCCAGCTCCGCTGCTTCATCAAAAGTCAGTTCAGCGATAGGGAAGGTTCTCTTAACAATTCTGGGATCATTGTTGTGCATTCCATCAATGTCTGTCCAGATCTGGATCTCTTCAGCTCTTATCGCCGCTCCTACAAGACTTGCAGTATAGTCACTTCCTCCTCTTTTAAGATTGTCTATTTCCCCTTTAGGATTTCTGCAAATGAAACCCTGAGTGATATATAAATGTCTTCCTGAATTTTGCTTTAAAATACCTCCCAACTTTTCTTCAATATAAGATAGGACCGGCTCATTGTCTTCGTCAATCTTCATAAAATCCAGTGCAGGAAGCAGAATAGAATCATAACCTTGTTCCTTCAGGTATTCCTGAAATAATTGTGTTGAAATCAGTTCTCCTTCTGCAAGTAACACTTTTTGCTCACGATCGGTAAATTCTTTACCTACATGTGAGGTAACAAACTCATAGTGAGTTTTCACTATTTCTTCACCTTTCTTTAATCCATCAGGTGTGGAATAAAGTGCTTTGATGAAATCATAGTAAGGATTAAATAAATTCTCGATGGATTTTTTTGCTCCGTCAATATCCTTCTTTAAAAGTCTGTCAGATATATCTACAAGAGAGTTGGTTGTTCCCGAAACTGCAGACAAAACTACAAGCTTCTGATCCTTGTCAGATATAAGTTTCGCTACCGAATGCATTCTTTCAGGTTTTCCTACCGAGGTACCGCCAAATTTTAAGACTTTCATATGGAGTTTCAAGTTTAATGCTAAAGCTTAAAGTTTATATAAATATTATTTATTTAATTCTTAATTCTTAATTCTTAATTCTTAATTAAATCCAAGCATTTTAATGGCTGTAATTGCTGCCTCGTCCCCTTTGTTTCCATGCTTCCCACCTGCCCTGTCGAGAGCCTGCTGATGATTATTGGTAGTAAGCACACCGAAAATCACGGGCTTGTTAAATTTTAATCCTACCTCAGTCAGGCCGTAAGTTACACCCTGACAAATAAAATCAAAATGCTTTGTGTCACCCTGGATCACACAACCTATTGCAATTACTGCATCTATTGATTTGTCGGATGCCAGCCATTGTGCTCCCAGGCTCAACTCAAATGTTCCGGGAACAGATTTAATTGTTATATTTTCTTTTAAAGCTCCTTCCTTTAAAAGAGTATCATAAGCTCCCGCCAATAAGGCTTCCGTTATTTCTGAATTCCATTCCGCCACTACTATTCCGAATTTTTTTTGAGAAATATCAGAAAGGTTTTTGGAAGAGTATGAGCTGAGATTTTTAAGTGAAGTTGCCATAGGGTACATGTAAAAAGGGATAAGACTTTCGCCTTATCCCTTTAAAATGTTTCTAAAATTACTCGTTGTTTTCAGAGGCTAAGGCTTGTAATCTTGCTTGTTGCTTTCTTGCCTCTGTAGCGTCTGCTGATTTTGGATAATCGTCTACAATTTTTCCATACTGCTCGGCTGCTGACTTATAGTCATTGTTAAACTCATATGCCAGCGCAAGCTTAATAAGATAACGTGGTGTGAACTGCTCTGTAGGTTTGTAGTTGGCAGCTTTTTTATAATTGTTTATAGCATTATCATAATCTTTTTGCTCCATGTAGGCATCACCGATAAGACTGTATGCTCTGCCTTGTAATAACAAATCGTTTGATGAGAAATCTTTCAGGTAATCTATTGCTTCCTGGTAGCTTCCTTTTTTCAGGTATGATACACCAGCATAGAATTTCGCAAGGTTTCCTGCTTTTGTACTACTATAATCTTCTGCGATTTCGATAAATCCCGGTCCCTGAGGTGTTCCGTTTAATGCAAGGTCCAAAGAATCCTGTTCAAAAAGTAATATTGCTGAAAACATCTTATTCTGAGCCTCCAGACTTTTCTGCTCATTGTTATGTCTCAGGAAAAGGAATGCTCCGATTCCGACGGCAATACCAACTATTGCATAAAGTAAAAAATTTCTATTTCTTTTTACGAAATCCTCTGTTCTGCTTAATTTTTCCGCTAGCGCTTCAGGGCTCTCCAGCAATTCATTGCCCTTGCTGTCTTTAGTTTTTGCCATTGTTGAGTTTGGTTTTTCCCTTCTGAAATTTTTTGAAAGGCTGTTATTCTATAATATATGGGTAATCCTGTTGAACATATACATCTTTATATGCTTCAGATGCATCTGGGTATGGCGATTCTTCTGCAAATTTTACAGAAGCTTCAACTTCCTCTTTTATCTTTTTGTCAATTTTCTCAAGATCTGCTTCAGTAGCAAACTTGTTTTTTAATATAGTTGCTCTTACTTGCTCTATCGGATCCTGTGCTTTGTATTCTTCCAGTTCTTCTTTAGTTCTGTATTTTGCAGGATCGGACATAGAGTGTCCTTTGTACCTGTATGTTCTGAACTCCAGTAACGTTGGACCGTCTCCTTTTCTTGCTCTTTCAGCCGCTCTTTCCACTGCAAGATGTACATCTTCTACACTCATGGCATTAACAGGCTCCGATGGCATGTCGTATGCCTCTCCCAGCTTATAAAGTTCTGTAACATTACTGGTTCTTTGTACTGAAGTACCCATCGCGTAGCCATTGTTTTCAATCACAAAAATTACAGGCAGCTTCCAGGTCATTGCCATATTCAGGGTTTCATGAAATGCGCCCTGTCTTACGGCACCATCCCCCATATAACAAATACAAAGATTATCAGTTCCATTATACTTTTCTGCAAAAGCCATTCCTGCTCCAAGAGGAATCTGACCACCTACAATCCCGTGCCCACCTGCAAATCCTCTTTCTTTATCAAAAATGTGCATTGAACCGCCTTTACCTTTAGAACAGCCTGTTACTTTTCCATACAATTCTGCCATTACTGCTCCGGCAGGGGTTCCAAGTGCAAGTGGTTGTCCGTGATCTCTGTATGCTGTAATATATTTATCGCCGGGTTTCAATGCTGATACTGCACCTAAAGCACAAGCTTCCTGGCCGATGTACAGATGGCAAAATCCTTTGATTTTCTGCTGACCATATAATTGTCCTGCTTTCTCTTCAAATTTTCTCAGCAATTGCATTTTCTCATACCAGAATAAATAAGTCTCTTTTGAAAATTTGGATGAGCCACTTACTTTTGCCTTTTGTTCTTTTACACTTGCCATAATTGCTATTTCATTTAAGTACGCGAAATTAATAAACAACATTCAATTTCCAATAAAATTATTTCTGTGAGGGTTTTATACCAGGAATGAATTCAGGATTTGTTTATTTAAAACTGATTTGCAAAGCATTTAAGGAAAAAATTCCGGAACTTGCACCTGGGGAATGACTTCGAAAAATACAATTTACATTGAAAAACTTCAGCTTCTGAATTTTAAAAATTACGAAGAGGCTACCCTGTTGTTTTCTCCTGAAATTAACATTCTTACCGGCCAAAACGGGAGTGGCAAAACCAATTTGCTCGATGCCATTCATTTTATTTCTGTAAGCAAAAGTGCATTTAATCTTTCTGATAGTCAATGCATTATGCATGGCCATCCCTATTTCTTGGTTTCCTGTAATATCTCCGGAGGCGCCGGTAATCATCTGGTCCAATGCAGTTTTCAGCAAGGCCAGAAAAAAGTCCTGAAAATTGACAAAAAGCCTTATGAGAAAATTACGGAGCACATAGGGAAATTCCCTGTAGTGCTGATTACTCCATATGACACGGATTTGATAAGAGAAGGCTCAGAAGAAAGAAGAAAGTTTTTTGACAGTATCTTGTCTCAGTTGGATAGCAATTACCTCAATGATCTGATTCATTATAACCACTTTTTAAAACAAAGAAATTCCTCACTTAAAAAATTCAGAGAATCAGGTAAAACAGATTTTGATTTATTGGAAAGTTACGATTCACAAATTATTCCATTTGGACAAAAAATTCATAAGTCAAGAAAAGATTTTATTAAGGAATTTTTACCTTTCTTTCATAAAAATTATGATGAGATCTCAGATAAGGCTGAACAGGTAAATCTTGTTTATGAAAGTCAGTTGACATCTCAAAATTTTGGAGATTTATTAAAAAAATCAAGGGAAAAAGATATTGTGTTGGAAAGAACCACTACCGGTGTTCACAGAGATGATTATAATTTCCTATTGAAAGATCTTCCCATAAAGAATTTGGGATCACAGGGCCAACAAAAGAGCTTTGTAATAGGGCTTAAACTTGGTCAATACGATATAATACAAAAGAAAAAGGAGCTTTGCCCGTTGCTTTTGCTGGATGATATTTTTGATAAATTGGATGAAAAAAGAATTGAAAAACTTCTTCAAATGATTGGTAACAAGAAGTTTGGTCAACTTTTTATCACTGAAGCCAGATTGGGAAGAAGCAGGCAGCTTTTAGAGGGATTATCCTCCGATTTGCGTATATTTAAAGTAGAAAACGGCCGGGTACAGTTGATAGATGATAAACAGGGCCAATAGAATTATGAAAAAATATGTGTCTCCTACTTCAAGAAAATCAGACATCAGTCCTTTGGGCGATGTAATTGAAGATTTATTAAATGTTTACAAACTTAAAGGTAAAATTAACCAAACCTCTGTAGTAACCAGCTGGGAAAAAGTGATGGGGAAAACCATTTCTTCCAGAACTGAGGAGATCTATATGAATGGTGGCAGACTTTTTGTTAAAATTAATTCTGCCCCTTTAAAACATGAATTGTCAATGTCTAAAACAAAAATGATCCAAATGCTTAACAAGGAGGCAGGCACAGCAGTTGTTGAAGATATTGTTTTTCTATAAATAGTCTGCTTATGAGACATTTTTTTATTTTTTGTTTTATCAATTTTTTTTTCCTTATCCGGCTTTCTGCATCAGACCAAAATAGTTCTTTCAGATTCATAGAGAATAAAGGGCAGTGGGACAAAAAAGCCTTATATGCAGCTGATTTGTCTTCAGGCAGAATGTTTTTTGAGAAAAACGCATACACTGTATTGCTGACTAATTTCGAACATGGCCATTCTCATGAAGAAAAAAGTGGTAAACACAAAAACTCCGATGAACATCAGCACAAACAAGGTAAAGCACACGCATATAAAGTGAGTTTTATAGGATCGCAGCAAACTGAGCCGGAAGGTGATTCTCCTGCACATTATCCTACCAGCTATTTTAAGGATTCTCCGGATAAATGGGTGTCAGGAGTAAAAAGTTACTCACGATTGAATTATAAAAACCTTTACCCCGGCATTGATTTGTTGTTCGAAGATTTAAATCAGGATCTGAAGTATAGCTTTCTTTTAAAATCCGGAGCTGATGCAGATTTAATCAACTTCATTTATCAGGGTCTTGATTCCATAAAAATTATCAATGGATCATTATACCTCTTTAATAGTATAATTACTTTAATTGAGGAAAAACCTGTCTCCTGGCAGGTAATAAATGGAATAAAAAAATACATCAAAACAGAATATAAACTGAACGGAAATAACTTGAGCTTTAATTTCCCTGATGGTTATGATTCTACTTATGATCTGATCATAGATCCTACTATTATCTTTTCTACTTATACAGGTTCCGCGGCCAATAATTGGGGGTTTACAGCTACGTTCGATGAGAGCGGAAATCTGTATTCGGGAGGCATTGCTTTTGAATTGGGCTATCCTGTTTCTTTTGGCGCCTTTCAAACTGACTTTTCAGGTGCCTGCGATGTAGCTATAATGAAATTCAGTTCGGATGGTAAGCAAAGATTATACGCTACTTATTTAGGCGGAACCGGCTTAGACTGTCCGCACAGTATGATAGTTACCCAAAATAATGAGCTTCTTATTATGGGAAGTACCGGATCAGCAGATTTTCCTCTAGCTTTTAATGGATATGACAGGAGTTTTAATGGAGGGTTTAACATGACTCCATGGCAAATGTCTCTTTTCAGTTTTACCCGGGGTTCGGATATTTTTATAGTCAAGCTTAATAACAATGGTACTGCTCTTGCCGGAGGTACTTTCTTCGGCGGTTCCGGCAATGACGGTGTATATGATATCAATAGTGCATTACATCACAATTATGCAGATTCGTTCAGGGGTGAAATTATTTTAGATAAGGATGAAAATATATATATCGCATCACACACATCCTCTTCTGATATTCCAAGAACTTCAGGATCATATCAGCCTGACAGAAAAGGGGCAAGAGATGGAGTGATAGCCAAATTTAATCCCGGACTTACTCAACTTTTATGGGCAACATACCTAGGCTCAACCAATGAGTCCGCATGTTATTCTATACAAGTTGGAAAGAATGGAAATGTTGTTGTGACGGGAGGTACAAACTCAAATTCTTTTCCTGTTACATCAGGGACACATAAAACAAACTGGCAGGGTTATACAGATGGCTTTGTAAGCTGGATAAGCAATGATGGAAAAACTTTACTGTATAGCACCTATATTGGTACCTCAAATATCGATCAGTCATATTTTGTGCAGTTAGATGAAGCGGATAATGTATATATTCTAGGCCAGACACTCGGTGTTTATCCGGTTGTAAACGCGAAATATTCTAACCCCAATAGCGGCCAATTTATTCACAAGCTGGATCCTACATTATCTACTACCATTTTCTCAACAATCTTTGGTTCAGGTTTCAGAACACGCAATATTGCGCCTACAGCATTTCTCGTAAATGATTGTGAAAATATTTATGTTGCGGGATGGGGAGAAGCTACAAATAGTGCCACTGGTACACATGGCTTGCCAACGACTTCTAATGCTTTCCGGACGAGAACAGATGGCTCCGATTTTTATTTGATGATTTTAGAGAGAGACGCAAATTCTCTTTTATTCGGTAGCTTTTATGGTGCTTATAATCCATTCGCATTCGGAATTGATGACCATGTGGACGGAGGTACAAGCAGGTTTCATAAAAACGGTACCATTTATCAGGCTGTTTGTGCTGACTGCAGAAGCAGTAATTTGTTTCCTACGACACCAGGCGTTTGGGCTCCTGCTGAACATCCGAATAATAACAGTTGTACCAATGCTGCATTTAAGATCGAAATGCAGGCAATGATTTCAGCTATTATAGCCACTCCAAGCCCCGGATGTGCTCCTTTAACAATCACAGCAGAAAATAAAGGGTCTTCTGTTGGAAATATGATATGGGACTTTGGGGATGGTACAACTTTAACTTCTAATTCTTCCATCGTAACCCATACCTATTCCGAAGCAGGAAAATATATTATCCGCCTTCGTTCTTCCGATGCTCTTTCGTGTATAGAGGGGGAAGCAACAGATACCATATTGGTTTTTAAATTAGATCCTTTTGTGACACCTTCTGATACAATTTGTGTGGGAGATACTCTGCAATTGTTTGTACAACCGGAAACAAAAGGAAATACTTACCAGTGGTCACCGGATAAATTTATCTCATCTACTTCAATCTCCAGTCCTAAAGTTTTTCCAATGGAAAAAATTACTTACAAGGTTTCCATACGAGATACCAATAATTGCAGAGCATACAGAGAAGTGACCATAGATGTAGTTGGGGATTTGAAAGCAGGTGCTGACAATGTAACCGAATGTACAGGCCCTCCTATGATAAAATTCTTGAACAATACTGAAGGCGGAACATTTTTATGGGATTTTGGTGATGGAAATACAAGCACTGAAAGAGAGCCTTTACATGTATATCAAAATTTTGGTGAATATAGTGTGGTGGTGAAAAAGTTTTCTCAGAATTGCGAAGAAACAGATACGATTAAAGTCAGGATTGAAAAGATCTTTTTACCTAACCTTATCACTCCTAATGGGGATGGCTTTAATGATAACTATTATGTTTCAGGAATAGGCAAAGGTTGGACTTTTGAAGTTTTCAATCGTTGGGGAGAACCTGTCTTCAGAAAAGAAGATTATGACCACTCATGGAAAGGTGAAAGTTTACCGGAAGGGGTGTATTATTACTTGCTTACCTCACCCAGAGGGGCGCATTGTAAAGGTTGGGTGCATGTGCTAAGATAAAATCTAAATCTCAGCTATTACTTTTGAAAGTTTTTCTTCTGTGAGTGGCTTTTGAATTAATGCTTTAATGCCAAGCTTGCGCATCGTCTCCTCATCTTTCTTATTCGGAAAAGCAGTTAATACAATTATTTTTATTCTGTTACTGGCATTAAGATTGATTTGATTGATGGATTGTAAAAATTCAATGCCGTTCATTTCGGGCATTTGATTGTCCAGAATAATTAATTCAGGAAAGTATATATCATCGAAATTACAACAATGCTTTGTAAGGTACAGTAAGGCATCTTCTCCGTTTTGAGTTTTCTTTATAGTTCTGGAGAGATCAATTTTCTTTATTACTCTCTCAGAAAGATAGTTTGTAACCTCATCATCATCTACCAATAAAACGCAGTTTACCTTCTGCATATCCTCCTTCTTTAACTCAAATTCAAAACACGGCGCTAATTTTTTTAGTTTAACTTTGTCTGATTTTTAGAATTATGGAACTTTATTATAGCATCTGGATCATGTCTTACAAATAAATACAAATACATCACCCTTGCATATCTGAAAACCATAGGCCATAATAACAATAATGCTAAGGTATTTACCACCATGAAGGAATAGGGAGGGAGCTTGATGATAAATTCGGTGAGTATAAAAATGAAAATCGAAACTCCAACACAAAGTCCATAACTAACATACATAGAGCCAAAATAAAACCCTACTTCCGGTTCCGTCCTTTGACCACAATAATGGCAATTTTCAGGCATCTTAGTTATGCCCGAAATCTTATATGGATTTTTATACACAAAAAGGTCTCCCTGATGGCATTTGGGGCATTTGCAGGCAAGAATAGAAGTTAAAACAGACATATTGTTTCAGGAATAAAACAATAATAAAACAAAATAAGCGAAACAAAAATTCTAAAAAGCGAATTTCCTGACCTCTTAACAAGCTTTGCAACTCTGTGGGAAATACTTTGACATCACTGAAAGTATTTTGTCTCTTGTCAAGGGTTTGTTCAGATAATCTACATTCCCTGCGTCTTCAAGCTTTTTAAGGTCGTTATTATGAGTAGAAGTTGTTAATACTATGACGAGTGAATTGTCTTTTTTTTCAGATGGAATTTTTTTGAATTGCTGCAAAAATTCAAAACCGTCCATTACCGGCATGTTAAGATCCAAAAGAATCAGCTCCGGTAATGGACGATCTTCTTTTAGCTTTGTATTAATTACATTGAGTGCCTCCTGCCCGTTTGTAGCAATATGTACTTCATTTGCTACCTTCAGGTTTTTCAGCAATCTGTCATTAATAAAATTTGTGATGCTGTCGTCCTCGACCAACAATATACTATTAACTTTTTCCATTTTATTAACCTGCCTGGGTTTTTCTCTGGCGGGCAATTAATATTTTACTTATTGACCAATTCTTTCTTCAGAATATATAACAATTTTTCATCTGTAAAAGGTTTGATCATAATGTCATCATACCCTAGGCTGGAAAGAACTTCCCTGTCTTTCGGACTTACTGAACTGGTAAGAAGAATCACTCTTATATTCTTTTCCAATACCATTCTTTTAAAGTTTTTCAAAAATTCAATGCCATTCATCTCAGGCATGTTTATATCCAACAGGATTAATTCCGGACAACGGTTTTTCAATTCAGTGAGGTAAGTTAAGGCTTCTTCTCCGTTACGGACAGTTTTAATTTCACGCGCTATATTTGACTTTCTCAGAGTTCTCTCTGTAAGGAAGTTGTTGACATAATCGTCATCAACTAATAAAATCGAGTTAAAATAGGGCATTTTTCAATTAAGTTAATTCTAAAAATTTAACCTAATTGGTGCTGAAAAGTTTTAGAATATCCTTAAGTTTTTCTTCTGTCAGAGGCTTTATGATAAAATCTTTAAACCCAATATTTTGTAATACTTCAATGTCTTTTTTGCTAAAGGTGCTGGTGTAAATGATAATCCTGGTTTTCTTTTTGTCCAAATTTAGTTGTTGAAAAGTTTCGATAAATTCAAATCCATCCATCACCGGCATATTTATATCCAATAGGATAAGTTCCGGAAAATCATCCCCGCAGTCGTTTAAATATTTCAAAGCCTCATCTCCGTTCCTGCAAAATGTTACATTATCACAAACATTTAACTTGTTAAGCAGGTGGTCAGCTATAAAATTACTTACATAATCATCGTCGACAAGCAAAACATTTTTAAACATATACATACCTAATGAGTGTGAAAAAAATAATAATTATTTGCCCAGGTTATTAACGAGCTCAATATATTTTTTCATGGCTTCTTCCTTTGACATTCCTTTCAGACTTTCCCAGGCATTGTATTTGGCTATACCTTTCAAATCAAAAAAATTGGTTGGCTTTTCGATGTTTACATCACCTTCAGTAGCTTGTTTGTAAAGACTATATAAACTAAGTAAATTTTCGTTTGACTGATCCGGTAAATTACGTGAACGGGTTACCGCATCCTGAAATGTTTGTGATAATTCCATATTTTATTTTAACGATGGTTTGTTAATCTTTTTTTTCCTGTGATTATAAGCATTTTTCCGCCTTTTGCAATGTCATTTAGCAGGATTTCTTTTGTGGAATGATTCCCACCATTTAATATTACGGATTGAATATAAGTTATAGACCGGGAATCGGTATTTCGTGTTTCGATGGTAAACTGTTTTTCAGGTAAATTGTTTACAATTGGCTTGAAAATAATTTTTTCAAACTCTGGGATCTTGAGATGAAATCTGGAAGGATCCTCAGGATTAACTGAAAGGCCTAGAAATCCGAGTATTTGGGAAACTACAAGCCGATTTTGTATTTCAATATTAAGTGTTAATTCCCCTTTATTTGGTAGATTATTAATACTATCCAGTATATTTCTTTCGCTCAAGTTTTTTATAATTTCTTCATGAAGCTCCGGATATGTAAGTTGGATTAGGGGTTGCATGTATTGATAGTATTTGCGAAGGCTAATTATATTATACTTTCTGTTTTCTTCATCTTTTTCTAATATTCCTCTTCCATTAATATATTCACCATTTACATCATTTATTAGATTTACTTGTATCATTATTTGATATAAAAGAGTATATAGCTCTGTTTTATTATCTTCTTTGCCTCCTTTTACTTTTAGTGTAGAAAGTTTTTTCTCCCATTCAAATCCTGCATCGTCTTTTACTTTTCCAAACTCATAATTTTCCAGTTCCTCTTCAAGGTTTTTCTGTGCATTGGAAATACTTACAAATGATAAACCTGTTTTCATCATTAATTCTTTGCCGGATATATTATTAAATGAAAAAGTGACTGAAGTCTGACCTGAACCATCCTTGCAAGACTTATATCCGGAAAATGGAATATTAAATTGTATATAAAAGAAGACCTTTTGATTTGTGCTGTCACAAATGTTTTGTTTTTGATAATACCCTGATGTTTCATTGGATGAAATAATATTTAAATTTTTTATTCCATCTCCAATTGCTATTTGGACATAAATAACATCATGATCAGATGTGAATCTGCCAATAGCTGTTCTGTAAGAAGTCGTGAATTCAGCTTTTATAAATTGTTGATCGCTAAAGGCGGAATAATATCCTGGTTTGAAAACTTCTTCCGTATACATTTCTCTGCCAAACCCAACTGAATCCTTTGTAGATAAATTAATCCTTAAGCCACCGAATCTATAGCATCCGTCAACCTCCGGAGTTTTTATGGAGAAGCCATGTGTGCCTTGCTTATCCCTATTATACCCGTTAATTTTGCTACTATCATTAAAAGGTCCTGCTGTAACCATTCCAAAAGGCATTACTGCGCCTGGGTAAATCCCAAATTGATCCGGCATTAAGTCAGTTTTTACATATTCTGTTAACCTGGGCTGGGGCATTACTTCGGCGCTTTCTCTGATAAGCTGAGCTTGTACACTATTTCTGCAGGACAACCATATCAAAAAACAAATCAGAATACGGTATTTAGATAAAAACATTGGATTAGTGTAAACTAGTTGAGAAAGTTTTATTAGTATTACATAAGTTAGCAGGAAAATACCTAAGTGCAAACTTAAGCTGGCTAAATAAAATAAAAATAAATGTCATTATTTGAACGGAGATCAGAAATACTTATAAGCTGTGCAAACAGGCTTTCTCCATACCTGAAAGAGGAGGTGGAAAGTCTTGGGTATAATGTTCTGAGATTTTTGCCCACGGCAGTTATTGTAGAAGGAACTTTGAAAGACTGTATAAAACTCAATATGTTTCTGAAGACAGCACACAAGGTTGCTTTTTTACTTAAAAGATTTAAATGTAAAAATGCCGATGAGCTTTATCAAAATGTAATTGAGGTGGATTGGGAAAATATTTTTCCTGTACGATCCTATTTTTCTATTGTCTCCGCTGTATCCAATCTTACCATCACCGACACAAGATTTCCGTCTTTAAAGTGCAAGGATGCTATCGCTGACAGGTTTATGAATAAATTTAAAGAAAGACCTGATTCCGGACCGGATAAACATAAGATTGTCTTATTTCTTCATTGGGAAGGATTAGAAGCAGCTGTTTTTATCGATACCTCCGGTGAAACCATCGCTAGGCATGGATATAGAAAATTACCCGGAAAAGCGCCTTTACAGGAATCGCTTGCATGCGGGATTTTATATGCCAGTAAATGGGATAAAAAATCTTTGTTTATTAATCCGATGTGCGGGAGTGGTACTCTTGTTATCGAAGCCGCTCTAATGGCTTTGAATAAACCTCCGGGGATATTCAGAAGCAATTTTTGCTTTATGCATCTAAATGATTATCAGGATGCTTATTGGGAAGAAGTAAGAAAAGAAGCAAAGGAAGTTTCTTTAAGAAAAACAGATGCGAGGTTTATTGCTACTGATATCGAGAAGAGAGCTATTGATGCTGCGCGTAAAAATGCAGCAACTGCAGGTGTAGATCATATGATAGAGTTTAAGGTTTGCGATTTCAGAGACACTCCTGTACCTGAAGGTGAAGGTATAGTCTTGTTGAATCCTGAATATGGAGAAAGGCTTGGGGAAGTAGAAGAGCTGGAGGTGATTTACAAGGAAATCGGAGATTTCTTTAAGAAGAATTGTAAAGGTAAAACCGGGTATGTATTTACCGGAAACCTGGATCTTGCAAAAAAAATAGGGCTTAAAACAAGCAGGCGTGTAGAATTTTACAATGGAAAATTTGATTGCAGGTTGCTGGAGTTCGAATTATATGAAGGAACCAAAAGGGGGAGTTCTAATAAAGAAATTCGAAACTCGAATAATATCTCAAATGAATAGCGGTTTTTTTCTTTCGGATTTCGAGCTTCGATTTTCGAATTTATTACTTAAAACAAATAGCAACTAAGTCCAGTTAGAATCTAAGGATATGTTGGGCAAGAATTTACTTTTTGTAATTAATCCGATTGCAGGAGGTAGGAACAAGGAAATTATCACATCTGAAATCAAGGGTTGCTGCCGAGAGGTGCAGTTGTTTCCCCATGTATATGAGACTACAGGAAAAAACGATCATCAGGAAATTTTAAAGCAAATAGAAGAGTTAAGGCCGGATGCAGTTATTGCAGTTGGGGGAGATGGTACTGTAAATCTTGTCGGCAATGTTTTAGTTGGTACAGATATTCCTCTGGGAATCATTCCTGCAGGCTCTGCCAATGGATTGGCTAAAGATTTAAATATTCCTTTAGATTTCGATGAAGCCATTGATGTAATTACCAGCTATAATCCCCGTGCGATCGATACTTTGATAGTGAATGGAAGAAATTGTTTTCACCTGAGTGACTTCGGTTTTAATGCTCGTGTTGTAAAGCGGTTTTCAGAAAGTATCCGAAGAGGAAAGCTTTCCTATTTATGGTATGGGCTTCTGGAATTTTTTACTTATCATTTTTTTGAATATCGTATTGTTGCTCCTAATCAGGAGTATGCAGGGAGAGCATTTATGATGATTATTACCAATGCAAATAAATTTGGTACTAACATCGCGATCAACCCTCTGGGTACTATAGATGACGGTACTTTTGAAATCAGTATTATTAAGCCATTTCCAAAAATCCTTGCACCCTATATTCTGTATCATCTGCTGAGAAATAGCATTACCACTACAAAATATTACAGAGTTTTCAGGTGTAAGCAGGTAACCATATTGAACAAACACAGAGAATCTTTTCATATTGATGGTGAACCCATCGATCTCGGGACTACCATTCATGTAAAAATTAATCCTGGCGGATTAAAAGTATTATTACCTTAAATAACCCCTACCTTAACACTCCAGCACATTAACACTTTAACACACTCACACATTAACACATCAACATTAACACATCAACATTAACACATCAACACTTAAACAATCTTCTTCCGGAATACCACTTTCCCTTGACAAAAATTGTCATAATCCGGTTCATGGACTTCCATCCATACTTCTTCATTGTAAAAGTCAAGTTTAAAAAATCCTTTATGAGCATGACTGAATACTGCATCACCTTTGTCCACGTAATTTACCTTGCTTCCTGCACCACTCACTATATAATGTTGCTTGTTTTTGTGAATGTACTGAAGGTTATGATCATGCCCGGCTGCATAAATCAGATCATCGTATTTACAGAAAATATCCAGCAACCTTTTGCGTAGTCTTTTATACCTTGGATGGGACATGTCTTCTTTGGCGCCGAAGTACTTCCTGTAAATAGGATATAAAGAACCCGCAACCGGCATAGGTATGTACATTTTTTTATTTACTTCTGTTAGTGGAAATACATGTTGTCTTACACTGAAGTGCCCGCCGTGCAGCGCCTTGCTATACAGCGGATGGTGAGCAATCACCACAATCCTTTTATCTTTATTCCTTTCCAGTAATTCTTCCAATACAATAAAGAATTCATGTTCGTTGTCAACGCTGCAGCCTTCTTTCCTACCCAAAGGCCGATGACCATTGTGCACCCACCATTGAGTATTTATGATGATTATTGAAAGTTTTTCATTAATATTTAATTCAACAGGTCCGGGGCAACCATTTCTGGGAAGATATACATCCTGACTTTGAAAATAATTTTCTACAAACTCCTGTTGCCTCATTACTGCTTCATATCCTCCTTTTCGACCTTTGTTCCAATCATGGTTGCCCGAGATGAAAACCTTTTTTCCCTTATATCCTTCCAGAATTTTCATTTGAGCAATCATTCTTTTCTCCGCCAGGTCACGTCCGGCATCTGACTTTTCCGGCATACCTACCGGATAAATATTGTCTCCGAGGAAGAAGACAGCACTATCCTCTCCTGCCTTTATTAATTCTGCTCTTAAAAGATTTAGGTTCGGGTCATTGTTTAATGAGGGGGCTCCGGCGTCACCTATAAGAAAAACAGAATAGTGTAAAACATTCTCTTTACCGGGAAGAAAACTTTGCCAATTAGAAACCTTGGAAGAATAATGGGCTATCCTTTTCTTCCTTCTGGTAAGCAGGTAGATTATGGTAAAGAATGCCAGTACTATTATTGCAGAAACTGCTAAAATTTTTAAATCCATTATGATAGGATTTTGTCAGTTTTGAAAAATAAGCACCATTTACCAATCCGGGAATGATTATTGTCATTCCCGGATCAGGCTTTGGCTAATTTAATCTTTTCTGTTATTTACTTCCATTTTTATTTCCTTTTTCTCCAGAGCTTTAACAGCCGGCCCATAGAGCACTTTTCCGTCGATAGCAAACCTGCTGCCATGGCAAGGGCAATCCCATGATTGCTCGGCTTTATTATAATGGACAATACATTTCATATGCGTGCAAACAGGAGATACAGCATGAATTTCATGGTTATGATCTTTTGCAACCGCCATTCGTTCTCCGTTTACCCTTATAATTTTTCCTTCTCCGGGCGCAAGTGTCTCAATTGAACCTTCATCACCTGTCAATCTATCCGCGATAAATTGTTTTGCTACATCAACATTTTCTTTAATAAAATCAAAGGCGGACGCTACAGGAGTAAATCTTGTGGAGTCATATGCTTTAAGCCAATCATTCTTCTTTCCCTGAATAAGGTCCGATAAAATAATTGCTGCAATTGGTCCGTAAACCAATCCATCTCCTGAGAAACCCGTGGCCACATATATATTTTCAGAAAAAGGACTTCTTCCTATATAAGGCAAACCATCCGCTGGTTCAAAGTATTCTGCAGACCATTTATGAACTATTGCAGATACATTAAAATGTTTCCTTACATAGTTTTCAAGCTTAACAAATTGCTCTTCCGTTTCTGTAATATGCCCTGCCTTGTGGTCTGCACCACCTACAACAAGTAAGGGGCCGAGTTCGTCACGGTATGTTCTTATATAGTGATATGGATCGTTGGTGTCCCAGAATAGCCCATCAGGATAGTTGTCATCATTAAGTCTGACAGTAATAACATAGCTGATATATGGTGCAGCCATCGTCTGAAGTACATTAGTGAACAAGGGCAGATGCGTGGCCATTATTACTTTTTTGGCCTTAACAGATCCTGCTTCAGTATTTCCTGTATAATACCCTTCATGTTCTTCCAGTGAAATGATTCTGCTATTCTCAAAAATTTTACAATTTGTTCCATCAAGCAATGAGGCTAGACCATTTAGGAATTTCTGACTATTAAATTGAGCCTGATTATTAAATACAATTGCTTTGTTGGTTTTAATCGGCAATGGTACCTGATTAACTATATTTATGTTTAAGCCTGCGTACCCGGCGTATCTGAATTCCTGCTCTATCATTGGAACATGTTCCGGGATATCCGTATATAAATATCCCGGCACACGTTTGAAGTCGCATTGGATTGAATGTTTATTGACAATTCTTTCTAGCAAATTGATGCCTTCAACTCTGCTTTGGGCAACCAAAGCTGATATCTCTTCTCCAAAATCTGCATAAACATTTCTGTATTCTGTATCTATATCTGTAGTTAAATGACAACTACTCATACCTGTAGTGCCATCCCCTATGTGCATGGCTTCAACAAGCACTGTCGATATCCCCGCTTCATTTAGCAAATAGGCATTCAAAAGGCCTGTTATGCCACCGCCTATTATCAGGACATCCGTTTCAATATTTCCTTTTAAAGCCGGAAAGTATTTGCACTCTCCGCTGCGTTCCTTATATACTGAATTGAAATTCATAGCTTTCCCTTCTTCCCCCTAATCTCATTTACATTATAACCTAACTTTATAGCGATTAAGTTTGTTATTTGGGACAAAACCTGCCAAGCTTATGTATTTCAATAGTATAAAAGAGACTTGTTTGTATGTAAAAGATTTGAATGCTACTGAAGCATTTTACCGTGATAAGCTTGGCTTGCAAGTGATTGCCCGCGCCGAAAACAGGCATGTGTTTTTTAGAGCAGGTACCAGTGTATTACTTTGCTTTAATCCGGAAATGACAGAAAAGGAAACTGAACTTCCTCCGCATTTTGCCACTGGAAATATTCATATGGCATTTGAGGTTCCTGGTGAACAATATGTGTCCTGGAAAAATTTTATTCAGGATAACGGAATAGAAGTTATTTATGAAAAAACCTGGAGAAATAATGTGAAATCCTTTTATTTTAAGGATCCTGACGGACATGTGCTTGAGATTGTAACCCCTGGTCTTTGGGACTATTAAACATTTTTAAATGATAAGGGTTTTAAGAGAAATCCCCTGACTTTATGAAAGCCATCTGGAATGGAAAAGTATTAGCAAGATCTTCCAAAGCTGAAGAAATTGATGGAAATTATTATTTCCCGATCCATTCAATTAAATCTAAATATTTTATTCCAAGCGAAAGAAGGAGCAGATGTCCATACAAAGGTGTGGCTCATTATTTCCATATTGTGGTGGATGGTAAAGTAAATGAAGATGCAGCCTGGTATTACCCTGAACCCTCTGTTTTTGCATTTACTATTAAGGATAGAATTACTTTCTGGAAAGGTGTTGAAATTGTTGAATCCGATGAAAAAGTTAAGTTTGAAATTTTCAACACGCTAAGTTTTTTCTTTTAAAACCATATTTTTTTATAATTTTGAATAATTCTTAATTCTTAATTCTTAATTCTTAATTCTTAATTCTTAATTCTTAATTCTTAATTCTTAATTCTTAATTCTTAATTCTTAATTCTTAATTCTTAATTCTTAATTCTTCTTTCACTTAATGCGTGTTGTCACTGAATTTTCCACTGATTTTTGCAAGGTAACTGTTTTTGCATGGAACAATAAATATTTACTTAAACTTGAAAATCCTTTTTTTGAGCAAACTTTTAAAGTAAGTGAAATGGATTTGACAGGCGATGCAGATATAATTAATCTAACCAAAGATGAAGTGTTTATGAAGGAGGCCCTGGAACGATTTAAAGAAATGTCCAGGTCATTACAGGAAGGATTACAAAGAGTTTAGTCCAGGATAAATGATTCTCCTTTTTCCGGAATAATCGTAGAATATCCTATCCCCTCCAAAACCTCTGAAAACTCTTTTAAGGCCATTTCTTCTCCATGTACAAGAAAAACCCTCTTGAGACGGTTAGTTGAATGCTGCTTTACAAATGTGATAAGATCTTCCTTGTCAACATGGCCACTGAAAATGTCCGTTTGTTCTACTTGTGCAGCTACTTGATATTCTTTTCCATTTATTCTTACTGACTTTTTCCCTTTTGCCAGTTCAGCACCTATGGTGCCTTCTGCACAATAACCAATAAGCAGAATGGTGCAATATGAATTACCCAGGTTTTTTTTGATGTGAGCCTGGATTCTTCCTCCTGTTATCATGCCGGACGAGGATAGTATGATACAGGGTTCATTATAATTTGATACGGCAAGACTTTCTTTTAACGTAGGGGCAAAGATGAGGTTGTCAAAATCAAACAGGCTACCATGCTTTTCAAGGAACCGGATACAATCTTTATTAAGTAACATTAGGTATTTTTCATGAATGGCAGTGCTTTCTTTTGCCATAGGACTGTCTGTAAAAACTTTTATAGGAGGAAGCTTACCTTCGGCTTTTAATCTGTTAAGTAAATACAGGATGGTCTGTGTTCTTCCGATGCTGAATGAAGGGATTATTAACCTTCCTCTTTTTTCAACACATGTATGAGTAATTATCTTTTCAAGATATTCTTCCGGATGTTCTTTGTTCAAATGCAACCTGTTTCCATAAGTTCCTTCGGTAACTAAATAATCTACCCTTTCCACAGGTGATGGATCCTGAAGTAAAGGGGAATTTTTCCTTCCTATGTCGCCCGAAAAACAAATGCTGGTTAGGTTGTTATTCTCTCGAATATATACTATGATATGAGCTGCCCCCAACAGATGACCCGCTCTTACAAATTTTACTGAAACATCCTTGTTTACCTGGAAGGTTTGATCAAAAGTTAAACTGACAAACTTATCTATGGATGCTTCAACATCCTGTTTATAAAATAAACCTGTATCAAGGCAGCGGTTAAGGGCCTTTTTATTTTGTTTATTTTTGCTGAAGCTTTTTTGCCTGCGCTTAACATTGATGCTTGCTGTATCATTAAGGACAATATTTGAAAGTGCTTCTGTAGCTCCGGTACAAAGGATTTGTCCTTTATATCCTTTTTTTATTAATACAGGTATATTTCCACAATGGTCAAGATGTGCGTGGGTAAGGAGTACCAGATTTATTTCTTCAGGATTAAAAGGGAAATGATCATTGTTAAGAACATGCTCAAGATCTCTGCCGCAATCAATTAATATTTTATAGCCATCCTTAAGCTCAAGCAGAAACATGCTTCCGGTTACTTGTTTTGCAGCGCCCAAAAAACTTAATTTGGCCATTTTAGATTTTATTCACAGATAATGAATTATAACTTTTGAAATTGATTAAAATTTTAATCAAATAGAAAAATATATGAGATTGTTTTTGGCAATTCCTTTTCCGGCCTCTTTGTTGCCATTGATTCAAGGCCTGCAACACGACAATTCCCAAAACGGTATCCGATGGATACCGGACGCTAACCTCCATATTACCTTAGCATTTATCGGTGAAGCTGATGAACAACAACTAAATATTATCATAGATAAGGTGGAAAAGGTAATAGCTAATTCCCAAAGTTTTAGTTTAATCCCCCAGTCATTTTTTCTGAAGAAATCTAATGCCGGATTTATGATATGGCTGACTTTTGCGTCTTGTTTTTTGTACAGGAATCTGGCAATACAAATTAGAAAAGCTTTAAAAATAAAAGAAAATCGAGAACCTTTACCTCATGTTACATTGGCAAGAATTAAAGGAAAACTTGCCATAGATAGATCATTAATCAGATTGCAGGAGCTTCCTGATAAAAGGGGATTTCAGGTTTTCCACGTTGAATTATGGCATTCTATTACCGGCCCGACAGGAAGTGTTTATAGGTGCATAAAGAAGTTTTCACTTAAGATGAAACCGGATTTGCCTTGAAAGTCAACCGGGTTCACTACTTAGAGAACAGAAATTTTTTTGTCCTTGTTAAGAGGTATGTGAAGATAAATTAAATATAAATAGGGTATGAAGAGGATATTTATATTATGTCTGTCTCTGGTGTTTGCCGTATTTGCAGCACAGGCACAGGATGACAACGTAAGAGTTGAAAGCGAATATGAAATGGAATATGAAGGTGGAGCAGAATTCGATGCTGAGGAAGAGGTTGAATATGTTCCGGCAGATGAATGCAGATCTTTCTTTGGGCATATTGGTCACGGAATCAAACGCGGTGGAAAAGCTGTAGGTCAGGCTGCTTCCTGGACATGGGGTAAAGTAACAGGAGCATTCAGAGAAGTAGGCGATTCTGAAGATGACACTTTAGGTAACATCAGAGGGGAAGATGACGGTACTAGTAATGAAGATCCATTGTTAGACGAAGGAGATGATACAATGGGAGAACTGGGTGACTCGGAAGATGATACAATGGGAGAACTGGGTGATCCGGAAGATGATACCACCGGAGAGCTGGAAAGAGATGCAGAACAAGCTGGTGAAGATATAGAGCGCGAAGCCGATGAGTTTGGTCAAGGTATAGAAAATGAAGCTGATGAACTTCAAAACGAAGCTGAAGAGGCACAAACAGATGTAGAAGAGGAAATGGACTATGTTGACCACTCAGTAGATGCAGAAGTTGAAGAAATGGAAGGACAGACTATTGAAGCGGAAGAGATAGATATAAAAGCCAGAGAAGGAAAAACAAAGGTCGATGTTAAAACTAAAGAAGGAAAATCTAGAGAGTACGAGCTCCATCACAATAATTGATAATTGATTTTCATTTCATATAATCGCAGAAGCCGGAATTTCTTTCCGGCTTTTTTAATTCTTAATTTCCTATTAATGCTGCCCCCCAGACTCCTGCTGAATCACCGCAGTGGTTTTTTACAATAGGGGTAATAAGTGTATCATTAAAAATATATTTTCTGACAGAGTTTATTCCTAAAGAATATAATTCATCCAAATTGGATAATCCTCCGCCTAGCACAACTAAATCCGGATCCAGTATATTAATAAGATTGGATAGGGCTATTCCAAAATGATCAAAAAAGTCATGAACGATTTTAACGGATTTTTCTTCCTGAATTTTGTATTCAGTAAAAATTTGTTCTGCTTTCTTTTTCTGTTGGTATACTTCAAAATATCTGGCCTCAAGCCCTCCTCCGGAAATATATGTTTCCACACAACCTCTTTTGCCGCAATAACACGCCGGTCCGTTTTTAGGGTCAATCGTGCTATGTCCCCATTCTCCTGCAATTTTTTGCTTTCCTGTAATTACATTTCCTTTATATACTATTCCACCTCCGCAGCCTGTACCCATTATTACGCCAAATACCATATCATAATTTTTCCCCGCTCCCATCAATGCTTCTGCTATAGCAAAGCAATTGGCATCATTCTCAATTACCACTTTTCTGTTGATTAATTTTTCAAGATCGGAAACAAGGGGCTTCCCATTCAAGCATATTGTGTTGGAATTTTTCATTAGTCCTGTATGGGATGAAATTGAACCGGGGGTTCCTATACCGAATGTATGATCATTATTTTTTATTTCCCTGACTAGTTCATTATATAATTTTTTGATGTTATTAAGGATATGTTCATATCCACCCTCTTGTTCAGTGGCAATTCGCTTGCGGAATACTTCATTCAACTTTTCATCAAGTATAATGCCTTCAATCTTTGTGCCTCCAAGATCAATTCCTATTTTATACATAAGTCAGTATTTATAATAGCTTATATAAGTTGGGAAAATCACTGATAAGGCCATCCACTCCTAATGAAATAAGTTTCTTCATTTCACTGATTTCATTGATTGTCCAAGGGATCACCTTAATGCTTTTTTCCTTGCAGAAAGTCATCAATGCTTCATCCACATAAATAAATTCCGGACTATATATATCCGTTATAAATCCCAGCTTTTCAAAGTTTTTAATATGGCCTTCATTGTTTTCAACCAGGAAGGATAATAAAACTTCTGGATGTTGCTCATGAATGTATTGTAGTGTTCTGACATCAAAACATTGAATAATGCAACGGTCTAAAACATTCTTTCTTTTTAATACCTCAATCAGAAGTTCAGCAAACTGGGAAGGAGCAGGATGATAAATGTTGTCTCCTTCAATAGTAGATTTTATTTCGATATTGTATTTTACAGGAATATTAGTAATTCTGCTGTTGAAGGTCTCTGCTGCCTCAATTACATCGTCAAGTATCGGCTTGATTGCCGGAATTTTTTTCTGCCGCGGAAACCTGGGATGAGGTTTTAAGCCACAATCAAATTTCTTGATTTCAGAATAATCAAGACGGTAAAGATTGTAGTCCTTTTCATTTGATTCTGTAAGAAATTTTCCTTCAGGAGTGGTTGTGATTTCGTGATTAAAAAATGGTTCATGTGAAACAACTACTTTTAAATCTTTGCTTATTACAACATCCATTTCCAATGTTGTAACCCCAATGTTTAACGCCTCAATAAAACCTTCTATTGTATTTTCAGGAAATAAACCTCTGCATCCTCTGTGTCCCTGAAAATCAAAGTCCGGTTTCATAATAGTTTATTTAACTGCAGTTCCTATTTCTCTTATTTTAGCTTCTGTTACCTGAAGTCCTTTTTCCGGATTTGCCAGAGTAAGTGTACGCATAGGGAACGGAATAGTGATGTCATTTTCTTTAAATGCTTTATGAATTGCAATTACAGCATTATTTCTCGCTTGAATGAAATTGTGGTTCTGAACAAGGCTAATCCAAAATCTTACCACCATGGTAATAGAGCTGTCACCGAACCCTTCATAGAAAATTTCAATATCCTTTGTCTTATCAATTATTGTCAGGTCACTTATTGCTTTGCGGGCTACTTCTAAAGCAATTTCCAGATTGTCATTATATGAAACGCCAACTTTGAATTCCACTCTTCTCTCACCAAAGGTGGTATAATTAATTATTGCTCTTTGAAGTACATCCTTGGAAGGTATGATTATATCTTGTCCTAGGTGATTTTTCACATGGATGGCTCTAATGTCAATTTCTGATATAACCCCGATGAATCCATTGGTTTCTACAAGATCTCCAACCTTAAATGGTTTCTTTATGGCAATTATAAATCCAGAAATGAGGTTCGTGGCAATATCCTGAAATGCAAAGCTGAGCGCAAGACCAATTATACCGGCTCCCGCAAGTAATGAAGTAACTGTTTTGTCAAGTTGCAATATTCCCAAACAAAAGAAAATACCGACAAACATGATGGCGATTGCCACAATCCTGACAATAATCCTGACTACATCAGATGAAATATTAGTTTTAGCTAATATTTTAATCAATATTTTACTTGCAAGCTTTGAAACAAGATTAAAGGCCAGAAACACAACGACGGCCAGTACAAAATTAGGAAGTATGAGTACAATGTTATGAAACCAGCTTATCATTTTGTCTATTATCATATGATAAGCATTGGTAAAAATATCCAGCTCTTGTTCAATCTTATTCATCAGGTATTTCATTTATTATTACTCAAAATTAGCAAAGAAAACATAAAAATCCACAAACGTACTCGTAGGTGTCAGCTAAACATTTTAAAAGATAGAATAATTCCATTTGTTCGCTTTGCAGGGTTTTCCAGGTTTTCTAAGCATTAAAATTAATATTTTAATGTTACTAAGGTAAGGATTTTGAAGGAGAATATTATGGCGATATTTAAAAGGACAAGTAAGAAGGAAAGAGGTAAAACACTAGTCAATGAGTATGGCTCAAAAAGAAACATCTGGAAAGGCTTAGGGATAGCGGCCCTTTTTGGTGTAATTGGTTTTTCCGGTCGGTATTTTCCATACAAAAACATTAAGGACAGATTAAATAACCTTAAACTTGAAAAGGAAAGTAAAACTCAGCCAGGTTAAAGCTATCCATTGTGTACGACCTTTGAACTAATATAAAAAAGGTCAAGTTTTCTAAGTATAAATAAAGTCAGAATATAAATTAGTAAGAGGAAGTTGGTATGAAGAGTGTATTTGCATTTATTATTGCTTTAGGGTTTGCTTTTGTATCCTTCGCACAGGATGAAGGCGCAGAGGGAATGGATCAAAATCTGGTTTGTTTCCAGATCGATGAAAATACTGTAAACTGTTACATGGTTCCTGAAGAAGGAGCAGAGATAGAAGGGCAGACTGAGACTGAATTTGACCGCTCAAAGGAGCAAGATTATGATGCGGAAATAGAAGCAGAAACTGAAACGGATGCTCAAACTGAATTGGATGCCGAACGTGAAATCCAGTCAGAAAAAGAATTGGAATCCGGTGTCGGAGCTGAAGTAGAGTCTCAGGAAGAAGGTGACTGGGTATATTGCCCGAGAGGTGCACAAATCCAGGGCGAGAATCTTGAAGGACAAAACTTCGGAGATACGCAAATTCAGGAAGATCAGTTAAATAATCCGGATCACATGCAAGGAAATCTTGGACAACAGTCTCAGGAAGGCGACTGGGTTTACTGTCCTGGTGCAACAGTAGGTGCTCCTGAATCGGAGGGCCAGCAATTTGATGACCAGCAACAATTAAATCAGGAATCAGAAACTGAAACAGGAGAATTTGAAGGCCAGGAGTTTGATTCTGAAATAAACAGAGAAGAAGATGCTCAGTTTGATTCCGAAAATAGGGATGTTAACGAATTGGGTCTGGAGGAGACTGATAAACAAAACGAATACTATTTTGGAGAAGAGTCTGAGCCTCAAGATGCGGAAGATGGTTTTGAAATGGATGCTGGCAGAGATATAGATGTTGAATCCGAATCAGAAATCCAGACAAGAGAAGGTTTCAATATAGAAAATGAATCTGAAGTAAAAGATGCTGATAAAGATCAATATTATAATTGCCCTAATAAGGTTCAGGGACAGGAATTAGAAAATAATCAAAATCTTGACCAGCACGAAGGATTGGATTTTGAAGGAGAGGATGATGGTGTACACTATGGACAACCAACAAATCCTCAAACTGACGAGGGCGGATTGTATTAATAAATTGAATAATTATTAAAAGGCAGGATGATAGTCCTGCCTTTTCTTTTTAGTTCAAATGAATTACACATGTGTCTGATCTTTTTTTTCGTTAAGTTTGTATATGCCCACAACATTTGACCAAGCCTTTCAGAAGGAATTAGATAAACTTAATGATGCTCAGCGACAAGCTGTAGAGCATATTGAAGGACCGGTTCTGGTAATTGCAGGTCCTGGTACCGGAAAAACTCAAATATTATCTGCTAGAATCGGACATATACTCAGCAGTAGTACTACGCATGCACAGGCACACAATATATTGTGCCTTACTTATACAGATGCAGGCACGGTTGCCATGCGTAAGCGCTTACTTAAATTTATCGGTCCGGAAGCATACAGGGTCCATATATATACATTTCATGCTTTTTGTAATCAGGTAATCCAGGAAAACCTTGATTTTTTTGGCTTCAGAGAGTTGCAGCCTGTAACTGAATTGGAATCTGTTTTAATGTTCAAAGAGCTGATTGATGGTTTTCCGGCATCTAATCCATTAAAAAGATACACTGGTGATGCCTATTTTGAAACAGGCAGACTCAAAACACTCTTCGATGTAATGAAAAAGGAAAACTGGACTGCTGATTTTATCCGCAAAAAGTCCGGAGAGTATCTTGATAGTCTTCCATACAGAGAAGATTTTATTTACAAAAGGGCCAACAGTTCCAAAGGGATAAAAGCGGGAGATGTAAATACAAGAAAAGTAAAAGAGGAAGAAGATAAAATAAATTTACTTTTAGCTGCAGCAGATGAATTTGATAAGTTTGAAAGTATGATGAGGAAAAAGAGGCGCTACGATTATAATGATATGATTTTATGGGTGCTTAATGCTTTCAGAAACAATGATGACTTGCTGCGCCGATATCAGGAACAATACCTGTATATACTTGTAGATGAATATCAGGATACCAATGGCGCACAGAATGAGATTATAAACCTGCTTACTTCATTTTGGGATGTTCCAAACATTTTCGTAGTTGGTGATGATGACCAATCTATTTATAGATTTCAGGGAGCAAGCATAAAAAATATTATTGATTTTTATGACCGATTTAAGGCTTCAGTTAAAACTATTGTTTTAACTGAAAACTACCGGTCCTGCCAGGATATTTTAAATTCATCAGGTGGTTTAATTTCATACAACAAAGAAAGACTTGTTAATAAACTTACCGGTTTAAGTAAAGATTTGACATCGAAAGGAATTTTTTCCTCTGAGTACAAAGGAATAGTTGTAAGAGAATTCAATAATATTACACAGGAGGAAACAAGTATTACAGAAGAGATTGTAAAATTAAAAGAATCAGGAGAAAACCTTTCTGAAATTGCAGTATTGTACAGAAGCCACAAATTGGTAGAGAATATAGTAAAGGTTCTTGAACTTAAAGGAATTCCTCTAAATATTAAACTGAAGACTGATATACTGAAGCTGCCTTTCATTGAATCTGTAATTAATGTATTGACGTATGTTCAACAGGAGTATAAAAAGCCTGATAGTGCTGAATATCTTTTGTATGAGCTAATGCATTATTCTTATTTTAATATCAGCCCTCGGGATATCGCAGCAATTACCAGATATAGTTATGAATCCGGACAGCCATGGAGGGAAATTATAGAAAGCAGAGAAAAATTGTTCAGGTTAAATTTACACACTGCTTCTGCTGTTTCTGAACTTGAAGAAAATCTTAGCTTTTGGATCAATAATATTCCGAATCTTACTTTACAAGGTTTATTTGAAAAGATAATAACGCGGGGTGGCATTATGTCTTACATCATGAGTCACGAGGATCAGATCTGGCTTATGCAGGTATTAAATACATTCTTTGACTTTATTAAAGAAGAAACAGCTAAAAATCCTTCTATGAGTCTGGAGGCTTTTCTACTTCTGATTAGGGAAATGAAAACGAATAATATTCCTCTTTCTATCAACAAAGTGGCACATGCAGAAGAAGGTATTAATTTTATTACAGCACATTCTTCCAAAGGATTGGAATTTAAACATGTGTTTATGATAAAATGTACTTCCGGGAATTGGGAAAAGCAGAGATCGAGAAGTAACACATTCAGGTTTCCGGACACTTTGAATGATGCTGATACCGAAGATACTACTGAGGAAGAAAGAAGGCTATTCTATGTTGCAATGACCAGGGCAAAGGAGAATTTATATATTAGCTATTCTTTGAAAGATAATTCAGGTAAAGATCTTGAGTGCTCTCGCTTTGTAGCGGAAATCCTGGAACATTCAGGTTTGAAGCCGCAACAAGTAATGGTTAACGAAAAGGCAATTTTAATATATCAGCAGGATGTACTAGCCGGCGAGGTGACTCCTCAGATAGAGTTGAAGAATCAGGAATTCATTAAAGATGTAATTAAGAACTATAAAATGAGTGTAACTCATTTAAATAAGTATCTTAAATGTCCATTGTCATTTTATTTTGAGAATATTTTAAGGGTTCCTTCAGCAAGAAGTGAAAGTATGGGCTTTGGTAATGCGATGCACTATGCACTGTTTATGTTGTTTTCAAAAATGACTAAAGATCCGGAAAAGCGATTCCCCGGTGCAGATGATTTGTATAGTTATTTTACCAGAGGTATGGATAATCACAAATCCCATTTTACCCAGATAGAGTATGATAGGAAAATGGAGTTTGGGAAAGAATTGTTGTATGATTACTATGCAAAATATTCTACTCAATGGAATAAAGTGGTTTCTGTCGAATATAGAATTGCAAATGCAGAGGCAGGTGGAGTGCCAATTACAGGGGCTCTTGACAAAATTGAGTTTAATGGAAAGCAGGTAAATGTTGTTGATTATAAAACCGGAAATCCGGAAAACGGAAAGAGAAAGTTAATCAGACCTTCCGAAAAACATCCCTTAGGGGGAGATTATTGGCGACAGATTGTATTTTATAAAATTCTGCTGGATGCAGATAAAACCAAAAGCTATGAAATGGTTTCCGGGGAAATTGATTTCCTTCAAAAGAATGATGATGGAGAATTTGTGAAAGAAAAACTTTTTGTCACTCCGGATGATATTTTAATTGTAAAACAACAGATTAAGGAAACCTATAGTAAAATAATGAATTTTGAATTTACTACAGGCTGCAATGAAAGCGATTGCCAATGGTGTAAATTCGTTAAATTCCATTATCGATATAAAGAACTTAGCCTGCAGGATTCCGATGACTGATAACTATTAGGGAGTCTGAGCTGTTATTCAATAAAAGGGTAGGGATATGAGGGTTTGGATAACAGCAGTAATATTGTTCATTTCTTTTGAAATAAATGCACAGCAGAAGCAAAAGATCAATATGAATGATCTACGGCTTAAATACAAAGCTTCTGTGGAAAACAGTGCATTGAATGATAGTCTTTACGAAGCCCTTAAAAACTTCGGTAAACCGGCTGTTATTTTAGCATATAAAGGGGGTACGGAAGCCTTAAAAGCCAAGCATAGTAGCAATCCTTATAAGAAACTTCAGTTACTTAAAAATAGCTTAAATACTTTAGCAGCTGCAGTTGCTGCCGATCCTGATAATATTGAGATTAGGTTCATAAGATATTCTATTGAAGACAATCTCCCTGCTTTTCTGGGTATGTCTGAACATCTGGCAGAGGATAAAGCCGCTATTATCAAAAACTTTGACAATCCGGAAAATTTAAAGATGCCAATAGGATTCCTGGAGGAGATTCAAAACTACCTTTTACAATCAGGCAGATTGCATCCTGCTGAAGCCCACGCTTTAGATAGTGCAGGTGAAAGACTTTTCGGAATGGCCAGACGATAATTAGTGATTAGCAATAATCGTTTTTCGTAAATACCATACACTACTAAGTCTGATATTCAAAAAGTTCAATTTTCCAGGTTAGTGGCAGTTGCACTATTGGTTTTGAATTGTGAAATTTATTATTTGAATAGTTCTATTTATTTTTTTTCTATCCCTCTAATTATTGTATTTTGCCTTAAAAAATCCAAATGTTCTGGTTTTTTGATTAAATTTTAGTTAAATTTAGAAGATTGACTCTGTAAAAATATTGTGATATTTATTTCGTTTTGGACAAATTAAAGACAGTCCTGATTGATGTAAGAAATCTCAAAATTTGACAAGTCTTTGTGACGGAATTTTAGGGTAAATTTGTGGGATACCCCTTTTTCAAAATATAAATCGGACTGAGCTACTTTCCTTTTTATATAACCTTGAAAGAGGTTGATTGCTGAAATTCTTAAGCAATATATGGTTTGAATCCATTTTACCCTGATAATATCTTGAGAATAGTTAATTCTAAACAATTATAGATTTAATGGCAGAACGAAAAATTTCTGGATTATACGATCCCGCATTTGAGCATGACTCGTGCGGTATTGGCTTTGTCGCCAATGTTAAGGGAAGGAAGTCTCACAAGATCGTAGAGGATGCTCTATACATGCTGGCACGTATGGAACACCGTGGCGCATGTGGTTGTGAAAGCAATACCGGAGACGGTGCCGGTATACTTATTCAGGTACCACATGAGTTTTTTGTAGATGAATGTGTAAAAATTGGTATTAAATTGCCCGCATTCGGACATTATGGTGTTGGTACTGTATTTTTTCCTAAAGATGAAAAGCATAAGGAAGAATGCAGAGAGATCCTGAACAGAAATATTGAAAAACTGGGATTGCAGCTGCTGGGATATCGTAAACTACCTATTGATAATTCAGAAATAGGTCCAAGCGCTCTTGCTGTTGAACCACATATGGAGCAGGTGTTTATCGGAAGACCTGAAAACATCAAAACTCCGGATGATTTTGAAAGAAAATTATTCGTCGTAAGAAATTATACGACCAGACTTGTAAGAGAATCTTTGCAAATTCCTAATATCAATGATGCGTTCTATATCTCTTCATTGTCATATAAGACTATCACTTACAAAGGCCAGTTTACCACTGCACAGGTAAGACCTTATTTTAAAGATCTTCAAAATAAAAACGTAGTATCTGCGATTGCCGTAGTTCACTCACGTTTCTCTACCAATACTTTTCCTGCTTTCAGACTTGCACAACCTTTCCGTTATATAGCACATAATGGTGAAATTAATACGGTAAAAGGAAACGTAAACTGGATGAGAGCTCAGGAAGCAAGTTTTGTTTCCAAGTATTTCACAAGAGAGGAAATGGATATGATCCTTCCTATTTGTGACTCTACCGCATCTGACTCAGCAAATCTTGATAACGCTATCGAGTTGTTAACGCTTTGTGGCAGATCTTTACCTCATGTAATGATGATGCTTATCCCTGAAGCATGGGATGGCAATAAAGACATGACAGAAGAGAAAAGAGCATTTTATGAATATCATGCTGCTCTTATGGAACCTTGGGATGGTCCGGCTTCTATTTCATTCACAGATGGTAAAATTGTAGGTGCAACTCTTGACAGAAACGGATTAAGACCTTCGAGATGGTGTGTCACTGATGATGATATTGTGATAATGGCATCTGAAGCAGGTGTTATTGAAGTTGACCAGGCAAAAATTGTAAAGAAAGGGCGTCTTCAGCCAGGCAAAATGTTCGTTGTTGATCTGGAGAAAGGTAAGATTGTTAGTGATGAAGAATTGAAGAAACAAATTTGTACAAGTCAACCTTACAAAGATTGGCTGAAGAATAAAATCAGAATTAAAGATCTTCCTGAACCCCAGGCAGCCTTTAACCAGCCTGATGAATTAACTTTGCTGAAAAGACAGCAAAGTTTTGGATATTCTAAAGAGGATCTGAAACTGATAATTGCAGAAATGGCAGCATCAGGAAAAGAGCCAATCGGCTCAATGGGTACTGATACGCCGCTTGCAATTCTTTCAGACCAAAGCCAACATCTGTCAAGCTACTTTAAGCAGCTTTTTGCTCAGGTAACCAATCCTCCTATAGATCCCATCAGAGAGAAAATGGTTATGTCTCTTGTATCTTATGTAGGAGGCTCTCTGAACCTGCTTGAAGAGTCGCCTGTACACTGCCGTCAGGTAGAATTAAGTCAACCTATTCTTACTAATAAGGATTTAGAGAAGTTAAGATATATTGACCACGCTTATTTTCAGACAAAAACTATTAACATCTTCTTTAAAGCAGATGATAAACCGGGTACTCTGGAAAAGGCACTGACTAGAATATGCAATTATGCTTCTGATGCAGTTGAAGATGGATTTTCTATCATATTACTTTCAGACAGGTCGATAGATAGCAGTCATGCTCCTATTCCTTCCTTGCTGGCAACTTCAGCAGTACATCATCATCTCATTAAAAAAGGATTAAGAGGTAAAGTTGGTATTGTGGTTGAAGCCGGAGATGCATGGGAGGTTCATCATTTTGCTACGCTTATCAGTTTTGGAGCTTCTGCTGTTAACCCATATCTGGCATTTGAATCTATTGTAGATATCAAGAAGAAAAACATGTTGAAGGTTGATCTTCCTGAAGAAAAACTATTCTACAATTACATAAAAGCTGTCAATGAAGGACTACTGAAAGTGTTCTCTAAAATGGGAATCTCAACTCTTCAGTCTTATCAGGGCGCACAGATTTTTGAGGCTCTTGGTATCAGTAAAGAAGTAATAGATAAATATTTCACGAATACAGTTTCAAGAATTGGCGGGCTGACACTTGACGGTATTGCCAAAGAAGCATTAATAAAGCACAAAATTGCATTCCCTGAAAAACCTGTTCCTAATCCTAAGTTGGAAGTAGGAGGAATTTATCAGTGGAAGAGAAGAGGGGAATTTCACCTTTTCAATCCTCAGACTATTCACCTTTTACAGCATTCCACTAAAATGGGTGATTACCAGATTTACAAAAAATATGCTAAACTGGTAAATGATCAAAGTGAGAAAGCTTGTACCCTAAGGAGTCTGCTTAAATTTAAAACTACCAACGATCCTATTCCTTTGGAAGAAGTAGAGCCTATTGAAAGCATTTTCAAGCGCTTTGCAACAGGTGCTATGTCTTTCGGATCTATTTCTCATGAAGCTCATACCACTCTTGCAATTGCAATGAATCGCATCGGAGGAAAGAGCAATAGCGGTGAAGGAGGAGAAGATGAAATCAGATTTGAAAGAAAACCAAATGGCGATTGGGAAAGATCTGCTATTAAGCAGGTAGCTTCAGGTAGATTTGGTGTAACATCATATTACCTGGCCAATGCAGATGAGCTGCAAATTAAAATGGCTCAGGGTGCAAAACCTGGAGAAGGTGGACAGCTGCCAGGACATAAAGTGGATGACTGGATCGGAAGGGTAAGACATTCTACTCCTGGTGTAGGTTTGATTTCACCACCGCCACACCACGATATTTATTCTATTGAAGATCTTGCTCAGCTGATCTTCGACTTGAAAAATTCTAATCCTAAAGCTCGAATCAGTGTGAAACTGGTATCTGAAGCTGGTGTAGGTACTATTGCTGCAGGTGTTGCTAAAGCTCACTCTGACGTAGTCCTTATTGCAGGTCATGATGGCGGTACAGGTGCTTCACCTATCAGCTCTATCAAACATGCAGGATTACCTTGGGAGCTTGGCGTGGCAGAAACTCATCAGACTCTGGTTAAAAATAATCTCAGAAGCAGAATTGTAGTACAGGCAGACGGTCAAATGAAAACCGGCCGTGACCTTGCAATTGCTGCATTGTTGGGCGCTGAAGAGTGGGGTGTCGCTACGGCTGCTCTTGTTACTTCCGGTTGTATAATGATGCGTAAATGCCATCTTAATACCTGCCCGGTTGGCGTGGCTACCCAGGATAAAAACCTTAGAGCTCTTTTCACAGGAAAGCCAGAACATGTTATAAATCTCTTTACTTTTATGGCTATGGAGTTGAGAGAAATTATGGCTGAGCTTGGATTCAGAACTATTAACGAAATGGTAGGTCAGGTAGATAGATTGGAAATGAGAGACAATGTTAATTTCTGGAAACACAAAAACATTGATCTGTCAGCAATACTATACAAGCAGCCTGCTGGTCCTGAAGTAGGTACTTACAAACAGGTAGAACAGGATCATGGTATCGATGCAATTTTAGATCATACTTTGATTGAGCTTGCTAAAGAAGCGCTGGAAAATAAAAAATCTGTTTTCAAGGAATTTAAAGTTACCAATACCGACAGGTCTACCGGTACAATGCTTTCTTATGAAATTTCTGCAAGACATAAAGGAGCAGGATTACCTGCAGGGACAATTCATTACAAATTTACAGGCTCTGCGGGTCAAAGCTTCGGAGCTTTTGGTGCACCTGGAATCAAATTTGAGTTGGAAGGAGAGGCAAACGATTATTTTGGTAAAGGTCTGTCAGGTGGCTTATTGATTCTTTATCCATCTAAAAATGCAAAATTCAACCCAAGTGAAAATATCATAGTAGGTAATGTTGCTTTCTATGGTGCTACTTCAGGTGAAGCATATATCAGAGGACAGGCAGGAGAAAGATTCTGTGTGCGTAATTCAGGAGCTAAAGCTGTTGTGGAAGGAGTAGGGGATCATGGCTGTGAATATATGACGGGAGGTGTTGCTGTAATTCTTGGTGAAACAGGAAGAAACTTTGCAGCAGGTATGAGCGGTGGTGTTGCATATATTTACGATGCAGATAAAAAGTTTGCTGAAAGATGCAATATGGAAATGGTAGAGTTCGATAAGATGGAACATGAAGATATGTCTACTCTTAAAGAACTTATAAAAAACCACTACAAATATACAGGTAGTGATGTAGCTGAAAGGGTACTTAACAATTGGGAAAAAGAATTCCCGAAATTTGTGAAAGTAATGCCGACAGACTATAAGGCAGTGTTATTAAAAAGAAAACAAAATAAAGGAACTACAGACAAGGAGGTTGTAATCCATGGGTAAGCCAACAGGATTTATGGAATATGGCAGAGAACTGCCAAAGAAAAGGGATCCTAAAGACAGGATCAATGACTATAAAGAATTGTACCTTGAATTTACTCCTGAAAAGGTACAGGATCAGGCCGCAAGATGTATGAATTGCGGTGTCCCATTCTGTCATAATGGCTGTCCGCTTGGAAATATCATTCCCGAGTTCAACGATGCCGTTTATGAAGGCAATTGGGAAGAAGCTGCTCAAATCCTTTTTTCAACAAATAACTTTCCTGAGTTTACAGGTAGAATTTGTCCGGCACCTTGTGAAGCTGCTTGTGTATTGGGAATAAACAAACCTGCAGTAGCAATTGAAGAAATTGAAAAGAATATTGCAGAGACCGCATTTGCTAAAGGTTATATCAAGCCAAGAATACCTAAAGAAAGAACAGGTAAAAAAGTAGCAGTGATCGGATCTGGTCCTGCAGGCCTTGCTGCTGCAGCTCAGCTTAACAGTGCCGGTCATACGGTTACTGTTTTTGAAAGAGCGGACCAACCCGGTGGATTGTTGAGATACGGTATTCCTGATTTCAAACTTGAGAAATGGGTAGTGGAGAGAAGAGTAAAGCTGATGGAAGAAGAAGGTGTTATATTTAAGCTAAATGCCAATGTAGGAGAGAATATTAAAGTAAAAGATATTCTGAAAGAATTTGATGCTGTAGTTCTTGCAGGCGGTTCTACTGTACCCAGAGATCTTCCGATTCCCGGAAGAAATCTTAAAGGCATTCATATGGCGATGGAGTTTCTAAGCCAGCAGAATAAAAGAGTATCAGGAATAGCAGTTGAAACGGATCATACAGGTACTCCATATCGAAATGGAGAAATTTGGGCAACAGGTAAAAATGTGGTAGTGATAGGTGGTGGTGATACAGGTTCTGACTGTGTAGGAACATCCAACAGGCATAAAGCTAAGTCTGTAACCCAGGTGGAGTTATTGCCTAAACCTCCTGCAGAAAGAGACAATACTATGCCTTGGCCTAATTGGCCAATGATATTGAGAACTTCTACTTCTCATGAAGAAGGCTGTAACAGAAACTGGGCTATCTATACTAAAGAATTTGTAGGAGACAGCAGCGGTAATCTTACAGGAATTAAAATCGCTGAAATGGGTTGGAGTACACCTGAGCCAGGCAAAATGCCAAAATATCAGGAAGTGCCCGGAACGGAAAGAGTGATTCCTTGTGAACTTGCCTTGCTGGCAATCGGTTTTATTCACCCTCAGCATAGCGGCATGCTAAATGACCTTGGTGTTGAGTATGATGAAAGAGGAAATGTTAAATGCAATGAAAAGTACCAGACTTCAGTTGCTAAAGTTTTCTCAGCAGGTGACATGAGAAGAGGTCAGTCGCTTGTGGTATGGGCAATATCTGAAGGACGAGAATGCGCAAGGAGTGTGGATGAATTCCTGATGGGAACCTCTAAACTGGAGTCTAAAGACACTGGTATGCTAAATGTTGCAGTGAATTCTTAATTATTAGAATAAAACAATTCAAAGAAAAAGGGGCTTTTTAAGCCCCTTTTTTTGTGTTCTATACACACCCTGTCAGCGTCCACCCTGACAGGGTGTGTTTATTGTTTAACATGAACATTTACTATAAGATTTTGATCAGTTAAATACAATAAAACCATAACCATGTGTTTGTTTGTATCCCCATTAGCAGAATATTGGTGTGTTGTTGAATATATCTGTAAATACCTGGGAATTCCACAGATAAAACGAGGAAATAACAGAAAATCCATTGTAACTTCCTGAATTTGACCTGCTGATGAGTTCTATGACAATTTTGGTTTATAAAGAAGCAATTTAATTCTACTTTTAGTTTGAAAATTGGAGGTGTTCATGGCGATTTTTCCTATATTTACCGACGCGCTCAGTTTTTACAGCTTTGAGCATTAAAATTAATTTTTAATCTGTACATATTAATTATTTAATTTTTTCAGGCTATGGAAAATCTTAATTATAGTTCAGCGGATGTACCTCAGCAAAATATTTTTGAATACAGGAGGCAGTTATACAATTCTTTTATTTCTGAAAATGATCCCCTTAAAAAGGAGGAATTAAAAAATTTGATGGATTCTCTGGATAGAAAGATCGGCATTCAGTCAGATTCCAGCTTTGTATATGACGAATTCTAATTCATTAATTTCTCTTTAAACTTCTAATCGTAATGATCGATACTACATTTGAAATAACCCGGCAAGTTACAGATCCGGATAAGATCTTTTCTTATGTTAATACTAGCCTGGAATATATCCATGCATGTAAACTTCGTATTGAAATTGATAAACTTCGTCTGGAAATGAGCATGATCAGTTCTGAGGAGTTCAATCAATGCATCCATGACTCAATGGAAAAAATTACTCATGAATCTGAAATAATCCAAAGTTACATTTCATCTGACGGTTACAAAGTCAAGTTCAGGCATTTAGACCAATCTGGTAGCGAATTTCCCTCGGATACATTAATTAATAATGTGCAAGAAAAAGGAATATTGCGACCGGTGCAGGTTGAAAAAGAATTAAAAGAAGTATTTGCTGACATTGAAAAGTTAATAGCCAAAAAATAATCAATCATCTTTTCAATATATTTATTCAGGCAGAATTCGTTATTTTCTAAAATGAACCCTATGCCTGAAAATTTAAATGAAATCCATCCGGCTATAGTTTTTTTTATTATGGTAATGAGGTATGTGGTAATTGCCGGACCTGCATACCTGATTCTATATATTCTTTTTAAACACAGATTCAGTCTTCAGAAAATTCAGACCAAATTTCCTGAAAAGTGGGACTACATCAGAGAAGTTACCTGGTCTGTATTTACATTATTTATCTTTACTGTAATTGCATATGTGATGTTCCATCCCTATGTTTTACCGCATACATTAATCTATCAGGATTTTAATGAATATGGTTTTTTATACTCCATATTCAGTTTTGTGGCCCTGGTTTTTTTTCATGATGCATATTTTTACTGGACCCATCGGTTTATGCATCATCCTAAAGTTTTTAAAATCTTGCATCTGGTGCATCATAAATCCACCAATCCATCTCCCTGGGCAGCTTTTGCTTTTCATCCGCTGGAGGCAATAATTGAAGCAGGAGTTTTAATTATCGCTTCCTTTATTATTCCATTACACTATTACACGATGGTTGTTTTTATTATGTTTATGACTATCTATAATGTGTATGGCCATCTGGGATATGAGCTTTATCCTAAATGGATCAATAAAAACTTTATAGGAAAATGGCTGAATACCTCCGTTAATCATAACATGCATCATAAACACTTTCACGGCAATTACGGATTGTATTTTCGCTTTTGGGATGAATGGATGGGTACTACCAGAAAGGATTATGAAAAAACATTTGATGATGTGACAGGTAAAAATGTGAAGGAATCAGATTTGCATCAATCAGATCTTTCTTTTCCTCTTATTAGGAAATAAATCTTCTAATGCATAAAATTGGCCTGATATAAAAACTTCGATTATGCCGATTATAAAAGCTGTTAAAGGAATTAGTCCAGTTTTCGGAAATAATATTTTTCTTGCCGAAAATGCTACTGTAGTTGGAGAAGTAACTATGGGCGATGACTGCTCAGTTTGGTTTAATGCTGTAGTAAGGGGAGATGTGCATTTCATTAAAATCGGAAATAAAGTAAATATCCAGGATGGGGCTTGCATACATTGTACCTACCAGAAAGCACCTACTACCATAGGAAATAATGTTTCAATTGGTCATAATGCTATTGTTCACGGCTGTACAGTAGAGGATAACGTCCTTATTGGGATGGGAGCAATTGTTATGGATCATGCATACATAGGTAAGAACTCTATAATAGCTGCCGGCGCAGTAGTGCTTGAAAATACCAAAGTAGAGCCCGGAAGTATCTATGCCGGCGTGCCTGCCAAAAAAGTAAAAGACCTCGACCAGGCCCAAATCGAGGGTTTAATCAACCGAATCGCTAACAACTATGTGATGTACTCCGGATGGTTTAAGGAATAATAATATATCTGTGGTGCCTTTCTGGCAATAACTATTACCAGCAATGTCCCCTGTCCCCGGTTTTTGCTACTTAAACGAGAATTATTCTGCTTTTCCCACGTGATTTTGATGTTTTGTTGATCCGTTCTTGCTTTTTAAACGTATAAAAAGCTATAAAAATCCTGCGTTTTGATGACAATAACATCAAAAAAAAGCTTCAAAATTCTGCATATTCCGCCGGATATTTTATAATCAGGTATAAATTGAAAAAAATAAATTGTAAACATATGCAAAGCAGACTCTCAAAATTACTGGTGATTTTTACTGTTATTTTTGCAGTAAGTTGTGGCAAGGACAGCGATCCGGAGCCTAATAATAATGTTAATACAAATCCAAATGCAGAGTTAATTGATGTAACCACACTTCCTTTTAGCGCTTCTCCGGTGTTTTTGCCAACTGGATTTTGGCAAGAGGAATGGGGTGATAAACCTGAGGCAATGGATTTGTCCTTTCCTGCTGGTGGATGTGACGATAACCGCAATTGGGAAAATTCTTGTGCAATAATTAAATACACAGTGGGTGAATACAAATGGGGTGGACTTACTTTTCTAAACAACGGAGACTGGGCTGCTGAAGTACCTATTGCAGCCGGAGTTAAAAAAGTCAGATTGGCGGTTAAAGCGGATCAAGGTTTAAAATATTCATTCACCTTTTTTCCTGGCGCAAATAATACAAATATGGGTACTCATAATGGGGTAGGAAATGGTAATTGGCAGGAAATAGCTATTGATTTAAATGGAGTTTCTCCTACTGTAGTTAGTCATTTAATTAACCTTTCATATGAAGCTCCTACTTCTGCTAATGCCGGCGATGTACTGACTTTACAGATTAAGAATATAATTTTTGATAAGGAATAATTTATTTCAATAATAATTAATGGTTATACTGACTGATTCGGTATAACCATTATTTTTTTATCCTTATCCGTGAGGTGAATATTTTTTCTTCTGTTTTTAACTTTAGTATGTAAAGGCCATCAGGCAGGTGGTCCACGTTTAGCTCAAACTGACCGGTTGAAGGTAATCCGAATTTCTCAACAAACACTATCTTGCCTGCTAAATCTATAATTTCAATGGTATTACCTACACCTTTAAATGGTAAGGTAAACTTAATGGATGAACTTGCAGGATTAGGAAAAAGTCCAAGCTCTGTATCATGCATAACAAAACCTTTACCAGGTATCCATCTTTCAAGATCGTATATGACATGTTTCACCTCAAAAGGTATGTCCAGACTATGCTGAACATTTGAAGAATTAATCCAGATTTTCAAATCTAAAGTTTCTGTATCTCCAATTATTCTTAAAGGAAGAGTCACCTGAAAGAAATCAACAGAAGGATGAGATGGTTGCTGGCTGATATTAAACCTCAGTTGACTTCCTGACTGGCTCCATTTAATCTGGAATACAGGATGGCCTTCCTTAATTATCCAGTCCTGAAAAAATTTATTAAGGTTCCTGCCTGAAACATTTTCATAATGGTTTTTAACATTATCTGTCAATGCAAATCCAAACTTTAATGAGGGGTCGGATAAAAAATTTCTTGTTCCCTTAAAAAAATGTTCATCACCTAATTCCCATCTTAATAAATGCAAGATAGCTGCGCCCTTCATATAACTTAGCCGGTAATTGAAAATCCTTGCTACAAAGCTGGTATCCTCAACATATACCGAACCACCAGGATCGGAAAGCACCACATTCATCATGTTATTTTTCCATTGTTTCCAGTTTTCCTCATTCAATTTTTCATGTGCAAGTCCCATGCAATATGTCGCAAAACCTTCATTAATCCAGATATCCTTCCAACTTCCGCATGTAACAAGATTTCCGAACCACTGGTGAGCAAGCTCATGTACCAATAGATCAAATCCAAAATGATTTACAAAGCTCATTGTCTGGTGTTCCATGCCTCCCTGTGTTCCAAACATGGCATGTCCATATTTTTCATTGATGAAAGGATATGGTGTAAACAAGGAATCAAAATAGGTAATAACAGGAAGAAGACTTGCAGATTTTATTTTGCAGTCTTCTTCCTGGGAAGGGAAAACCAGGTTCTGTATTATTAATTCTCCTTCTGTGAGGTTAAGAGTTTCATGATATTCTGAATAATTACTTACCGCAATTGCCACGAGATATGTTGTGATCGGATATCTATGCTTCCACCAATCCGTTCTTTCCGTTGAAGTACTTTCCGATTTTATCAGAATACCATTACTTGCCGATTTGTAGTTTAAAGGGTAGCTAATAATAACATCTAACGAATCAATTTTGTCGTTAAGGTTTTCTTTGCATGGCCACCAGTCTTTTGAACCAAATGGTTCTGATAATGTCCATAATACATTACCATCGGCATGGGATGTAATTCCAAAAGCATTCTCTACTGTAGGAGGTGTGCCTTGATAATATATCGTTACTGAATCTCTAACTCCCGAAGCTAATAATACACCAGGTTCAAGCATTATCTGGCTTTGATTAATTCGTGATACCTGAATTTTTTGATTCTGGAAATAACAGGAATCGACATATAAGGGACTTGAAAGGTCGAAGATTATATTCGATAACTGATCAGATTTGGTAATAAAATGAAATGATACAGCACCTTTAATATAATAATGATTGGGGTTTACCTTTACCGTTAGCCTGGCATAGTTGATGTCAATGTTGATTGCTGCATTGGAAGGAGTTCTGAATTTTCTGAACTTTCGGTTGCAAAAAGAATGATCGTCATGGCACTCCTGGGAATAAGATAAAAAATGCAGCATGAACCAAAAAATAAGCAGAAATAGCTTTTTCATAGCAGTAATAATGCAAAACCTAATTTTAGGTTTTTTACAGTACTCTTTAGTCAAAGATGGATTGAATATCTTCTCTGGACAAATTCTTGACGAAGCTTTCTTCAGTGGTAATAAGATCTTCTGCTAACTTTAATTTATTTTTTTGCAGATTAAGGATCTTTTCTTCGACAGTATTTTTCGTGATGAATTTATAAGTAAATACTGTATTTTTTTGGCCTATCCTGTATGCCCTGTCAACCGCCTGAGCTTCCACTGCAGGATTCCACCATGGATCAAGGATAAATACATAATCTGCAGCTGTAAGATTTAATCCTACTCCTCCGGCTTTTAGCGAAATCAGGAAGACTTTTACTTCTTCTGTGTTCTGAAAATATTCCACCTGTGCCTGTCTGTCTTTTGTAGAGCCATCCAAATAAGCATATTGGATTTTCTGATCATCCAGGTGCTTTCTGAATATTGAAAGGTGCTTTACAAATTGACTAAAAATTAAAATTTTATGATTCATGCCTATAGCAGTATGAAGCATGTGGAGCACATCTTCAAGTTTGCCTGAATCTCCTTCATAATTTTCTTCAACCATCAAAGGGTGATTTGCAATTTGCCTTAATTTCGACAAGCCCTGTAGTAGTAGGAATTGCGATCCACCCATACCTTTAGAATCAATAGAATCAAGGATAATATTTCTGTATTCTGATTTTACTTTTTCATATTCTGCTTCCTGAGTTGGAGTCATTGTGCAGAATTTTATATTTTCAATTTTTTCCGGTAGGTCTTTCGCAACCTGAGATTTTTGTCTTCTTAATATAAATGGTTTGATGATAGAATATAGCCTCTTAATTTTTAGTTCGTCATTTTTCTTTTCAATCGGATTCAAAAACTCGTTTTTGAAAAAGCTATGTGAACCTAGCAATCCGGGGTTGATGAAAGACATTTGAGACCATAAATCAAGCGTACTGTTTTCGATAGGAGTACCGGTAAGTATAAGCTTATGCTTTGATTTTAGTTCTCTGACCGCTTTAGCAATATTGGATTCCGGATTTTTGATGGCCTGTGACTCATCCAGAATCACATAATTGAAATAATAGTTTTTCAAATGTTCAATATCTATCCTGGTAGTTCCATAGGAAGTTAACACAAGATCATAACCATCGAATTTTTCAACTTTCTTTTCTCTGTTGGTTCCTGTATAATTAAATATTTTCAAATCGGGCGTAAACTTCCTCGCTTCCATTTCCCAGTTATACAAAAGAGATGTAGGCATAATAAGAAGACTGGCGTTAGTAGCGCCATTGGCTTTTAAGGATTGCAGAAAGGCAAGTGTCTGAACTGTTTTTCCAAGACCCATGTCATCTGCAAGACAGCCTCCGAAATTGAATTTATTCAGGAAGTGCATCCAGTTATATCCTGCTTTCTGATAAGGCCTCAGGTCTCCTTTAAAACCGGGTGGCAGAGGACAATCTTCAATCTCTTCAAATTCTTTTAGTTTCTCAAGCTTTTTGCTGATTGTAACCTTGGCTAGATTTCCTGAATGTAATTCCTGTACCAATGCAAGATGGTGTTTCTTAAGTTTCAATTCATCTCCTTCCGGATCCTCTACAAAAGCAAAAAGCTCTGAATATTTGCTAAACCATTCTTCAGGAATTACAGCAGTTTCTCCATTCGGAAGAGTGAATTCTCTTTTTTTCTTAAGAATATATTGTCTTAGCTTGATAAACGGTATTTCAAACTCACCGAATCTTATAATGGCAAATACATCAAACCAGTCATTGTTTTCAATTACTTCCAAATTAATGTATGTTTCGCCAACAAAATATTTCTTATTGTCTTTAACATTTTGCTTGATTACATAACCTTTTTCTTCAAGCAGATTCCTGTTTTGTTTCATCCACTGGAAAGCCTTATTTCTTTCGATGACAGCCTTCCCGTTTTTTATTTCCAGTCCAAGTTCGACTAGCTCTAACAATCTGATTTTTTCCCAATCATTAAATCTTTTTACTTTATGAAAAATGTAACTGTCCGCCGACTTTTCCATTTTTACATAACATGGAGCATTATTTTCGGGGTTGAAAAGGAAGGTTCCATATTGAAAAGCCAGGCTGAAAACTATTTTAGTATCTTCCTGAACTACTACATCCAGATGATCCGGCTCACCGAATAATGAAGGTGATTTGCCTACAGAGGCTAGCTCAGTAAAAGTCAAAACCGGTTTGGGATCGTAATTCTCTGAATAAATATTGAAACCTTTGCAATGAACATCAAAAGCTGCAATTAACGGTGTGACGAATCTTTCATAGTAAGTGTCCTCCATCTTTCTGGGAATTACTATGAATTTTTTGTTCAGAAATGGTTTGAGTTTGTTTCCGTCAACCTCTTTTTCAAAAGAGTAAATGTTTTCATCTACTAATAGCCAGGCAGGATTGTTGCAGACAATAATGGCATTTTTATATTGGAAATCGATTTTTTCCCCCTCGTATTTCATAGTAGGGAAGTAGTGGGTGTTTTCTTCATTCCTCATGAAATGAAAAAGAATAGTTGCCTTTTTAGGGGCTATGCAAAGGCGTTTCCATGTCGGCTCACCATCACTTCCCATTACAAAGACCATCTTATCACCTAGCAATTCCATAATTTCAGCTTTCCTGGCCTCTATATAGTCAGAAATCGCTTCTCTTAACAGCTGGTCACCTTTATCTTTGTTGTAAACTTTTAAAAAAAACTCAGAGGTTGTTGTCTTTTTACTATAAAACTTTTTGATAATAGCATCCTGTTGAATGCTGTCAGTTAATCTGATAAGCTTATAATCATTATCATCTAATCCTGAAGCAAATTCAGACGCATTTTTATGGGAAATATTTTGGTGCTTTAATGTGAGCTTTCCATTGCCGTCCAATTGAACAACAAAGGACTCAATTAAATAGCCCAGATATTCATGCTCGAAGAGCGAATAAATAATTTGAAACGGTTCTGAAGTGGATACCTTCATTGGAAAATGATGATAAACAAGATTACAATATAATCAATCCGGAGGGATTTTATAAATGAAAAAATCAGCAACTTATTCACATTGCTGTTATGATATTCATTATGAAAGGCTTTCTCTTACCTGAATGGAGGCAGCAGAATTTGCCGGACGGTAGGATGCCACCATTGTAATTACAAAAATAGTAATACCTGTACTCACGAAATCCATTAAATTCATTTTAACAGGATATGCATCAACCAGCGAAGTTTCCATACCCATAGAAACAAGTCCAAAATGCTGTTGTGCTAAGCATAAAAGAACTCCCAGCGTCAGGCCTATTATGGCTCCTGTAAAGGCAATTAGCGCACCCTCTGTAAGAAATATCTTCCTTATCAAGGCAGGTGTAGCTCCCATAGAAAATAACACTGCCACATCTTTTTTCTTGTTGATAGCTAACATAGTAAGGCAGAAAAAAATGTTAAGTGATGCAACAGCAAGTATGAAAGAGATGGTTACAAACATAAATAGCTTCTCAATCTTTACTGCTCTCAGCAGACTTGCATGTTGTTCATCGCTATTGAGAACTTTAAATTCTTTGCCCAAAAGTAATCTGAGGCGATCTCTCACATTATTAACTTTATATCCTTTTTTTACCTTTATTTCCAGTGAGGTTCGCTTGTTGCCATATTCCATTAACCTTTCTGCAAATTGTAGGGGCACAAAGATGTAATTGTCATCATATTGTTTTTCTATGGCAAATACTGCTCCTGCTGTAATAGATTCTCTGTTGAATATTCTCTCCGGATTTATCGAAACGTTTTTGACATTTTTTGGATACCATATTTGTAAAGGGAATATTTCATTGTATAAGCTTATAGATAAATTGTATTGCACTCCTCGGCCAACTATGGCAAATTCCTGATTGCCTTTCTGTAAAACAAATTCTCCGGACACTATCATACTGTCCATCCTGTTTTGTTCTGTAAAATTCGCAGATACTCCTTTAACCTTAATTACTACCTGGTCATCTTTATATTTGAGTAACGCGTTATCTTCAATTACTTCAGTGACTATCTCGATCCCTTCAACATTTTTTATTTTATCAAGAAATTGAACATCCACAGGAAAGGCTTTTCCTTTATAGGAAGAAATTTTGATTTGAGGGTCAAAAGAACTGAACAGGGTTCTTATGAGATCTTCAAGCCCATTAAATACTGATAATGCCACAACAAGCGACATTGTAACAAATGCCACTACAAGAATAGACAGGAGGGAAATTATATTGATGAAATTTAATTTTTTCCCAAATAAAAAATACCTTTTTGCTATAAAAATCGGTAGTCTCAAATCAATCCTTTTAACTAATTTCTACTAATGATTACTTTTCCTCTTCCTCCTCTTTAGGAGGAATATCAAGATTATTTAATAGTGAATCGATTCTGGCAGCGTACTCCTGTGTATCATCTATATAAAAATACAAGACAGGAATTACCCTAACCTGTTTTCTGATTCTTTCCCCTAAACTCTTTCTGATAACAGGAGTGTTACTTTTAATATTTTCCAAAAGCGCTTCTTTATCTTTTTCCATTAAAAAGCTTAAAAATACCTTGGCGGTTCCCAGGTCAGGGCTCATTCTCACCTGAGTTACTGTTATAAATGCACCGTTAAATAAATTCCTAGACTCTCTTTGGAATATTTCCCCAAGATCTTTTTGAATTAATCTTGCAAATTTTTGTTGTCTTTTACTTTCCATTCCGTATGTTCAGAACAATATTTTATGTTATTTTTACTCAAACTTACTTCAATTTAAGTAGTTTATTCCTGAATAATATAAAAATACAAGGATAAACACTGATTTAAGAATAATTTAAGGTTTATTTTGTTTACAAGCATAGGATTGATTTTTCATTAATTGCATTTGTCTTGATCCGATTTTTTAAAAAATTTGACATAATTCAGCTGGTAGTTTTATTTATCCTGTTATTACTTTTCAGGCTACCGGTATTTTTGAACGGAAAACCACTTTTATTGCAAGAGCTGGACTGGTTGCTTATTGGTGAGCGTCTTGGCAATGGGTTCATGATGCATAGAGATATTTATGATATCACAGGCCCTTTTGCTGCTTTCACTTACTATATATCGGACCTTATAGCAGGCAAATCCCAGATTTCCTTGTTTATTCTATCTACATTGTTTGTATTCGTTCAGGCCGGATTTTGTGTTTTGATTTTTAATGCCAATAGTGTTTTTAGAGAAAGAACCACTCTTCCGGGCTTGTTTTATATTCTCTTTTCTTCAGCTTTTTTTGATTTCTATACATTGTCACCAACCCTATTGGGTTTAACCTTTCTGATACTGAGCCTTCATTTTTTATTTAAACAGGTAAGATCAGTAATTACACAGGAGCTCATGTTTTATACGGGCTTGTGTATTGGAGTTGCTTCACTATTTTCTATTGACTTTTCAGTTTTTCTTTTGTTTGCCTTTTCATCTACAATTTTCTTTGCCAATCCTGATTTAAGAAAAGCCCTTATTCTAGTGGTAGGTTTTTTCTTTCCATTTATGATTACCGGGGTATATTATTTCTTTGGAAACGGATTCGGATACTTTTTTCAGCAAAATTTTGTGGCACTGTTTTCATATCCTCAACAATCATTTTTCCTTTTCGATGTGGCTGTGTTAATTTCTGTCATACCGTCTGGACTCTTACTTGCAGGACTTGCTTTTATAATCAATAGATCAAAGCTGATTAACTATCAATATAACATTGTCAAAATAATGTTTTTGTGGTTAATATTTTCAGCTGTTTATCTCATTGTTTCACTTGAGCTGGCCCTTAACTCCATGTTGGTTTTTCTTCCTGTGTTGGTATTCTTTACATCGCATTTGTTTTTGCTATTTTCCGGAAAAGTGCTGGAAGAATCTGTGTTTTGGACCTGTGCTGTATGTATTTTAATGTTGAATTACGGAATTTTGTACAAGTTTGCCTTACGTAAAAAGAATATAGATTTCTCCGCTATCGTTGTTAACCAGGATGTGAAAATTTCAGAGGGTAAGAAGATATTAGTGTTAGGAAATGAGAAATCCTTTTATCATAATAACACCCTTGCAACTCCTTATTTCAACTGGCAATTGTCAGAACCAGTATTAAGAAGACAGGATCATTACTCTTCTGTTATTACAACCTATAAAAACTTTAAGTCAGACCTGCCTGAAATAATTATAGATAAAAATGCAGTAATGCCGGAAGTGTTCAATAGAATTCCTGAACTTGAAAAAATTTATTCAAAAGACGGAATGTTTTATTTCCTGAAGCAGTAATTATTTGCGGTTAACACTGGCTGATTTTATCAACCCTTGCCTGATGCCTGCCTCCTTCAAAGGGTGTTTCTAAAAAAGCATTCACACAGTTTTTGGCCTCCTCCAAACTGATAAATCTTGCAGGGATACAAATTATATTAGCATTATTATGTTGTCTTGCAAGTTTTGCCAATTCACTTCCCCAGCACAAAGCTGCTCTTATACCTTTGTATTTATTGGCGGTGATTGCTACACCATTTCCGCTTCCGCAAATCAAAATGCCAAAGTCATATTCTTTTCCTTCTACTGCCTTTGATAATGGGTGAACATAATCAGGGTAATCTACAGATGCTTCGCTGTCCGGACCGAAATCTTTGGTCTCAAAACCTTTACTTTTTAAAAAACTGATGATTTCTTTTTTGTAGGTGAAACCGGCATGGTCTCCTCCCAAAGCAATTTTTAAACTCATGTCTGTGAAAGTTGAATTTCTTTAAGTCTTTTAGCTGTTACAGCCGCTGATACAAAAATACTGATTTCGTATAAAAGGAATAAAGGTAAGCTTATTACTATCTGGCTAATTACATCCGGTGGGGTAATGATGGCGGCGACAATTAAAATTACCACAACAGAATGTCTCCTGTATGCTTTTAAAGTAGCAGGAGTTACCAGACCCATCTTGGATAACATAAATATGGCTACAGGTAATTGGAACATAAGTCCGCTGCCTAATACAAGCATACTTAATGTTCCGATGTAAGAACTGATGTCAAAATTATTTTCAATCGATGGATCCAGAGTATAATTGGCAAGGAAGTTAATAGACATAGGAGAAACTATGAAGTAGCCAAATAGAACGCCCAAGATAAAAAGAAGACTTACATAAAATACAATCCCGGAAGCGGCTGCCCTTTCTTTTGCATATAATCCCGGTTTAATAAATCTCCAAATCTCCCAAAACATATAAGGAAACCCTAACAATAACCCTATTATAAAAGAGGCATTTATATGCATGGAGAATTGTCCTCCCAGGGTTCTGTTTTGCAGACTGAAATTTAGATTTTCTATGCACAGGTGAGGACCCATTTTGCACAATTGCCTGTAGGTCCAAAAATCCAGTTTGGCCGGTCCTAATATCAATGTGTTAAAAATGAAATCTTTAGAAATAAAGGCAATAATTGCAAACACAAATATTGCCAGAATAGATCTGATGAGATGCCATCTGAGTTCTTCCAGATGGTCCACAAATGACATCTCCTTTTTGGGTTCTTTACTCACAATTCTTTTTTATGAACTAAACGTAAAGAGGATATTCTTCCATCCAATGATTCACATCTTTTTTTATCTGTGCTATTTTAGCTTCATTTTCATGGTTCATCAATACTGTATCAATAAGATCAACGATCCTTATCATATCACTCTCTTTCATACCTCTGGTGGTGACTGCAGCAGTTCCAACCCGCATTCCTGATGTGATAAAAGGTGATTTATCATCGAAAGGAACCATGTTTTTATTTATGGTGATATCAGCCTTTATTAGTGTGTTTTCCGCGATTTTTCCGGTAAGTCCTTTTGAACGAAGGTCAATTAGCATCAGGTGATTATCTGTCCCACCGGAAATTATCTGATATCCTTTATTCAGAAAAGCATCTGCCATTGCCTTAGCATTTTTCTGCACCTGAACCGCATATTCATGGTAATCGTCAGATAGTGCCTCATAAAATGCTACAGCTTTTGCCGCAATAACATGCTCCAATGGACCTCCTTGAACACCTGGAAATACTGCCATATCTAAAACATTAGACATCATTCGAGTTTCTCCTTTAGGTGTTTTTAAACCAAGCGGGTTTTCAAAATCTTTACCCATCATAATAATCCCGCCTCTTGGTCCACGAAGTGTCTTATGGGTAGTAGAGGATACAAAATGACAATGCTTTACAGGATCATTCAATAAGCCTTTGGCAATAAGTCCAGCCGGATGAGCAATGTCTGCCAATAAAAATGCCCCAACTTTATCTGCAATCTGACGGAATCTCTGGTAATCCCAATCTCTTGAATAAGCAGATGCCCCGCAAATAATTAGTCTCGGCTTTTCCTTTAATGCAATTTCTTCTACTTTATTAAGGTCTATGACGCCGGTTTCTTTCTCCACCCCGTAAAATACCGGTTTAAAATATTTTCCTGAAAAGTTAACCGGAGATCCATGTGACAAATGGCCTCCATGTGATAGATCAAAGCCTAATATGGTATCACCCGCATTAAGACAGGCAAGAAAAACAGCCATGTTTGCTTGTGCTCCTGAGTGAGGTTGTACATTTGCCCATTCTACTTTAAATAATTCTTTCAATCTGTCGATGGCCAGTTGTTCTGACTGGTCAACTACTTCACAACCTCCATAGTATCTTTTGCCTGGCAAGCCCTCTGCATATTTATTGGTCATCACACTACCCATGGCTTCCATCACCTGTTTAGAGGTGAAGTTTTCAGAAGCTATAAGTTCTATTCCACTTTCCTGTCTTCTTCTTTCCTTGTTTATTAAATCAAAGATTTGAGTATCTCTGGTAGAGGAGCTAATTTTTGTATTCATGATTTTAAGTTAATCGGATTTAAAAAACAAAATTACGAACAATTGTTGAAGCTGGAAAGCCTTATGATGTTAAAGTGTTAAGCCCTTGAATACTATTAGCTTCATTTACAAAATTCTTGCTTTAACGCAACATATTCTTTCCAAAGTTCATTTAAAATTTCAGCGGCAGGTTTTATCTCTCGAATTGTGGCTGAAATCTGCCCGATTTCAAGTTCTCCTTCCTCCAGGTTTCCCTCAAAAATTCCTTTTTTGGCTCTACCTCTTCCTAACAATACTTTTAACTCATCAGGGGTTGCACCTCTTTCTTCAGCAGCTTTAACTTCCTGATAAAATTTATTTTTTATAAGTCGAACGGGTGTGACTGATTTTAATGTTAGGACAGTTTCTCCTTCAGACGCCTGTACTATTCGGTTTTTAAAATTGATATGTGCAGATGACTCCTGGCTTACTGCGAATCTGCTACCTATTTGTACTCCTTCAGCCCCTAAAGCGAAAGCGGCAAAAATTCCTCTGCCTGTGCCTATGCCCCCTGCTGCTATTACAGGTATTTTCACAGATTCTGATACCATTGGTATCAGACAAAAGGTGGTGGTTTCTTCTCTGCCATTATGACCTCCTGCTTCAAAACCCTCTGCAACCACCGCATCTACTCCTGCTTCCTCGGCCTTCAAAGCAAACTTTGCACTTGATACTACGTGGATAACGTTGATACCACTTTCCTTCAGTTTTGATGTCCATGTTTTCGGATTTCCTGCTGAAGTAAAAACGTTCTTTACACCTTGTGAAATAATAATATCAATATGCTTATCTATATCCGGATATAGCAAGGGCAAATTAACGGCAAATGGGTTTTTGGTGGCTGCCTTGCATTTTTCAATATGCTCTTTCAACACTTCCGGATACATGGATCCCGCTCCGATAATACCCAGACCTCCGGCATTACTCACAGCAGAAGCAAGTTTCCATCCGCTGCACCAAACCATTCCAGCCTGAATTATCGGCACCTGGATGTTTAGTAGTTTAGTTATTCGGTTTTTCATAAGATATAGGATAAATGCAATTACATTAAAATTTATCCTGTTTCCCGGAATTATTTAAAAATTTTTACTGATAAAGTTCAAACAATTTCTTTTAGGGTATTGATTGAAATTTTCCAATATAAAATCACTAAAATCCCTGATCTGAATCATTGAAATTGGATTTGAGTAATTTTTTAGTAACACTTATCAACAAAATTGAATATGTTCGATTTAGTAGTAATGTCTTGAATGATATCTTATTGTAATGCGAAAACTTTTTCCTGTTGAAAACTTGATAACTTTGTGGATAATTTTGAGTTGTTTTTGTTTGAATTTTTGGAGGACATAAAATAACGCTGAATTTTAAATAATTCAACGACCAAGAATAAACCTGTGAATTAAATGTGGATTTTTATCAATGAATTCTGATTTTAATTAACAAACCAACCTGACTCACTTACTTAAAATAATCCTACTGGAATTGGATCGTAAAACTTCATTCAACAATTAACCTGGTTTGTGGGTTGATTTAATGTAAATGATTCGATTATGTGGAAGATATTTGGAAAGTCTCAAAAAGAGAAAATCAGAGAGCATTATATGAAATTGAGATTGGATGCAATTGAGGCGCAAAAAAGAGGGGATAAAAAAACATATATAGTATTGAATGCAATAGCCGATAGGATGATAGACCAGGTAATTTACTTCTAATAGGCAGTTACTGAATTAGCTGGAGACCTTTTAAAATGTCCTCCAGGTATTCCCGGTTATTGGAAAGACGTGGTACTTTGTTTTGACCGCCTAGTTTGCCTCTTTTTTTCATCCAATTGTAAAATGTTCCGGATGGAACGGAATGGACAATCGGTTTTTGAAGTGCAAGGTCTTTGTGCCTTTTTGCTTCGTAGTCTGAATTGACTTTTTTTAGTTCTTCATCCAATATTACCGAAAAATTTTCCATGTTTAATGGCACATCTGAGAACTCTATAATCCATTCATGTCCACCTCTGCTTTTCCCTTCAAAATATACAGGCCCTGCAGTAAAATTAGTTGCCGTAGCACCGGTCCGTTTACATGCTTCTGCCAAAGCAGTCTCAGCATTTTCAACAATTAATTCCTCTCCGAATGCATTAATAAAATGCTTTGTCCTTCCTGAAATTTTAATTCTATAGGGCGATAGGCTGGTGAATTTAACAGTATCACCTATTTTATATCTCCACAAACCTGCGTTGGTTGAGATTACCATAGCATAATTTGTATTTAATTGTACCTGGTCCAGGCTAATTGTTTTTGGAAATTCTTTATCTTCCTCTTCCATTGGAATAAATTCATAATAGATCCCGTAATCCAGCATGAGCAGAAGATGATCAATACTTAAGTCGTCCTGAATGCCAAAAAATCCCTCCGATGCATTATAAGTTTCCAAATACATCACTTTGTCGGAAGGAAAGAACTTTTTGAATATATCTTTGTAAGGGCCAAATGCAACAGCTCCGTGGTAAAAAACTTCAAATTCCGGCCATACTTCCAATATATTTGATTTACCAGTGATTTCAAGTATTCTTTCAAGTAATACAATTGACCAAGTCGGAACACCTGAAATGTTAGTTACTTTTTCATTCAGCGTTGCTCTTGCCATTCTTTCTATCTTTTCTTCCCATTCATCCATCAAGGCAATTTTCAGACTGGGTGTTCTGACAAATTGTGCCCACATAGGGAGATTTGCCATGATCACAGCAGAAACATCTCCATAATAAGAATTGGACCATTTTTTATTGGCATTGTATGTTCCGCCGATTCCTAAACCTTTGCCTTCAAAAAGTTTGCTGTCAGGCTTGTTGTGAAAGTAAAGACATAGTAAATCTTTTCCACCTTTGTAATGGCAATGAAATAAGGCATCTTTTGAAACAGGAATAAATTTACTTTTGGCATTGGTAGTACCGGAGGATTTAGAAAACCAGGTGATAGGACTAGGCCATAGTATGTCTTTTTCACCCATCATCATTCTTTCTATATAGGGATATATCTTTTCATAGGGAGAAACAGGCACTCTTTCCTTAAGCTGCTGTAGATTCTTTATCGATTTGTAATCGTGCTTTTTCCCCCATTCAGTATTCCTTGCTTTCTTTACGATTGATAATAATAATTGCTCCTGTACATCATGAGGATTTTTAATGAATCTTTCAATATGAGAAATCCTTCTCATTAAAATTTCCTTCAATATGATGTTTAAGATCTTCACAAATTCAAATTTAAATTCCAGCCATTTCCCTAAGTGGAAAACCAAGCCACTTATATTTTTCTTTTTAATTCGAAATGCTTACCCAAATAAACTCTTCTTACCTGTTCGTCAGCAGCAAGCTCTTCTGCAGTACCCGATTTAAGAATTTTTCCTTCAAACAACAAATATGCCCTGTCGGTAATCGACAGAGTTTCGTTAACATTATGGTCTGTAATCAAAATGCCAATGTTTTTGTTTTTTAATTTGGCCACTATACTTTGAATTTCTTCCACAGCAATTGGGTCTACACCGGCAAAAGGCTCATCCAGCAAAACAAATTTTGGGTCCACAGCAAGGGCTCTGGCAATCTCAGTTCTTCTTCTTTCTCCTCCTGACAGCACCATCCCTAAATTTTTTCTTACATGAGTAAGACTGAACTCTTCTAATAATTCTTCTGTCCTTCGCTTCTGTTCTACCTTAGGTAAATTAGTCATTTCAAGCACTGCCAGTATATTTTCTTCCACGGACAGTTTCCTGAAAACAGAGGCTTCCTGAGCAAGATAACCAACTCCTTTTTTTGCCCTCTGATACATTGGTAAAGCAGTTATATCTTCATTTTCCAAAAAGATGTGGCCTGAATTTGGTTTAATCAAACCTACAATCATGTAAAATGATGTGGTTTTACCTGCACCATTAGGCCCTAACAGTCCAACAATCTCTCCTTGATTTACCTCCACAGAGACATTATTTACGACTGTCCTTGCTTTATATTTTTTGAATAAGTTTTCAGCTCTTAGTTTCATGTTTTTTGCTTTACCAAATTTGGATCACTTTTCAGATACAGATTATTAAACTGCAAGTCCGTTTTCCTGGTTAACAAATTTAATATCCTTTATCATCAATTGTAATGATTTCCTGCCATTAAATTCATTTTCAGTAATTTGATAGCATAAGTTAAAAGGGTGCCCTTTTGAGATTTTAGGATAAAATTCGGGCATATTAAAGCCTATCGCATCTATAAATTCATTACCATCTTCCTGAGTAATTCTTAATTTCAAATGCTCTCCCTTCAATAATCGTGCACTTCCATCATCACAAACATTTTCTGAAAGGAAAACAGGCTCCATATTCCCTGGTCCGAAAGGAGCCAATTGCTTCAATACATTATAAAATTTCTGATTTATTTTATTTAAAGGTAACTTCAGGTCAATATCAATCTTAGGAATAAGCATTTCCTCTTTTATTGATTTTGATACAACTTCTTCAAATCTGTTTCTGAATTCATGTATCTTATCCAACTTAATTGTAAGCCCTGCCGCATAGGTATGCCCGCCAAACTGTTCAAGCAGGTCCGCACATTGTGAAATTGCTTCATAAACATCAAAGCCGGGTACTGATCTCGCAGAACCTGTAGCATAACCTTTATTGTGCGTTAGAATAATTGTCGGACGATGATATTTTTCGATGCACCTCGATGCTACAATACCAATTACTCCTTTATGCCAGTCTTCCTTATACAAAACTGTTGATCTTGCAGACAACAGAGAATTGTCATCCTGAATCATACGGATGGCTTCCTGAGTAATAGAAGAATCAAAATCTTTCCTAATGATATTTTTTTCATTAATCCTTCTGGCAAAACCTATGGAATCTTCTGCATTTTCTGCAAGCATAAGTTCGACAGCTGCTTTGGCATGCGCAATTCTGCCGGCTGCGTTAATTCGTGGACCCAGGCCGAAAACAATGCTTTCAACATTAATCACCTTTTTAATTCCTGCTACATCAATAAGTGCTTTCATGCCCGGTCTCGGACATTCATTTAATATTTTTATTCCATAGTAAAGAAGTATTCTGTTTTCTCCTATTACAGGTACTATATCTGATGCAATACTTACCGCCAGCAGATCAAGGTATTTAAATAAATTAGAACTATCTATTCCTCTATCAATGCAAAATGCCTGTAAAAACTTAAAGCCTACACCACATCCTGATAATTCTTTGAAAGGATATTCACAATCTTTTCTTTTAGGATCAAGTATTGCATATGCAGCAGGTAATTCAGTACCCGGGTTATGGTGATCGCAAACAATAAAATCTATTCCTTTATTCCGGGCATAAGTAATTTCCCTGGCAGATTTGATTCCGCAATCGAGACTTATGATCAATTTAAAATTATTGTCAAATGCAAAATCAATACCTTTCGCGGAAACACCATACCCTTCGGAATAGCGGTCAGGTATATAAAAATCCAGATTGGGATAATAGTTTTTTAAGAATCCATAAAACAACGATACTGCAGTGGTTCCGTCTACATCATAATCTCCGTAAACAAGTATTTTTTCGTTATTTTCAATTGCAACATTAAGCCTTCTAACAGCTTTATGCATGTCCTTCATTTTAAAAGGGTCATGTAGCTGATCAATCGAAGGGCGAAAAAATAATTTTGCTTTTTCAAAGCTGTTTATTTCTCTTTGCAAAAGCAATTCAGCCAAAGGCTTTGAAATATTAAGCGCGCTTTGAAGTTCACTGACGATTTCCGGTTCAGGCTCCGGTTTGATTACCCAACGTTTCATTCTTGTCCCAAATTAATAAATTTTGGCGACAAATGTTCCTGTTATTCCACCATTTAAAAGCTTCCATAATTACGATAATCGACGAAGCAGTAAATAACAGCTTGATCCAGTCTTCAAGTACCAAAGGCTGCAAATGAATCAGTTTCTGGGTATAAGGAATATACATTGCCAGGATGTGTGTACCTTGTGCCCCTATTATTCCATACCACAAATATGGATTTTTTCTGAATGGGATTTTAAAGGTGGAAACTTTCTCGGATCTGGCATTAAGTACATGAAAATTCTGAATTAATACCATTAATAATAATATTGTGCTTCGAGCTTTACTTTCATCCCAATTTAAATTGTTTAGCAAATGATACCAAAGGCTGAATGTTATAACACTGATAAAAAGAGATGCAATAATTAGTTGTTTTATCATTAAGTTATTAAAAATGCTTTCTTTAGGGTCTCTTGGTTTTTCCTTCATTACATGTGACTCTCCTTCTTCAAAGGCAAGGGTTTTGTCTTGAATTCCGTTTGTAACCAGATTTAACCAAAGGAGCTGAACTGGTAAAAATGGCAATGGTAAAGCAAATCCTAGGGACAAACCAATCATTAATAGTTCTGCTGCTCCGGTAGATACAAGTAGGTAAATTATTTTTCTAAGGTTACTATAAATATGTCTTCCTTCTTCAATTGCCTTTGCTATTGATGCGAAATTATTATCTGCAACAATTATTGAAGCAGCATCTTTCGCTACGTCAGTCCCGTATCCCATTGCTACCCCGATATTGGCCGACTTCAGTGCCGGAGCATCATTTACACCATCGCCGGTGACAGCCACGAAATGTCCGTTTTCTTTAAGAGTTTCAACTATTTGCTGTTTTTGTTGTGGCGTTACTCTTGCAAAAACTTTTTTATCTTTTATCGATGCAAAAATGTTTCTCTCATCTTCCATTATCCTTTTGAGCTCTGCTCCTGTCACTACATCATTTTTCGAAGAAGCAAGATTTAGTTCCTTAGCGATACTTAAAGCAGTTTCAGGATGATCTCCTGTAATCATGCCTACTCTTATTCCAGCCTGATGACATTGGGATATTGCTTCCTTCGCCTCGGGTCTTAACGGATCAATCAGGGCGACAAGTCCAAGTAATTGCAGTGTAGATGGAATTTCCTGGCAAATTTCCGGAACTTCACCTGATGCTACTGCAATGACACGGTAACCCTCTTTTGCCAACGATTCGGATTTCTCCTGTATAATATTGTGGTCTGCTGAACCACAAAATGAAAGTATCTTTTCAACGGCGCCTTTCACAGAGAGAATTAGTTTGCCTGAATTATTATTGTAATAAATTCCTGAGTATCTCTGCTCTGATTCAAAAGGAATAATTTTTTTCGTATGAATTTTGTTTTTTATTTCTTGTGGAGATCTTCCATGCTTGTATGATAAAGCCAGCAGAGCAACATCTACAGCATCTCCCTGATGTTGCCATTCTGTGTCATTTATTTTTGATAGGCCACCTTCATTGCAAAGTGTAAGATTTTCGATCAACGAATCGATTTCTGCTTTCGGGACTTTTATGATTTGCTTTTCTTTGTTTATAATATCTCCGATTCCGTTATAACCGGTACCTGTCACTGAAAACTCACTCAAATCACTGGTAATAATTTTCCTTACTGTTTGTTGATCTACAGTAAGAGTCCCGGTCTTGTCTGTGGCAATATAGGTACAGCTCCCTAATCCTTCTACTGCCGTTAGCTTTCTGACAATGACATTTTTCTTTGCCATCCGGGCTGTTCCGATGGAAAGAGCAACAGTCATTGAAATTGGCAATCCTTCAGGGATTGCTGAAACAGCTACTGCAACAACAAAAAAGAATATGTCTACCAATGAAATGCCATTGAATAAACCAAGAATTCCTAAGATACTGCAACCCGCAAGGGTAACAATACTTATTTTCCTTGCAAAAACCTCCATCCTTTCTACCAGAGGGGCTTTACCTGTTCCTAACTGAGATAAACTTTCGGCGATTTTACCAATCTCAGTATTTGCCCCTGTTTCAGTTACAATTCCTTTTGCATAACCGGTGGTGATGGTGGTACCTGCAAAGAGATAATTAGTCTTTTCCGTTATTTGTAAATCATTACGATTTATGATTGCGTTATTCTTTTCTACAGCAATGGATTCTCCGGTCAAAAGAGCTTCTTCACATTTCAAATTAGCACATTCGGTAATCCTAACATCTGCAGGAACTTTATTGCCAGCTTCAAGATAAACAATATCACCAGGAACGAGCTCCTCACTGTCTGTGATTCTTTCTATGCCATTCCTTATTACCCGAATACTAATCCTTATTAAATCCTGAAGAGCTCCCGCTTTTGTTTCAGCCTTCCATTCCTGGATTGTACCTATCAGCGCATTTATAATTAATACAAGCAAAATGAAAAAGCCGTCTGAATACTCCTGAAGGATAAATGAAACCACAGCCGCAGCAAGAAGAACATAGATCAGGGGACTAAAAAACTGTTCCAGGATAACCTGAATAAGAGTTTTTCTATTTTTTCTAGGTAATACATTTGGTCCATAAGTCTTCTTTCTTGATTCAACCGTATGGCTGTCAAGTCCCTCCGGGGAGGAGGCAAAATGAGAATATAATTCTTTTTCAGAAAGTTGATGAAAATTTATCTCCTGCATTTATCAAAATTTTTATTGTGGCATGTAAAATTTGTGATTTGCTGCTTATTTATAAATGAGAACTCATTACTTTGTAACTGATTTCCGTCAATTTTATAGTTTTGCCTTGTTTATGAAGATTGTACATGTTTCAGATAAAAGCACAAAAAGTGAGTTTTTAAAGCTTCCGGTGAAATTATATAAAGATGATCCTAATTGGATAAGGCCTTTGGATAAAGACATAAATGGTATTTTTGATCCGGAGATAAATAAGTATTTCAGACATGGCAAAGCAGAACGGTGGCTTCTTATAAATCATCAGGGAGAAACTATTGGCAGAGTTGCTGCTTTTATTAATAACAAGACTGCTAAAGCCACTGAATATATAACCGGTGGGATGGGTTTCTTTGAATGCATTAATGACAAAGATGCTGCATTTATGCTCTTTGACCAATGTAAGGAATGGTTAAAAGAAAACGGTATGGAGGCAATGGACGGTCCGGTAAATTTTGGAGAACGAGATAAGTGGTGGGGGTTGCTGGTAGATGGATTTATTGAGCCGAATTATTCTATGCCATATAATTTTCCTTATTATAAGGACTTGTTTGAATCGTACGGATTCAGGACTTATTTTGAGCAATATACATATCATAGGACTGTTGAAGCCCCTTTGCCGGATAAGTATGCTGAAAAAGCTGACCGAATTGCAAGAGACCCTTTTTATCATTTTGAGCATATAAGAAAGAATCAACTTGAAAAATATGCAGAAGATTTCAGGTATATTTATAATAAGGCATGGGTTAAGCACAGCGGAGTAAGAGAAATGCCCAAGGCTCAGGCAATGTCAATTATGAAGCAAATGAAGCCTGTATTGGACGAAGAATTAGTCTGGTTCGCTTATTATGATAAGGAGCCGGTTGCCTTTTTTATAATGATCCCTGAACTCAATCAGATTTTTAAACACCTGAACGGCAATTTAAACTGGTGGGGAAAAATTAAATTTCTTTACCATAAATTGAGAGGAACTTGTAAGAAAATGTTTGGAGTTGCTTTTGGTGTTATACCTGAATTTCAAAGTAAAGGATTGGAAGGAGCTATCGTAATGGCCGCAGCTAGAATAATACAGCCTTCAGGTAGGTATACAGATTTTGAAATGAACTGGATAGGTAGCTTTAATCCCAAAATGATCAAAATTTGTGAATCTGTCGGTAGTAAGGTTATTAAAACACATATTACCTACAGGTATCTTTTTGATCCCAATGCAACCTTTTATCCGGCACCGATTATTGAATAATTATTTAATTTAAATTTTTTATTTAATTTCAGGGACTAATTCTTAATTCTTAATTCTTAATTCTTAATTCTTAATTCTTAATTCTTAATTCTTAATTATATGAGTCTTGTAGTAGTAGGTTCAGTTGCATTTGATAAAATAGAAACTCCATTTGGCAAAACAGATAAAATCATAGGTGGTGCTGCCACTTACATTTCACTTGCATCTTCTTATTTCACCGGTAAAGTCAAATTAGTGGCAGTTGTCGGTGGTGATTTTCCTAAATCTGATATTCAAATGTTACAGGATCATGGAGTAGACACAGAAGGATTGCAAATTAAGGAAAATGAAAAATCATTTTTCTGGTCAGGAAAATACCACAATGATATGAACTCCAGGGATACCTTGGTTACAGAACTGAATGTTTTGGGTACATTCGAACCTGTGATACCGGATTCTTATCAGGATTGCGAGTATTTGATGCTTGGTAATCTTTCTCCAAAAGTTCAGTCGACAGTTATTGAAAGGATGAATAGAAGGCCTAAGCTTATAGTGATGGATACTATGAATTTTTGGATGGATGTTGCCATGGATGATCTTCGCCACACTTTAACTTTGGTTGATGTTCTTTCAATAAATGATGAAGAAGCACGTCAGCTATCTAAAGAATATTCTTTGGTAAAAGCAGCCAAAAAAATATTGACAATGGGGCCTAAAGTGGTGGTAATAAAAAAAGGTGAGCATGGAGCGTTATTGTTTAATAAAGAACAGGTGTTTTTTGCTCCTGCATTACCTTTAGAAGACGTTTTTGATCCGACTGGTGCAGGTGATACATTCGCAGGTGGGTTCATTGGTTACCTTGCTAACTCAGGTGATACATCATTTTCTAATATGAAAAGAGCTATTATCTATGGCTCAGCACTTGCTTCCTTCTGCGTGGAGAAATTTGGTGTAGAGAGGCTTAAAAATTTGTCAGACCACGAATTGGATTCACGAATTCAGGAATTTATTGATCTTGTTCAATTCGAAATTAAATTACATTAAATTAAAGTAGCGGCAAAGTTAACCTCGTAGCCACTTCATATAATTTTCTTTTGAGGCCTCATCCGGGGCCTTATTTTTTTCTACTTTGTATTGTATGAAAAATCGTTTTTCTGACCCTTGTAATGTGCATTTGTGTAATATATTATTTCTGAAAAAAGAAATTTCACATACGGTATTATTTTCAATCAGTTGATTTATGTTGTTATTTATCCTGATATTATTTAGACTTATCAATTCATCATCTTTTCTAAGCTGGGATTCTGCCGGAGATCCGGGCGCGATCAATTCTACATAAGTTCTCGCTTCTTTTGTTATTGTCCTGAATCCAAACAAAGACTCTGATAATGAAGGGCTATTATAATTTTGCAAATTGCAACCTATATATTTAAGCGCCGCATCTAATTTTCCCGTCAAAGGTTTTGTGCCATAAACAAAATCATTGAAGTAAGCATCAAGATTTTGTCCGGATACATGTTCAGCAATTTTTTTATAATCAGCAATGCTATACCCTTTAGATCTTTTTCCGTAATCAAAATATAAAATTCGCATTACATCATCTAATGATTTCTTATTCCTTGTCGCTCTTCTTATTTCAAGATCAAGCAGAAGCGCGAGTATGGAGCCTTTTACATAAATGGATACCTTCCGGTTTGGTATACCCTGTACATACCCATCCACCCAAAGATCAAATGACGAGTCAGCTACAGATAAATTACTGTCTCCGAAATTTTCAAAATGTCTTTTCAGCACCATATTCAATTCATGAAAATATTCTTCCTCCGAAAAAACGCCCGAACGTAGCAGAAAGTAATCTCCATAGTATGTGGTAACGCCTTCTGCTACAAACCCTGAACGAAAATAATTTTCTTTACTGAAGTCGTAAGGCATCATTTCAACAGGACGGATCTTAACAATATTCCATGCATGAAAAAGTTCATGGGAGCTGATACCAACAAATTCTTTGTATAAGTCTGTATAAAATTGTTCGGCAGGTCCTAAAGTTACAACCGTGGAGTTTCTATGTTCAACCCCGTGATAATGCTTGAAGGGTAAGATTTGAAAAAGGAAATGGTAATTTTCCTCAGGGAAATCTCCCATTGCATCTATCTGGGCTTTCGTAAATTTTTGAAAATCGTTTATAAGTTTATCCCAATCTGGTGTTATGTTACCATTGATCCATATGTGGAATTTTTTTCTATCAATTATATATGACTCATGATGCAGGTGCCTGGAAGCAATTAAAGGGCTATCTACTAATTGATAAAAATTCTGCGCCTCAAGTGTATTTTTAATATTATCAAGGCCACAGGCAACGGACCATGATTCCGGTATTTTAAGTTCAGTGGTACATTTTTCTTGAATTCTTTCAGGGACATATAATAAGCAGCAGATAAAATTTAAATACAGTTGATCATTGTCGACCCAACAACCACCGGCATCCATCTGTGCGCAGTAGTAGCTATACCTAATGATTATTTCTGAATTACCTATAGTTTCTATGTTCCACTGTTCTCTACAAATCTTCTCTATCATCAGATTTTTGCCATTCAGGGCATATGCCTGAATTTTTAAGATATTCTTACTGTAATTTTGGAGTTCGTATCTACCTGGCCTCCAGGCAGGTAATTGCAAAGTCAATTGAGTACTTGAAATATTCTTTAAAGTTAACTCAATTTCAATGATCTGTAAATGAGGATTTTGAATGGAAATTTGATAATGCATAATTCAGATTTCAGCAATTTACTACAATGCGAAAATAGAATAATAATTGAACCAAAATTTCATTTTTTGACTTTAAAAAGCATCTGAAAATGTATAAGTTACATTAGTAAGTCAGAATTTATAAATTAGGTTTGCGATTATACAAAACAGTCCCTATCTTTGCAGGCCAATTTAATTAGTACATAGTAACTGCCTTTGAAAGGCAAAGCAAAGCAATACTACAATGAAGAGAACATTTCAGCCTTCTAACAGAAAAAGAAGAAATAAGCATGGATTCATGGAGAGAATGTCTACTCCAAATGGTCGCAGAGTACTTGCCAGCAGAAGAGCAAGAGGAAGAAAAAAATTAACTGTTTCTGACGAAAAAAAACATAAAGGTTGATTTTTAGCCTTTATGTAAAATATTCTTATGTCTTCCATAGGAAAGCATAAAGGCCGTGATGTATCGGTAAAATTACCTGCTGCCGAAAGAATTAAAAGTAAAAAAATAATAGAAGAGCTTTTTTCTAAAGGCTCTTTTTCTGCTTTATACCCCTTCAGATTAATTTATTTGATCAATCCGGAATACAGTTCTGATTTTCCACAGGTTATTTTTTCTGTCCCTAAAAGAAACTTTAAAAAAGCTGTTGACCGGAATCGTATCAGACGGCAAATGAGAGAAATTTACAGACTTAATAAATCGAAGATTTTTCCGCAAGCAGATTTGGATAAAAAGAGGCAAATCCCTTCTTATTTGGCTATAATATTTACAGGAAAAGAAAAAATTAACTATGATGATATGGAAAAAAAACTAATTTTAATTTTAAAACGTTTAAAACTTACCTGATTAATAGCCTTCGGCCTTTTAAATATAATTTTGGAAAGATTTATGAAGAGAATTTCCCGTAAAACAGCCTTATTTGCAATCTTGGCAGTAACAATCATCAGTTTTTTTGCTTTTAGCAAGCCGGATGAAAAGTATTTTGAAATCGCCAGAAACCTGGACATTTTTGCTTCCCTTTTCAAAGAAGTAAATAATTATTATGTAGATGAGGTCAATCCTAACCAAATGATTAAAAAAGGGATTGATGCTATGCTTGAATCTCTTGATCCATACACCAATTATATTCCTGAAGATGAAATTGAGGATTTCAGAACAATGACTACCGGTCAATATGGTGGAATAGGAGCTGTCATTGGTAAAAGAAACGAAAGGCCGATTATTTTAATGCCTTACGAGGGATTTCCTGCTCATAAAGCCGGGCTTATGGTCGGAGATGAAATATTGGCTGTTGATGGAATTGAAGTAACAAGTAAGCCGACATCAGATATAAGCAAACTTTTAAAAGGTCAATCCAATACTCAGGTAAAGGTCACAATTAAGCGCTATGGAATGGCAGATAAGATGGATGTGGTGTTAACCAGAGAAAAGATAAAAATTGAAAATGTTCCATATTATGGAATGGTAAATGACAAAACAGGCTACATTAAACTATCAGATTTTACTTCAGGTGCCTCTAAAGAAGTTAAAAAGGCATTAGTAGAATTAAAGAGTTCCGGTGCAAAAAATATTATTCTGGACCTTAGAGACAATCCTGGTGGATTACTGAGTGAAGCTATTAACATCTCTAATTTGTTTGTTCAAAAGGACAAAGAAATTGTTAGAACAAAAGGGAAAATCAGTGAGTGGAATAAGGTTTATAATGCCCTGAATAGTCCCGTAGATACTGATATTCCGCTAGTGGTCCTTACCAGCAGCAGAAGTGCATCTGCCTCCGAAATTGTTTCAGGGGTTATGCAGGATTATGATAGGGGTGTTTTAATAGGGCAAAGAACTTATGGTAAGGGACTTGTGCAGGCTACACGACCTTTGTCTTACAACTGTCAGTTAAAAATTACAACTGCTAAGTATTATACACCTAGCGGAAGATGTATTCAGGCCATTGATTACAGTCATCGTAATGAAGACGGAAGCGTTGGGAAAATTCCGGATTCGTTGAGGGTTGCGTTTAAGACAAAAAATGGAAGAGTCGTGTACGATGGGGGAGGAATTACCCCTGACATTGAAGTGGAGAAAAAACCATTAGCACCTATAACCTCTAGCTTGATTAGCAAAGGTCTATTATTTGATTATGCTACCTCGTATTCAAGCAAAAATAAGAAAATCAAAGCTGCTAAAGATTTTAAACTATCAGAAGAAGAATATCAGGAATTCGTAAAGTGGTTGGCAGATAAAGAATACGACTACACTACCAAAGTTGAGAACACTATTGAAGATCTTGTGAATTTCAGTAAAAAAGAGAAATACTACGATGCTATAAAAGCACAGATCGAATCTCTGAGGTCACAAGTTAGCCATAATAAGGAGAAAGACCTGCAGACATTTAAATTAGAAATAAAAGAATATCTGGAAGAAGAAATTGTCTCAAGATATTACTTACAAAAAGGTACTATTGAAGCAGGGTTTGATGATGATGAAGATATCAAAGAAGCTTTGAAGATTTTCAACGCTCAAGCGGAATTTGCCAAAATACTATCTGGTAAAAATTAAATTTATTTAAACATTTTTCCTGATCCCGGATCTTTTCATTGAAAGGATCCGGGATTATATTTTTCGTAATGGAACAGTTTGTTTTGTTGTTTTTATGTGGGATTATCGGAGGTTTTATTGCCGGACTAGTTGGAATCGGTGGAGGAGTGGTATATGTTGTGATCTTGCCTATTGCGCTTTCAAAATATGGGATTCCCTCAGAACAGATAGCACAGTTTACTATTGCTAATAGTATCTTTGCAATTTTTTTTGCTTCAGCCTCCGCTAATTATATGTTGGTAAAACATAAATTATTTCATAAAAATGAAGTAATGCTAATTTCTGTTTTTTCTATCATTTCATCTGTCTTGTGTTTGAAATATATTGTCAATACGGATTGGTACAACTATCCCCTTTTTAATGTAATAGTAGTTATTTTATTAATATTCATGTTTTATAACACCCTGCGCTCTGCAAAAAAGGTAGATGTTCTTCCGCTGGATTCACTGAAGAAGGTTAATCTGGCCTCTGTGGGGGCATCAGGAGGTTTAATAGCTTCCCTTTCAGGTCTTGGAGGCGGAATTGTCATTATTCCACTTTTAAATTCCCTAATGAGAATAGATATTAAAAAAGCCAGTTCAATCTCATCGGGCGTTATTATGCTAACTGCATTGTTTATGACATTGTACAACTTTACGGAGGGGGCACCATTGTGCAATAGTAGGTTTCAGTTAGGGTACATTGTCTTTCCTGTTTCTTTAAGCCTGACAGCAGGAGTATTAATATCATCCCCTTTCGGTGTTAACGTTTCAAGAAAACTGCCTTCCTATGTAATTAGCTACATTTATTCTGTATTTTTGCTGGTAGTTATAGTTAGAAAGATTATTGAGATTTATATATCCCTCGCATGAATCCTATATTAAGCATTGAGACCTCAGGAAATATTTGCTCAGTAGCGGTTCATAATGACGGATCACTATTAGGGATTCATGAATTTGCTTTACAAAAATCTCATTCAAGGCTTTTAAATGTTTCAATAGAACAATTATTGAAATCATTAGATATTTCGTTAAAAGATCTTTCAGCCATTGCAGTTTCAAAAGGTCCAGGATCATACACTGGTTTAAGAATTGGGGTATCCACAGCCAAAGGTCTATGTTATGGACTTGACTTACCCTTGATCAGCGTTAATACGTTACATGCCCTTGCATTGCAATACAGTTCCTTTAATTTCCTGAATGCACACATTTGTCCTATGCTAGATGCCCGGCGAATGGAGGTGTACAGCTGTTTGTTCGCCCCTGACCTTAGTATTGTTAACGAAACCACGGCGATTGTATTAACAGAAAACACTTTTGTTGACATACTTGCGAAGTATAAAGTGGCATTCATCGGAGATGGTGCAAATAAATTTAGAAATCTAATTAATAATCCAAATGCATACTTTGGGATTAATATTTCTGTTTCTGCAAAACAGATAGGTGAAATAGCATCAGCAAAGTTTCTTAAGAATGAATTTGAGGACGTGGCCTATTTTGAACCATACTATCTCAAAGATTTTGTATCAACTTCAACCTTGAAAAAATAATGTTTTATGAGTGAAGATCAAATAGTAAATAAAGTGGAGGCCAGCGGGCTGGTAGTCTTGGATCTGGAGGATTTTTATGATAAAGGCGAACGAGTAATTTATGATATTAAACAAAATCTTTTTCAGGGGTTGATTTTAAAAGAGAAGGATTTTCGTGATTTTATTAAAGCTTTTGATTGGTCTGTTTATTCCGGCAAAAATGTTGGTGTTATCTGTTCTGAAGATGCCATAGTTCCTACCTGGGCGTATATGTTACTTATTGCAAAAATTCAGCCCTTTGCTAATATGGTGGTGTTTGGCGGTTTAGAAGCCTTGGAACAGGCATTGTACCATCAGGCCCTTGATAAAATCAGTTGGGAGTCATACAAAGATGCAAAAGTGGTAGTTAAAGGTTGTGGCAAGTTTCCTGTGCCTGTTTTTGCCTATGCTGAAGTTACCAGAAGGCTTGTGCCTGTTGCCAATAGTATAATGTATGGTGAGCCTTGTAGCACAGTTCCGGTGTTCAAGAAACCAAAAAAGTGGTGAACTTTTTATAATGCTGGGATGTAATAGTATAAGCTAAAAGATATTATAAAACTAGGAGCCAAAGAACTGAGAAGTTTTTGGCTTAGCGTATATCAAAAGGAATAAATTATTATCACAATTGCAGCGGAACTTAATTCGGAAGGTTTGAGTTTTGTTTAAGTAGGTAGAAAATATTTTAATTTTTTTATTTAGGTTTATTTGGTTTTTAAAATACAATAGCTACCTTTGCAGTCCCTTCTCGAAGTTGGAGGGGAAATAAACTAAAAGGTTCTTTAAAATGTTGGTCAGTAGGGTAGAAAAAAGTTTTTTTAAAAAAACTTTTCAAAAAATTTGCTTCATATAATAAAAAAATCATACCTTTGCAGCCGCTAAAATGAGGTATGGCGATTCGAGGCGCGAAAAACTAAGACCAGAATTTATTGGAGTCGTTAACTTAGGTTAACCAATTTCATTCAGGAATGCTGAATGAGAAAAGTTCTTTGAGGATATAGATTGAATAACAAACCGCTTGAGTAGGTAAAACCTAGTCAAGAAACCAAGATCTGAGCGAGACAGACATAAAAGTTACATACATGATATGTGACGATCTTA
>JBKBUF010000014.1:0-119421 GCA_046290815.1 Cytophagaceae bacterium | reverse complement strand
ACTCTCCGTCAATATTTACTGTACCGGTGGCTTTGAAAATTTTGTCTTCACTTTCTACGATAACAACAGCATCCTTTTCAGGAACATTCTGATCATCGGTCACTACACAAATCAGCAACGGTTCATTTGGGCCTACTTTGGGATCCTGAGCTAATACTAAAAGAGAAATAAGGGAGAATACAGTTACTAAAAAGGTTTTCATTAAATCAAATATTAAGAGATGCTTAAGTGTATAATATTAGAATTTTATTAGTTTCAAACAAAGATGTGAATTTAAATTGATTATTAAATTTCTTTGTATTACGTAGAAACCGCAATATTGATGCTTTGATGAAAAAAATTTATGTCATTTACTTTTGCTAATAAATGGTTATTAGTTTTGAATACTGTTTACAAAATATGAAAAGAATAGGCTTAATATCCGACACTCATGGGTTTTTGGATGACAAAGTTTTCAGGCACTTTGAAGATTGCGATGAGATCTGGCATGCCGGAGACTTCGGGAGCATGGAGATATCCTTAAAATTGTCAGCTTTTAAACCCCTTAAAGGTGTATTTGGCAATATTGATGATAAGCCAATTCAGCAAGTCCATCCAAAAGAATTACGATTTAACACTGAAGGATTTGATGTTTACATGACTCATATCGGAGGGTACCCGGGGCATTACAATAAAGAAGTCAGAGATCTGATAAAAAATAATCCGCCTGATATTTTTATCTGTGGGCATAGCCATATTCTGAGAGTAATTACTGATAAGGAAACCAATACCATTTGTATAAATCCTGGAGCAGCAGGTAACCACGGCTTCCACAAAGTGAAAACACTTATAAAAATGGATTTGAATAACAGGAAAATTGAAAATATGAAAGCAATAGAACTTGGTTTCAGGGCAAAATAAAAAGGCGGAGAGATATCCGCCTTTTTATTATAAAATTTAATTTTAATGAAATTATGCAGAGGCCTGTTTTCTAAGCTCTTCGATATCTACTTTCTTAATTACCGGAACTTTAGTTAATCTCTTAATCGCAGATGTTCTGGCTTTAGAAACTATCTTATTTTTTTTCTCTTTTCTTTTTAATCTGGTAACTGCCATTATTGATAAACTTTAATTTGAAGACGCAAAGGTAAAACAGTTTTTTCAGTAAAAAAAATTTTGCCTGAAAAAATAATATAATATTTCAGAATTATCTAAATGTGAAATATGCAGGTTATTAGATACACAGGATTAAGTTGCTCAGATGAGAATTTGCAATAAAGAACAAAAGCAAATGCGCTCCTATACAACCTGAAGGCCAGATCCACCAGATAGGGTTAAGATTATTTCTGTTAAAGAACCTTTTGATCCAAAGAAAACTCATTAATATCCCAAAATAAGCGATACTCAGACTTATCAGATAGCACAAGCCTGTAAAAATCACAGAATTGCTTCTGAATCCGATTTGTGGACTTTCAAAACCCGGGAAAGGTGTTGTAATTCTATCAGAATGAATGGCTTTAATAACAATGATTGGGTTATGGACTATGCTTGCTTCTGTATAATAACCTTTATCGGGCAGATTATACCATTCTCCAAATAATTCCCATTTAAGATAACCTGCTATAGATAGTTCAACCAAAAGAAACAATACCGGGATTAAGAGTTTTGTATAATTTCTTTTTCTATAAACCAGGAATAAGACTGTACGACCAAAATTCATAAAATATCGATTATTTCCATCTTTTCACCCTCCAACAACGATTTAGCCGATTTTACGCAAAAATGGAGTTTATTGTTTCCCCATTTCGTATTTTTGGCCCAAAATGTGGATAAATGAGCCAAAAGCCTTCAATACCAAAAGGAACACGGGACTTCGGACCCGACAAAATGATCCGGAGAAATTACATTTTTGACACTATCAAACAGGTTTTCAGGAAGTTCGGCTTTTTGCCGCTTGAAACCCCGGCTATGGAGAATTTATCTGTACTTACGGGAAAATACGGAGACGAAGGAGATAAGCTAATCTTCAAAATCCTTAATTCAGGCGACTTTCTTAATAAAACTACAGAAACAGATTATCAAAATGGCTCCAAAGCTATTTTATCAAAAATTTCGGAAAAAGCACTTAGATATGACCTTACTGTGCCATTCGCCCGATATGTGGTAATGAACAGGAATGATATCGCCTTTCCTTTCAAAAGATACCAGATACAACCGGTATGGCGGGCAGATAACCCTCAGAAAGGGCGATACAGGGAATTTTACCAGTGCGATGCTGATGTGGTAGGGACAGACTCTCTTATCTGCGAAGCGGAAATTGTATTGATGCTGAAAGAGGTTTTCCATAAACTTGGACTGCAATCCTATTCCATTAAAATTAACAACCGAAAAATTCTTAAAGGAATAACGGAGATAATTGGCAAGGAAGGTTGTGAAACCGATTTTTGTGTTGCCATAGACAAACTCGACAAAATAGGGCTTACTGGGGTAGTGAGTGAATTAAAAGAAAAAGGGTTTTCTGAGGAAGAAATCAAACAACTTGATCCTGTATTATCCATTTCAGGAGATAATAACTCTAAACTTCTGAAATTGGAAAGTGTAATAAAAAGCTCATCCGAGGGTATGAATGGGATCAGGGAAATCAGGGAAGTGTTTAAATTTATTGAAAGCTTTGGTTCTACGACCGAACATGTTGAGTTTGACCTTACGCTTGCCAGAGGATTAACCTATTATACAGGGGCGATTTTTGAAGTTAAAGCAATTGGAGTTCAGATCGGTAGTATATCAGGAGGCGGAAGATATGACAACCTTACCGGAGTATTCGGTATGCCAGGTGTTTCAGGTGTGGGAATTTCGTTTGGAGTGGACCGGATTTATGATGTACTTGATGAGCTAAAGCTTTTTCCTGAAGATAAAATTACCACCACTAAGGTTCTGTTTTGTTGTTTTGACGGTAGAACTCAGGAATTCGCTTTACCGATTATACAAAGACTCCGAAGCGAAGGTATCAATTGTGAAATTTACCCTGATTTGGTCAAAATTAAAAAACAACTGGAATATGCCAATAAAAAAGGGATATCTTACGTTGCTCTTATTGGAGATGAAGAGATGCAATCCGGCTCTGTGATGTTAAAAGACATGATCTCCGGAGAACAACAAAAAGTATCTGTTGAAAATTTATTGAAAAAACTGTCTCAAAACTGATGCAGAAATTTTTATTTTTTTACTGTATATTTTTTTTAGCTGACTTTTCAGTCCTAGAGGTAAATGCTCAGTTCACTGTAAATGGAAATACAATATGCGTTGGCCATCCGGTTGTAATCACAGATATTTCCCCAGGTACTGATCCGCCATACTATAATTTCAATGTTCCCGGTTCGAGTGAAGTTTGTTCAGAAGATGGCAGATCTTTTGGATCAGGACCATTTATGGGCTGGGTCAGCTGCAATACTTATACTTATAATCAACCGGGGACTTATAATATCAGGCAATGGAAAGGTACGGTTGTAACTGATCCTTATTCAATCCAGGTAGTTGAAACCCGCCTGCCAAAATTTAGTATCAAAAAATGCGAAAACTACAGAATAATTGTAGTCATTGAAGATAACTTCTATGATGAATATCACATAACATTTGCCAGTGGCACAACTGTGGTTACCGGTCCAAATGGTACAGCAGATTTCTCTTACGCCGATGCGAATCCGAAAAACATAGAAATAAAAGGCCTATTCCAGCCGGCAAATTGCGGAATGTCCGCGAACATAACAGTTCGTCCTTATGCTAATCTTGAAACACCTGAACTACTCTCTGTGATCACCACCGATCAGTCAGGCAGCGGTCGAATAGAATTGAACAGCAAACTACCATCTTCAGAAATCGAATATGTAGTGGAAAGTGATCCGGGAAACGGCATATTTACTCCGTTGGACACTATTAGAAACAGTTCAGGCGATTTCAGATATATGCTTAATAACATTAACAGCACTACCAATCAATGTTTTAGGATCAGTGCTATCAATTACTGTTCAAGCTTGCCATCACAGATAATTTGTAACATCATTTTAAATGTAACTGCTGCCAATAATCAGAACAATCTGAGCTGGCCTGCTTATTCGGGATCATCATTGGCCCACTATGTTGTTTATAAAAACAATTCCGTAGTCACCACCACTAACAGCCTTTCCTATACAGATACAGATGTACAATGTGGAAGAAATTACTGCTATCAGATCAGAGCAGAATTAAGCAGCAGAGATTTAAACAATACCGTCAATCTTTATTCCTTGTCAGACGAAATTTGTGTTACCGGAATTTCTACCAATATACCTGATGCCATACCTGATTTCAGAGCCACAATAGAAAATGAAAAAGTTAAACTTAACTGGGATCAGAGTTTTGTAAAAGCCTTAGAATATACTGTCGAGAAAAGTGTTTCAGGTGGCCCATTTAATTCATTTGGAAAATATTCTGCCGGACCGGTATTTGACAATTTGCCTGCTCCGGGAATAAATAGCTGCTACAGAATTTCCTATATTGATTCATGTGCTAATAAATCCCCGCTCAGCCAGACAACCTGCCCAATGGTTTTGTCTATTAACGAATCGGAAACTGCTAATGGGCTCAATTGGACACAATATGAAGGGTTCGTTGTTCAGAGTTATGTGGTAGTAAAGACAGATTTGAACGGAAATTTAATAAAACAGGTGGATAATGGTACCAGTATTAATTACATCGATACAGAGATAGATCCATACAGTTCCACCGGATACATATACTACATTGTTGCCATATCAGGTTCAGGCCTTCAATCAACTTCTAATGCAATTACTGTCCGGTATGAAATTCAGATCCATGTGCCAACAGCATTTACACCGGACAATGACGGTCTGAATGACATATTCTTTGCTAAAGGAAAATTCTTTAAAGACTTTAAACTAACAGTTTATAACAGATGGGGAGAATCCGTGTTTTATGCAGAGGATATAAATACCGGATGGGACGGAACTTACCTTGGAAATCCTTGTCCATCCGATAGCTATGCATTTGTCATTGAAGCGAAAGACCTGAATGGTAAAGAAAAACTTGTAAAAGGAACCGTTACCATTCTTAAATAAATTATAATAGAGAATATTTGTATTAAATTTGCAGATAATAAACCATTAAAATACTAAGCATATGTTTGACATGATGAATATCCTGGGTAAGGTTAAAGAAGTACAGGCCAAATTGAAGGAAACAAAAGAAAATCTGGGTCGCATCACCGTAACTTCCGAAGCAGGAGCAGGATTAGTAAAAGTAACTTTGAATGGTAATCGTCAGGTTATTTCTATTGATATAGATAATGAACTGGTAAAACCTGAGGACAAAGAAATGATGCAGGATCTGATTACTGCTGCGGTGAACAAGGGACTAAAGGATATCGAGGAAAAAATCAAAGAAGAAATGAAAAAATCAACAGAAGGAATACTACCAAATATTCCGGGTTTTGATTTTGGAAATTTCATGTAATCGCTAAAGCCTTATATTTTTTTTAAGATTCTGAGAATGAAAATTGCTGTAGTTATACTTAACTGGAATGGTATAAATTTTCTAAAGCAATTTTTACCCTCAGTAATTAATAACAGTTCTCAGGCAAAAATTTATGTAGCCGACAATGCTTCCACAGACGGGTCTGTTGATTACATTAAATCACTTCCCGGCATAACCTCCATATTATTTCCCTCAAATTTCGGCTTTTGCAAAGGATACAATGAGGCCTTAAAGCAAATTGATTCTGATTATTTTATTCTTCTTAATTCTGATGTGGAAGTAACACCGGGTTGGATTGATCCTGTAATAGGTTTCATGGAACAGAATAAAGAGGCAGCAGCATGCCAACCCAAAATTTTGTCTTACCATTCCAAAAATCACTTTGAGTACGCTGGGGCAGCCGGTGGATTTATTGATTTACTTGGATATCCTTTTTGCAGGGGCAGGGTCTTCGATACTTTGGAAAAAGATGAGGGCCAGTATAATGATAAAGAGGAAATTTTCTGGGCCTCTGGTGCCTGTCTGTTTATCAGGTCCGAAATTTTCTATAAGCATGGAGGGTTTGATGATGATCTTTTTGCACATATGGAGGAAATTGATCTTTGCTGGAGAATTAAAAGCCATGGCGGAAAAATATTTTCTATCCCTGACAGCGTAGTATTTCATGTCGGTGGAGGAACATTACAAAGTTCAAGTGCAAGAAAAACCTATCTGAACTTCAGAAATAATTTGCACTTGATTTTAAAAAATTACCCCTCTCCGATGGTACTTCCTGTATTTCTGATAAGATTAATTTTGGATGGAGTTGCCGGAATAAAGTTCTTTTTATCCCAAGGCCCTGGACATTGTCTGGCTATCATTAAAGCACATTATTATATTTACAGCCACCTTGCGAAAATAATTCGTAAAAGAAAATCCTTGAACAAAATGAATTATCAGCGGTTTAAATCTGCACCAGGTGTACTACCTGCAAATGTTGTTTTTTTGTATTATTTTAAGAAATTAAAATTTTTTAGTGCAATAAGGAACAAAAATTAGAAAAATACAATTATAAGTCCCATATAGTACTCCGCTTCCTTCTGAGGTGTTTATGAATATTCATTAAAAATGCTAAAGAAAGATAAATAATAATTGGAGATCCGAACGTTAAAAAGGATGAATAAATAAAGAAAAGCCTGATACTTGAGGTAGCTATGCCTAACTTTTCACCTATGGCAGTACAAACACCAAAAGCTTGCTTTTCAAAAAAAGTTACAATTTTGTTCATCTTCCAATTTCGATTTAAAAGCCTAATTTACTAAGATTAACGAAGTTTTTGGCTGTTTGTTAAAATTTAATAATAAAATTAATTGTAATAATAGATTTATAACAATATTTTCGCAACACAATAAAAAACCCTTTTACTATATGACTTTAATCAGAAAAACTCCAATAGCTCTGGTGCTTGCAGGATCAATGATTATGCATGGCTGTGCACTAAAGCAAATGGTGCAAATGTCGAAGGATCAGCAACTAACAGTTACTCCTTCCCCGCTTGAAGTTCACGGAGACAGTGTAAAATTTGAAGTTTCAGCATTATTACCTGTTAAAATGTTGAAAAAGAACAAAATTTATGCAGTTAATCCTTCTTATAAATACGGAGATCAGAGAATTAACCTTCCTGTGATCGAATTTAACTCAGCAGACTTTCCTAAAGCAACTACAGAACAACCTAAAATCAATAAAACCCTTTCATTTGGTTACAAACCGGAAATTGGCAATGGAGATTTGGTTATTCAGGGTACTGCATACAACATTACAAAAAGCAAATCAAAATCTACCGAAGAGCTTCCTATCAGCACCGGTATAATCACTACTTCCAGATTAACAAAAGATGTGTATTATACAGCTTATGCAGATCACGGATACAACAACAAAGAAGAACTTATGCCGGTTACTGTAAATTTCTTCTTTGATCAGGGAAGTTCTAAACTTACTAACAAAGAGCAAAAAGGCGTACAGGCTAAAAACCTTGATGCTTTTCTTGCCGGGAAAAATGTTTCAAGAACAGTGACTGTAATCGGTTTCCACTCACCTGAAGGTTCTGAAGCTAAAAACTCAAAACTTGCAGACGACAGAGCAAGAATTATTGAGAAGTATTACAAAGACAGAATGAAGTTCTTTGACAAAAAAGCTTCTGTGGATTCAATTAAATTTGTAACCAAAGGTGTATTCCAGGATTGGGAACCACTTAAGAAAGAATTACAGACTTCCGCAAAGTTAGACGACAAACAAAAGTCTGAAATCCTTGCTATTATCAACGGACCTGGTGCTTTCCTTGACAAAGAAAAAAGTCTTCAGAAACTGCCTCACTACAAAACATTAATAAAAGATGTTTATCCTGTATTGAGAACAGCGAAAACAGAAATCTTAAAGGTGAAACCTAAAAAATCTGATCTTCAGATTCAGATGTTAACTAAAGAAATCTGTGAAAAAGGCTTAAGACTTGACACACTTTCTTACGAGGAGCTAGCTTATGCTGCAACTTTAACTCCAATCCTTACTGAGAAAGAAGCAATCTATTCTCAGCTTATTAAAAAGAAAGATACCTGGGATGGACATAACAACCTAGGAGCAGTATATATTGAAATGGCTTCTAAAGCAGTTGATGCAGGCCAAAAAGACAAAAGCCTTGACAAAGCAATCAATCAATGCGAACTTTCAATAAAAGGAAAAGATAATGCACAAGCTCATACCAACCTTGCTGTAGCTTACCTGATGAAAGGAATGAGAGATAAAGCGATTGAAGAAATTGTAAAAGCTGAAGGCATGGAAGCTTCCATCGAATTGAAAAAAGGAATTATGGGAGTGAAAGGTGTACTTGAGATAAAACAAGGTAAATATAACGAGGCAGTACAAAGCTTATCTAAAGCTTCTGAGACTAATGACGTTCTATATAACCTTGCTCTTGCAAACTTACTAAGAAGAGATTTCGAAGCTGCTAAAAAAGGGTTTGAGTCTCTGAAGAGCGCAGATGCGAATAATGCCTGGGTATTCTACCTTGCTGCAGTAACTGCTTCAAGAATGAATAACGAAGGAGAAGTAACAGCAAACCTTAAGAAAGCTGTATCTCTTGACAAAAAATTATCAGAAAAAGCTGTAAATGATCTTGAGTTCGCTCAATACAGAAATTCTGAGAACTTCAAAAATGCTTTAAAATAATCAAATTGGTCATAAGTAAAAGAAAGGCTGCCTATTACAAGGCAGCCTTTTTTATTTTGTCTGACTTATTTTTGTGTTTTCAAGCATGAATCCCTATTTTTACGCAGTTTTACAGGAACAATAGAGCAATATAAAATATGAGAGAAATACAATTCAGAGAAGCACTTAGAGAGGCTATGTCTGAAGAAATGAGAAGGGACGAGAAAGTGTTTCTTATGGGTGAAGAAGTAGCCGAATATAACGGTGCTTACAAAGTAAGCCAGGGAATGCTAGCAGAGTTTGGCGCTAAAAGGGTGATAGATACTCCCATCGCAGAGTTAGGTTTTGCTGGTATCGGTGTTGGAGCCGCAATGAACGGTCTGCGTCCGATCATCGAATTTATGACTTTTAATTTTTCACTGGTTGCAATAGACCAGATAATCAATAGTGCTGCAAAGATGATGTCCATGTCGGGCGGGCAATATTCTGTACCTATTGTTTTCAGAGGTCCTACAGGAAATGCTGGTCAGCTTAGCTCACAGCACAGCCAGAACTTTGAAAACTGGTATGCAAACTGCCCCGGATTAAAAGTAGTGGTTCCTTCCAACCCATACGATGCTAAAGGACTTCTGAAATCTTCCATACGTGATGAAGATCCGGTAATATTCATGGAATCTGAATTAATGTACGGGGACAAAGGTGAAGTTCCTGAAGGAGAATACCTTCTTCCTATAGGAGTTGCCGATGTAAAAAAAGAAGGTAACGATGTTACTCTGGTATCTTTCGGAAAATTTATGAAAATAGCTTTGCAGGCTGCTGCAGAAATGGAAAAAGAAGGGGTTTCTGTAGAGGTGATTGACTTAAGATCTGTAAGGCCCATAGATTATCATACTCTGGTGCAATCAGTAAAGAAGACAAATAGAATGGTGGTACTTGAAGAAGCCTGGCCATTAGCTTCCATATCCTCTGAAATTGCTTATCATGTTCAGAGATATGCATTCGATTACTTAGATGCTCCCGTAGCAAGAGTTACCAACAGAGATCTTCCACTGCCTTACGCTCCTACACTCATAGAGGAAATTCTTCCGAATGTAAAAAGGACAATTCAAGCATTAAATACTGTATTATACAGATAAAAAAGAGCCGAAAGGCTCTTTTTTTATATTCAAATAACAAATTCTAAATCACGAACATCAACACTCACCTTCATTCATCATATTTCATTCTTAATTCTTATTTATTAAGTCTATTTCCCCATCATCTTCATATTAGGCAAGCCCTTTTTGCCCATCTTATTCATATTCTTCATTAGCTTTCTCATATCACTAAATTGCTTCAGAAGATTATTGACTTGTTGAATTGAAGTACCACTACCATCTGCAATTCTCTTTCTTCTACCTCCGCTGATAAGGTCCGGATTTTCACGTTCTTCCTTTGTCATTGAGTTAATAATTGCTTCAATGGGCTTAAAAGCATTATCATCAATATCTACATCCTTCACCATTTTATTCATTCCCGGAATCATACCAATCAGATCTTTAATGCTACCCATTTTTTTGATTTGCTGAATCTGCGATAAGAAGTCATCAAAGTTAAACTGGTTTTTTCTGATTTTCTGATTAAGCCTTTTGGCCTGGTCTTCATCAAAAACCTGCTGAGCTCTTTCTACAAGTGAAATTACATCACCCATGCCCAGGATACGCTGGGCCATACGGTCGGGATAAAAGAGGTCCATTGCCTCCATCTTCTCACCGGTGCTGATAAACTTTATTGGTTTATCTACAATAGCTCTTATCGAAAGAGCAGCACCGCCTCTTGTATCACCATCAAGCTTTGTTAATACAACACCGTCAAAATTAAGCCTGTCATTGAAAGTTTTCGCAGTATTTACTGCATCCTGACCGGTCATTGAGTCCACCACAAAAAGTGTCTCTGAAGGATTTAAAGCAGTCTTTACATCAGCAATCTCTTTCATCATCTGCTCATCTATGGCAAGACGACCGGCAGTATCAACGATTACTATTTTCTTATTATTCTTTTTGGCAAAATCAATAGCATTTTTAGCTATCTGCACTGCATTTTTATTTTCCGGTTCGGCATATACTTCTACCCCTATCTGTTCACCCAAAACCTTTAACTGATCAATAGCGGCAGGACGGTAAATGTCACAGGCAGCAAGTAAAACGTTTCTATTTTGCTTTTTAAGAAAATTGGCAAGCTTGGCAGAAAAGGTAGTTTTACCGGAACCTTGAAGACCGGCAATAAGGATTATTCCCGGGTCACCTTTGATATTAATATCTTCTTTTTGGCCACCCATCAACTCTGTAAGCTCTTCACTTACAATTTTAACAAGTAGCTGTCCTGGAGAAACAGCGATTAATACTTCCCTTCCAAGAGCCTTTTCTTTTATGGTATCGGTAACAGATTTTGCAACTTTGTAGTTAACGTCAGCGTCTATTAAGGCCTTTCTTATTTCTTTGATAGTGCTGGCAACGTTAATTTCTGTAATACTTCCCTGCCCTTTAAGCGTCTTTAGAGCTTTATCAATCTTTAAGCTTAAATTTTCAAACATATTGAATCAAATGGATTTAAAACTGCCAAAATTAGTAAAATAATGAAGATTACAGGTCAAAAACTATAAAATAAATCAATCATAATAACATGGACTATCCTATGCATGTTCAAAACATACTAACCAGAAAGCATTTTTCTAAAAACTTATTAAATCCCGGACCTGCTTTAACAACGAATCAAATACTTAACTGAAAGGGTTAAAATTTAGAGAATTTTTACTATTTTTACTTGAATTAGCCTCATACCTATTCTCATCAGTCTGAATGACAGATATTGAAGAATTAATTCAGCACTGTAAAAGTGGAAACAGAGAAGCCCAGAAAATTTTATATAATAAATTTTCAAGGCTTGTAATGGGTATATGCTATAGATATTCCCGGTCACGTCCGGATGCAGAAGACATTTTTCAGGAAGTTTTTGTTAAAATTTTTACTAATCTGCATCAATACTCCGGAAATGGAAGTTTTGAAGGCTGGATTAGAAGAATTGCGGTAAATACATCCATCAAATACGTTCAGAGGGATACTTTCAGGGTATCAGTAGAAATTGATCCGGAAGACGATAATCTGGTTGATTTCTCCTCAGCAGTTGAAAAACTTTCTGCCAATGAATTGCTTGATCTTATAAATGAATTGCCGGAAGGATACAGATTAGTGTTTAACCTTTATGCCATAGAGGGTTATACCCATAAAGAAATCGGCGAAATGCTTTCTATTTCTGAAGGGACTTCAAAATCGCAGTTTTTTCATGCAAAAAAGGTGCTTCAGACCGTTCTAAAAGCTAAAGGTATAATGAATATTGAAGAAAGACTGGCCTGAAATTCAATTGTTACAAAGATTTTTAGGCGGATATGCAACTATTTTATCAACAAAAGGATCTATTTAATAAAAGATATCGTATAAGTAATTATTTAAACAAAGCAGGTTAGTTACTTTTTATTTATTATTTTTTTATGTCAGAAGAAAAAGATAAACTTTTGAGGGAGGCAATGCAGGACAAGTTCAATGATTTTGAGGTTGAACCTGCAGATGATGCATGGGAGAAAATTTCTTCTAACATTCATAATTTCAAACTGCTAAACCTGCTTCTTAAATACTATAATTTTAATTTTGCTATTTCTGCTGCCACTTTAGGAATTACCATATTTGCTGTTTTTAACAATGTACTTTCTGACAATGAATTTTCAGTCAAAGCCACTGACAGTATCAATGCAGTAGAATCAGTAACTGATATCGAAAAAGATCATACTAATAATAAAATTGAAAGTGAACTACTTATCGAGGAAATTACACCTGTAATAAAAGAGTCTTCACCTTTAAAGCAACTTGATAAGAATGAGAATAAATCAAATAAAGCTTTGAATGAGTCTGCTGAAAAAGTCACCAGCCCTTCCATAACTGAAAGTCCATCTGAGCCACCTGTAGATATGGTAGAACCACCAATAGACAATTCGGTTGAGAGGAAAATCAACCTTAAAGATTCTACTTTAAATTACAGGCAATTATTCAAAAAAAATAAGTAATTTAGTCTGATATAACTTTATTTTAAGGCTTTGGCTTATAATAAGTATTTCAGTTTCCTGATACTGGCTTGTTCATTCATCACATTACTTTGTCCTGGTAAAATATCAGCCCAGGATTGCCGTGCTGCTCAGATAAATCCTGTCAATACCCCATATTATTGCACCGGAAATCAAATCAAATTATTCAATCAATTAGATGCGGAAATTAACCACTGGTATGTAAACGGTTTGCTAAAAAGCGAAAAAAAAGAATTTGATCTTCACTTTGCCTATACCGGAAATTATTCTGTCAAGCTTATAGCAATCCAAGCCAACTGCACAGATACCTCTTACCTGGAATTGTATTGCCAGTCTTATCCGTCATTGCAATTAGAAGAATCTTACTCCAAATGTATTCATGATGAATTTTCTTTGTCGTTACCTTCTTATTATGATTATATTTGGGAACCGCAGCCAAATGATATTATTCCCATTGTAAAAGCTGAAGGCCCTATACTTTATCAAATAACCGCTATTCACCCTGAAGGTGGACCTTGCAGTACCACCAAATCATTCAGATTCCTTCCCCGGATGGCCACTGCCAGGGCTAGCTACGATAGTACCATTTCAATTAAACCAGGTATACCTGTGTACCTACAAGGTTGCTGTGGAGATAAGTATGAATGGTCACCTGCAACTTTCCTGGATAATCCTTTTGCAGAAAAGCCTGTATGTACCCCCACGAAATCTATAGAATACACCTTAAAAGTTACAGATTTTAATGGTTGTAAGGCTTCCGATAAAATTCACATCAACGTAGTTGATGATTTTTTTATTCCGGAGCTATTCAGTCCGAACGGGGATAATGTGAATGATACTTTTAAAGTTTACGGTAAAGAAATTGAAACCGTCAAATTTTCCATTTACAACAAATGGGGGCAGTTGGTATTTCATACCAGCAGTCCTGATGAAATTATGAACTCCGGCTGGGATGGCACTTATAAAAATGAATTGCAACCTACAGGAAGTTATATCTGGAAAATTGAAGGTAAATTTACCAGCGGGGATCCGATCACTTTCAAGGACAGTCAGACAGGAACTGTATTTCTAATGAAATAATCGGACATGAGAATTTATTATTATAGTATAATTATTTTCTTTTGGCTGATTAATAATATTTGTAAAGGCCAGGATGCCTTATTTTCACAATACGAACTTAACCCTTCCACTACCAATACTGCGCTTTATGCTAATAATAGCAATGTAAACTTCAGCATTGCCAACAGGAGGCAATGGGGGACAATTGCTGACCCTATTAACGGCTTCCAGATTTATGGCTCCTGCCCTTTTGTAACACATAACAACAAGCGCTGGGGAGCATCCGGCATTTCACTATCACATCTATCTTCCGGGGAGTTTGCCATGTTTAGCACATATTCCTTTAATGCCTTTCTGGCATTTAACTTCAGGGTTCATAAGTCCAACTATATCAGTATGGGAGGGGAAGCATCCTACATACAACATAGAATGTCACCCGGCTCCTATACAACAGGAACCCAATGGTCCAATTCCAACAGTAGCGGCAATGCCAACCTTACTGTAAGTAATGGTGAACCTTTTGCAACAACAGTTGCAGCCTACCCCTCCTATTCAGGAGGAATTTTGTATTATAATCAGGATGAAACCGGCAGAATGAAACACTTTGCCGGGTTATCAATGCACCATCTCAACAGCCCGGATGAAAGTACTTATGCAGGCTTTATTTCCAGGTTACCGATTCGCTACACATTTATCAGTGGGTACACTGTATATGAATCAGACAATTTTTATTTTACTCCAAATTCTCTCTTGGCATTTCAAAGTACAGCTACCTATATAATGGCAGGAACTACAGCAGGAGCAAAGCTGGCCATTTTGGGAGAAAGATTCGAAAAATCCAGAATAGCCCTATCAGCTTATTACAGAATAAATGATGCTGCTGTTTTTTCTTTGCAATTGCATCAGAGAAAATATACAATAGCATTCAATTATGACCATACTACCTCCACTTTGCCATCCAATCTTTATGCTACAGGAGCCACTGAAGTCCAATTTATCTACCGTATACCTGTAGTCAGACAACCAAAGCCTGAAAAAATAAAAGAACCAAAATTCAAAGAAAGGAAAGTCAAGGAAAGACTGGCAGAAAATGATACGGAAATTAAGAAAGATACAACTGATATTGAAAGTGCAGAAAAATCTGAACCTTCTCAGGAAGAAAATATAATACCTTCGTTTGTCACGCTTTCGATTTTCAACAACAATGATTCCACCGCTATTAATGCAAGATTCTTTCTTAAAGAAATAGATCCTGAAACTGGAGAAGCTACTGACAGTACGATGCTTGAAGACGAACTTCACAGGTTGCACCTGATACTTCCTCAAGGCAAACAGTTTGAGATTATTGCTCTCCTGGAAGGATATTCACCGCAACCTATTGCCATACCCACAGATAAAGATTCTATTGACAAAACCATCTATCTGACACCTGCGAGAAAAGAAAAACAATTCGACAGAATAGCAAATAATAAACGAGAGACACGCATCAGTGCCTATGAAAGAAGAAAGTTGCAATTACTGATATTGGATTTAAAATATAATCCTGAAAAAAACATAGAAATCCGTTCTTACACTGATCACAAAGGCGGCAAAAGGAAAAACCAAAGAATATCGGAAGAAAGAGCAAAAAACATAGCTTCGTTTTTGTGTGAAAATGGAATTATTCCTGACAGGATCGGTTATAAAGGATATGGAGAATCTCATCCTTTGATCAAAGGTCGCAACAAAAAAGCCAGATTTAGAAACAACAGGACCGAGATCGAAATAACTTTTACTGAGGAATAGAGCGATTTTTTAAAAAGAAACTAAATCTTATACATAAAATTAATAGTTTTACCTTCAGATTGAACAGATAACCTTTTATGAACTTTAAAAATTTTTTGAAATCATTATTACCTCACCTTGCTGCTGCAGGATTAATGCTTGTCATTTTATTCATTTATTTTTCACCTGTATTGTCAGGCAAAAAAATGGTGCAGAGCGATGTGATCCAGTTTATGGGAAGCTTAAAGGAAGCAAACACCTGGCAGGAAAAAACCGGTGATGAAATACTATGGTCTAATTCAAGTTTTGGAGGCATGGCAGTTTGGAGAGGCTTTGGCAAAAACATCCTTACGCATATTCATTACGGACTGAATGACATATTACCTAACCCTGTCTTATTATGTTTTCTTTCATTTCTGGGATTCTATATATTAATGAAGGCTTATAAGGCAAATAATTACATAAGCTTTATTGCAGCTGCAGCATATACATTTGCAAGCTTCAATTTTATCAGCATTGAGGCTGGTCATATCAACAAAGTATATAACATGGCACTCATGTCTCCTATTCTTGCAGGGGTAGTATGGGCATTCAGAGGTAGATATTTAACAGGAGCAGCTATAACTGCCCTGTTTCTAAGTCTGCAAATATTTTATGGTCACATCCAGATCACTTATTATCTGATTATCCTATTGGTAATTTTCGGAATTGCAGAACTTATTTTTGCAGTCAGAAACAAAACCTTACCTGTTTTTATTAAAGCAACAGGATTTTTAATTGTTGCTGCTGCAATTGCAGTAGGCCCCAACATTTCAAAGTTGTGGACCATGGTGGAATACTCCAAAGCTACTACAAGAGGCGGTGCGGTATTAAGCACTGCTGCTGCCGGTGAGGACCAGGGTCTTGACAAGGAATATGCACTAGCATGGAGCAACGGAATAATGGAGACGTTTACACTTTTCATTCCAAATTTTTATGGAGGAAGTTCACATGAAGATGTAGGAAAAAATTCTGAAGTATACAATGTTCTCAGCAGACAGGGCTACCAGAAAGAGGCAAAGAATTTCTCTGAAAATGTACCCTTGTATTGGGGTGATCAGCCATTTACTTCCGGGCCGGTTTATATAGGCGCTATTGTTTGCTTCCTTTTTGTACTTGGATTATTTCTGATCAAAGGAAGTACCAAATGGTGGATCCTTGCTGCTACAGTTCTTGCAATTATGCTTTCATGGGGAAGAAATCTCATGTGGTTTACTGACATTTTTTATTACTATGTACCGCTTTATAATAAATTCAGATCTGTTACCATGATTCTGAGTGTGGTACAGGTAACTGCAGCCTTGTTGGCCTTTATTACTCTAAAAGAAATACTCTCTGGCAATATTGAGAAAAAAGAAATTATGAATGGCCTGAAATGGTCAACAATTATCACCGGCGGACTTGCCTTGATATTTGCTTTATTAGGATCTGCATTTTTTGATTTCAGCTCCGAAAATGATGCGAAGGTTTTCAGCCAGCTACCGGACTGGCTGCAAAATGCCATTATCGATGACAGACAAAGTAAATTCAGAGCTGACGCATTCAGATCCTTGTTTTTTGTGGTTGCAGCAGCAGGAGCTATATGGGCTGTTATTACAGATAAAATCAAGCCGGTGGCATTTTATGTTATACTAGGAGGATTGATCTTATTAGATATGTTTCCTGTGAGCAAGCGGTATTTGAACAACGATGATTTTAAATACAGAAAAAATCCGGAGAAACAAATTTTCACCAAGTCTCCTGCAGATGAAAAAATACTGGCAGATTCAGATCCATATTTCAGAGTGTTTAACACTACCCAAAACCTGACCAGTGATGCCCTTACCTCCTATTTTCATAAATCTCTGGGAGGTTATAGTGCAATTAAATTAAGAAGGTATCAGGACATTATTGATTCTGCATTAACCAGAAGCAATATGGATGCGATTAACATGCTTAATACAAAGTATTTCATAATACAGGATAAACAATCGGGTCAACTCACAGCTCAAAGGAATCCAGGTGCATTAGGCAATGCATGGTTTGTGAAAGATTATAAATTTGTTGATAATCCTGATGAAGAAATTAAGGCCATTCAGGATTTCGATCCTTCCGCAACCGCAATTGTAGATAAGGAGTTTCAGCAATTACTGGAAGGAAAATCAATTCAATTTGATTCATCGGCAAGTATAGAGCTAACCAATTACCATCCGAATAAACTGAGTTACAAATCCATTTCGGATACAGAACAGCTGGCAGTGTTCTCCGACATCTATTACCAGCCAGGCTGGGATGCTTATGTAAATGGAAATTTAGTACCGCATTTCAGGACTAATTATATTCTTAGAGCGATGATTGTCCCTGCAGGCGAAAACAAGATTGAATTTGTGTTTGAGCCAAGATCATATTACCTGGGTGAGAAATTATCACTTGCCGGATCTATCATATTGTTGATATTCATTGCCGGTATTTTCGGTTGGTCTGTAAAAAACAAACTTAAAGAAGAAAACGAATAATGTATCCAAGCCGATTTGCTTTACTCTTTATGAATCCATTTACCCTTTGGGGAAAATGGTTTATTAAGAAGCATTGGCTCGAATGGAAGTGCCGGAAAAAACACCTCCGGCTGGATTACATGGCAGAGGTAAATGGTTGTACATTTGGAGACTATAATACCATATATAAAAACACCAGACTATTGCATTGCAAGTTGGGGTCTTTTACCTATGTCGCTAAAGACTGTCAGATACAATACGCTGAAATCGGAAAATTTTGTTCTATCGGGCCAGGAGTAAAAATAGGCTATGGTCTGCACCCTGGTACCGAATTTGTTTCCACCCATCCCCTCTTCTACTCCACCAGAAAGCAATCTCAGCTGGTAATAGTGGAAGAAAACAAGTTTGAAGAATACAAAACAACCCGGATAGGACATGATGTTTGGATTGGCGCCAATGCAATAGTTAAAGATGGAGTAATCGTAGGAAATGGAGCCATTATAGGAGCCGGAGCTGTCGTTACAAAAGACGTAGAGCCTTATGCTGTAGTGGGTGGAGTTCCAGCAACCTTCATTAAAAAAAGATTTACAGAAGAGGAATGTACATTTATTGAAAAACTGAAATGGTGGGATAAGGATTTGCAGTGGTTGAAAAAGAATAAAGATAGGTTTACTGACATTGATAAATTAAAAGAACAATTCAATTGATGTTAAAACCTATTTTACATATCACATGTATCTATTTTAAAAATTTCAAAGCCTCTCCAATAAGACCTTTTTTATAATTATTATAAATATTTTACCCGGAACAAATAACAGCTACTTTTTATATAACTTCACCTCTGATTGTTTTGTAAATAGAATTTTACATCTATTTTTGCGCATCAAATCATTATCACCTGCGTGGAATTGAAATAATGCGCTACAAATATTATTTAATAATAATCCTTCTTCTTTTCTGTAAAGATTTCGTCTTTGGGCAAAGGGAGAATAACCTATGGCTTTTTGGACCAACTGATAGAGGAATCCAGTTTGATTTTAATACAAATAATCCCTCCGTAGTCACGGGAAAATTTACTCCCTTTGGTTCTGAAGGATGTTCCATAATTACAAATCCGGTTACGGGCCAGTTATTATATTATAGTGATGGAATAAGGGCAATAGATGCAACAAATCGTGTAATGCCCAATGGTAATGGACTTATAGGCAATACCTCTGCAGCTCAAAGTGGTTGGTCATGTCCTGTACCCGGGAGTTGTACTAGGTATTATTTATTTTCAAATACATCTGCATACGAGTCTACTCCATCCGGAGCTGTTTATTATAGCATTGTTGACATGGAACTTACAGGGAATGGAAATGCGGCAGAACCATTAGGAGATGTGATTGCAGCTTCTAAAAATACACTTTTAACATCAACTGCTTCCGAAGCGATGTCTATTATAAGAGGAAATGTCAGAGATGAATATTGGATGTTAATTCATTTATCAAATTCCTCAAATATATTAGTTTATCGAATCTCAACTGCTGGAATAAATCTTGTAAATACTTTTAATACCGGTATCACAGTTCGAGACCTAAGGTGTATTAGATATTCAGAGGAAAGCCGAAGATTCTGCATAATCGGATTACATGGTCTAGATCCACTTGTAATTTGTGACTTTAATAATTCTAATGGTTTAATTTCAAATCCAACCATAATTCCTGGAACTCCCTTTTATAATAGTAATACAAACTATTATGGTGCGTATGACTGTGAATGGTCACCAGATGGGACCAAATTGTACATATCACTTTATAGATTGGTTACTTACAAGTACTGGTGGTCGATTGTATCAATATGATTTGGTTAATCCAGCAGTACCTCCGCAACTTATATATAATTCAGGAGGATCAATATCAAATTCGGGAAGAGGATTAAAAAAAGGCCCTGATGGTTTAGTTTATTGGATTTTTCATAATCCTACAACAAATTCAACAAGACATTTGGGAGTAATCAACAACCCTAATCAGGCTGGAGTAGCATGCAATTTTGACCCCTTAGGCTTTGATATGGGAATTGATTTAGGCAATACCCATAAATTCCCTGAGATGTTAGTTTACACAAACAATCCACCAATTGTTCAGGATAATACACTTTCTGAATGTTTAACTACGACAAATACAATCCAAATAACAAACCTTATAAATGAACCGGATGGTGACCAATTTACGGTATCTTTAGTTTCGGTATTACATGGAAATGCATCAGTTCTATCAAATAATAATATTGAATATACTCCACCCTCCCCATCAAATTTTGATGATGAAATTACATATGAAGTTTGTGATCAGGCTTGTTTTTCTTTTTGCAGAACAGCCAAAGTTATAATTCCAGCATGCAACCCGCTTTCTGTTAATTTTTTAAACTTTTTTATAAACAATAGAAATGGAATTATAGAATTATCATGGAGCACATCGCACGAAACCAATAGTAATTACTTTGTCATTGAAAGATCTGCAGATGGATTGAATTATATTCAAATTGGGATTGTAAGATCAAAAGGCACTTTAGATGATAAAAATTCATATCAATGGTTCGACTCTTCACCTGTTTCAGGAACATCCTATTACAGGATAGTAGAATATGACAAAGATGGATCAACTACCACTTCCAATAAGGTGAGTATTCATTTACTTCAAATCCATTTATTATTTTTCCAAATCCAACTTCCGGAATAGTAAAAATAACTACCAAGGAATTTGTTGATATTTCGGATATATATTTAACCGATCTCATTGGTAATACCGTAATGCAGATTCAGGATAGACTTAAGAGTGAAGGGTCAATTAATATTGATTTAACCGAGGTTCCCGAAGGGATATATTTTGTAACTATATGTACTGCAAATAATTTAGTAAAACTTAAACTAATTAAAAAATAGGATTACCAATCGGCTGGATTTTAAATTATCCTATTTTCAAATCATTTATATTTTTCCTTTCAAACGCATCAATATATGAACCTTCTGAAAGGTTATATATTTTTGCATTTTTACCTTTTGCATATTCTTCCAGTATATAGTAGGTAGTAAAAGTTTTTACACACAACTGATAAAATTCAGCAATATTCAACCTCTTTTTTGAAACATTAGGGTTATAGGCAGGAGTTATTGTTTTCTTCCCATCAGAATAAAAATGCTCATGTATCATACATAACTCGTTATTTTCATTGACGAATATATTTTTCCCAATAGTATGATCTGCCCCTATTAAATAAACTTTTTTATACCCTGAATTAACAGCAAGAAAAATTGTAGCGCCAAGCACGTTCTGACATTGAGGCATTCCAAGGTTTCGGCTAAATAAAAAATTTCTGAAAAATTTAAATCCTTTGATAATTGTGTAATTGTAAAAATATACTGTCACATTTCTATTTTTGGAAGGTAAACTTGTCAAATGTTTAGCTTTGGAAGCCAACACCGGAATAAAGAGATTTAATTTCCAGTTCGTCTTTGAAACAATATCATGAATTGTTTTTGACAAGACAGGATTCATTTTGCTGATGTCTTGTGGATAATAACCAGGATCCAGTAAAACACAATTTCCGGGTTTTAGCAGTTCGTATTCATCAGATGAAGGAAAATTATTTACACAAAACAATTCACTTGACTTAAGCAATTCCAAATTTGACTGTAATACAGATTTAAAAGAAGGACCATTTCCTATAACAAAACATACATCCCTTGTTGCCTTTGGAACTTTTATATAAAATCTGGATAATACCAATAACTTTACCAGTGATTTGATCACTTCATAAAAATTATACAGCACATTCTCCAGAGCCTCAAAAAATCTTTTTACTTTATAAACCATCTATGGAGGAAATTATTACTGAACAATAAACTCCAGTTGTAAAGGAGTACCAAATTGCAAGTCCATATTGACCTTTTTACCCAGTATATCTTTGTAATATTTCGGATGCAAGCCATATCCTGGTCTGATTGATTTTACATTCTCAGAAGTAATTATTTCACCTTTCTTCATATCCCTAACCACAAATAATGATCTTGAAAATTCTCTGCTTTTTAAATCTTTATCTGACAATTCATAAGATACTTTGCCCAAAGCTTTTTCTACCTCACGAATTGAATTAACCATCGTCATAAATTCCTGTGGATTTAGTGAAAAAGATGAATCAGGCCCTCCCAAGTTTCTGTCCAAGATAAAATGCTTTTCAATTATTTTAGCCCCCAAGGCAACAGAAGCTAAAGGCACAGAGGTACCCATAGTATGATCAGATAAACCTGAAATTACATTAAAGCGACTTGCCATATCAGGAATAGTTTGCAGGTTCATACCTTCAAATGGTGCAGGATAAGAAGATGTACATTTCAACAAAGCAACCTGATTGTTGCCTTCTTCTCTGCAAGTATTTAATGCCAGTTCAATATCTTCCTTACCTGCTATGCCTGTAGAAATAATTACAGGTTTCATTTTTGAAGCAACATATCTGATAAGTGGGATATCTGTAATTTCAAAGGAGGCGATTTTATAGGCAGGGCTATTGAAGGCCTGAAGAAAATCTACAGCAGTAAAATCAAAAGGAGATGAAAAACATAATAGTCCACACTTTTCCGCTTCGTTTATGATAGCCTCTGTCCATTCCCAAGGCATAAAAGCTTTCTGATATAATTTATATAATGTTGTTCCATCCCATATAGTACCCTGCTTAATCTGGAAATATTCCCTATCCGAATCGATGGTAATAGTATCAGGCTTATAATGTTGTAATTTGATAGCATCAGCACCACAATCTGCAGCAGCCTTCACGGTATCAAGGGCTAATTGAAGGTTTTGGTTATGATTTGCAGATAATTCTGCTATGACAAATACAGGACATCCTACACCAAGCTCTCTGTTTCCGATTTTAAAATTCATAGTAATTCATTTTGGATTTGCCACAGTTATTTATCACCATAAATTTTTTTATGCAGGCTATCCCTTATTTGTATCCATTCATTTTTCAATAAAGCTAGCCCGACCACATCTGTAAATTTTCCATCTTTTAATATATGCTCTCTGAAATAACTTTCTCTCCTGAATCCAAACTTTTCATGCATTCGGATTACCGCCTCATTCCAAATAAAAACCTCACATAATAACTTATTAAAATTAAGTTCTTCAAAGACATATTTGCATATATTGTATTCTACTTTGGCTCCTATTCCTGCGCCTCGAATGCCTGTTTCGCCAAGATAAAAGGCCCAGTATGCCGATTTGAAATTTTCCTTCATATTATACAATGAAGCGACTCCTATTTTTTTCCCATTATATTCCACAATCCAGACTTTCTGATCCTTGCTTAGTTGAAGTCTTTTAAACCATTGAAGTTGTTGTTCAGCAGTTATTTCATCACTTGTATACATATATTTTGATACTTCAGGAGAATTACGCCAGCTACGTACCATTTCTATGTCTACTTCCAATATTGGTTTGAGAATTATATCTGCCATATTAAATTAAATCAGTAAAAATTTTTATAAGATTCTTTTCAGGATTACCTGAAATCATTTCCTTCTGAACTTTGTACGAATTATTATCCACATTATTCATTATTGCATCTGAAAGTTCTTTTTCAGAAATATCCAAAAATGATCCTACAGAATAACCCAGCCGTTTTTCATGAGCATAATTTAAAAATTCTTTTTGATTATCTACATAATATCCTAAAACTGTATTTAATCCTATACAAAATACTTCCAGAGCGACAGTACTTGAAGGGACTAAGGCCATACGGGAACTATGCATTTCTTCACACATTGCTGATGCTGACAATCCGGATAAAATTTTGATATTTTTACCCTTTATGTATTCATTAAGCTCTTTTTGGAATAAATAAGCTTTTCCAATTACAATTTTAATTTCATCGAAATAACCTGTATTAAATACAGCCCGGGCAGATTTCAGAGTAAGATTATTTGGATCAGCCCCACCGAAACAGATAAAAATTGTTTTGTTCTCAGGCAGAATCCTTGGCTTTTCAATTTCCATTAAAAATTCCCTTCGAAGTAACAGGTAATCAAAACCCAAATATAACTTTGTATTATCTGAAATATGGTAATCATTTTCATCAGCAGAATTACTATGATTGATAACTGCATCTGAAACAAACTTAATGGAATGCATGTCGTCAATACATACAAGGCGACATTTCTTTTCCTTCAAAATTTGCTGATATTCTGTATCAAAAAAATAACCATCCAAAACCACGATATCAGATTGATTTATCAATAATGAAAAAGATCTTGCTTCGCCTGATGAAAATCTGAATGGACTTTCCAATTCGATAATATTATACCTTTTATTGATCAGAGGAGACAGCAATCCGGAATATTCTTTACGAATTACAAACGATATTTCAAATAAGTTTGAAATAATATCAGATAGTGCCAGGCATCTTGTAAGATGACCCAATCCTATTTCTGAGCTGCCATCCACCCTAAATAAAACACGGTGATTCATATGGGACTCCCGGAGTTAATCCATGATTTAACTCTTTCCAATCCGAAATATTCTAATAGTTTAATAGCTTCAGTTTTCTCCTCCTCGAAAGACGAAAAAACTTTTTTATGCGGAACTGAAGAGTTAATATAGTTTAGCCAGGGTTTATCAGCAAAAAGTTTTGTAATTTCTTTGATCCCAAAATAAGGATTGGAATTATAGAGATAATCAAATACTGCACCTACCAACATATAATCTTCTAACGTATCGACAGTTATTCTTATGGTAGGATCAATAAATTTATCAAAGGCAGTAACCGTATGAATTTTGTATAAATCAGAATGGTCTTTGTAAATGTATGGAGTAACATGTTCCTTCTGAAAATCATTTTCGGCTTTCATATATGCTTCTTTCAAAACATTAAACTTCACAACTTCCATATCCATACCTCTTATAAATCTGTTATTATACGAATTAGAAGTATAGTCAGCATTATTTTGAATATGTTCCCGGATACATACCGTTATAATCTCAGGATCTATACAAGGGCAATCACTGGTAATCCTTACAATATGATCAATTTGAAATTGTGAGGCAGCGAGGTAATATCTTTCCAATAAGTTTTCTTTGCTTCCTCTGAAAAAATTTACATCCTCTTTTTTTGAAATTTCTACAATAGAATCATCAATTACTTCAGTGGTTGTAGCTATAATAATTTTATCCACCAAAGCAGACCTTTTCACTCTCCTTATCACTTGCTCCAAAAGTGATAAACCGGATCCGAACGGAAGCTCCTTCGCAACTTTAAAAGGCAACCTAGAAGAAGAGTTTCTTGCCTGAATGATACATCCGACCATTGTAAGAATTTAAATAAAATCTAAAACCAATTCAATAATCCTATCCTGCTCCTCAAAACTCAAACCCTGATACATCGGAAGACTTAAACATTTCTCATAATATGTCTCTGCCACCGGAAAGTCCCCTTTATTCCATCCAATGCTTTTGTAATAAGGTAATGTATGTACAGGTATATAATGTACCTGGCAATAAATATTACGGGTCTTAAGGAAATCATACAATTCTTTTCTCTTATCCGTCTGTATTACGTATAAGTGATAGGCATGACCTTTATCTGCAACAGGTATAGTGATCTTGGAATTTTTAAAACCCTGATTATACCGCTCAGCCAGTTTACGTCTTTTCTGCAGATTAACTTCTGCCCGTTTTAATTGAGAAACGCCCAAAGCAGCCTGCATATCAGAAAGTCTGTAATTATATCCCAGTTCCTGCATTTCATAATACCAACCACCATGGTTTTCATGCATCAACTCCGGATTTTTTGTAATGCCATGGGTACGGAGCAACAGTAATTTTTCATACAGGTCTTTTCTGTTTGTTGTTATCATACCACCTTCTCCTGTTGCTATATGCTTTACAGGATGAAAAGAAAAGATGGCCAGATCTGAATATTCACATGACCCGCAGTTAATTTTTCTTCCTTTAGAATCTTCAAAATATCCTCCTGGTGCATGACATGCATCTTCAATTATCCAAAGGTTATGCTTTTTTGCTATTGCTTGTAGTTTTTCAAGGTCCACCGGAGCTCCTGCAAAATCTACAGGTATGATACCGTGGTATGTGTCTTTGGGGGCATTATCTAATAATTCTTCAATCCTTTTCAGATCTATAAGAAAAGTAGCAGGGTCAATATCCGAAAACTCAACTTCTCCCCCACAATATCTGACACAGTTGGCTGATGCGGCAAATGTAATCGGAGTAGTAATAACTTTACTTTTTTCATTTACTCCCAGGGCAAGGGTACACAAATGTAAAGCGGCTGTCCCATTAGCAACTGCTACTGCATATTTACATCCGATATATGAGGCAAATGCTCTTTCGAATTCTTCTATTTTCGGACCCTGTGTCAGGAAATCGCTTTTCAAAACAGCAACAACTTCATTGATGTCTTCCTGAGTGATTTCCTGTTTTCCGTAAGGAATTATATTCATGCTATTGAGGTTTAAATCCGGGATCTACATGTTTTCGTACTTGTTCCTGAAGATCTTCGACACTCAACCAGTGGTCATTGGTACCTGAATTATACTTAAACCCAATTGGAACCTTTTTACCTCCAAACTTCTTCATCCATTCTTCTACATTCCAACTTGGAGCCATGGCAGGCATTATTACAAAATATTTATCAAATTCAATTGTATTAAGGGAGTCTGTTTCTGTGATCATCTCCTCATGAATTTTTTCTCCGGGTCTAACACCAATTATCTCGGTTTTACAAGATGGCGCAATTGCTTTTGCCAGGTCGGTTATTTTAAATGATGGAAGTTTTGGAACATACAATTCTCCTCCCCATGCATTTTCTAAGGCAAATAATACTAATTGTACTCCTTCATCCAGTGAGATATTAAATCTGGTCATGTTCTCATCAGTAATTGGCAGTATACCCTTTTTGCGCTGTTCAAGGAAAAATGGAACAACCGACCCCCTGGAACCAATAACATTGCCATATCGAACTACTGAGAATTTTATATCCCTTCCACCCTTCATATTATTCGCCGCAATAAATAGCTTATCTGAGCATAGCTTTGTTGCGCCATATAAATTGATTGGTGCGGCTGCTTTGTCCGTGGAAAGAGCAACAACTTTTTTTACTCCTCTTTCTAATGCAGCATTTATAATGTTTTCTGCTCCAAGAACATTGGTCTTTATACATTCCATTGGATTATATTCAGCAGCAGGCACCTGCTTCAAAGCAGCAGCATGTATAACAATATCTATACCTTCAAAAGCCCTATACAACCTGTCTTTGTCTCTCACATCTCCAAGAAAATATCTCATGCAATTGTATTTGGAGTGAGGAAATTGCTGAGACATTTCGTACTGTTTTAATTCATCCCTTGAAAAAACAACCAGCCGTTTTATTTTCGGATATTTTTGAATTATAACATCCACAAATCGCTTACCAAATGAACCGGTACCGCCGGTAATAAGAATAGATTGATGATTAAGATCGAGCATTTATTTCTGCCAGGTTTAAAAATTGAATTTCAAATTTAGAAAATATGGTTTAAAAACCAGTTTATATCAGTCAAATAAGTTAATTAATAATTTGTTTTCCCCTTAAGAGTAAAGCCAATATTCTTAATTAAAAGGATTAAATGCGCATAAATGGTTCTGATAATACCATAGTGCATTACATAAATTTTCCATCTTTCCTTCAGGCAGACCTTCTGATTCTTTATGGAAAAGCCTCCTACTAGATATTTCGAAATAGGAATACCTGTATTTAATATATTGGCTGAACTTTTTAAACCCCTTATTACCCAATCAATATCCGCGCTGCAACGAAAATTCAGGTTATATTCCTTTACTATTTCCCTTCTAAAGATGATCGATTGATGAGAAACAACCATGCCATTGATCATATCCTTCCAGGTTAAAACTGTTGGCAATTTCCTTGTAGTTAAGTCAGATCTTGTACCAAGAATTTTGCCTGATTCTTCTATCAAGAGGGTTTCACCATAATAGCAATCCTCCTCGATATTATTGCTAAAAACACCCTCAAGCACTCTTTCATCTGCAAGCAAATCACCGGAATTTAAAAAAAGTACATATTCCCCTCTGGCCGCTTTGAGTCCTTTGTTCATGGCATCATATATGCCTTTGTCTTTTTCACTTACCCAAAAAGCCAGGAACCTGGAATAATCTTTTATAATATCAATTGTCCCGTCATTTGAACCTCCATCGATAATTACATATTCCCATTCTTTAAACGTCTGGTTCAAAACACTTAATATAGTATTTCTCAACAATTGCCTGCTATTATAGACAACAGTTATGACTGTGATTTTCGGAGCTTTACCAGTACTTATATTGTTTAATTCCGAATTCATCATTTGGAAAGATTAGCACCTGCTTTTGGATAATTTTCAAATTTAGGCTTTAGTATGTTTATTTAAAGTTTAAATTTGACAAAATGATTTAATAATTACTATTACCTTATCAATACACTGATTATTAAATCTATAGCAAATCTATAATGACTAAAACCAGGCAGGCGGGATTAAACAATACCATTATCTCATATATCGGGGTATTCCTGGGTTATCTTAATGTTGCCATACTATTCCCTAAATTTTTTGCTCCTGAGGATTTAGGTTTAAGGTCGGTTTTAATGGAATTCAGTGCTGTTCTTGCTCAATTCAGCCTATTTGGATTCACCGGTGCTGTTAATAAATTCTTTCCCTTTTACAGAGAAAAACCGGAAGCAGTCAAAAGATTCCTGGCCTTCATTTTTATAATTCCTCTGGTGGGATTCCTGCTAATTTCCGGACTTACCCTGGCTTTCAGAGAACAGCTTTTCTTACAATATGAAAAAACTTCTCCACTAATATATGATTTTTACTTCCTGATTTTTCCAATAACAGCTTTTATGCTGTACACTGCCATTCTGGAAATTTATTCTGCATTCTTTAATCCTGTTGTGGCAACCATACTAAGGGATGTGATTTTAAGATTATGTTCCACAGTTTTAATATTTCTTTATGTATTTGATTTTATTAGTTTAGAATTATTCTGGTATTTGTTTGCCGGAAGCTATGGGCTGAATCTACTATTCATAATAATCTATCTTCGCCTGATTGGACAATTGAAATTAAGTATATCTTTCCCCCTCATCGAAAAGGAGATGTTAAAACCTATTTTTTCATTTACCATTTTCGGGTTCCTTCTGGGTACTGCTTCGTCATTTATACTTAAGTTAGACACCATCATGATTGTATACATCACCAAGGATTTGTCGGCAGCGGGTATCTATGCTTTGGCTCTTTATATGGCTTCTCTGGTGGAAATTCCTAAAAGAGCACTTGGACAGGTAACCAATCCTTTGTTATCCACTGCATTTAGAGATAATGACATGGAAACCATAAAATCGCTCTACCATAAATTATGTCTGAATCAACTGATCGCAGGTGGTTTTATATTCCTTTTACTTGCTGTAAACATAAATGAAATCTTCGGAATGATACCTAAATCAGAAGTTTACAGCCTGGGTAAATATGCATTATTAATTTTAGGAGCCTCAAAATTAATAGACCTTTCGACAGGAAATAATGGAGAAATAATTAACTACTCTAGTTACTATAAAAAAGGCTTTATTATTATTCTGATTGTAATAGCTGTGGCGGTAATATTAAATCTGATTTTAATTCCTTCTATGGGTATAACCGGTGCTGCTCTGGCAACTATGGGAGCATTTGCGGTATTTAATATTATAAAATTCGTATTTATACTCCTAAAATTTAAGCTTCAACCCTTCACAGGCAAAAATCTTATTGTTGTATTTATTGCTGCTTTAACATATTTTATTTTACAGTTCATACCTTTGACCAATAACCCAATAATTGATATTATAATAAAATCCATACTTGTATTCCTTCTTTTCCTTTTACCTGTATTATATTTTAAAATCAGCGAGGACCTGAATAAAATAGTTACCGGCCTTCTTTTTTCTAAAAGGAAAAACCGGTAATAAGCAAGGAGTCTGTAAAGAAATTTAGACTTAAATTTTGACGGGTTTGGTTGAAATAAATGTTAGATTGGAAGGTTTTATCATTAGAAAATTACAAGAATTTTAAAAACATAAAATTTTTTCTTAAAATTGGCCTCAAATTGAGGAAAGAACAAGTATGAAGAGAATCGCCGTTTTCACTTCCGGAGGTGATGCTCCCGGAATGAACGCCTGTATAAGAGCAGTAGTCAGATCTGCTCATTATTTCGGATTAGAAGTTTATGGGATCTTAAAAGGATATGATGGTATGATCCATGGAAATTTCATCGAAATGGATGACCGCTCCGTCAGTAACATCATTCAAAGAGGTGGAACTATCTTAAAATCAGCAAGAAGTGAGGATTTCAGAACGAAAGAAGGTAGAAAAAAAGCATACGAGAACATTAAAAAATTTGGTATAGATGGTCTGGTGGCCATCGGAGGAAACGGAACATTCACCGGGGCGGAGATTTTTTATAATGAATACAAAATTCCTTGTGTAGGTTGCCCGGGTACAATAGATAACGACCTTTACGGAACAGATTTTACCATAGGTTATGATACAGCTGTAAATACTGCATTGGCAGCTATTGACAGAATACGTGATACGGCAGATGCCCATGAAAGAATCTTTTTTATTGAAGTAATGGGAAGAGACACAGGTTACATTGCAGTAAGGTCTGCCATTTCAGGTGGAGCCGAAATGGCGGTAATGCCTGAAAATAAGAATTCCTTCAAGGAGGTTATCTCCAAATTAAAACACGGAACCAGTCAGTCAAAAGCTTCTCACATCATTATAGTGGCAGAAGGACACGAAATCGGGAGAGCTCAAAATATAGCAGATAAAGTTAAAAAAGAACTTCCGGAACTGGATGCTAAGGTGACTACTCTTGGTCACGTTCAAAGAGGTGGAGCTCCTACTGCAGCAGATAGGGTACTGGCAAGTCGTCTTGGACTAGGTGCTGTTGAGGGGCTAATTAAAGGAAAAACTAATGTAATGGCTGGTATTATCAACAGGACCTTGTGCTATACACCGTTTAAAGATACTATCACTAAAAAGAAACCTATCAACAGGGATCTTATTAGAATCATTGAAATCCTGAACGGTAGAAAATACGCAGACGGATCGAAGTAATTAAGAATTAAGAGTTAAGAATTAAGAATGAAATAAAGAAAGACGGCCTAGGTCGTCTTTCTTGTTTCTGTTTCAATAAATTCAATTATTTCATTTGTCTGGTTGGGATGAAACCAGGTAAACTCTTTGTCCTTTTTAAACCAAGTCATTTGCCTCTTAGCAAATTTTCTGGTGTTTTGCTTAATCATTTCCACCGCATTTTCTAAACTACAATTGCCCTCTAAAAAGTCAAATAACTCCTGATAACCTACTGTTTGCAGTGCAGGTAAATGACGGAGGTTAAATATGGTTTTAACTTCTTCCAGAAGTCCGGAACTCATCATTTCATCTACCCTCCTGTTTATCCGATCGAATAATTCTGTCCTGTCCCTTTCTAAAGCAATTTTAATATTTGTATAAGGCTTTTCTCTCTTTACACTTTTTCTGTAACCGGAATATTTTTTACCAGTACCTAAACATACTTCTAATGCTCTGATAACCCTTTGCGGATTGTTTTTATCAACCTGTGCATAATATTCCGGATCCAATACTTTCAACTCTTGCACCAAACGTTCCAAACCTTCTTCTGCATATCTGGAATTCAATCTCTCTCTTATAGTTGATTCAACTTCCGGAATTTCATCAAATCCTTCAATGGCACCTTTGATATATAATCCTGAACCGCCGGTGAAAATTATCAGATCATAAGTTCGAAACAGATCTTCAAACAATTTATTTACCTGTTCACTGAATATGCCTGCACTCAGGTAATCTTCAATAGAATGTGTGCCAAAGAAATAATGAGGAGCCATAGTTATTTCTTTGTCATCCGGTCTTGCAGTACCAATTTTCATTTCTCTATAGACCTGTCGGCTATCGGCATTTACAATAACTGTATTAAAATGCTGAGCAAGGTTAATAGACAGCATGGTTTTGCCTACAGCAGTAGGACCTGCAAGTGTAATCAGATATTTAATATTGTTATTCAATCTGTTTGTAAAAATTCACCAAAGTAATTTTCTCCCTTTCCCAGTTATATTCTTCTGCAGCTGCTTTACAGTTTCGAACCAGGTGGTCATAATAATCTCTATCATCAAGCAACTTCCTTAGCCCGTTTTTAATTTCTTCGATTTTCATAGGTACAAGATGAGCTACCTGATACCTTTTGTTGATAGCAGCATATTCAGGAAAATCCACAGTCAATTGAGGGATTCCTGCCTGGATATAATCGAAAAATTTATTTGCGAGTGAATAATAATAACTCAGGCCCTTATTCTCCAACAAATTTACTCCAATGTATGCTTCTGAAATTAACTTTTGAAGATCCCCGGGCTGAACGTAACCTCTAAATTCAACTTTATCTTCAATACCTTTTTCTCTTGCAAGGGCTTTCATATTTTCCAGAATATCTCCATCACCTGCAATCACCAGCCTGCAGTCTGTTTCAGCCATCACATCCAGCAGATACTCAATACCTCTTCCCTCATTAACCGCCCCTGAGTAAATTATGTATCGCTCTGCTTTTTCATTATTTACAACATAATTTTTTCTAACAGGAACATTGCGTATTAATCCGAATCTGACACTGTATCTTTCAGAAAAAATCCGTTGGAGGTTTTCACTGACGGTATAAGCATATTTTAATTTTGGCACGATTATTTTCTCTACCTGAAGCCATATCCTTCTTACGGCAGGTCGTCTGATTACTTCCGGCACCTCGGTAAACAATTCATGAGCATCATAGACCATTACTGTCCTTCTGATTTTAGTCACGATGTAAACCGGAATAATGGTATCAAGATCAATTGCACACATAATATCAGCTTTTTTAAATAGCAAATGAAATAATAATCTGATATTAAATTCCAGGTAAAAAAGTTTACCCTTCTGAAAAATACAGGCCAGCCGTTTTTGCAAATAGCTTTTGTCTGTTAAAGGAACGGAAGATCTCCTCTTTCTTCCTATTAAAGTAACCTGAAAACCCGCTTCAGACAAGGTGGAACATATCCTGTGCATTCTCTGGTCATAGGTAAGATCGTTGGTAACTGTAAAAAGGATTCTCTTCATTCTTGTAAAATTGGTGATTTTTCACAAAAAGACATTATTCCTTATACATTGATTTTTTCAACCCTTTTAAAATATAAACCTGTTAATTCCTTTATAAAATGAGTATATTTGTTTTAACCGCTTTATCGTTAACTCATTGATGGACAGTTTGGAAAATAAAGAAAAGAAAGACTTGCTCGCTGAAATTCAGGCCTTAAAGGATAGAATTGCCCAGCTGGAAAGATCATATTCTGTCAATGATGAAACAAATCCTGAATTCAGATTTCAAAAAGCACTTGAAAAAGTGAGCCTTCTCGCCTTGAATCTGGACCAAAACGGAAAAATTTACTATTGCAATAAAGCATTTGAAGATTTTATTGGTGAAAAAAAATCTAATCTTATAGGTAAAGATTGGAATGAAATTATTGTAAAAGATAAAGGCAAGGAAAACACCGATTTTGCAAGATTCAGTGAGAAAGAAAATTTCATCAATAATATCAAAAGAAAAATTCTTTCCAAGGACGGCATCCTTCGGACAGTTAAATTTCACCTTGTAAGACATCTTAACAGCAACGGATCGACTGCAGGAATAAGTCTCTTCGGGGAAGACATTACGGAGAAAAAGCGGGTAATAAAAGCTCTTCGTGAAAGCAATCAATTACTTCAGGACCTATTTGAAAATGCCAATGACTTAATACAGGTTTCCAGTCTTGACGGAGATGTGTTGTTTGTAAACAATGCATGGAAAAACACATTAGGATATTCGGATAAAGAAATTAAAAACCTTAAGCTTAAAGATATTCTTCATGAAGACTACCAGAATGCCACATTGAAGCATCTTGAAAAAATTCTTGAAGGAAAAGCCGGAGACAAAATTGAAACCGTTTTTAAAACAAAAGCAGGTAAAGGTATTTATGTGATCGGTAGTGTGAACGTGAGATACGAAAAAGATACACCAGTAGCTTTTCGAGGCATTTTTCATGATACTACTGAAAAAATAAGAGCAGAACGGGCACAGAATTTATATTATAAAATTGCCAACCTTGCCATTAACAGCAATAACCTGGAATCTTTGCTTTTCAACATTCACCAGGAACTGAAAAAGTTTGTTGCTGTAAATAACTTTCACGTTGCACTATACGACAAAGAAAAAAATTATCTCAACTTTCCTTATTACATAGATGAAAACCATGGTGATAAGGTAACAACCATGCAAAGGCCTGTAGGGAAAGGTCTGACAGAATACTCCCTATTCAACGAGAGGCCTACCTTTCTTTATGAAGAAGACATCATTTCCTTAGTAGACGAGCACAGAGTTGAGCCCCATGGTGCCATTCCTAAAATATGGATTGGAGTGCCTCTCAGACTTGAAAACAGGACCATAGGAGTAATTGCAGTAAAAAGTCATAGTGACAGAAATAAATTTAAAATAAGGCACCTTGAGCTTCTTGATTTCATTTCGGGGCAGATTGCATTAGTAATAGAAAGAAAGAGGAATGAAGATAAGATCCACGAGCAGACAGCAAGGTTAAATTCTATTTTTGAAAGCAGTTCACACCTCATCTGGTCTGTTAACAGACAAAGAGGACTTACCAGCTTCAACCACAATTATGCGGAGGCCATAAAGAAAAAATTCGGCATCCATCCCGAGATTTTTACAGGAAATGAAAATCCTGCAATCATGATGTTGGCAAACAAAGAGTATCATGATTTCGTCAATGAAAGGTACATGGAAGCATTTGAAGGTAAACCTCAACATTTCGAAACCAAAAGCGGCGAAGAGTCCGGTGAAGTTATTTGGAGAGAAACATATCTGAATCCTATTTTTTTACCTGATGGACGTATAGAGGAAGTTTCTGGTATATCTCATGATATTACTGAAAAGAAAAACTGGGAACTAGCAATACAGGAAAGTGAAGAAAAATTCAGGAATATCTTTGAGTCATTTCAGGACATCTATTACCGGACAGATGTCAGAGGCAAAATTACTATGGTCAGTCCTTCAGGTTGTGAACTTAGCGGATTCAAAGAAGAAGAAATCATCGGAAAACATGTTACAGACTTTTATGTAAGTCCCAAAAAACAAAGTAATCTTATCCGTCAGTTGTTAAAAACAGGAACAGTTCAAAACTATGAAAACAACCTCATTTTAAAAGACGGTAGAATTGTTCAATCGATCTCCAATATCAGGTTGATTTATAATAAAGAAGGAAAACCGGTTGCGGTAGATGGAGTAGCGAGAGACATTACATATTTAAAGCAGGCATCTGAAGAGTTTGTAAAAGCAAAAGAAATTGCTGAACGTTCTCTTAAAGTTAAAGAAAGCTTTTTAGCCAACATGAGTCATGAGATCAGGACACCTATGAACGGTATCATAGGTATGATAGATCTTCTTGCAGGGACCATTCTCGATGAGGAGCAGAAGAAGTATGTTCAGACCATAAAGAAATCATCAGAAACCCTTCTTACTATCCTGAATGACATATTGGATTTGTCAAAAATTGAAGCGGGCAAAATGCAGTTGCGCCTAACTTCAATTTCATTAGAATCAACTATAGAAAAACTATATTCGCTTTTTCATCAACAAGCTGCTTCAAAGAATCTGGATTTCAGCTATGAAATACATGAGGATGTTCCGAAATATATTCTGGCAGATGAAATCAGATTGCTTCAAATACTATCGAATCTCACCTCCAATTCGATAAAATTCACTGACCATGGAAGCATAAAAATTAAAATCTTACTGGATAACAAAAAAGGAACAACCTACAGAATGAAGGTTGAGATTTGTGATACCGGTATAGGGATAAGTGATGAGAACATCAACAAACTATTCACTTCTTTTAATCAGTTAGATACATCTTCCACAAAAGCTTATGCAGGTACCGGATTAGGTTTGGCCATATCCAAGGAATTGTGTAAGATGATGAATGGCCAGATTGGAGTAAACTCAGTGCTGGGCCAGGGAAGTACATTCTGGTTTACATTTGAAGCACAGGAAAGTAAAAGAGTTGCAGCTTTAAAATCACCCGGTGCTACCACCACCCCTCTTGCTGGAAACTTTAAAGATATGCAACCTTACATTTTGTTGGTTGACGATAATCAGATCAATCAGTTTGTTGCCACAGAAATATTAAAAAAGGCAGGTTGCAAAACAGATACAGCAGAAAATGGAATTGCAGCCATTGAAAAAGTAAAACAAAACAAATATGATTTAATCTTCATGGATATTCAGATGCCGCAAATGGATGGTATTACTGCCTCGCAGGAGATAAGTCGGATTTTAAAGGATCAGCGACCTCCGATTATTGCAATGACTGCATATTCCATGAAAGAGGACAAAGACAAATTTATCAATAGCGGCATGGATGATTATGTTTCAAAACCAATAAAGCCGGAACATCTAATCAATAAAGTAAAAGAATGGATTAAATCAGATATTAAAAATCCTGAGGAGTCGAAAGCAAAAACTAATCCGTCGGAAGGAATTTTAAATCTCAATGTACTTGAAAAACTAAAAGCTTTTGCCAACAATGAAACTTTACTGAAAATTTATCATGATTTTGAGATGGAAGCTTTGGAGCAAATTGATGCTTGTAAAAAATGTTCTGAAAATCACGATATTAATGAAATTTTAAGCAATTTGCATACTTTAAAAGGAACTGCAGGCACGTTGGGTGTCGAAAAAGTGGAAAAACTTGCAAAACATCTGGAAAGTAACCTGAAAACTGATTATAATTACAATAAGATTAATGTTGATCTTCAGGAGCTGGACCAGGCTTTTTCTGAATTTCAACTGCATTATAAGTCTATTTTTAATTCTTGAAAAACTATGTCAGACGTAAAAAAAGTATTGATTGCAGAGGACAGCTCTGTAATTCAAAACCTTACTAAAAAAATACTTGAATTTCAAAACTTTCAGATCAGTAGTGTAAAAAACGGAAAGGATGTACTGAAAGCATTGGATAAAGAAAAATTTGATATCATCCTGATGGATATAAATATGCCTCAGATGGATGGTATGACCTGTGCAAAAGAAATCAGAAACCTTGCTGATAAAACCAAATCAGGTGTTCCTATTGTTGCTATTACAGGTAATGCCAAAAATTATTCTGACAAAGATTTCGAAGATGCAGGAATAAACGAATATCTGCAGAAGCCACTGGACTTCGACAAACTTGTCGATACAGTAAAAAAATGGACTAACAGACTGTAATATTTCTATTGTTGATAAGTCACGGCATCGGAATTTGGAGAAAGGTAATATGAAATTTAAATTAGACTATGCAAATCAAGTACACTAATCCATTTCTTGCAAAGCTGGAAGATATATTCGCAGAATCTGAATATGTTTTGCGCTATGAAAAAGGTAATTTCCATGCCGGTTATTGCTTACTGAAAGAAACTAAAATTGCCATTGTCAACAAATATTTTACTGTTGAAGGCAAAATCAATGCACTTATAGAAATTCTAAGATCAGTTCAGCTTGATGTAAGCAGGCTTAGTGAGAAAAACAAAAAACTTTACCTGGAGATCAATCAAACTGAACTTACACTTTGATAGTAACCTTCTTAGGAACCGGCACTTCACAGGGGATACCAATAATAGGATGCGATTGCGAAGTATGTACTTCACTTGATTTTCGCGACAAAAGACTCCGGACTTCCATTCACATTTCAATACAGGGAAAAAGCTTTGTAATAGATAGTGGCCCGGACTTTCGTATACAGGCTTTGAGAGAAAATATTAATCATCTCGATGCCCTGATTTTTACTCACGAACACAAAGACCATACCGCCGGTCTGGATGATATCCGGCCATATTATTTCAGACAAGGAAAGAATATTCCTGTTTATGGCAGATATAATGTATTAGAACAGCTCAAAAAAGAATTCTCCTACATCTTTGCTGATCATAAATATCCGGGAGTACCCACACTGGATCTGTATGAAATTAAAAATGAAAAATTTCAAATTCAGGATATTGAATTTTTACCTATTGAAGTAATGCATTTTAAGCTTCCCGTATTTGGTTTCAGAGTTAAAGATTTTACCTATATCACTGATGCAAATTTTATAAGTGAGAAAGAAATTGAAAAAATCAGAGGGAGCAAAGTAATTGTGTTAAATGCACTTCAAAAAACCGAGCATATATCACATTTTAAATTGGAGGAAGCTGTTAGTTTGCTAAAGCAATTAAAACCCGATAAAGCGTATTTAATCCACATGAGTCACAAAATGGGATTGCATAAAAAAGTGGAACACGAACTACCCGAAGGAATCCATCTTGCTTATGATGGGTTAAAGATCCAAATTGAATAAGTAGATAATAAAAAACGGCACAATTATTCATTGTGCCGTTTATATAATCGTGATCTTTGCATCTCGACTTTGAAAGGCTTCCATTCTACACTGACCAATCATCTTCTGCCCTTCGTATTTATAACAAGTGTTAGGGTGAAAAAGTTTGTGGGCTTGAAGTTTAAAGTTGTTAAAGTTTAAAACTTAGTGATACTTGATCCCTTATATAAAAAAATAAAACCTCCAGGATGAGGTTTTAAATTAGTTATTTTTTTTCTGAAAAAGAGTTTCTTAATTCTTAATTCTTAATTCTTAATTCTTAATTCTTAATTCTTAATTCTTAATTCTTAATTCTTAATTCTTAATTCTTAATTCTTAATTCTTAATTCTTAATTCTTAATTATCTTACACGTTCTCCCTGAAACTTCTCCCTCGTCATTCATAAATCTTTCTACATCTGAAGGACAACAGCTCCTGTCAGTAGCAGACATTCTCTGTCTTCTTAAAGCATTGGCCATGTCCGGAGACACCTCATTATTTTTATAGTAATTATGTTCAGGCTGGTAATACTCAGCATTTCTAACCGGATAATGTACGGCAAAATTGATGCTGTCTTCCCTGTGAATTCTTGTGTCAGGATATGGCCTGTATACTAATGGATCTGACTCAGGATAAAGTATATATTCATTATACCTGTTGTATAATTGCTCCGAATAAACCTGATAACTTCCATAAGAATTCATTACCAAAGCATCTTCCTGACTTCCTCTTGTCTGATAAGGGAAATCCTCATCAAAGTAACTAGGCCCTGTATGAAATGAATTTTGATTATCAGCAGTATATACTTTTTGGCCCGGCCTTGCTGTGGTTAATTGCTGGCTCCCACGCATATGAGGTGAACCACATGAACATATTATAATTCCTAACAAAAGAAATATTCCTATACCGATCTTCATATCCTTCTTCACTTTTCTCTTATTTAAAGAACTAGTGAAAGGAGGAAAAAGTTAATGGGATTTGGAGTTTAGAGTTTAAAGTTCAAAGTTTAAAGTTTAAAGTTTCGAATTTTGAGTTTTAAGTTTTTAAACTTTATAAAAGTTAGGACAAGGTAATCTTCTTCTCATTTTGTTCTTTTTATACTTTTTCTTATAAAGCCAGGTAAGATTTATTTCATGCGCCCCTCCGGTCCTTGCAATGGCAAGTCTGGAAACAGTATAATCATAGCTATAAGCAAATGCAAGGTTGTTGTATTGGTAGCCGATCATTCCGATAATCGCTTCGTTGTTTTGAAGCTTTCTTTCATATTGCTTTATTCCATGCAAACCTCTGTACCAAAATCCTATTAGTAAATGATCATACATAGCATATAAACCAAGATCAAGCTGGTCTGATTTACCTTGAGTTTTGTAATGGAAAGTAGGTGTTAGTATTAATGTGTGGTCATTATCATGATAGCCGTTATCTGAGGTAATTTTTATCCTGTAACCACCAAACACAGAGTATTTAATCGGAAGTCGGCTCACATCCTGAATAAATGCCTGATTAGGCATATTGAGATGGTGTCCGGAAAAAGATAAAAATAAATTATCCGAATATACAACAGTACCGGCAGAAACATCGGCATAATGAATCCGGTTTCCACCTAAACCATTATTGGTAGTATGCAAGCCATTATTATCAAACTGATAAGAAAACATCAACGATGAATAATCGGTGTTCCTTGTAACATATGATAATTGCATACCCGGTCTTACAGTAATATTACCAGTAAGGTTTAATTCATAAGAATACATCAAACCTATTTCAGAAGACTTAATAGTATTATTCCCCTGATAATCCTGGTAAGCTATGATTCCTACTGAGCTATTATATTTTTCAATATAAGTATCAAATGAAAATAAGGATGTGGTGTATTTCGCATCAAGTTTTGGCCATTGCAATCTTTGATGTAAAACAGCTCTATGGTTATGGGCGCTACCCGCAAAGGCCGGGTTAAGATAAAGGGGAACGTTATAATACTGCGAAAACTGAATATCCTGAGCAAATGTCAAATTTGCGAAAACAAGAAGACAAAATAATGTTAATCCCCTAATTTGCATTAATAGTCGTTTTATTCCGGTTATACGCAGAAAAAAATAAAAGGTACAAAGATTAACTACAAAAAGATTTTTTCGTAAAACAATAAAAAACTCCTAAACCTTGATACACCTAAGATTAGTGTATATAGCCCTATTTGTATGCCTGGCAAACTTTACATCTGCCCAGGATATGGATATGAAGAAACTGGAATCAGAGGCCGATCTATACTTCAGCCAACAAAGATTTCAAAAGGTTCTTCCCCTTTACCTTAAACTGGATTCAATTTATCCATCAAGGCCAAAATTTATATACAGATTAGGCATATGCTATCTGGCGACCAATCAAATACAAACGGCATTGCCATATTTCAATACATGTTTAAAAGAGGAAGAAAAATATCCTGCCACATTATATTATAATGCCGCAAAGTGTAATCATTTACTACACAAGTTTGATGAGGCTGAAAAGCTATATGAAAAATATTATGAATATCTTATTAAGAATAACAGAAGGAAGAAAAAACATTTGCAGCAAATAGCTGAACTGGTGAGAGAAATAGGTATGTGTGCCAATGGCAAAGAGTTTATGCAAAAGGAGCAGGAAATTAAAATTTCCAATCTTGGTGAAATAATTAACACAAAGTATGATGACTACGCACCAATTATCTCCGCAGATCATAATCTGTTAATTTTTACCTCAAGCAGAGAAAACAACAGAGACGTAAACAAAGAAACTGACGATGAGGACGGATACAATGAAGAAATTTATTTTAGTGAGAAAATAAATGATGAATGGTCTTCCCCAAAAAATATGGGAGACAGCATCAATACTGCCGGACATGATGCAGGGATAAGTTTATCTCCTGAAGGAAATATTCTCGTCATATACCGTTTCACCAAAGAGAGTCTTATAAATAAAAGTTCAGGAGGAGATTTATGGTACACGGAAAACAATGGTGAGAGCTGGAGTAATCCGCAAAAATTTCCTGAAACTATAAACAGTAAATACTGGGAATCGAGCGCTTGCTTTTCCCATGATGGCAGAATATTGTTTTTCACCAGTAACAGAGAAGGCGGATATGGAGGTACTGACATTTATTACTCAAAACAAATCAATAAAGGAATTTGGGCGGAACCTATAAATATGGGGCCGAAAATAAACACTGCTTATGATGAGGAGTCTCCGTTCCTGCATCCGGATGGTAAAACTTTATACTTTAGTTCAAACGGACACAAAAGTATGGGTGGCTTTGACATTTTTGTCTCACACTTTAATGAAGAAAAACAGGAATGGTCAAGACCGGAAAACCTTGGTTTCCCTGTCAACAGTGCTCATGATGATATATATTTTTCTTGGAGTGCAGACGGAAAAAAATGTTTTTTTTCTTCGATTAGACTTGAAGGATTTGGGAACAAAGACATTTATACTGCAGAATTTCCGGGTATTGAAGTTGACCTGATCCTACTAAAAGGAGAAATTAAAGACACCATTAATAATAAAACTCCTGCTGCCAACATAAAAGTAACAGATCCTATCACCGGAGAAATAACAGGTATATTTCACTCCAATCAAACCAGCGGAAAATATATTATGATTCTACCTACAGGAAAGAAATCCGACATCCTCATCAGTTGTGAAGGTTACCATCCAATTTACATTACACAGGATAATACAAAGAAAAAAGGATTTATCGAAACCGAAACCAATTTTTACCTCATTCCTGAAAAATAGCATTAGTACACTTAATCTCCTGTTTCCCCCTAAAAAAAATACTTATTTTTTTATTTACTTAATTATCAGAAGACAACAGTATTTCATATGAAATTAAAGTAACTATCGACTAACCGCACAAATTAATCAACGTATCTAAGCATAACACCAAACACCTAAACCATGAAGAGTTCGCTGGAATACAGGTCCAGCTTATTGATAATAATACTGGTCCTGATTTTAAATGTTGACTTTGCATTTTCTCAGGCCTGCGATGCTTCTACGCCATCCTTTACATTCAGCCTTGCAGGCAATCCTAACGGAGTATACACAAGCCCGTCGGTTTCAAGGAGTGGTTTATGTTGTGGTCTTGACCCAAATGAAAGACCTCCTATAAGATGTATCGAATTCTTTTTCACTCTTGACACTGGAGCGGCAGGAATTAGATTTGATATTGCATCAGGAGCTATACCCCCGGGATCGTTAGGGTACCAAATTAATTGCGGTCCTTACCACATGGTTGGTGAAAATATTTGTCTTGACGGACCGGGGCCACACAGACTTACATTTTGTAAGCCGGGAAACAATCAGAACACATACACCATTACATCTATTCCTAAGCCAAGTGTATCTCCTCCTATTTATGTTAGTGATGGTTGCATTGGTTCATTAACAGCAACCGGTTATCAATTATCAACTATCATCTGGAGATCTGTTGGCAACAACCCTGTTTATAACAGTTATCTCAGTTGCACCACTGCATGCTCTACCGTAGTTGTGACGGCTCAGGCAGGTTATCCGCCTTATGTAGATTATGAAGTAAGTGGGGTGCCTCTTGGAGGATGTAATAACCAAAGGGTGGCTAATATTGCAAGAGTATATTTTGTAACTGATAAGACGGCCACAATCCTTCCTGAAGATCCTACTATCTGTTATGGAGGAGTAACTGCTGCTATAACAGCACATGGTACAGGAGGACTTCCACCATATAATTATTTGTGGAGCACCGGTGAAACTACTCAAACAATAAATACAGGTGTAGGAACATATACTGTCAGGATTACGGACCAAACGAATTGTCCGCCGGTTTACGCAACAACTACCGTAACAGCACACCCATCTCCTATTATCGCAAATGCAGGGCCGGATGTTACAAGCTGTGCAAACAATCCGTCAGTGGTATTGAATGGTTCTGTAACCATGGCGACTGGAGGAAGTTGGTCGGGTGGAAATGGGACATATTCCCCTTCCAACACCTCGTTAGTTGCGACATATACTCCTACAGCTGCTGAAATTTCAGCTGGATCAGTTAGACATATTCTTGTCACAACCGGCAATGGTTCCTGTCCGGCTTCCAGAGATACAACATTTCAAACAATCCTTCCTGCACCTATTGTAAATGCAGGCCCAAATGTAACCGTATGTGGTAACAATGCTTCAATTCAGTTGAATGGTAGTGTAAATAATGCTACAGGGGGAACATGGTCCGGTGGATCTGGAACATTTTATCCAAACCCAAATACATTAAATGCGGTATATCAGCCTTCGGCAGAAGAAATAACTAATGGTACAGTTACGTTAACTTTAACTTCAACCGGAAACGGATTTTGTAATCCGGTGAGTGCGAACATGACGATTTCCATAACACCCGCGCCGACAGTAGATGCAGGATCAGACATCATAGTATGTGCAAATAATTCTGTCATTAACTTGTCGGGAACAGTAACAATTGCCACAGGAGGTCAATGGTCCGGAGGAACTGGAACATTCTCGAATCCAAATTCTTTAACCAGCAGCTATACACCTTCAACTTCTGAAATTATAAATGGTGTAGTTACTTTAACATTAACTTCTACCGGAAACGGGCAATGTCTTCCTGTAACTGATCAGGTGCAGATTTCAATTACTCCTGCCCCTACTGTAAATGCAGGTTCTGATCTTACAGTATGTACAAATAATTTATCTATCAATCTGAACGGAACAGTTACTGTTGCTTCTGGCGGACTATGGTCCGGAGGAAATGGCACGTTTAACCCGGGTGCAAATTCCTTAAGTACCAATTATACACCTTCGGAAACAGAAATTAATTCTGGTACAGTTACCTTAACACTTACTTCTACAGGTAACGGAAATTGCAATCCCGTTTCAGATCAGATGGTGCTTACTATTTTACAAGGACCGGTGGTAGATGCAGGGCCTGACCAGTTTGTTTGTGAAAATAATTCTGCCGTTGATTTAAGTGCAACCGTTACCAATGCTACAGGAGGTACATGGATGGGTATGGGTGGGACTTTTTCACCATCATCGAATAACCTTAACACAAGATATTTCCCATCTCAGTCGGAAATCAGTTCAGGGTTTTCAATGCTTACTCTGACTTCAACAGGAAATGGATTGTGTCCAGCAAATTCTGATACAGTGTTTATTGTTATAACTGCCGCACCCCGAGCGATTGCAGGACCACCAAGAACCATATGTGCAAACAATCCGACAACAGTTTTAAATGGAATTATTCAGAACGCAGTTACAGGTACCTGGTCAGGAGGTACGGGATCATTTTCTCCAAATGCCAATACGTTAAATGCTACATATACAGCTTCACCAAATGATATTGCAGCAGGGGTAGTTACTTTAACATTGACAGCCAATTATCCGGGATGTTTACCTGTGTCTAATAATCTTACTATCAACATCAGTCCTGCTCCTGTGGTAGATGCAGGTGCAGACAGAACAGTCTGCCAGAACAACGCAAGTGTAAATCTTAATGGAAATATAACCATTGCTACCGGAGGAATATGGTCAGGAGGAACAGGTACTTTTAGTCCTAACAATACAACACTAAACGCAACATACATACCTTCTGCTGGAGATTTAAGTGCAGGAAATGTAACTTTAACGCTTACTTCAACCGGAAACGGAAACTGTAATCCTGTAGCTGATCAGATGGTGATCAACTTTACACCTGCTCCAACAGTATTTGCAGGAGTAGATCAGACAATTTGTTCCAATAATTCCACCACCATTCTTAACGGTTCCTTATCTGTGGCTACAGGAGGAACTTGGTCAGGAGGATCGGGGACATTTTCTCCTAATGCAAACAGCCTTAATGTTACTTACATCCCATCTGCTACTGAAATACAAAATGGTTCAGTTAATTTGACCCTGACTACTACAGGAAATGGAAACTGCAATCCTGTATCTGATCAGATGGTAATTAATTTTACTCCTGCACCGGTTGTTAATCCCGGACCGGAACAAAGCGTTTGCGCCAACAATCCCCAAGTAAGATTACAGGGGTCAGTTACGGTGGCCGGCGGGGGAATATGGACGGGAGGATCAGGAACATGGTCACCTGCAAATACTGCATTAACAGTAACATATAATCCAACTCCTACGGAGATAAACAATGGATTTGTTAACCTGACATTAACTTCTACAGGAAATGGAAACTGTAATCCGGTTTCTAATAGTGTAAGAATTAATATCACGCCTGCTCCAACAATCAACGCAGGTGCAGATCAGGTAATTTGCGGAAGTGAATCTACTATTTCACTTCAGGCAACAGCTACAGTTGCTACAGGTGGAACATGGTCAACCAGCGGAACCGGAACATTTACGCCATCAAATAATCTTATAAGCACATATAACATTACTGCTGCAGACAGAACAGCAGGTGTGTTAAACTTTACTATTACATCAACAGGACATGGAAATTGCTTACCAGTTACAGATAATTTGAGAATAAGTTTTACTGCCGCTCCTACAGTAAATGCAGGACCGGATCAGGATGTCTGCACCAATAATCTTCCTGTTAGATTAGCAGCCTCCGGCTCTCCTGGCTCATGGTCAGGAGGAGCAGGGACCTTTTCCCCTTCTGCTACAGCATTCAATGCAGTTTACACTCCAACTCAACAAGAAATAGAATCAGGCGCTGTAACATTAACTTTTACCACGCATCAGGTAGGCGCTTGTAACTCAATAAGTGACCAGGTAACTATTGTAATAACTCAGGGACCATTTGTACAGGCAGGAAGCAGCCAAACAATATGTGCAGACAGGAATACTTTTGCTCTTAATGGTATTGTTACTCAGGCACAAGGTGGCACCTGGACAACTAACGGATCCGGTACTTTTTCGCCGGATGCTAATACTTTAAATGCTAATTACAATTTAAGTGAAGCAGATAAAGCAGCAGGAAGTGTAACTTTAAGACTTACCGCTACCGGACAGGGAAGTTGCAGTCCTCCTGTGTATGACGAACTGGTGCTGACAATTACTCCGGCTCCGACTATCAATGCGGGACCTGACCGAACAATATGTGCTGATGCGTCAAGTGTGAATCTTTCAGCCATTGTAACCATTGCTTCCGGAGTAATCTGGACAAGTTCCGGTACCGGTACATTCGCACCGGGTAATAATTCTTTAACAGTTAGCTATACCCCTTCTTTGCAGGACAGAACAAACGGGTCAGTAATTTTAACAGCTACTACTGCAGGTACTGGAAATTGTAATCCAATATCTGATGATGTAAATATCACCATCACTCCTGCTCCAACTGTAAATGCCGGTAATAATCAAACCATATGTGCAGACAGAAATTCAGCTGCAATAAACGGAACGGTTACGATAGCAACCGGCGGTGTCTGGACAACGTCAGGATCAGGAGCATTTACTCCTAATGCCAACAGTTTAAATGCAAGTTATATCCCTTCGAATACTGATAAAATTTCTGGTGGTGTAAATCTTACCTTGACAAGTACAGGCAATGGAACATGTCAGGCAGTATCGCATATCATCAGATTGAATATTACACCACAGCCTACTGTAAATGCCGGTTCAGCCCAAACCATTTGTGCTGATGCGACATCAGTAGGATTAAATGGAAGTGTGACAGTAGCTACAGGGGGAACTTGGACAAGCTTTGGAACAGGAACCTTCAGTCCGAATGCCAATACTTTGAATGCATCTTATATACCTTCAGAAAGTGACAAGAACGGTGGTACAGTTACATTAAGATTAACATCAACCGGAAACGGAACTTGTAACCCCGTAACTTCAAATGTGATAATTACCATCACACCTGCACCTACGGTAGACGCAGGAAACGACCAGACTGTTTGTAATGCTGCAGGTATAAGTCTTAACGGAACAGTTACTGTAGCTTCAGGAGGAATATGGACATCATCCGGTTCAGGTACATTTTCACCAAATGCTTCAAACCTGGATGCAACATATTTTCCCTCTTCTGCTGATACCTCTGCGGGTTCGGTCATCATGACATTAACCAGTACTGGAAACGGATTATGTAATCCGGTATCAGATGATGTTACAATTATCATTATCGCTCCAGTACCTACCATTAATGCAGGTCCTGACAAAACAGTTTGTACCAATAGTTTTCCGATACAACTAGAAGGTTCAGGTAATTCAGGGTATTGGTCCGGCGGACAAGGTACGTTTTATCCTAATCCGCATACCATGAATGCCAGTTACAATCCCACAACTACCGAGATCGCTAATGGCAATATTACTTTGACTTTAACAACATTTACCAATCCGTTCTGTGCTCCTATAAGTGACCAGGTAATCATAACAATCCCACAAGGACCTACAGCAAATGCAGGACCTGACAGAACTGTGTGTGCAGACAATCCTCAGGTTGGCCTTCAGGCGATTACAACTAATGCAAATTCATTGACATGGTCTACCTCATCAGGCAATGGAGTGTTTTCACCTAATGCTACCAGTACAAACACAACCTTCACTCCTACTGCTGGCCAAATTTCAGCCGGAAGTGTTGTAATTAATTTATCTACCAACAATCCATCGTGTTTGCCTGCAATAGATGATATGTTATTAACCATCAATCCTGCAATACTTGTGGATGCTGGTCCGGATCAAACAGTCTGTGCAGATGTTAACTCAATTACACTCAATGGTCAAATAACTAATGCTATAGGAGGAACATGGAGCACCAGCGGAACAGGAACATTTGTGCCGGATGCAAATACCATAAATGCAACTTATATTCCTTCACAGGCTGATAAAGTATTCGGTAATATTACCTTGCGACTTACTTCGACCGGAAACGGATTATGTAATGCTGTTACTGATCAGATGTCTCTGATTATTACTCCGGCCCCAACTGTTGATGCAGGATCAGGAACAATGTGTGCTGATGGATCAGGAATTCAGTTAAACGCACAATTTTCTGTCGCTAATGGAGTAACCTGGAGCAGTACAGGTAGCGGAACCTTCAGTCCATCCCTTAGTAACCCAAGTGTAAACTATACGCCCTCAGCAGGTGATATTGCCGCAGGATTTGTATATATCTATGTTATTACAAGAGAAAACGGAACCTGCAGCGCTGTAAGAGACTCCATTGCTCTAACCATCACTCCCACACCGACAGTAACTGCAGGAGATGATCAGGTGATATGTGCAGATGCTTCAGGCATAAATCTTAACGGTACGGTTACGGTTGCAACAGGTGGAATATGGACGTCTTCCGGTGGTGGTGCATTTGTTCCCAACAATCAGACTTTAAATGCGACTTATGTTCCTTCAGCTGTTGATAAACAAAACGGAAATATCACTTTGACATTAACAACAACAGGCAACGGAGAATGCAGATCATATTCTGACCAGATGCAGTTATTTATTACTCCTGCACCAATTGTCAACGCAGGTACCGATGTTACTGTATGTGCTGACGTTGCTCATATCACAATCAGTGGCACAATTCAAAATGCAACCGGAGGAACATGGTCATCAAACGGCACAGGATCGTTTTCACCAAATAATAACTCTTTAAATGCTAGTTATGCTCCTTCTGCTGATGACAGAACCAATGGTTCAGTTACTTTGAGATTAACCAGCACCGGAAACGGATTATGTAATCCTGTTTTTGATGAAATGATAATCACCATAACACCTGCACCTACAGTTTCTGCAGGAGATGATCTGACAGTATGCGGTGACGTTGCAGGGGTGGGTCTGTCAGCAAACTTTACCGTAGCTTCAGGAATATTGTGGTCAGCATCAGGTTCAGGAAACTTCAGTCCGGGAAGTAACTCATCGAATGCCATTTACTATTTCAGTGCAAATGATATCAGTTCCGGTAATGTTACAATAAATATAGTAACTACAGGTAATGGAATTTGCCAACCTGTGAGTGATCAAATGATTGTTACAATCACACCACGTCCAACTGCTGATGCAGGTCTTGACACAGTTTGTACTGATACACCACCTGTTGAATTGAGAGGAAGAGTAACTGCCGCAAGTGGCGGATCGTGGGAAACTTTAGGTACGGGTACATTTTCCCCAAATGCTAATACCTTGCATGCAACATACAATCCCTCCCAGGATGATCTGGATGCAGGTAGGGTTACCTTGATTCTTACAACCACCGGAACCGGAGATTGTATGCCGGTATCTGACACCACTGTTATCAACTTTATAACAGGCGCATCTGTAAATGCAGGTGCTGACCAAACTGTTTGTGCAAACAACAGCACTGTTTCTTTGTCTGGTTCTGTACTAACAGCAACGGGAGGCATCTGGTCATCATCAGGAACAGGTACATTTGGAAATCCGACTGATCTTCAAACCAGTTATATACCATCAGCAGCGGATACTGCAACAGGTTTCGTAAATATTATCCTTACATCCACAGGAAATGGAATGTGCAGTCCGGTGAGAGATACAATGAGAGTAACCATAACAAGAGCTCCAACCGTAAATCCGGGTCCGGGTGTAATATGCAATGATAATCCTACTGTTAATCTATCAGCATCGGTAACCATAGCAACTAATGTAATCTGGTCCGGAAATGGAAGCGGAATATTTTCTAACCCTAACTCTCTTACTACCCAATATACACCATCTAATGATGACAGAGATGCAGGATCTGTGGTGTTTACTGTAACATCTGATGACAACGGAAACTGTTTACCGGTTTCAGAAACAGTAACCTTACTTATCACACCTCCTCCATCGGTGGATGCCGGTTCTGATATGCAAATATGCGCAAGCAACAGAGAGGTGAATATTAATGGGACATTCCAAAATGCCGGAGGAGCAGTATGGTCAACCAATGGAACCGGTAATTTTACAATGGCACATTCCTTATTGGAAAACATATATAATGTTACTGATACTGATACAACATCAAGATCAGTGGTACTCACCTTAACAACAACTGATAATAATGGCTGCAACCCTGCATCCGATAGTTTTACTTTAACTATTGTACCGATTCAAATAGTAAATGCCGGTACTGACCGTACTGCATGTATGGATGCATCTACCATTACTCTGGATGGTATAATACACAACAGCGTATCAGGAATCTGGACTTCAACAGGATCAGGATCATTTAATAATCCTGCATTAAACAACCCAGTATATACTTTTACTAATGAAGACAAAGACCTCGGTGAAGTAAAATTTGCATTTGCCACAACCGGAAACTCCGTTTGTGCGGAGAGAACAGATTCAATGACAATAACCTTTACACCTGCTCCTACCATAAGTGCCGGGCCTGGCACCATATGTACAGACAGATCTTCCATAGCACTTTCAGGAGCGGTTACAGTGGCTACAGGGGCCGTATGGTCAACTTCAGGTAACGGTATGTTTGGTCCGTCAGTAAATCAGCTGAATGTTACCTATATACCATCAGCCACTGACAGGTCAAACGGACAGGTAAATTTAACCATCACCTCTACAGGAAACGGAACTTGCCAGCCGGTAAGTCAGACAGTAACTTTAAATATTACACCGGCACCAAGAGCCAATGCGGGCCCAGACAGGACAATATGTGCTGATGCTGATGCTGTAATTTCCGGAACGGTTACCGGAGCTACCGGAGGTGTGTGGAATACTACAGGATCAGGAAGTTTTATTACCGATCCAAACCTGCTTACCGTTACTTATCGTCCATCTCCTGATGATATAAGTGCCGCTGATGTAAAACTCTACCTGACAACTACGGGTGTCGGTTCATGTAATCCTGTGTCCGACACCATGCAATTAACCATTACACCAGCTCCAGCCATAAATGCAGGAGACGACCTGAATGTATGTACCAATCAAAACTCTATAGCATTAAATGCATCCGTTTCGGTAGCTACAGGAGGAGCATGGAGCAGTACAGGTAGCGGTACTTTCTCACCCAATGCATTTAACTTAAACGCCTCATATATACCTTCAGCAACAGATCGAGCATCTGCAATGCCTGTAACATTAACCATCACTTCTACTGGTAATGGTACTTGTCAGCCGGTATCGGATAACATGACCTTATCATTTACTCCAATGCCGACCTCCAATGCCGGCCCTGATCAAACAATTTGTGCAGATGCCGATGGAGTTAATTTATCAGGTGTTATTTCAAACAGCAGCGGATCTACCTGGAGCAGTTCAGGTACAGGAACATTTTCCGATGTGTTGGCACCAAATGCAAGCTATATTCCGTCTTTAGGTGATAAAAATGACAGACTGGTTATTTTAACACTTACCGCTTCAGGTAATAATAATTGTCCGCAGGTGACTTCCAATGTAAGAATTAATATTACACCGGCACCAACTGTGAATGCAGGTACTGACCAGACAGTATGCGCAGACATGAATGAAGTTTCATTGAACGGAAATGTTACTGTAGCCACAGGTGGTACCTGGGCTACGAGTGGTAGTGGTACATTTTCTCCGAATGCAAATGCATTGAATGCTTCTTATGTACCTTCAGATAATGATAAAACTTCCGGAATTCCGTTAACACTTACATTAACTACAACCGGAAACGGAACATGTAATGCGGTGTCTGATCAAATGACACTAAACATTAATCCATTACCTACAGCCAATGCCGGCCCCGATCAGGAAATATGTGCTGACAGAAACAGAGTGAATCTGACAGGACAAATCACCATTGCAGGTGGGGGAGCATGGTCATCTTCAGGTAGCGGGACATTTTCACCTAGTCCTTTGACACTAAATGCCTCCTATATTCCTTCAAACACAGATAGAAATTCAGGACAAGTACTTCTTACTTTAACATCAATTGCAGGAGGTTGTGTTACGGTAACAGACCAGATGGAAATTACCATCACTCCTGCTCCGACAGTAGATGCAGGATCTGACCAGATAATTTGTGCCGATGCCGGTGAAGTTGTGTTAAGTGGCTCAAGAACCGTTTCCAGCGGTGCTATATGGACCACTTCCGGAAGCGGAATCTTCCAACCTGCAGCAGCCAGTCTTACTGCAACCTACAGACCATCAGAAAATGATATAGAATCAGGAGTGGTTAATCTGCATCTGACAACCACAGGGAATGGAAATTGTAACGCGGTTACTGATTTTATGGTGCTAACCATTACTCCTGCTCCGACAGCAGATGCAGGTTTTGACCAAACCATTTGCGCCGACAGGAATTCCGTAAATCTGGATGGAAGAATTTCCATTTCCACCGGAGCAGTATGGACCAGCAATGGTAGCGGTACATTCAGTCCGGATGCTTCTGCTCTGCAGGCTTCATATATTCCGTCCGACAATGACAAAACCAATGGAACAGTTATCCTTACATTAACAACTACCGGAAACGGAAGATGCAGAACTTATGCAGATGATGTAGAAATTACCATCACTCCTGCTCCTACCGTAGAAATCGTAAATACTGATTATTGCACAGGTTTATCTCCGATACCGCTTAACGGTACAGTAACTGTAGCCACCGGTGGTATCTGGTCATCTTCAGGAACAGGAACATTCAGTCCGAACCCATATAGTTTAACAGCTACCTATTATCCGTCAGAAAGTGACCTTGAGGGAAGACGGGCAGTTATCACATTTACAAGTGACGGAAACGGAAATTGTAATGCTGTAGCTACACAGGTAAATCTTATACTTGAGCCTCTTCCTATACCGGTTGCAGGAGAAGATGAAATTATATGCAGGGGTACTACGACAACACTTGTTTCAGGAAACAATCAAAATAATGTTAACTATTTATGGTCGACATTGAACGGCACTATAGTTTCTTCTCAGGGGATAATTGAAGTAACAGTTTCAGGAGATTCTACTTTCATATTAACAGCAACTGACTACAAGGGTTGTTCAGTAAATGATACCGTCACCATCTATGTTACAGATCCTCCTGTCCTGAATCTTCCATCTCATTACTGCTTTGCAGAAGGACTAGTGATTGATGCTGCTCCTCAACCTTCAGTTTTTGCAGGAAATTTACAGTGGATGAAAAACGACACCACAATAGCAGGTGTCGCAGAAGCTACAATAAACGTCATTTCTTCAGGCATATATGTTATTAATTATAATTTAGGAAAATGTAATAACAGTGATACTACATTGATAACAACACCTCCGACCGTAGTAGGCACAGACAAAATAATTTGTATTAATGCAGAAACCACTTTAAATGCGGAGTCTGAACAGGAAGTTAGTTATCACTGGTATGACGGTAATCAAAACATTGGTAATACTAAACAGGTGACATATACTACTAACACCAACAGAAGTTTGATCATAAGAGTTTTTGACCAATACGGATGTGCGGGTAATGACACTGTAGAAATTACAGCTTTACCAATCCCATTATTAAACATCACCAACACAACCGGCTGCCACGGTGAAACTATTACATTGGATGCCAGACCGGAAAACATACCTTCAACCATTACATCTACATTTGAATGGTTCCACAACAACAATAACCTTAACCATTCACAAAACACCTACGAGGCAACGCTTGCAGGAACCTACATAGTGAATTATACTGTTGGAGAATGTACCAACTCGGATACAGCGGTAATTAATTTCAATCCGCTTCCGGTAAGCAGTGTAAGACCATTGGTTAAATTCTGTCCGGAGGGTGAAACCGGAATTCTTGATGCAGGAAATGCTAACAGTTATTTATGGCAAACCGGAGAGACTACGCAAAAGATTGAAGTATCTGTACCTGGAACCTATTATGTAAGAATCTTCAACCAGCATAATTGCTCGGTCCTTGATAGTGTTAGAGCATTGGAGGTTTGTAAACCAAGAGTTTTCTTACCAAATGCAATTATTGTCGGGGGGCAGTCAGGCATGAACCAGGTGGACGTCTATGGAGCATACTTCAAAAATTTCAGAATGAGTATCTTCAACAGATGGGGTGAAATAATATTCTATACTGAAAGTCCGCAACTGGTGTGGGACGGATATTACAGAGGAGAAAAAATGCCTATAGGAGTTTACCCTTATGTAGTGTATTACGAAGGTGAATATTCAGAACACGCCGGTCCTTATGTCATTGAAGGAAGTGTAACTGTACTTGAGTAAGAATACGAAGGAAATAGTTGATTTAGGAGTACATTAAATACCTCTGTAGAATCGATAACAGGAGGCATAAAGGTTTTCTCGGTAGAAATAAACACAGGCATTTCAGATTTGTCTAGTGTAAATCTCCCATGAGAACCTTTGATCAGGCTTGCATCAAGAGGAATAATATCCATCATGGTTCTGAACCCTAGTTTTTTCTTAAGAAGCTTTTCTCCTATTTTAAGTTTAGGGTAGCGGATTGCAGGATCAATAAACATCTCTACCGGGTCATACCCCGGCTTTTTGTGAATATCTACCGTTCTGGCAAAGTCAGGAGCCATATTGTCATCCATCCAGTAATAATAAGTAAACCATGATTTTTTATCAGCCATAATGATAAAGTCACCGGCTCTTTCATGATTGATTCTTAAATCATTTTTCGTTTCATCATCCAGCACCTTTGCAACACCGGGAATATGCCTTAATAATTCTGCCACTTCTTTATACCTTGCAGGATTATTCACATAAATATGTGCAATCTGGTGGTCTGCCACAGCAAATGCCTCCGATGCACCTGCATCCAGAATTTCACCATGCGATTCCCTCCTTACTCTTAGGAATCCATATTCTCTTAAAATTCTGTTAATATGTATAGGATTATTTACATCTGTTATTCCATATTCAGACAAAATCACAATTTTATCAGCTCTGCTATTGAAGTAATTTACAAGACCTTCACAAACTTTGTCAATTTCTCTAAGATCATTGAATACTCTGGTATCCTGAGTGCCATATTTCTGCAGAGAATAATCAAGATGAGGAAGATAAATAAGAGAAAGTGTAGGATCATATTTTTCATCCACTATCATAGCAGATTCAGCTATCCATTGACTTGATTTGATGGATGTAGCAGGTCCCCAAAATTGGAATAAAGGGAATGTTCCCAGCTCAGCCTGTAATTCCTCACGAAGGTTGTCGGGGTATGTATAACAATCCGGCAGTTTGATGCCATTAGACAAATACTGAGGACGAGGGGTTACAGAATAATCCACTCCTGAGTACATGTTGTACCACCAAAAAAGGTTGGCACAGGTAAATTCAGGATTAAGGCATTTGGCTACATCCCAGATTTTAGGTTGCTGAACCAGCTTATTGGATTGCTTCCAGAATTTCACTTCACATTCATCCTTAAAGTACCATCCATTGCCGACAATACCATGTGAAGAAGGTTTTTTTCCTGTAAGGTAATTAGCCTGTGCAGTACAGGTAACAGCGGGAAACGCCGGTTTAATAAAATGAAGATTTCTATTTTTTATCCATGAAGATAAAAATGGCGTATGCTCCCCTATAAGCGAGTACGTCAGTCCTACTACATTTATTACTACTGTTTTATCCATAAGCTGTCATAATTAATTTGAAAGTTATCCAGGACCCATGTAAGTTCCCTTGAAATAGAATCACACAATGAAACTTTCAGGTCATCAGGCAAAATTTCCCAGGTATAAGTTTCGACCTCAAGATGGTCTGTAATATGTCTGTATTTCAGGATTTCGATTACCTCCAAAATGTCTTCTGAAGTGGACTGCATCATACCATAGGAAGAACAAAACAAAGGAACATGGTAATGAATTCTTGCTTCTTTAATATCTGAAGGAACATTTTGTAGCAATTCAGATAGATCAGAATACTTTATCAGCTTTTTGTCCTTGTTTCGTGTATACACCTGATGAAGGTATTTCGGATCATTTATTGAATTAAGAGAAAGGACACAGTCGCACAGGTCATTTTCCTTTTCAGGCCATACCACCTTCAATGCAGAACTGATTTGAATTTTTCCGATTTTAATTTTATGTTTCTCAAACTTATCTATAACCTTAGACGGTTTTTCAAACACAATTGAGAAATGGCAAATATCATAACAAACTCTTATATGATTTCTTATATGTGCTTCAGCCTCAACTTCTGAAATATGAAGTAATTCCGAGAGATGTTTTCTGGAAAATGGAATAAGCCATTCATTAAAAAAATGAATCACTTCATCAGAGTTCTCAATCAGACCATCCGGCTCAGGTTCAATTGTAATATAAATCAACTTACCGGTTTGAAATTTTATCTGCATGAGCTTTTCAGCAAGAAGCGAAAAGAAAAAACAAGCTTTTCTCATCTGAGCATCTACATCTTCATGATTCTGAAGCCATGGTTTATAAGATATAGGTAATGTAGAAATACTTCCTTCCATTCCTTCCGGTAAAAGTTCTTTCAGTATATTACAAAGTCTTATGGTGTATTTATATCTTTCTTCAGAAAACCAATCATGGGCATATACCTGATCTTTTATAATATCCTGGTGAAAATCTCCATATGGAAATCCATTCAGAGTAAAAACATAACAGTTATTATCCTCCAGCCATGACTTAAAATCCATCATGACATCAGGCCTGGCTAATTCTACAGAAGCTTTATTGGATATCCACAAGCCAAGTCCGAATGGTTTATCCTTGCATATCTTGTTCCGAATTGAAGGAATATTATTCTTCAAATTACTAAATACATCAGACCAATCTTCTCCTCTGAAAATATTAGTGCAAAACGTAAGATGATATCCTTTTTTCCCTGTCATATTTTAATTGGAGATTGTAAAGAATTTTTACAGACCTTATAATTATATCTTCCGGCAAACGATGAATTTCAAATCCATTTCCTATACCATTAAGCATAGTGATTGTAAGTTCACCTCCAAGATGCTCTCTGAATTCCTCAAGGCCAAAAATTAACGAAGACGCAATACCGCCGTTTTCTTCCTCGGCAGCCATTTCTTCGAAGTATAAAGTATAATTCAGAGAGGCTAATAGCTGAATAATATCTAACCATTCCTCTTTTGAAAGATTTCCCAGGAGAAGTGAAATGGTTGAATCGAGAGCTATACCGGCAGCTACAGCATTCCCATGTGAAATCCTGAATCCGGATAGTTGTTCGATTTTATGAGCAGCCCAGTGTCCGAAATCAAGAGGTCTTTTAGTACCTTTTTCAAAAGGATCGTCTGAAGAAATATGATTTAAATGCAAAACCGCACTTTTATAAATCACTTCATCAAGAACCTTTCTGTTGAGCTTAATAATACCGTTAATGTTCAGCTTTATAAAATTAAAGAATTCCTTATCCTTCACCAGTGCCACTTTGATAGCTTCAGATATGCCGGCAATTAATTCTTTATAAGGAAGTGTAGAAATAAAAGACGGATCTATGATAACTGCAGATGGAGGAACAAATGTTCCAAGGTAATTTTTCTTTGAATATAAATTTATCCCGTTTTTAACTCCAACACCCGAGTCGTCCATTGAAAGAACAGTAGTCGGAATTCTTATGTGTCTTATACCCCTGTGTGCAATAGCGGCAGCAAAACCGGTTACATCCAACACAGCACCTCCGCCTATACCAACTATATAAGAATGCCTGCAAAGATGACTTTCATCAATGGCATTTATTATTTGAAATAGATATTTTGTATCATTCTTACACTCCTCCCCTCCTGGAATAACTATATAATTGTAATCAATGATTCTTGGTCCCTGTCTGCCTTTAATATAATCTGCAAGCTTTGATTTGAGATAAGGTTGCAAACGATCTACTTCGCTGTCTACAACAAACAACAATTTGATATTTCCCGGTGCATCAGAATTGATAACATCAAAGAAAACCGGATTGTCTTTCTGAAAAATATCTTCAGTGAAATAAACCGGATAAGAATACGAAACCTTAAATTCCTGCTGAAATAACTTCATAAAATCACTGTCAGGTAACTGCAAATGTGTGTGAAAGAATCAATGATACAGGCAAAAGCAGGAAAACAAACACTGCATATGGCAGCCCCGAAAAGCCTGCTGCAATCGAACTATTGAGGATAATTATTCCGAGCACACCAAATTTAACAGCCTTTTGAATCATTAAAGGTGATGGGTTTCTCTGAATGTCCAATATGGGAAAAGAAGTAAACAGAACAAACAACACCAGAAAAGGAAGCGAACTGTAAATATCCAGATCTTCCCAAATAAAATAGCTGAATGCTCCTGCACATGTGAAAAGGTACAAATAAAAACCTGCCTTGTATGGTATACCTCTGCCTCCTTTCACTTCGTTTCGGCTAATAAATGTAATGGCGGAAACATAAAAGAAAGGTATAAGAAGTACCAGAAGATTATCATGCATTCCCTCAGGAAATCCTGAAATACCAAGCAAAAGATTCAATGCTCTGCATAAACCCATATTGAAGGGTGCTATCATGGTATTTTTTCCGAAAGCATTATAGGCTAAAGCAGATGCAGCGATGACACAGGCAATGCCGCCCGAATACACATTCACAATAAAGGCCAGTATTATTCCTGCAATATTTAAAAAGGTACCGAGTAATATTGCTTCCCTTTTTGAAACAAGTCCCTGCGGTAAAATTCTTTCAGGTCTTTCAATTGCATCTCTGTTGATATCAAATACATCATTAAATACCATACCTGCAGAATAAAGACATGCAGTAGCAAGAATAAGTAAAGAAACGTTTATAAGATTTACAGGATCTGTATTAAAAATAAACAGATTTTCTGTGACATTGGAAGAAATAGCATAACCAGCTAAAATATCCGCTATAGCAGTAAGAATATTTGCAGGTCTCATTAATGTCAGGTAAAGGTTAATCTTCCTTTTCATTTTTTCCAGTTTATTTTATTTAATAACATTAGCCTCCAGTGATTCCTGAATAGAAGCAGCCCCCCCTCTTAATATGGAATTTCCGTTTGATTTGTCAGTTTCCGATTCTTTAGATTCCCAATCACTTTCTTTTATTCTACCACTTTTACCAAAGGCATCCAGAGCATTCTTATAGCAAACTTTGTAAATATCATCTTCCGATATTCCATGTTGTCTCATCAGCGCAGCCGTTTTAGGAACAGCAAGAGGATCGCTTATTCCCCAATCAGCAGAACTGTTAATGAAGATTCTTTCCGAACCGTATTTTTTAACTATTTCCACCATTCTTTCATTTCCCATCTTAGTCGACGGATAAATAGTAAATGCGGCCCAAAATCCTCTGTCAAGTACATCTTTTGCTGTCTCTTCATTATTATGATCAATAATTACCCATTGAGGGTCCAGCTTATGTTCAAGACACACCTCCATACTTCTGATTGTACCATTTTTTTTATCTCTATGAGGAGTATGTACCTGCACGGGAAGATTTACTTCTTTAGCCAATTCAAGCTGCAATCTGAAATATTTATCCTCTGCTGAAGTTTGTTCATCATAACCAATTTCACCTACCCCTACCACCTTATCTTTGCATACAAAAACAGGAAGTAACTCCATCACGGCTTCCGCAAGAGCAGTATTATTTGCTTCCTTGGAATTTAATCCTATAGTGCAGTAATGACGTATACCGAACTGACTTGCCCGGTACCTTTCCCATCCGATCAGGCTACTGAAGTAATCTTTAAAAGAACCTGGTTCTGTTCTTGGTTGGCCCAACCAGAAGGAAGGTTCAATAACTGCAACAACTCCTGCCGCCGCCATTTTCTGATAGTCATCAGTGGTGCGGGAGTACATGTGAATATGCGGATCTATAAACATCATTTTATTAATAATAAGTTACGTGATATTGGTGCTTATCTGGGCTGAAATTTTATGTTTCGCCATTCATTTGCTATCTGATCCCAATCTAGGCTTCCATTAATGATCATATTTTGAAGATCAGGATTCTTATCTGCAAGAAGATTATTTGCTTCCCTGCTACTGCTTTTAAAACAGGCCAGTGCAACAGCTTTACGGTATACACTTAAATTTTCATTTTCAAAAACAGCCACAATGTCTTCAGAAAACTTATGAGACATAAAAGGATAAATAATTCTCCAGATTTCAGGATTTACAATCCTGCCGGCTGCCCATCTTTCATGGATCAGATCTATGGCCATTCTTGTAAGTGATGGGTTGCATCTTCTGTCAAGACCATATATTTCATTAATCGAATTATCAATAAAGAGCATTTTAATTACCATCTGATTCCATTCAGGCTCGCTGAAGTAATCAAAAGGATAAGGATTCCTTTCTGCAATGCCTTCAAAAAGAATTTTCACATTACTTCTTACACCACTTTCTGCGATCTCAATGAATCTCTCCTGCCAGGGCAAAACAGCAAGTCCTTTTAATATTGCCTGCTGCTCCTCCAAATCTGATGTTGCATAAATATTCTTTATAACAGAAGTATATTGCTCAGCATTATCGATAGGAAATTCGCAAAGTAATATCATTCTCAAGGTCTGGGTTAAAGTCCAACCGGAAATATCCAGACCTCTTCTAAGAATATTCAGCTCCAGAATTTCGTCCTCAGTAACTTGGTTCAATAAATCCTCCTGTATCACTCTGGAAGCCGAACTAAATGCCAGATATAGATCTTTAAAATTACCGGATTTAATTTTGTTTAATTTCTCTTCAACCCATTCCATCTGAGTTTTATCCAGAGAGGCGAAGGCTTTTTTTGACAAGAACCTTCTTACAGAAAATAATTCTGAAGGAGAAATGAATTTTGTTATCATACCGGCAAACAGAAATCAGCTTAGTATTAACCTGACTTACTTTAAATTGTTCGGCGGCGGACGTATAAAAATTTATTAACTCTTAATGTGTAGTAAAATGATAAGGAACAGATAGCAAGACCTAAAGATTCTCTTGCCAGTTCAATATTGATTGATCTGTCCATAGAAAAAAATATACCCTCAAACTGATCAGGCCACAAATAAATGGCTGCCACCAAATAGAAAAATATGAGTCCGTATAAAGCAAAAGCTCTCCATTGGTGAAAAAGAGAAACAATGTGAACAATCGCCGGAAACAAGTACAGTGGTACCCACACTTCCGGATCCGGATCATTCAGTTGTAACGCTGCAAAAACAATGAATAACAGCGCCCAGAAAACACATAACCCTTTTAGTATCTTTTTCATCACAACTATTTTTCAGGCCATTTGAACAGAGTAATAAAATGCCAAACCTAAAACTGCCGGTAATTGTTTAAAATTCATGGAGGGTTTATGGAAAAAAGCGGAAAAGCAATAATCGGCACTTCAGGATATCACTATAAACACTGGCTTGGAAAATTTTATCCGCAGGATTTGCGCTATCAGGATATGCTGAATTATTATCTCCTTCATTTTCAAACTGTGGAATTAAATAATTCCTTCTATATGCTTCCATCTGCGGAAAAGTTTGAAAATTGGAAACGCTCCGTACCAGAAGACTTCATTTTTGCTGTCAAAGCGAGCAGGTACATCACCCATATAAAGAAACTCAATGACTGCCAGGAACCTTTGGATAGATTGCTTAATAATGTCAGTTATCTTAATGAAAAACTCGGACCTATTCTTTTCCAACTGCCTCCTGGATGGAAAATAAATATCGACAGGCTTGAAGGATTTCTGAAATTATTACCTAGCGATCTTCGATTTACTTTGGAATTCAGAAATCACACATGGTATACTGATGAAACTTATGATTTACTAAAAAGGCATAACGTTTCCTTCTGCATATATGAGCTTGAATATCATCAATCTCCGATGATCTCAACGGCTGATTTCATTTATATAAGACTTCATGGGCCGGAAACTAAATACGCAGGAGATTATGACTGCAATACCCTGGAATTGTGGAAAGAAAGAATTATTCAATGGAATCAGGAAGGTAAAGATGTTTACTGTTATTTTGATAATGATCAGAATGCCTATGCCGCATATAATGCGCTGACATTGCAGGACATGCTTGTAGGAGCGGTCATTACCTGTTAGCTTTTGTTGATTTATATCAATTTTTTGAAGGCAACGGATCATTTTTTAAGGCAGACCACTGCCCTATTTTTGAAATAAAAAATTTTGAAAGCGACCTACGAAAAGCTAAAATGTTATCATTGTGATGCGGATATTACCTCTGAAACAATATCGTACGAAACTAAAATATTTTGTTGCGAAGGTTGTAAAAGCGTTTACCGGATACTCAACGATGCGTCGCTTTGTCAATATTATAATTTTTCTGATGGCAAAGGCAATAGTTTGAAGGATTACATTTCCAAAGAGTATGTATTTCTTGACAATGAGGAAATCATTGCCGGTTTACTTGACTTTAAAAATGAAAACTATGCCAAGGTTACTTTTTACATACCGTCAGTACATTGCAGCTCATGTATATGGTTGTTGGAAAATCTAAATCGCCTTCATAAAGGAATAATAAAAAGTCAGATCAACTTTCTTAAAAAGGAAGTTAGCATCACTTTTAATATAAACGAGATAAGCTTAAGGAAGCTTGCTGAATTACTGGATGCTATTTCTTATCCCCCTGATATAAATTTAAGTCAGCTTGATAAAAAAGAAAAAAAGAAGGACAACCTTATTATTTACAAAATAGGTGTTGCAGGGTTTTGCTTTGGCAATATTATGCTTTTCAGCTTTCCTGAATATCTGGGCTTGCACAAAGAAGATGGTATATACCTGAAGTTTTTTGGATACCTGAATCTTTTGCTTGGTATGCCCGTGGTGGCATTTAGCGCATTTGAATACTTTAAAAATGCCTGGTTTTCCATTAAAAACCGAATAGTGAATATTGATATTCCGGTTGCATTAGGCATTTCAGTAATTACTTCAAGAAGTGTCTATGAGATAGTTTCCGGAACCGGTGCAGGATACTTCGATTCACTCACCGGTTTGATATTTTTATTATTAATAGGAAGATGGTATCAACAAAAAACCTATCAGATACTCTCCTTTGACAGGAACTACAAATCATATCTGCCTGTAGCGGTAAATAAAAAAACAGATCAGGGATTAAAACCGGTATCATTAAAAGATATACAGATAGGTGATTTCCTTCTAATCAGGAATGAAGAAATAATACCTGCAGATGGAATAATAGTAAGCGGTGAGGCACAAGTCGATTATAGTTTTGTTACCGGAGAAAGTCTTCCCGTCATTAAAGCAGAGGGAGAAAGGTTGTATGCGGGAGGAAGACAAAAAGGTAAAACTATTGAAATAAAAGTTATAAAACCGGTCAATGATAGTTATTTTACACAACTATGGAATCAGGACATTTTCCTATCAGAGAGGAAGGTTTCATTTTCAAAATACATTGATAACATAGGTAAAGGTTTTACCATTGCAGTAATTTTCCTAAGTCTGATTACGCTTGCAGTATGGTGGCAGATAGATCAGAGCCGCGCATTTTTTGCATTTACATCTGTACTCATCATATTTTGTCCCTGCACACTTGCACTTGCGATTCCATTTTGCTTTGGAAATGCCATGAATAAGATGGGGCAAAAAGGATTCTATCTTAAAAATCCTGATGTAGTTGAACAACTGGCTCGTACGAAAACAATTGTTTTTGACAAAACCGGCACGCTAACAGAACCTGAGAAAGGAAAAATTTCCTTTAAAGGAAGAACATTATCAGAGGAAGAAAAGATCAGGATAAAAAGTCTGACATCTAACTCCACACATCCGTTAAGCAGGAAAATATATAGTAGCTTAAGTTATCTTCCGGATGTTTGTACCGAAAAATTTAAAGAATATGCAGGGAAAGGGATCGAAGGTCAATTTGGCCAGGATATTTTCAAGGTAGGAAAATTAAGCTTTGTTTATCCTGAAGCCCCGGTGCATGCTGGTAAAGACAGTGAAAGCTATCTAAGCATTAACGGACAGCTTGCCGGTTCTTTCATTTTTGAAAATTCATTTCGGGAAAATGTCGGTACTTTGCTGCAAAATCTCAGGTCAAAATATGACTTATTTCTTATTTCGGGTGATAATGATTCTGAAAAAACTAAGCTATCTCATTGGTTTGATGCTACCCAAATGGCTTTCAGCATGAAACCCATTGATAAGCTGAAATATATTGAAGATCTGAAAAAAAATAAAACCAATGTAGCAATGGTAGGTGACGGACTAAATGATGCCGGGGCTCTGAAGATAGCAGATACCGGAATAAGCATCACCGACAACATTTATCAATTCTCTCCCTCCTGCGATGTAATATTAGAAGGTAATCAGGTAAAAAACCTCGACAAATTCCTGAAATATTGTCGGGCCAATCTAAACATCATGAGGTCTAGTCTTGCGATTTCATTGTTTTACAATGGCATCGGATTGTCTTTTGCCATGACAGGAAATCTTAATCCACTTGTAGCTGCAATACTTATGCCTGTAAGTTCACTCTCTATTGTGTTATATGTAATCGCATTAAGCAATTACTATGCAAAAAAAACCGGTGTAGTTCAAATTCAACACAAAGGAGAAAAATGATATATATCAGTTGTTGCACCCCTAATGCGTCATGTCAGGCATGATAACAGGATTGTTTATTTGTAAAAATTATGACAGTAATAGTAATTCTCATACTGGTAAGTCTCACAATCGCCCTCATATTTCTGGGTGCCTTTCTATGGGCTATGTCCAGCAAACAATTTGACGATGACTACACCCCATCCGTCAGAATATTATTTGAAGAACCAAAAAAAAATAATGAATAAATATGAGTACAAAACCCTTTAATGCGGAACTGGAAGAAATAAGCTATGACAACGGCATTGTCAGGAATTTTGCTTATGCCACTATTGTGTGGGGAATTATAGGAATGCTTGTAGGATTGCTGATCGCTTTACAGCTTGCTTTTCCTGTTTTGAACTTTGGTACAGAATTCACCACCTTCGGAAGAATCAGACCACTGCATACCAATGCGGTGATTTTTGCTTTCGTAGGAAACGGAATTTTCACAGGAGTTTATTACTCTCTGCAAAGATTGCTGAAAGCAAGAATGTTCAGCGATCTACTAAGCAAAATAAATTTCTGGGGATGGCAACTTATTATTTTATCTGCTGTAGCTACTCTGCCTCTTGGCATTACAACCAGTAAAGAATATGCAGAACTTGAGTGGCCTATTGACATTGCAATCACTCTGATCTGGGTTGTATTTGGCTGGAATATGTTTGCAACCATACTGAAAAGAAGAGAACAGCATCTTTATGTGGCCATATGGTTTTACATAGCGACATTTGTTACTGTAGCAGTATTACATTTGGTTAACTCTTTTGGAATGCCTGTAAGCTTTCTGAAAAGCTACTCATGGTATGCAGGTGTACAGGATGCCCTGGTTCAGTGGTGGTATGGTCATAATGCAGTGGCATTCTTCCTGACAACTCCATACCTGGGATTAATGTATTACTTTGTACCTAAAGCAGCGGAAAGACCTGTTTACTCATATCGCTTATCCATCATTCACTTCTGGGCTTTAATATTCATTTATATATGGGCAGGTCCGCATCACTTATTATACTCAGCACTTCCTGACTGGGCTCAGTCATTAGGTGTAGTTTTCTCTGTAATGCTGATTGCACCATCGTGGGGTGGTATGCTAAACGGACTTCTTACCTTAAGAGGTGCCTGGGATAAAGTAAGAGATAATGTGACCCTGAAATTCATGGTGGTAGCACTTACCGGATACGGTATGGCAACATTTGAAGGACCAATGCTTTCTCTGAAAAATGTAAATGCAATAAGTCACTTTACTGACTGGACTGTAGCCCACGTGCACGTTGGGGGTCTTGCATGGAATGGATTCCTGACATTTGGAATGCTTTACTGGTTATTTCCAAAATTGTTCAACAGGCCTTTACACAGTATAAAACTTGCAAACGCACACTTCTGGTTAGGAACACTGGGAATTATCTTCTATGCGATACCTATGTATTGGGCCGGATTTACTCAAAGCTTAATGTGGAAAGAGTTTACTCCTGAAGGATTACTGGCATACCCTAACTTCCTTGAGACGGTGACCCAGATTAAAACGATGTATATGCTTAGAGCATTTGGAGGCGCAATCTTTATTGCAGGTGTAGTGGTAATGGCCTACAACCTGTTTATGACTGCTAAAGCAGGAAATCTTGTTGCAGATGAAAAAGTAATGGTTCCTGCAAGAATTGAAGATCATGCCCATAAAGGTGAACACTGGCACAGATGGATTGAAAGAAAACCTGTGCAGCTACTTGTTTTCAGTTTGATTGTGATTTTGATTGGTGGTTTGGTGGAGATGATTCCAACATTCCTTGTCAGATCCAATGTACCAACCATAGCAAGTGTACAACCATACACTCCATTGGAATTAAAGGGAAGAGATATTTATATCAAAGAGGGATGCAATAACTGTCACTCTCAGATGATCAGACCATTCAGGTCAGAGACTGAAAGATATGGTGAATATTCAAAAGCCGGTGAATTCGTATACGACCACCCGCATTTGTGGGGTTCAAAAAGAACCGGACCGGATCTTCACAGACAGGGAGGCAAATATCCTGACTCATGGCATTACAATCACATGCTGGATCCGGAAACCATGTCACCCGGGTCTATTATGCCCGCCTATCCATGGTTGTTCACCAAAGACCTTGATACAACTAACACCGCTGATATCATTTTAGCCATGACAAAGCTAGGCGTACCTTATCCGAAAGGTTATGATAAAGAAGCTAACAAAGACCTGGACCAGCAGGCAACAAAAATAACAGCAGGACTAAAAGATTCAGGTATCGAAGTTAAGAGCAGCAAAGAAATCATAGCGTTGATTGCTTATCTGCAAAGACTTGGTAAAGATATCAAATCTGCTTCTGCAGATGAGGAAATATTGTTCAATCCGGAATAAATAAGATTATGCTGAAATATATAAAAGATCATATGGCAAGTATCGGGGGTATAGAAATATTCCCGATAATCTCCTTCTGCATATTTTTCACCTTCTTCCTTGCAGTTGTTGTGTGGGTTTACGGAAGAAAGAAAGAACACTGGAATAAAATGAGTAACATTCCATTAACTGAAAAAGAAACTGAAATAACCGGATAAATACCGAAAGTCATGAACAAGAAAATATCTATACTAAGTCTGGTAATCCTGTCCACCCCAACATTAAGTATGGCCGCAGGAAATGATGAACTTTTAAATTATGTGGTGTATTCTCTATTGGGAATAGCATTGCTGCTTCTTATTCTATCATATGTAGTTTTGAAGTCATTCATAAAGGCACTTAAAAACGACGGTGTAAATCTGGCTCCGGTCCTTTCCCTGGATAGTTTAAAAGACAAACTAACAGATGCTGTTCCTGTGGAAAGAGAGCATGAAATTATGACTGACCACCTGTATGATGATATAAGGGAGCTTGACAATAACCTTCCTGCATGGTGGGTTTACATGTTCTATATCACAATAGTATTCTCTGTAATATATATCGGATATTATCACTTTTATGACGGAGACCTACAGGCTGCAGAATATAAAAAAGAAATGAAAGAAGGAGAAAAGCTAAAACAGGAATACCTGAAAGCTTCAGCTTCTGCAGTTGATGAAAACAATGTTACACTAGTAACAGAACAGGAAAGATTGGATAAAGGAAAATCACTTTATGAGCAGAATTGCGGAGCTTGTCATGGTAAAATAGGTGAAGGTGGTGTGGGACCAAACTTAACTGACGCTTACTGGATGCATGGCGGTGGCGTGAAGAATATCTTTAAGAGCATCAAATACGGAATTCCTCAAAAAGGTATGATCAGCTGGCAGGCACAGCTTAGTCCTGCACAGATCCAGGATGTAACAAGTTATATAATTTCATTGGAAGGATCAAATCCTCCCAATGCTAAAGAACCACAGGGAGAAGAATACAAAGGAGAATAATGAAGCAGGCACCATTTATTTCGGTTAATGAGGATTTCAGAAATACTATTTCCACATCAGATAAAGAAGGAAACAGGATCTGGATATATCCAAAAAAACCAAGTGGTAAATTTACCAATGCCAGGGAATTACTGGCATTAGTTCTGCTTGCCGTATTCTTTGCAGGTCCGTTTCTTACCATCGGTGGTGAACCGATATTATTACTAAATATAGCAGAAAGAAAATTCATTATCCTGGGACAGATTTTCTGGCCCCAGGATTTTTACATTTTCCTACTGGCGATGATCACTTTTATAGTTTTCATTATTGTGTTTACTCTGGTCTATGGAAGAATATTTTGCGGATGGATTTGTCCTCAGACAATATTTATGGAAATGGTTTTCAGAAAAATAGAATATTGGATTGAGGGAGACAGAAGTAAACAGAAAGCATTAGATAAGGAATCTCTTACTGAAAGAAAGTTTTTTAAGAAGGCAATAAAGCATGGACTGTTCCTCACAATTTCAGTCCTTGTCTCCAATACCTTTCTTGCTTACATTATTGGCAAAGACAAGATTTTCGAAATCATTACTGATAATCCGGTTAATCACATTACAGGTCTTACAATGATGATTGCTTTCAGTCTGGCTTTTTACTTTATATTTTCAAGATTCAGAGAACAGGTATGTATAGCGGTATGTCCCTATGGAAGACTGCAAGGAGTACTAATGGATAAAAACACCATTGTGGTAGGCTATGATTACCTGAGAGGAGAAAACAGAGGTAAACTTAGAAAAGGAGAAGACAGAAAATCTGCAGATAAAGGAGATTGTATAGACTGCAGACAATGTGTTGATGTTTGTCCAACAGGTATTGATATCAGAAACGGCACCCAATTGGAATGTATTAACTGTACAGCATGTATAGACGCCTGCAATCATGTAATGGAAAAATCCGGTTTACCTTTAGGACTTATCAGATACGATTCAGAAAATGGGATAGCCACCGGTAAAAAATTCACTTTTGGAGTCAGAAGACTTGCCTATACAATGGTTTTAGTAGCGCTTACAGGAATTCTTACCTTTCTATTAGTTTCAAGATCTGAAGTAGAAACTACCATAGTACGGGCCAGTGGCACAACTTTTCAGAAAGATCAAAATGGTTCCATCAAGAATTTGTTTACATATAAAGTGATTAACAAATCAGCCAAAGAAATACCACTTGAATTCAGACTGGTTTCCCACGAGGGAAGCATTCAGGTGATAGGGAAAGAAATCAATCTTCCCAAACATCAGATGGCATCAGGTTCATTTTTTATAACAATAGAACCTCATCATCTTACAGGAATAAAAACCAAAGTGAAAGTCGGGATATTTGATGATAAAGGAAAAATGATAGAAAAAGTAACCACAAATTTTATCGGACCAAGCAATTAAAACAATGAACTGGGGAACATATATAACAATTACATTTATTGCATTTGCAATATTCATGATAAGTCTGGTTGTAGGTACATTCCGAGCCAACACAGACCTTGTTTATGACGACTATTATAAAAAAGAATTGGAATTCCAACAGCAAATAAACAAAACGGATAATTTTTCCAAAACCAACAAAAACATTCTGGTGCATCAAACTTCTGATGGGATAAAAATAGCCTTTCCTACTGAGATGGTCAAAAACATTACAGAAGGTACAATAAGAGTTTATCGCCCTTCCGATGCAAAACTCGACAAGGAATTTCCTCTTGCTCTAAATGAAGATGGTACTCAATTCGTCGCTGCTGATTTCAAAAGTGGAATGTACAAAGTGAAATTTGACTGGAAGTCAGACAAGGAATACTATACTGAAAAAACTATATTTATTCAATAATGCTCAGTGCTCTGGTCGCAGGTTTACTTATTAGTCTTGCAGGAAGTCTGCACTGTATTGGTATGTGTGGCCCTATTGCGCTTGCTATACCCATACAGCAAAGTACAGGTGCATTGAAGCTACTAAAGATTTTAACCTACAATTTTGGCAGGGTATGTTCTTACGTACTAATAGGGGTAATTTTCGGACTTATAGGTAAAGGATTTTCTCTCGGAGGTATATTACAATACTTTTCTGTAGCAGCAGGAATTCTCCTGATATACTTCTCACTTACAAAAAATATTTCGGCATTCAAATTTCCCGTTTTTAGCCAGTTCATCAACTTAAACTCCTTTATTAGCAAACTGATGGGCAGGAAAGATTTCAGGGGACTTTTTTTACTTGGGATAGGAAACGGATTACTACCCTGTGGCATGGTGTTTATTGCCTGCGCTGCAGCAGTAAGTACCGGTAGTGTAGTTAATGGTTCTATCTTAATGGCAGGATTCGGCCTGGGGACAATTCCGGTAATGACAGCAATATCATTCAGTGGTTCTTTAATCAGTCTTGATCTGAGAAAAAAAATAAACAAGGCTATGCCTGTTATTGCCTGTATGATAGGTTTGCTGTTAATTGTAAGAGGACTGAATCTGGGAGTACCATATCTCAGCCCAAAAATACAAAGAGGCACAATCTACAAATGTCATTAATCAAAGGAAACTGATATTTATCAGTCAAACCTGTTTTCCAGGTCATACTTTACGCTAAAAGATTGATGTAATTTTATTCCATGGAAAGTATAACACACTACAGCAATAAAGTTTTCAGGACTATTTACCAGATTAGTCTGAAAAACAACGTGGAAAAAGAGGAAACCTGTAAACTGGTTAAAGCTTGTCTGCATGTACTTCGTGATAACATGTCTCAGGAAGATTCCATTAGATTCCTGACTCTGCTCCCACCTGCTTTTAAAGTGTTATTTCTTGAAAACTGGAAGTCTTCGGTTGGCCTGAAAAAAGTATTGAACAAATACGACTTTATGCAGGAGGTGAAAGGTTATTATAACAGAAATTCAGCGAAGGTACCATACAATTCAGAGGAGGAATTGTTTAGGAAAATATCCACAATTATTCAACATATATTCTTCAACCCGGACTCTCCCAATTATCCGGAAATTTTAGAACTTTTACCTGCATATCTGATACAGGAAAAGCACTAATCCATTTGTGGTATATCTGAATTTACTGCCTGACATAACAAAAACTTTTTTTTTTACTTATAGTATTGTTTAAGACTTTTTAAATCGGATATACTATGTATGTAAACAGACATCCTCAGTGGCAACCATATGAAATAAATCCTGAATATGGAAAAAAGGTTGCCTACTTTTCAATGGAATATGCTATTGATCAATCTTTAAAAATATATTCAGGCGGACTGGGATTCCTTGCAGGATCTCACATGCGAAGCGCTTATGATTTGAAACAAAATGTCATAGGTATAGGAATACTTTGGAAATATGGCTATTATGATCAGGTATGGAATTCCGACCATGTAATGGAGCCGAAGTTTGTCAAAAAGCATTATTCTTTTTTGCAGGATACAGGTATTATATTTGACATTACAATTCATGACGCACCTGTATATGTAAAGGCATATTACCTGCATCCGGAGACCTTTGGAACGGCTCCTATGTTTTTTCTGAGTACGGATATACCCGAGAATGATTACATATCCAGAACTATCACACATAAGCTATATGACTCAAACCTTGCAGCTAAGATTGCAGGATCTATCTTATTGGGCGTAGGCGGCGCAAAGCTATTGGACATCCTTGGTTTAGAACCTGAAGTTTATCATATGAATGAAGGCCACGCAGTACCTTTGGTATTTTATCTTTATTCTAAGTTCAGAGATATAGAAGAAGTAAGAAAGAGAATGGTATTTACCACTCATACCCCGGAGAAAGCAGGTAATGAAGAACATTCTATCAAGCTTCTGGAAGAAATGTCATTCTTCCACAATATACCATTGAATGAGGTAAAAAGAATAGCCAGACTGGACGGAGACACACTAAATTATACTCTTACAGCTTTAAGATTTGCAAAAATCTCCAATGGCGTATCGCAGATTCATGGACAAGTTTCCAATGAAATGTGGGGAGGAAATGAGGGAATAAGCAAAATTATTTCCATCACTAATGCACAAAATAAAAGATTTTGGAAAGATGATGTATTGGAGCAGGCTCTGCAACAGGACAATAATGATTTGCTTTTGGCAAGAAAGAAAGAATTGAAAAAGCAACTCTTCGAAGTAGTTGCAGATCAGGCGGGAAAATTATTTGATCCAAATATACTGACATTGGTTTGGGCAAGAAGATTTGCGGGATACAAAAGGGCTGCATTGCTTCTGAAAAACATCGACAGATTTATTGAATTGGTAAGCAGAGCTCATGAGCCTATACAGGTAATCTGGGCGGGAAAACCTTATCCTGAAGATAAATTAGGAATAGAAATCTTTAATTATATCGCCTGGAGAATAGAAGGCCTAAACAGATGTGCGATACTTACAGGACATGAACTTAAATTGTCTGCATTACTCAAAAAAGGATCAGATCTTTGGCTAAATAATCCTATTCCTCCAAGAGAAGCATCCGGCACCAGTGGCATGACTGCTGCTATGAATGGTTCGGTTAACTTCTCGATTGCAGATGGATGGTTCCCTGAATTTGCAAGACATGGAGAAAACAGTTTTGTAATTCCTCAATCCCATGCTTCCTACGAAGAAGAAAGAGATTATAATGAAGCACAATGTATTTATCATTTACTTGAGCACGAAATAATACCTGTTTATTATCGTGATCCCGGAAGATGGGCCCATATAATGAAACAAGGAATGAGGGAAGTAACTCCTCAATTTGATTCAGACAGAATGGCGACGGAATATTATCAAAAGCTGTATAATTATTAAGTGTTAAGGTGTTAAAGTGTTAAGGTGTTAGAGTGTTAAGGTGTTAATGTGTTAACGTGTTAAGGTTATCTAAGCACCTGAACACATAAACACTTTAACACTCTGACACACTTACTGAATTTTTTGGCTGTATTTTTTGTTCTCCCAAGAATAGGGAACTCCATGCAGCACAGGTTACTCTCCAAAAATTTAAAATTCTTTATTGCTTTACTACTTCCGGTAGCAGTTATCATCGTCTTTTCCTGTAAGAAGGATCCGTTTATTTGTATGAACGGACTGATGAGGGAACCTTATCTGCAGATGGCAGGATCTGATCAGATAATTATCAAGTGGAGAACCTGCTACGCAACAGAATCACTGGTCAGATATGGTATAAGCCCGGGAAATTTGAAAGATTCCGCTTTGATTGAAGAAGGAAAAACAGACCATGAAGTCCACCTCACCAATCTGCAACCCGGAACCAAATATTATTATTCCGTAGGGACAAGAAATGAAATCTTGCAGGGCAATATTGATAATTATTTTGTAACACACCCAAAAGAAGGTGATTCCAAAAGTACCAGAATCTGGGTAACCGGTGATGCAGGTTCAGGAGATTTGCTTCAGAGAAGAGTTCGCGATTCATACATCCGGTATGCAGCAGGAAAACCAGCAGATATGTGGTTGTGGCTTGGAGACAATGCATATGAAGATGGAACAGATGACGAATATCAAAAGGCTGTTTTTACCAATAGTTATGAAAAGTTAATGAAGAATATTTGTGTGTGGCCTGCTATTGGAAATCATGATTTTGCAAATGTTGGCTATAATTCAGCACAAGCAGTAAGCGGACATTTCCCCTATTATGATATTTTTGCTTTGCCTGAAAATGGCGAATCAGGCGGACTACCCAGCGGGACAGAGAAATATTATTCATTTAACTATGGAGACATTCATATTATTTGTCTTGACTCCTATTCTTCAGCTAATCATCTTGGTAGCAGTATGCACAATTGGCTGCAGCAGGATCTTAGCCGGAATACATCAAAGTGGACCATAGTATTTATGCATCATCCCCCCTATACCATGGGCTCTCATAATTCTGATAAGGAAAAAGAAAGCATAGATGTCAGAAATAATATTTTGCCCATATTGGAAAAATACTCTGTGGATCTTGTTCTGACCGGTCATAGTCACTCCTATGAAAGAAGCTATATGTTGAATGGACATTACGGAAATTCGACAGAACTAAGCAATGATCACATAATGGGAAGGCATGACGGGAGAATGCATCAACCTTATGTTAAAAGTAAAGAATCCAAGGGGACTGTTTATGCAGTAGTAGGAGTTTCAGGAAGGCTTGGAGGCAAAAAATCTGATTGGCCACATCCGGCTATGGCTTATGCATCTGTGAATAAAGGTGGAAGTATGGTTATTGATATTGATGGCAATCAGTTGCATGCAAAATTTATCGGTACGTCTGCCAATGTTTTGGATGAATTTGCAATTATTAAAAAATAAGAGGTTGTCTTCATGAAGCCAACCTCTGTGTATTTGCATTTATTTCCCGGAACCTGATCAATCCCAGCACAAGGGAAAATCAGAAGAAAAATTGGAATCCTCTCTCCACAATGTCTGCTTTGCTTTAAGCCTGACCTTTCCTTCTACCGTCACCTTTTCCCGCGATCTTTCTTTTACCTTCTTATACTCCTTCGCTTTTCCCATCTCTCGCCTTCCGGTATTTAGTTATTTAACCTCGGCAAGGGATACAATTGTTTTGAGAATTATGATTACCCTCCCTTCTTACGTTTATGAAACGGCCAAAAAATATTATCTTACAGAAAATTGCGTTACGATTACGAGATCATGAAAAATCTGTTAATAATCTTTCTGCTTTTTCCATTTTTTAGTTTTTGTCAGGGAATAGAAATTTCTGAGAATCCAATTCTATTTCATCATCCTGAAAACCAATCCCGAATTGAATACTATCAGGATTTGAACGGAAACTTACAATTCAATGATATTCTGAATAAAGAGTTCATCAATGGTAAGGAATACAGGGCAGAAAATATAAATCACTCTTCCACACACTGGTTTAGAATAAAACTAAAAAATAAATCTGCTTTATATAAACTATGGTTTTTTGAATTAACAGATCCTCATGTAAGGGAAATTAATCTCTGGCAGATTTCAGGTGGTGACACAATTGCTTTTGAAAAAACAGGATTCGACCAGAATTTTGATACCAGATTCACAAATCATAAAAATGTTGTTTTCCCTATCAGATTTAATGAAACCGATAGTTTAACATTGATTCTGGCCTTTAAAAACAACTATACATTTAACTTAAGCATTAACCTCCGCCCTGCCGAGCAATTCATCAATTATGCATTGGTAGAATATTATCTTTTAGGTCTTTTTTATGGCATTCTGCTGATAATGGCCATATATAATTTTTTTATATTCTTATCCACCAGGGAAAAAGTATATATTTTTTATGTAGCTTATGTAATCAGTTACAGCATCAGTGCTTTCAGGGAAGATGGCATGGGCTTTCAGTTTTTATGGCCCAATACACCGGCGCTAAATAAGTTATTTGAGATTTCCTACAACACACTGCTGATCCTTTCTTTCGCAGCTTATTCAAAAGAATTTCTGAACCTTAAATCAAATTCTGCACGATGGAATTTCTGGGTTAATATAAGTGCTATTTCTTACGTGATAGCAAGTCTTGTGGATTTATTTATCACTCCTGTCCCCTACATGTGGTATTTGTATGTAATTCCATTTACTGTCATTTACTCTGCAGGGGTTTACATTTGGAAAAAAGGAAATAAACCTGCCAAATACTTCCTTTTAGCCTTTTCCTTCCTCATCGTTTCATTCACCATTTTTGTATTGAGGATCACCGAGATAATACCAACAAATGTATTTACAGTTTATGCGCTGAATTTTGGTTTCCTTCTGGAAGTGGTGCTATTTTCATATGCTTTGGGACAAAGATTAAGAATTCAAAAGGATGAAAAGGCTAAAACCGATCAGCTGCTTATCACCCAATTGAAAGAGAATGAGAGACTAAAAGATATTCTTAATAAAGAACTGGAACGGAAAGTAGAAGAAAGAACTCAGGAATTGGCAGAAGCCTTGGAAGAACTCAGGGAAAAAAACCTTAAAATTGAAGAGCTGAATATGCTGCTTTTAAAAGACAACAAGCAGCTTAACGAAGAAGTAAAACATATTACCAAAGCTCGTTTGATGCTTAAGGATCTAACCCTGGATGAATTTCAGAAAATTTATCCTGATGAAGATTCCTGCCTTAAGTATCTATCTGAAATAAAATGGTCAAAGGCATACAGTTGCAAAAAATGTAGCAACAAAACAGCCTCAGAAGGTAAAACCCCGTTTTCCAAACGATGCACAAAATGCGGATATGATGAATCTGCCACTTCCTTTACCATTTTCCATAACAGTAAATTACCCATTAACAAGACTTTCTACCTTGTTTATCTGATACTTGCCAACAGGAATATTTCTTCACACGAGTTAGGTCAAAAGCTGGAGCTGAGACAGAAAACCTGTTGGGCATTTAAGAAAAAAGTGATAGAAGCAACAGGAGTAAAAGGGAGTGGCAAGATCAATTCGAAAGAATGGGGTAAAATCTTCTACAACCAGGCCTGATTTTTTTGAACAATAAAAAGAATTTTAATGCGACCCTCACGCCTCATAACCTGGGGATATCCTTCGTTGTTTTCATCAAATTTCCAAAAATTCAATGAAATACCATCCTATTAGTATGGTTTTATTACGCCTCAACATTTAATACAACTTATTGATTTACAATTATTTACATATAAAAATCCTTGTTATTCCTGATTTTTATTATGAAATTTGAAGAAATAATACAATCCATGTTGGTTTTGAAAAGATCTTAATCGGCAATCCAACGTAGGTAGTCTTAATCTTCTAATCTAAATTTTAAGAAATGAGAGTAACATTTATTGTCTTTTTGATTATTTGCACGAGTTTTAATTCCAACGCCCAAACCAGCTTGGAGAATAATTTCTCCAACTTGAATGGCTGGACAGGAGGAAACGGATATGTTCTTACCAATCCTATGAATATGGAAATGCTGGTAGATGCAACAAACGTTGGTACTTCATTTCAAACTTTCAGGTATAATTTCAACACCTTAGATTTAACCAATGCGCCATTTGTTCAGATTATGGTGGAATCATCCAAAGCCTTCAGGTTAAGAATAGATCTTGCAGATGCTGATGGCAGGGTGACCAATGCGACAGCAACCACTGTTTCCGTAGCAGAAGGTGGCGGATATAAGAAATACACTTTCGACTTTACAGGAAAGTTTGATCAGTCATGGCCTTCCAATGCCACAGTAGATCCGTCCAGAATAAATAGCATACTAGTTTATTTTAATCCAGGAGGACCAAACTTTACAGGAAAGGTTTTCATGGATGATTTAATAATAGGAGATAAAGTTGAATTACCTCCTGTACCTAAAGACATCCGTCTAAATCAGGTAGGGTACTACCCCGGTGAAAAGAAAATTGCCATTGCAGTAGCAGCGGAGCAGGATTCATTTTATGTATGTCTGCTTCATGCCGGCGATACCATCTACAGAGGAAAGCTTGGCCCTGAAACATTATGGAATTATTCAGGAGAGAAAGTGCGGATAGCAGATTTTACGGAGTTCAACAGGACCGGAAGATTTATAATAAGAATAGGAAATACCCATTCACATTGGTTTCATATAAATCAACAGGTACACAATAAGCTTGCTAAAGGGCTACTTAAATCATACTATTATAACAGGGCAAGCTGTGCTATCACACAGCCCTGGGCAGACAAATGGCCTCGGCCCTTTGCTCATCCGGACAATAATGTAACGATTCATTCCAGCGCAGCAACCTCAAGCAGACCTGCAGGCTCTGTTTTTGCTTCTCCCCGAGGCTGGTACGATGCCGGGGATTATAATAAATACATGGTAAATTCGGGTATCAGTACTTATACCATACTGGCAATTTATGAACACTTCCCCTCCTATTGTGACACATTGGATTTATTTATTCCGGAAAGTAGTAATAACATACCCGATGTGCTTGACGAAGCTTTATGGAATGTGAGATGGATGCTTACCTGCCAGGATCCTGGTGACGGTAGTGTTTACCACAAAGTTACTGATGACAAATTCAATGCTGTTCAAATGCCTCATCAATACAACTGGAAGCGCTGGGCTGTACAGCGAGGAACCGCTGCCACCCTTGACTTCGCAGCAGTTATGGCGCAAGGTGCGAGGATATTTTCTAAATTTCCGACACAACTTCCCGGATTAGCAGATTCATGTTTAACTGCTGCAGTTAAAGCTTATGACTGGGCAGTAGCAAACCCAAATGTAACAGTAACAACCAATGTAACAGGATTTGAAACCGGAGTTTATGGAAATGGTCAGCTTTCAGATGAATTTGACTGGGCAAGAATGGAATTATATATCACCACCGGAAACAGTCAGTATTACGACAGATCTGCAGTATTAAATAACAATGCAGATGTACCAGGTTGGCCAAATGTAAGAACACTGGGATATATCAGTCTTGCTCATCATAGAAAAGGTTTAACCGACGCTGCCTTTGCTGACACCACCGCAATAAAAAATAAACTTATCAACCTTGCCAACGGGTTGAGAAATTACTCGCAAACATCAGCTTACAGAGTAGTTATGGGTCAAAGCAGCTGGAACTTTACATGGGGTAGCAATGCAGTAGCCGGAAATCAGGCGATGATTCTATTACAGGCATTCAAAATGACAAATGACAGCAGTTACCTCAAAGCAGCAATATCTAATCTGGATTATATTTTAGGAAGAAATGGAACTGGATATTCATACGTTACCGGATTCGGAAAGAAATATCCTATGGAACCTCACCATAGAATAAGCTCCGCTGACGGAGTTGCAGAACCTGTGCCTGGTATGGTGGTAGGAGGACCAAATCCTAATCAAAGTGATAATTGCCCCGGTTATCCTTCCTCTATGCCTGCAAGATCTTATGTTGATACCTGGTGTAGTTTTGCATCCAATGAGCCTGCTATAAACTATACAGCTCCTGTCGCTTACACTGCTTGTGCAATAGAGGCAATTCAGGCTAATTCCATCTATGTGTATGAACCTGCAGGATTGATTGCCATAAGGAACAGGCCCGCGTTTAATTTCAGATTATATCCCAACCCGGCAGTAACAACTACTACAATAGAAATTGAAAATAATGCAAATAAAGGCCAGGTGGAAATCTGTAATTTATCAGGAAAAGTGCTGTTAACTGAATCTCTTCAACAGGATGGCTTAACTAAAATAAACATTGAAGCTCTTGAGAAAGGAATGTATGTTGTAAATGTGAAAACTGAAAAAGGCAATGCCACACAAAAGCTGGTAGTGCAGAAGTAAGATCAAATTTTTCAGTTGTAAGTCTAAAGTCATTAGTCCTTTATTTTGACTTAGACTTTAGATTTATGACTTTTGGCTTAAGACTATAGTTATAATTTCACATGGAAGGTAGTACCCTTACCAGTCTCGCTTTCCACTTCAATATATCCATTTAATTTTTGTACTGTGGTTTTAACAATATACAGTCCAAGCCCTGTTCCATTTGATGTTTCGTCTACCTTAAAAAACATATCAAAGATTTTATCCTGGTATTCCTTCGCAATACCTATACCATTATCACGGAAAATCATATCAGCGCCTTTCTCTGAAGTAATAATACTTATATCAAGCCTTTTTTCCTGCTTGGAGGTATCTGCATACTTTAAGGGATTTTCAATCAGATTTTGTATGATGGAATAAACCAGGTTTTTATCCGAATAAAAAGGCTTACCTTCTTTAATAGCCACAACAATTTTGAAATTTTCATAGCCAGGAAAATTTTCAAAGCTCGCAAGCACATCATTAATAATCTCCCTGAAATTGATTTTTTCAGGAGAAATTTTAGCCTGTTTTACTTTAGTAATTTCAAGCAAATCTCTAAGTAGGTTATCCAGTTTTCTGGTGCTTTTGAGTATATGGTCAAAATAAGTATGAGCCAGTTCTTCCTTTACATCTTTTTTCCCTATGGTGGTAAGTCCTATAATAGATTTTAAAGGGCCTTTAATATCATGAGATGCTTTATATACGAAAGTTTCCAGTTGTTCATTGGACTGCCTGAGCTCCAGCGTTCTTTGTTTTACTATCTCTTCCAGCTGAACATTTCTCTTCTTAATTGCTCTTGTTCCCCATAGATAAACCAGGTATAAAAGTGCCAGAATCACGATGGCTACAATTCCCCTGAACCATGAGGTTTCCCAGTAAGGAGCTGCGATATGTATAGTTATAGATACCCCCTCTTCGTTCCAAACATTATCATTATTGGATCCCTTAACTTTGAATACATAGGTACCCGGATTGATATTGGTATACGTAGCAAATCTCTGGTCTCCTGATATCCAGTCGTCGTCAAACCCTTCAAGAATATAAGAGTACTTGTTATTTCGACTGTTGTTATAATTCAGTGAAACAAATTCAAAGGTAAATGAATTTTGGGCATGACCAAGATTAATTTCTCTGGTACGGCTGATGTGGAAGGATAGCGGAGAATTATCCATCCTGTTAGTAATTTCCTGATTAAAAATTTTGAATCCGGTCACTACAATAGGCGGTATTCTTCTGTTGACTCCCGTACTGCGAGGATCTATTATAACATAACCGTTGTTAGCCCCAAAATAAATCCTGCCGTCTTCATCTTTGTATCTGGCATTAAAATAAAATGAACAAGCAGGTGCACCCTCTTTTATGGTATAAGATTTGCCTGTCAAAGTTGCAGGGTTAAATCTGGTAATTCCATTGTTACTGGAAAGCCAAATGTAACCATCATTATCTTCAATAAGGCTTTTTAAAGAATTATCAGACAGGCCCTGATCTTTTGTAAATACTTTATAGGAGCCATCATTTTTATTGAAAGATAACAATCCGCTACCACTGCTTGCAAGCCATATATTACCCTTCGAATCTTCGATAAGATCGACAATAAAATTAATGTCAGCAGATTCATCTTCCCTGTTTTCAAATGTATAGTTGACAAATGCATCAGTGGTAGTGTCAAATCTGGAGAGCCCTCTTAGCGAACTTACCCACAAATTATTTTCCTTATCTATGAGAAAACTCTGAACAAAATCAGTTCTTATTGAGGTTTTGTCATTTTTATTAAATCTGTACTGAGTAAATTTTTCTGTAACCGGATCCATCACATGAATACCTGTTCCATATCCTGTGATCCAGATTCTGTTTTGGTAAAAGATTACATCTTTAATTTTATCGCTTCCTAATGAACTAGGATCCTTGGAATTAAATCGGAAAACTTTAAATTTTTCTTTAACAGGGTCAAATTTACATAGACCTCCCCCATAAGTAGTAAGCCAGAGAAATCCGGTTTCATCTTCCATCAGGGAAACTATACTATTACTTGATAATCCGCTATTTTCAAGGGCAAAATATTTATATTCATCAACATCTTTTTTCTTCCTGTATAAACCACCTCCGTCAGTAGCTATCCATAAGTTCCCATTTCTATCCTTCAAAAAACGTGTGACAATTCCTTTTTTGATAGAGTTCGCAGCATAAGGATTATTCTTAATATGTACAAAAAGATTAGTACTTGAATTGGAGAAGCTTATTCCGTTAAGAAAAGTGCCTGCCCATAAATCACCCTGAGGATCTTTATAAAGATAGGTTACATTGTTGCTACTTAATTCGTCTTTATAATGATAAAACTTATCAGTGCTGATATCAAAATAATCAAGGGCTGCACCATCTATCGCTACCAAATAATTGCCATCCTTATACTGCACAACATTCATTATGTTGTTTCCATTGATACTATAAGGGTTAGTTGGATTATGAAGATATTCTTTCATTTCTCCGGACTTAAAAATAATTTTTAAACCATTTGTAGTGCACATCCAGAGATTTCCCAAAACATCTCTATACATGGTCCTGACCTCATATCCTCTACCGTACTTTTGTCTTAAGTCTGTAAATTCTTTTGTAAGAGTATTAAATCTAAAGAGGCCATCCATGGTTCCAATCCACATAGATGTATCTGACTCCTGTTGCAAAGAAATAAACCTGGTACTCTCTTCGACCTGGTATTCATAGTGATCCGGCTTTTCGCTGAGAGATGAAATTTTATACATTCCTTCCTCTCCTGCAACCACCCATATATCGCCAAAGGAATCTTCCACAATATATTCCATATTTCCCGGAACAAACTTCAATACCGGATATCTGTTATTACGATAATTATAAAACATATCGTGAACAGGATCATAGATGTTCAATCCATTATTAGTAAGGACCCAAAAGTAATTTTTACTATCGAGAAATATACCTTTGATATTGCTGCTACTGAGGGAAAATTTATCGTTAGAATTTTTTTTGTATATATAGAAATTATACCCGTCGTACCTGTTCAGGCCATCCTCAGTCGCAAACCACATAAACCCTTTTTTGTCCTGCAAAATACCTCTGATGGTATTTTCTGATAAACCATCATGGACTGAAAGGTGATGAAATACCAGATTAGGCTTTTGTCCGAAGGAGTAAAAGGATAAAATGCAGGAAAGAATTATAGCGGTAATCCTTACAATCATCTGGGTTAATAGTAAGTAATTAGTTTCCAAATAAACTGAAACAATCATTTAAAGTACATAAAAAACAGTTGAATTCCTAAATCAAAAGTTTCCAAACTTTTACAAATTTAATTCGGTTGAAAAGTAAAGGATAAAGGATATGAGAAGTTGGATCAAAATAGCAGCATTAGGTATAATATTGGCAGGAACTGCCTGTGAACGAACAGGAAGACAGGATCAACCGGGAATCGTAGATCCAGGGCAGCCGGCTACTACAAATATTCCTGATACTACCGGGCAGGCAAGAGAAAGGGAGAGTCCACGTGTACCTGAAGACACATCCTTCAATCCTGCTAGGAGGGCTGACGAAAGAAATGAGCAATTATAATCTTATAATCTGATTAGGTGTAATATCATTTATTCCTGCCTTCTTAAGGTAGGAATAAATGATTTTCTGAATATCTCTGTCGTCCTTTTGTTTTTTAACATATGTTTTCAATTCGGAAAACTGCTCGATACGCAAGCTGCTATCCAAAAAAGCAAAACCCATGTAGGCACCGTTTTCCACAACCACAACAGACTTTTCTTCCTTTGTCCTTCCGCCACCCATTATGGCAAATGTTTTACCTGAACTGTTGAGATTTTCAAGTGCAGCAGTTACCTTGTTATTGTAGTCATCAGGCGCCTCTTTCCCTGCACAAGCTCCTTTGCAAGTATTATTCAAAAAGTCATGACACTCCTTTTTCGTTTTCTGAAGACCGCACAGTTTGGCACAGAGATCAAATCTCTTCACCAGATCATCAAGAAAATCCCTGGCCTCTCCTATGTAACGAAAGGTATGAACAGGTTTAAAACCCCTTTGCATTTTACCAACTGAAAACCTTATATAACCATTTACATCTGTATAGTCAAAAACTCCGAAATTGCGATCAGGATATTTCAGATCGTTGTTAAACTCCGGCCATAACCGTTTGATCTCTGAAGCTTCATAAAGTAAGGCTATCAATTCATTTCCGCATAATTCAAAACTTATATCATGTACTTTATTGAAAAATTCAAAAGACCCGTTAGTAGAAAACTTTCCTGAAAAATGGCTTTTGATCCTTTGTTTGATATTCGCAGCTTTACCTATGTACAACACTTTGCCTTTGTTGTCATGGAAATAATAAACGCCGGTAGCAGAAGGTAAATTCTGGTAGCTTTCCTTATTCAGATGAGGTGGAAGAATGGTTTCCCCGCTTTTTTTATTAAGAAAAGACGTAACCACATCATTTTTATCCTCTGCCAAAAGTTTTTTAAAAAGTTTGAAAGTGGCTTCTGTATCACCACCTGCCCTATGTCTGTTTCTGATAGTTATATCAAGTTCTTTACATAGTTTACCCAGGCTGTAACTTTGAAATCCGGGAAATATTTTTCTGCTGAGTCTGACAGTACATAATTTCTTCCTTGTGAAATCATAACCTGCCCATTGAAATTCTCGTCTGAGAAAAGAATAATCAAAATTCACATTGTGGGCTACGAAAACACAATCTTCAGTGAGACTTAATAGCTCCTCTGCAATTTCTTCGAAATAAGGAGCGCCTTTAACCATTTCATCAGTGATGCCGGTAAGTGAGCTAATGTAATCAGGTATTTCACAATCGGGATTTACCAGAGACTCAAAACGACGTATTACCTTGCTGCCATCAGTCACAACAACTGCCACTTCAGTAATGCGATGATAATCCGGATGCCCTCCGGTGGTTTCAATATCAACTATAGAATATTTCAATCTGATCTGATAAGTAATTATATAAAGTCAGCCATAAGGTTAAATTATGGTTTAGCAAAAAAAATATTTTTATCCACAAACTCCAACTTTATTAGCAAAAACCGTATATTTACTAAAATTTTTATCAAATGAGATTACATGTTCATGCACGGGATCAAAAGCTGCCGTTTGGAATACCAGCAGAGAATTCCATATATCCTATTGATTTTCAACAAAAAATTAATTCTGTGGATAAAAAAGAAAATTTTGTGCAAACCATGATAACTGATAAAGGTTCTACGTTATATATAAGAGTAAAGGGCGCGGGGCCCGGGTTTCCCGGCATAAGTGACGGAGACCTTTTAGTAGTTGAAAGAAGAACTGAACCTAAGCATAACAACCTTGTTGTTGCAGTTATGAACGGTGAGTTTATTTTAAAGAGAATAGGAATACATCAGAATAAGATGTTTCTTCTTTCAGAATCATCACAGAAGCCGTTAGAAATTACAGAAACAATGGACTTTACACTATGGGGTGTTGTGAATTTTATAATTCACAGGGTGTAAACTGATTTTACTTAATCGTAAAATCATAAGAAAGGGCGCTTTAGGGTAGCGCCCTTTTCTTTTTATTTGGAAAACATCAGCTTTAATTCAGCCACCTTTTCTTTTGGAACGAGTACCTCAAGTACATCCCCAGGCAATAAAATTGTACCACCACTAGGTACAAAATAGCTGCCCTGCCGATGAATAAGAACTACCAGGCTTCCCTTTAAAATCCCTATATCAACAAGTGATTTATTGACGATTTCAACTTTATCCGGAACAACCAGTTTAAGAACCATCATATCGCTTTCATCCGGACCGCTGAATTCTATTCTGGATTGAATTTTCCTTTCCATCGGTTGAGTGAGCCTTAATAATCTCGCCACAATCGGGATACTCCAGCCTTGTAATAACGCAGAGGTGAGCACAATAAAAAACACTACATTAAATATAAAGTCGGCCTGCTCCACTCCGGTTATCATAGGAAAGGTAGCAAGAATGATTGGAACGGCCCCACGTAGTCCTACCCATGAAACCAGCAATTTCTCTCTGACATTAAAACTACTAAAAGCCAATGATAGAAAAACTGATACAGGTCTGGCAATTGCGATTAAAAAAATAGAAATAATGACACCGATTGGTATTATCGGAATAATGTGACTTGGGAAAACAAGCAGACCTAAAGTAAGAAACATAATAATCTGACTTAACCATGCCAGACCGTCAAAAAATCGGAATATGGTTCTTTTGTAAACGATATCATGATTACCAATTACAATTCCTGCTACATATACTGCAAGAAACCCGCTTCCATTTACCTTAGCTGTAAAAGAAAATATTAGGACAGCAAAGGCTAATACAAATACCGGATAAAGCCCCTCAATAACAATTTTTATTCTATTGATCATTAAAGCTATCAATTTACCGGAGGCAAATCCGACACCTAAACCAAGAACCATTTGAAACATGAAAATCTGAATGAGAAACCACCAGGAAATATCCGGACTTTGAATAATCTCGAGAATACCGATCGTCAGAAATATAGCCATAGGGTCATTGCTTCCTGATTCCAGTTCCAATAGGGGTTTCAGCTTGCCTTTTAAGTTTAAACTTTTAGAACCCAGAATGCCAAACACAGCAGCTGCATCGGTAGATGCTACTACCGAACCTAATAAGAAGCTGATGGGCAGAGGTAAGTCAGAAACAAAATTTATAAAAAGTCCTAAGCTTGCGGCCGTGAGTAAAACACCAAATGTAGAAAGTGTAACAGCGGATGCTGTAACCGGTTTTACAAATTTCCAATTTGTATCCAGTCCACCCGAAAATAATATAAAAACAAGAGCTATCACCCCTATTTGTTGAGCAAGGACTGGGTTATCAAAATGTATTTTCCCCCATCCTTCAGAACCGGCCAGCATACCTACCCCAAGGAAAAGTAATAATACCGGCAAACCTGTATTATCCCCCCATCTTGCCAGCAACACACTGATGATTACAAGCAATGAAATACTTAATAAAAATGTTTCCAGATCGAACATTTAATGAAATTTGATCTAAAATGTAACAATAATTCAAATTGGAAGATAACTGAAATAACCGGCAATTCTGACCATTGCCAATTATATATATTTATCATTTGTTATATTTACAACTTCAAACCATATAACCTGTTATTTAAATATGAACCTGCTTGTGCCTGTAGATTTTTCAGATCTGTCTTTAAATGCGGCAAAGTCTGCCATCATTGCCGGTAAATATATGACCGGTAAAATTACTTTTGTTCATGTGATGGATTACCCTATGGTACCTGCAATGACAGAATTAAATGTCAGAGAGAATATAATTTCACAGGAAAAAGAAAGTAAAAAAGAAATACTTGAAGGTGAAATCAGGAAACTATACACATCATTAAACACCAGAGCAAAGGAGATCCCATATGAATGCATTATAGCTACACCTCCTCTGGATTTGTCTGTTGAAACATTAGCAAAACAGTATAAAACGGATATTATCATCATGGGAACAAATGGTGCTTCCGGTATAAAAAAAATGCTATTGGGAAGCAACGCAGCAAAGGTGATTAATAGTTCTAAAATACCTGTATTGCTGATACCGTCAGATTATACATTCACAGATTTAAGCCATGTTGCACTAGCTGCAGATATCAAAAACTTTAATCCCGGAAATCGTACAGAGTTATTAACTGTATTCTCCAACAGATTTTCCAGCGATATTAATATACTTTACTTCCAAAAGAAAAACGTAACCATATCAGAAGCAGAAATTGAGAAAATAAAAACACATCCATTTATCGGACAGCACAAATGTACCATTTCAATTCAGGAAGGAGAACCTACCAAAGAAGTATTTGAAGAATGGTACAATAAGAATCTTCCCGACCTTATCGCTATAATGCCTGAAGAGAAAAGCTTCTTCGAAGGTATATTTACAGGAAGCACAACTAAAGAGTTGGCCTATCATGCGGGTCTTCCACTACTGATTTTGAAATAAATTAAGTAAATTGAGCTGCAATTTACTTCGGCTCACATGGTTAATAGTTTTTCATTATCATTAATAATTTTTTTATTTCTTCAGTTGCCCTTATGTGCACAAAGGCTTGAAACCGTAATTCAAAAAGGACACAACGCCGCAGTAAAAGCTGTCGCAGTACACCCAACCGGTTTATATTGTATTACCGGTAGCAGAGATAAATCTGCTATTCTATGGGATCTACCCTACGGAAGAGAAATAAGAACATTTGCAGGTCATAATCACACAGTAAACGCGGCTGACTTCAGTAAGGACGGAAAAAAACTGATTACAAGTTGCGCAGATGGTATTGCCCGGATATGGGATATAACTAGCGGCAAACTGCTTCTGGAAACACCTGCTGAAAACAAATACATGACCGATGTGGCATTTTCTCCCACAGGAAATTATTTTATCACTGCAGGATATTTTGACCAAATAAAAATATATGATCTTTCAGGAAAGATTTTAAAATCTATAGAAACAAATGCAGATCAGGGTTCGGGCTATGGTGTAAATATTACTTTCAGCAACGACGGATCTTTGCTTGCGGTTGGAGAAGACAATAGAACAGTAAAAATTTATAATACTTCAGACTGGTCATTGAAGCAAACAATAAAGCCATCGGCAGGCTGGTGCGGAGGTTGCGGCACTATAGCGGAAATCAGTCCGGATAACAAATTCCTTCTAAAACTTTCTCACAATGCCGGTATTGAAGAATATGAAATAGCAACCGGTAACTTATTATGGGATAACGGTGAAAAATATGATGGAATAACCGGAATATATTATGCAGGTGAATACATAGTCGCAGGAAATGAAAAAGAAATTTCTGTAATTAAAAGATCCGATAAAAAAGTTTTTCATACAACCTCGGTGAGGGAGAATGTAAAAATTACAGAATTCACTATTAGTTCTGATTATAATCATATCATTGCAGGCTGCGACAACAACACTACTGTTATTTTTACCTTACCGGATCTTAAACAAACCGGATTACTTAAAGGAATTATCAATGAAAAGGAATCAGGAATTGATTACGATCCTAACAATTACTGGCAAAGCCATATTGCAAAATACCTGAAACTTAAAAATGAAATTGAAATCAGCAAGTCAGGGAAGCATCTTTACAGGTCTAAAACAGAAACTACATTAAGTGAATGGGAAATTGCATCAGGATTACCCGTAAAAGAATTTAATGCTCATAACAAGGCTGTCATCACATTTGACATCAGCCAGGATGAAAAATATATAGTTACAGGAGATGCAGAAGGCAAAGCAGCCATTTGGACAGGCCAGGGTATATTGATTCATGAAATAAATGCTCATCGTCATCCGATATTGTCAGCACGCTTTAGTCCTGATGGGAGCCAGTTTACGCTCAGCAGCTGGGATGCGACTATGAGTATTTGGGATACCAAAACCGGCAAAAACATTTCCCGGATAGATTTATCCAACAGTTCCGCTTTTGCACTCAGCTATTCTCCGGATGGAATATATCTGGCAGCAGGAAGGTTAGGAAAAACTTTTGAGCTTTGGGAGCCTGATACTAAAACAGCTATCCGAACTTTTACCGGACATACAGATGTGGTATCTTCTATTTGCTTCCACCCTACCAATAAAACAACTATGATTAGTTCCTCCTGGGACGGTTCTGTAAGAGCATGGGATATAAACACCGGGCTGATGACAAAAAAATATAAAGATCATTCCGGTCCTGTTCATGCATGCTTATTCAGTCAGGATGGAAAACAGATATATTCCGCAGGTGAAGACCGGATCATTATTGTGAGAGATTATGAGTCAGGTAAAATTATCCGGAGACTTGAAGGACATAAGTCGGAGGTAACAAACCTGTGTTTGAGCGAAAGCGGAAAGATACTTGCAAGTATAAGCATTGATGGTATGGTGAAACTCTGGAACGCTGAAAAAGGAGAAGAATTTTATGAGCATATTCATCTTGGAGGTAAAGACTGGATGGCCAAAACTTCAGAAGGATATTTCAACGGAACAGACAAGGCATTTGGTTATGTACATTTTGTACGTGAACTGGAAGTTGTGAGCTCAGAGCAAATGCTGGACAGGTTTTATAGACCGGATTTATTAAAACAGCTCAATAAAACCCGTGGAGAATCATTCCCTGTTAAAAAGGCAGAAGACATTCTGAAACAATCCCCTCCACCGACAATAAAAGTTTCTGCACTTCCCCTGTCAGGGACTAGCGATGCGGAAGTTTATATCAAAATAACGAATAACGGTGGGGGTATAGATGAAATTAAATTTCTCCATAATGGAAAACGAATTCCATTACCCTCCGATTGGAAATCAAATATTCCGGAGAGAGGAACCACTATTACCATTAAAGAAAATGTATCGCTGGTGCATGGCTATAATCAGTTTGAAGTAAGCGGATATAGCAAAGAAAGGATTGAATCTGCACCTTCAACGGCTGAGATATTCTCAGAAACAGGTGATAAAAACAGCATATGCCATGTATTTGCTGTAGGTATTGATATATATAAAAACCCTTCCCTGCAGCTAAATTATGCACGGGATGATGCTGAAGCCTTTGCAGGTTTGATTAAAGAAAAAGCACCTAAACTTTTTAAGAATGTAGTTGTCCACGAACTATATGATAAAGACGCAACGAAAAAAAATATACTGGACACACTTGTCAAACTGGCTCAAACAATTAGAAAAAATGATGTCTTTATATTCTTTTATGCAGGACATGGAAGCATGGCAGATGAAAAGTTTTATTTTATTCCGGTGGAAAGCACCAGGCTGTACGACCCCGCAATATTGAATAAAGAAGCTATAGAAGCCGGAATATTACAACACCATCTAAGAGAAATCAAAGCCTTAAAACAAATAGTAATTATGGATGCATGTCATTCAGGAGGATCGGTAGAATTGCTGGCAGCCAGGGGCTCTTCCGAAGAAAAAGCAATTGCTCAACTTTCCCGAAGTGCCGGAATACATATCCTTGCATCCTCCTCAGAAGATCAGACTTCAAAAGAGGTCAAAGAATTAGGGCATGGCATTTTCACTTATCTACTGCTTAACGCTCTTAAAGGAGAGGCCGACGGTAGTCCAAAGGATGGTAAAATCACTGTGTTTGAACTCAAATCATATCTGGACGATCAAACTCCTGAGCTGAACAAAAAATACAGCGGTAAGCCACAATATCCGTTTACATTTTCACGTGGACAGGATTTTCCAATAATTATTGACTAATTATTTATCTGGTAATAAACCAGAAATTTTACATTGTAACATAATTAGATAATATTTATTATTCAATATGTTATATACTATTATTGTGCAACATTAATTGTCCAGGATAACGCAATAAACCCATAATTTTTTCACATATAATTCCTTTCTTCGCTTACCTTATACCTGTGAAAACTATTATAAAGTAGTTTGCAAATTTTTAATCTTTTCATTTTTTAAATTTTTATCAAAAAGCCCATGAAAAAAATTATACTGATTCAGTTGTTATTGATTTCAATAAATGCATTTGCCCAGTTGCCTGCCGGAGGACAATGGGGTTGCCCGTCAATTCCGATTAGCGGAAAATTCGATACGACTTGTTTTATTCGAACCGGCGAAATAAAACTTGGCCAGGGATATTTTGATCACTACACTGCAAGTGATCCTGTGTACCTGGTAATACCACAAAACAGACCCTCTTTCGCTTTGTCTATGGCTATAGCTTGGAATTACTACCGAAATGTATTAGGGAGGGACGGAATGAGTATTAATCAATGGTTTGCCACATTAGGACAGGAAAACGGATTTGTTACATACAACGGAGTTCAACTTCCTCCGACCATTTATGATGAATCATTGGGAATGAATGTAGCTCTTCCATGCAATTATCCAAGAGGATGTAACAATGCCGGATTATATTCCTGGCATGTTACACAAAACCTTAACGACGGTCCGTATCATAATACTGTAGACGGTTACCGGACCATCTCCCCATATGTTCCAATGAGATATCCCGGTCCTGAAAGCACATACCATCCATTATATAATTCCAACATGGAAGCGGCCAGCATGAACAAATCCTTTTATGATCTTTCCATTTATAGAAGAGCTCAGTTTATGAACAATGTTGATCTGACGGTTGTGGAAGCAGGCTCTCCGGATCCTTATGGAGTTGAAGCAGCACATGCAGTGGCATATAACCTTGGCCCAAACAGTGCGCAATCTATAGGATCTCCAGGATATACTTTACCTGCAGGTATCGGCACTAACAATAACTGGTCTGTGAACTATTATAATGGAGGAGTTTCATGTTACGGACAAAGAGTTGCAGCAATGACCGCTGTGTTGGATAATAACGAAGCCTACGCCCAAAGCAGGTATCCTGCCGCTTGCGGAGGCAATGTTAATAACTGGAATTTTTATTCTTTTTATGATCAGCAAATCAGATGGGATACGGTTGCTGCTTCGATTGACAGATTGCTTTCTACAATGTATCCTGAGATGAATGCTACTACATTTAAGAACGCAGTTAAAACCGTATTTGACAGGATAGATGCAGATGCCAATGGCTCCATATCATTCCGCTATGAAATGGGAGGTGTAATTGATGCCATTGTGATGAACCTTCCAAAAGATGATCCCGGATTTAATGCTCAATATGCAATCAATGGTTCAGGATGCAAACTTGATTGCCGTGCTCCTTATGCAGTAATTAAACCGTCCGGACCTACGAGAATCTGTATAGGACAATCAGTGATACTTACTGCAGAAGTAGAATCACCTACAGCATCAGTCACTTATCAGTGGCAGAGAAATGGAACAAACATTGCCGGTGCTACCTCCTCCACTTATACAGTTACACCTTCTGTAGCAGGCACAAATAACTACAGTGTTATTGTATGTTGGAATGCATTGAGAGAGTCTAATGGCACATCTACCATTTGTTGTGCCCAATCTGAATGTACTGTAGATGTAACTGCTGAAGGTAACTGTAGCAGCTGTGTTATGAATATGGTGCTGACGCCGGTTCAAAATTCCTGCACCAGTATGCCAAACGGATCCATTCAGGTAACAATAGCTACCGCAGAAGCTGGTCCTTTTGAATACATTTGGTCTGGTCCTTCCGGTGGTACCCATATAACATCTGATCTAAACCATACCATTACCGGATTAAGAGACGGAAAATACACGGTAATTGTCAGGAAGGTATCTAATCCTGGATGCAGAGCAGTACAGGATGTAAGTATAACACCTGTAACACCAGTCAAAGAACAAATCATTGCCACAGCAAACAACTCCTCTGCTCCGGTTCAATTAGATGTTGTTTTAGTAAATCAAAAACCGCACACCTGCAATATTGAAGTGAGCTATGGTGCTTTAAATGCTGCTTCATGGGACAGATCTTTTTTTATGGATCTCAAAACCAATGGAACCAGTACCCTTACCATGTATGAAAGTTATCCAAGTGCAGGAACGAGAGATGATCCCTGGGATTGGTGGCCATTTTCATGGCCTAACGGTGGAGCAGGTAATGCTCCCAACGTTCGTACAATTGCTGTGAATGATGGAGATACTGTTTCAGTGTTTGGAATAACCCTGGTTCCATTAGGCACCCCTGTTCCTGGTTTTATTGATGGTGGTGTGAGACTAAATGGATCAGGAAGTACAGTTACATTTACTGAGTTAGGAACAATTAACAACAGTAATTTTGTGACTTTCAGATACCGCCCTCCGGCACCGAGTAACGGAACCCGACAAATGGGAAATTCTTATATTGTTACATGTCCGGTGGTAAGCCCTCCTGCTTATACATTTTCGTGGTCGCCTGCTGCCGGTCTTTCTAATCCTAATATCAAAAATCCGGTAGCCTGCCCACCTTCATTACCTTATACATATACAGTGACTGCTACACATCCGGTAAATACTAGTTGTCAACTTACTTCACAGGTAGAAGTAACTCAGACTTGCGTAGTTGCACCAATGCATTTCTTGCATTTTTCCGGAGAAAAATCAGCTGACCAAATCATGTTAACCTGGATAACTACCAATGAAAACAATTGTGCATACTACACCATTGAAAAAAGTTATGACGGATACAGCTTTTTTCCCATTGGCCATGTTTCTTGTAAAAATATACCAGGAACACATAATTATACATTTGAAGATGAAGGTAGATTGGAGAAGCTAAATTACTATCGTATTGTAGAATCCGGTATGGAAGGTACTACAACAGTAAGCAATGTTGTTGTAGTAAACTCTGGAGTAGAGGCTAAAATCTATCCTAATCCATTTGATACATCTGTAATTATTGAAATATATGTGCAGGACAATATGGCCGAATTAAAGATTTTCAATATCCAGGGTCAGTTAATTGAAACACTAACTCTCAGGAACGGGATTAATAAATTATCAATCGGGGAAGAATACCATTCGGGTATGTATTTCCTTGAGCTAATGGATAATAATGGAATCAACAATTATAAAATGGTCAAAAACTAAAGCCGAATATTTTCCGCACAACAAAAACAGAGGCATTCGGTGCCTCTTTTTTTATTTATCATATAAAAATAATTATATCCTGATCCTACCTACATTTATCGGTTAACTGCAAACAAAATCAGTCCGCATCTGGCTATTTTTTCAATTAGGTTTGTATATTCTGAAGAAAAGATTTTCTAAAACCTAATCTCTTTTATGGATTCTTAAAATTATTGCAGGTACTTAAAAGAAATAAAGAAACAATCCACCAATTCGAGTACATTGTTTATTAAGTAATTAAATAAAAATAAACCGAAACGATTACCCGACCAAAATCTTAATTGGTCATAACAAATTTTCTTTTTAATTCCATTTTTAAGGTTACCCTTTATCACCAAATAGTATAATTACATATAAGGCAGAAGTTGTAAGTTTTTTTAGAATATTTGCAGTTGAAATTTGCTACTGAAGCTAATACTTAGTTTAGTTTTTTAACTAAGGAAAATAATAAAAAAGAATTCCTGATATTTTCGAAATTTACAACATCAATTGATTTAAAATTCCGTAAGGGTATTTAGTATCAAATAGTATCCGAATATCAGGAAAATCAGAAGAGTCAATTTTAAATATTTACATGCCGATATATGGGGTTGAATAAAGCATTTAAAAAAGTATTATTTGGAGCAGGAATGTTGTTTTCCAGCCAGTTAGTTAACGCACAACAACAAGGTCAATACAGCCAGTACATGATGAATTATTTTCTGATAAATCCTGCGGTTTCCGGTGTCGACGATTTTGTGGATATAAGAGCAGGCTACAGAAATCAGTGGACCGGACTAGATGGTGCACCAAGAAACTATTATGTAACAGCTCATACTCCGCTAAATAAAATTCACAGTAAATTAAGTAAGAAGAAGGCCAACCCACACCACACATTAGGTGCGATAGTTTCAGGACAGACTTTGGGTGTTTTCCAACACAACACCGCTTACCTTACCTATGCCTATCACATGCCTTTAACCAAAAAAGCCATGGTATCAGTGGGTGTGCAGGCAGGTGCAAATCAGATTTCTGTAGACAGGAATAAATTGAACTGGGGAGATAATGTGGCGGATCCTGTAGAATCAGGGTCACTCACCAGAACCAAATTTGATATGGGATTGGGTATGTGGTTTTATACTCCGAAGTTTTTCGCCGGAATTTCATCCATGCAGATTCTTCAGAATAGACTTAACTTCTCTGAAGGCGATGCCAGCGGAACCGGAGTGCTTAACAGACACTATTACCTTACAGCAGGTTATAGAATTAAAATAGATGATAACTGGACATATATTCCTTCGGTTTTACTAAAAGGTACTACTGCAGCATATCAGATTGATATTAATTCTAAAGTGAGATATAAAGATTTTTTCTGGGCAGGAGCCAGTTATAGGAGAACCGACGCGCTGGTGCTCCTTGCAGGAGTTGGCATACCTTTAAGTAGTCTGCGCCCAAATCAAAAGCATGGCAACAATGCACTACTGGAAATAGGCTATTCTTATGATGCAACTACTTCTAAGCTGAATAAATTTTCTTCCGGAAGTCATGAGATAATGGTAGGACTAAGATTGCCGACACAAGGAAGAATGCTTTGTCCTCAGGATTACTGGTAAAAAATATTTTAAATTGGGTTATATTATCTGGCTGCCTGATATTGGGGCAGCCTTTTTTATTTGAATTCTAAACAAAAAATTATAAAACCGGAAAAAATCAACTATTTTTAACAATAGATGATTCTCAAGAGACATATGAAATATAAACTAATTCTTTTGTTTAACCTTATTCTTGGCAGCCTTGCTATAGCTCAGGACAACCCCTTCACTTCCGGAAAGATTGAAGATAACACCTATATCAATGATTATTTTAAATTTAAATTAAATGTACCTGATGGATGGGCAGTCCAAAATAAAGAACAAATGGATTACATTCTGGAGAAAGGAAAGAAAGTAATGAGAAACAAGAGTGAGGAAATAAAAGATATAATTAATGCGTCAGAAGGAAATTACAACTGCCTATTAAGTGTATTTCAATATGAACAAGGATATGCTACGGAATTTAATCCCAGCTTTGTCGTGATGGCCGAAAATGTATCTTTAGCTCCAGGAATTAAATCAGGATATGATTATTTATTCCATGTCATCAAAATATTAAATCAAATAAATTTAAAGCACGACAAAATAGATAAAGAAGCCAAAAAAAAACTGTTAATGGTAATGATTTTTATAGTTTTAATTTAAAGAAAAAACATTTGGGAGTGATGATTTATCAAAGTTACTTTAGCATAATAAAAAATGGTCATGCTATAAGTATAATACTTACTTACTCTAATAAAGAACAAAAGAAAGAATTGGAGAAAGTTATAAATAGTATAATTTTTATTTAAATGAGATTTTTAATCAATTTAGCTTTCTTTTTACCACTTACTTTGGCATCTCAGAGTTTAATTGATTACAATTTAGATTATGCTGCCAGAGGGTATATATATGTAAGGTCCGAAATTAATGATACTTTAGCCCCAAGGGGATTTGGCCAAAGCGGACCTCTTCCTGAAAGAAATCATGGTTCATTTAACAACCCCGGGTTTTATATTTTCATTGATACAACAAGCTTTATTCCCTTTCAGGAAAAGTTCAAGGGCTTTCATTTATATATTATAAATAATTCAGATTCTCTTGTTAAGTTGAATGCATCTGATAGTAGGCTATCTTTATTCGCTGAAGCATTTGTTTATGGCCATTGGTCAGCAATAGAATACTTACCCAAAAGTTTTTGTGGTAACAGTTTTCACAGGGTTTATCTTCCACATGGAAAATATTGGAAAGTAAATATTCCAAAATATTCTGGAAAAATTCCCGTGAAAATCAGATATAAATTGGTTGGCACCTGGGGAAATACATATTCAAACGAATACTCAGGAAGCATAAATAAATCTCAGCTCAAACTGGTTAAGGAGGGACATAAACCTACGGGCATTATGGATCCTTATCTGGAATAATTATGCCGGTATTAACCGGCATAATTAAATTAATTTAAATCTCTAAACCTTCTCAAACACCAATCTGTAGTGATCCATAATATCTTTCTCAAAACAAACCCTGTTAGGACTCACTTTGAAAATAGCAACCAGATGTCTGAATTCAGCATCCGTAAGATACTTTGGAATTAAGGAAGCATACAATAGATACTTTTTAAAATTGAATTTTCTGAACCTCTTTCTCCATTGCCCGATAGTTTCAATATAATCTAACCTTCCGCTGCTTTTAGATATCAGTTTAAACATAGGTGCTGCATTCCTTTCCACCATTTCCGGTCCGTATGGTAGCCATGAACCAGGAAATTCTTTCATCATCAATGCAAGTACATAAGGGGCAGATTGCTTATCCGGATTATTTATATCAAAATCTTTCAGATCAAGCATATTTTTACTGAAGACCATTGTCTGCATGTAAAATCTTCCCCCTACAGGAAGAAGATCATATAAGGTCTTAAAAAAATTTCTATAAACCTCTTCCTGCTTACCCGCAAGAAAGTCTTCTACAGAACAAAAATGTTCAAGCCCTCCTATACAGGTTATTGCATCAAACTGACCGAAATCTTCAGGTTTAACACATCTGCAATCTTTTACAATTACATTGAGTCCATTCTTTCTGCAAGCGGCAGCCTGTCCTTCAGAGAGGGTAAGACCAATACTGGTTGCACCTCTTTCTTTCACTATGTAGTTAGAAAAAGGCCCCCATCCGCACGCCATATCAAGTACCTTACTTCCTTTTCCGATATTCAGACTATCAGCAATAAATTTATGTTTAGCCTTTTGTGCTTCTTCAAGGGTCATGCTGAAATCCCCGTCATATTTTGCTCCACTATAATCTCCCATTTCACCCATACTCAGGCGAAATATTTTGTCTATAGTGGTGTAGGTAAAATCCAGATCTTTTTTATCTGCCATGTTATTTTTCTTTAAGTGTGTGTGGTAAATATTTTGAAATATAGACAAAATCTCTTTAATACTTGCATAATTGTCTGAAATTAAGGAATCAGATCAGGATTATTGGAAAGGAAGCAACAAATCGATGTTTATCGATTATATATTTTATGATAAATGATTCCGGTTAGATAAAGGATGAAAGACGGAATACCAATCCAAATCAACTCGCTTTTGATAACCCTTATACCCCATTCGGAGAAAAAGTTTTTCACGCCTATAGGAGAAACCTGAATTGGCCTGTAAGGGAAAAAATATCTTGTATTATCAAAAGGGAAAAAATAGGCTACCCCAAGTCCCCCATTAGTTAAGGAATCAAGCAAACCGTGAGACATTGTTGCAAATAAGAACAATGAAAACAGGCAAAGCTTTTTACCACTGAAGAATTTATATTCTTTAAATCCGAAAAAACAAATACCAGCGGAAAGAACTACAGCAAAAAATACAGAATGAGTAAAGCCTCTGTGACCAAAAGGATGGTGATAAGGAATTCCCATGAAATGTCCCAAAACATCAGCATCAGGTATAATGGTACAAAGTACTGCGATTGCAAAAATTTTAAAACCGGGTTTTTTAATTAATGATCTTGCAATACCAATCCCTGCAAGTGCATGTCCGAATATAGAAGCCATTCAATAAAGTATTATAAAAATACGATGTAGACAGATGCAAGCAAAGATAGAATAAAAACACTCCAAACCACAACCACCAGGTTTCTTTCAAAACGAATATTCTTCTTACCTGCAAGTACTAATGGGGCTTGTAAAGGCATAGTATACCGGATGACCAGCATAACAGCACCTATGATCAGAAATCCCATACCTAAAATGTTTGCATTAGGGTAATCAGGAAAATAATTCTTTAAGAGAAGGAAAACGGGAACAGCCATACATAAAGCTATTACTGCTGCCGGAACAGGAGTTCTGTAACTGAAAAGGCCTAACAGGAATATACCCAAAATTGCAGGAGCAACCATACTTCGGATCATCTGACTGAAGGTAAATATATGTTCATAATTGTCAAGTACAGGAGCAATAAGGCAGGCTAAAATAACTGTTAGTGCAATGGCTGCTCTGGAAACCGCAATCATGGTTTCGTTGTCAGATTCAGGTTTAATAAATCGTTTGAAAATATCGTAGGCAAAAATGGTTGATGAGGCATTTAAAATAGCATTGGTTACTCCGATGATTGATCCTGAAAGCGCTACCAGAACAAAGCCTTTTAAACCTGCCGGAACCACCTCATTGAGCAACATAGGAAAAACGTAGTCAGATTTTTCTATGGAGTCACCAAAAAGCTCAAAACCAATAATACCGGGCACTACAAAAAGAAAAGGGATAATAATTTTTACTGAGGCAGCAAATAGCATTCCCAACTGTGCCTGAGAAAGCGAATTGGCAACAAGAACTTTTTGAACTATTGACTGATTAAATGCCCAGTAATTGATGTGTAAAAGCCAAAGGCTGCCAAAGAGAACCTGGGTCCAGGGAAGAAAATTATCGTCATGTGGTAGCATTGACTGCACTTTGTTTTCTGACTTGAGCATGAAATTTTCAAAACCTCCGATCTTAATAAAACAGAATATAGTGACTATAAATCCTCCTGCAAGAATCAAAAAGCTTAATATCAGATCAACTTTAAATATATTTTTTAATCCACCTGTAAGAATAATTCCTGAAGTAAGAATACCCGCCCCCCAAATCAGATAATAGAACAATGATTTATCAATGGCAAAAGTTTTGAATATTAGAATTGCAGAAGAATAAAACATGGAAGAAAGACCCACAATGTTCAGCAGGAGCATTATGATGGCAACAACTAATCTAATATATTGATTGTATCGCATTTCAAGGTATTGAGGTAGCGTCAGAATTTCCAGCCTCATAAATTTTGGCAAAATATAAAGTGCCATTATGATCATAAAAACTGATGCTGTCCAACCATAACTTCCAACGGCAAGACCTTTTTCAAAACCAACACCCGCAGAACCGATAATGTAACCTATAGAAACATCTGCTGCTATTAATGACATACCAATAATAGCCCAATGAGTGTTACCACCTCCCTTATAGAAAGAATCAGCTGTAGTTTTACTGATAAGAGACTTTACTATTATAAAAGTAATAACACCAACAAAAATCAAAAAGACAATGTAATCGATTAAAGCAAGCGACATTTTAAACTATGTGACGTGAGTTTCTGAATCTTATACGCAATAAATTCATTTAAAGACAATATTTTTTGAATCAGGTATTAATCAGACAATAAAATAATTTAATTGGATGTATAGCATTTGGCTAAATTGTTTGAAACAATAAGCTAATTTTCAATGGCTTATTTCGTATTACGGCATTAAAATCCAATTAAAAAAAGCTAAATGCCCGGGCAATGCACTTTAACAAAATAACTAATCTTAAAATCCGACGTAAAAAACGAGTGTAATTTTAAAGTTATGAAATTAGTAAAAAGCCTGAGAAAAGAGTTTCTGGATATAGTGAAGCTTAGCTTTCCCATAATCCTGGGTCAGATTGGTTCTGTCCTAATGGGTATTACAGATACTATAATGCTGGGAAGGATAGGTAAAGAGGAAGTTGCAGCAGTTGGAGTTGCCAACCAGGTTTATTTTCTTTTTACTGTTATTGGTATGGGTACCATGGCTGCTCTTGCACCAATGGTTGCAGGTTCTAAAGGTGCGGACAACAAAAGTGAATGCGGAGAATATTTAAGAACCGGAATAGAGTTAGGTTTTATATTGAGTGTAGCCTTATGTTTTGTCATGGCTGTCATTGGTGAAAACTTCCATCTTTTCGGACAACCTGAAAATATTACAGAGATGGTAAAAGTTTATTTGAGGGTTTTGAATGTCTCTACCATTCCTCTGCTTCTGTTCCTTGCCGTAAAACAATATAGCGATGGTCTGTCTTTTACCAAACCGGCGATGGTGATTACCATCATTTCAGTCTTTTTAAATGCCTTTTTAAATTGGGTATTTATTTTCGGAAATCTTACTTTTCCTGAAATGGGAATCAAGGGCGCTGCCGTCGCTACCCTATTTGCAAGATTTCTAATGGCGTTGATGCTGGTAGTTTATGTATTCAGAAGCAAATTACATTTAGATTATTTGCCCCCACTGGTATCAACCTTCAATACAAGACCGGTTATTTTTAAACTTCTTAAAATGGGATTACCAGCAGGTTTCCAGTTATTTTTTGAAGTTGGAGCTTTTGCAGGTGCTGCTATATTTGTCGGATGGCTGGGCACTAATGATCTTGCAGCACATCAGATCGTACTTGCTCTGGCAGCGCTTACCTATATGATTTCAGCGGGATTATCTGTGGCAGGGTCAATTAAAGTAGGAAATGCTTTCGGAAAAAATAATCAGAACCTGGTATTAAAACATGGCGCCTCTGCCATAGCTGCTGTATCCGCTTTCATGTTGATATGCGCAGCAATATTTGTAATATTCAAGCAGGAGCTTATTCTTTTGTTCATCAACGATCCATCTGTGGTAATAACCGCATCATCTATTCTGATCATTGCCGCTCTATTCCAGCTCAGTGATGGAATCCAGGCCGTGGCATTAGGAATTTTAAGAGGCATCGAAGATGTAAACGTACCGACAGTGATCACCTTATTCGCCTACTGGTTTATAGCCCTTCCTGCGGGTTACCTGATGGCATTTCAATATGAAATGGGAATACATGGTATTTGGATAGGACTACTCGTAGGATTGACCACTGCTGCTGTATTGCTTTCCTTAAGATTTTACCTGATAGTTTCAAAAGGCAAAATGAAGAAATACAATCAGACAGAACTTGCCTGATTGTACCTTATAAATCTTCAATAAAATCTACATTGCCGGATTGTACATCGTACATGCCACCCGCTATCATTATTTCTCCATTAAATTCCATCTCTGCAAGTATTTTGCTCTGAGATCTGATTTCTTTGACATTAAGAATTACATTGTTAATGGTGACATTCCTTACAAATTGAGGATTACTTCCGTCGCGGTTTTCATAAGTTTCATGCTCCATTTCAATGGCAGGCTGTATTTTATTGAGCAGATATGTCAGATTGCCCAGATCAACATGATTGCATGCCCCTACAATGGCACCGCAATTGGTATGACCTAAAACAAGTATAAGCTTTGCTCCGGCCACTTTACAGGCAAACTCCATACTTCCCAATATGTCTTTATTAAGTATATTACCTGCAATACGAACACTGAAAATATCTCCTAGCCCCTGATCAAATATTAACTCTGCTGAAGTTCTTGAATCTATGCAGCTAAGAATAACAGCAAACGGATATTGCCCTTCAGATGTCTCATTCACCTGATGTAACAGATTTCTGTTTATTCTCAGATTCTGAATAAACCTCTTATTACCTTCTTTTAAAAGTTCCAATGCTTTAACAGGCGTAAGTGTTTTTTGTGTTTCTTTTGTTAATGTTCTCATAACTCTATTATTGAATCCACCCTATTATTAACAACTAAAGAATATAAAACGATTCCGGTTTAATTTTCTCCGGCACCTCACTATCCTTTATCATTTGTCTTAAATTTATTTCTATTGTTCTCGATATTGCAGTTACCGAGGTATCTGTAGGTCTGTTTTCGAAAGGATCCTGCATTTGTATTGCGGTTTTCTCTATCAGAAAAAAAGCAGTGCCAATAGCAGTTACTAACGGAATCTCAACGAGACCAAACTGATCGATAAGTCCGAAAGGAAGTATAAAAATAAACAGGTACAGAAATATGTGAATAAACAGGCTGTAAGTTCCCGGAAATACCGTGTTTTTAATTCTTTCACTCATGCCCATATAATCACATAATCTTGTTATAATTCCTTCTATTTCTATTTGTTGGAACTTATTGATTTTTCCCTTTTTGTATAGCTCATTTATATCTCTGGAATGCTGTATAAGCAAAGCATTGGGTATATTGTCATGCCTGATTACTTCTTCAAGCTCTTTTTCATTAATGTATTTTTTCACTTCACTTATATGCTCCAGACCACGCAATGCTCTTCCCAATGAATAACACCATCCAATTTGCCTTAAGCCAATTTTCCTGATTACCATCTTCATTTCATCATCTGCATTCACCGCATCAGTAAATGTGAGAATAAGCCTTAAAAGCGCTCGTGAATCATTTACAATTCCACCCCATACCTTACGAGCTTCCCACCATCGTTCATATGACTGGTTGGTCCTGAATCCAAGCAGAAGCGATATAGCGGTACCAAGTATAGCAGGTATTGTCAATGGCATAGAGACCTCCCATAAGTGCAGAATATTTTTCAAAAAATAAATGAGCGTAGAAAATATCGTCAGCAAAATAATCTCAGTTCTTATCTTATGAAAAATAAATCTAATCGGTACGGCTCTGTTTATTATCATACTATTTATAAAACAGTTGGTAAAATAAATTGTTAATCCTGCAATGAACAGTCAATTACTAAAGTTCCTATACCTTATACAAGCACTTACCATGTTTACTTGTTTAAATGGATTAGCTCAGCCGGAACCGACGGAAAGAAAATATAATCATCATAGTCAACTCTGGTTGAATTTAAGCCTTTCAAAAAGGGTGCGGAATACGAATTTTGAATTAAGTTCTGACGTTCAGCACCGGAGGCAAAGCGTAAATAATAAGTATTTTCAAATTGCTAAAGCCTATCAATATCAGGCTTACAGATTGTGGCTAAACTATCGGACAGGAAATTCGGTTATTTCTTTTTCTCCTTTCATGTATGTACATGAAGTACCACTTTCTGATGATGGTTGGAGCTTTATTGAAGAACCGCAGGAAGAATTTCGTCCCTCGGTCCGATATGAACAAAAAAATGAATCGGGGAAAATAAAAATTTGCAACAGGTACGGTTTTGAGTACAGATACAGAAGAAAGACAGAAAAGAGGGATGAAGCATGGCATGAATGGAGAATCAGATATATGCTAAGATTGGAAAAAAGCCTTACTGAATCTACAGGCCTGATTTTCCAAAATGAAGTTTTCTTATCATTAGGAAAATATATTCAATCCAACATTTTTGATCATAACAGGACAATGCTTGCTTTAAAGTACAATGGATTGGAAAACAGAGAAATTGTAGCTGGCTATATGATCAACCAGGAAATGCTTAGATCAGGAAAAGAGTTCAACCTGATCCATATCATTTATTTAAGCCTTTCTTTCTATAATGTTTTCAATCAGTTAAAATAATTGACCAAAATCATGATCCATGGCGGCAGAGGTCATATCCTTCTCTCCCATTTAGATTCTAGATTTGTATTAAATATAAGAACAATGAACACGACCTGCAAAATATTATGCCCAACGGATTTTTCATCAAATTCACGCAATGCCGTGATTTATGCGGCTGAGCTTGCTGTAAAAATCAATGCGAAAATAACTTTGCTGCATGTACATCAACAGCCACTCATAGTAAGTGATTTGCCAATTGATGCTTTAACTTTTGAAATCGCAGAATCCCACGATTCCGTTCAAACAAATTTTAATGAATTTAAGCGAATAGTCAGTATGGTCAGCCCTTCAACTCCGGTTAGCTTTATATCTGCTGAAGGTTTGGTAAATGAAACCATCAAAAGTATTGCCTCCGAAGATAAATATGACCTGGTTGTAATGGGTAGCAAAGATGTGTCTGTTCTGGATGACATTTTCCAGATAAGTAATACCGGTAAGGTGTTGGGCAAGTTAATTTGTCCTTTGATAATTGTACCTGATCATTGTGTTTTTCACAATATGGAAAAGATTGTCTATGCCAGCGATTTCCATGACTCAGATCTTAATGCACTAAAACAGGTTACAAATCTTTTCGGAAAGTTAAATCCGGAAATAAAGGTTATTAATGTAATGGAGGACCGGCACCTGGTGTTTGAGAAAATATTCAATAATATTTTACTTTCTCATATAGATTATCCTGATTTGAAATTCATACCGGTGACAAATGACCAAATTGATGATGGTATAGAAAATTTTGTAAAGGATGAAAAACCAGATCTTTTGGTAATGGCTACCAGGAACAGAAGCTGGGCAGCAAGGATATTTTCTGAAAGCATTACCAGAAAAGTTACTGCTCATACAACAATTCCTGTGATGGTATTCAGGTTGGAAGGAGAGAATTTATAGTGTTAGGGTGTTCAAGTGTTAGAGTGTTAAGGTGCTTATAAATAACCTTAACACTTTAATACCTTAACACGATTCTACCCCATATAAGCAGAATACATCCACACAAGCTTTTCCTGTTCTCTGATATAATCGCTCATAAGTGCATTTGTACCCTCATCATTAGCTTCATCTGCAAGATCCATTATTTCTCTTTGCAGGGTAATGATGATCTTAAAAGATTGAAGAATATTTTCAACGGCAGCCCTTCCATCGGAAATCTTTCCAGTCTCCTTTATCTGCGCAATTTTTAAATATTCTGAAAAGGCATGCTCCGGCGTCTGCCCTAGGGTTAATATACGCTCTGCAATCTCATCGTTTTTTTCTTGTATGTTTGTATACAATTCTTCAAACTTTAAATGAAGTTCAAAAAACTTCTCGCCTTTAATATTCCAGTGAAATCCTCTGGTATTAATATAAAAAACCTGGTAGTTAGCCAGTAAGAGGTTTAATTTCTCCGCAAGCTGCTCAGCTTTACTTGTTTCGATTCCGATTCTGTTAGTATTTGCCATAGATCTGCTATTAAAAATTTGAATAATGATAATAACACAAATATAGTCTCCCGGTTTGATCCCGGCAAAATGATAATTTCTATAACAATATAGATTTTATTGATACCTGATTAAAAAAACGAAAGCCGTTTCAAAGTTGAAACGGCCCCGTTTTTCCTTGAGACGCAAACAGGATTTGTAGGACTTTAGTGTTAGAGTGTTAAACTTCGTAATAAATCAATTGAACAAATTAATACAATACTACCTTTACACTTATTTACTGCTTTACCAGGTTTTGCTGGCTTAAGACTTTATTGTCATTGTAAATAATTGCATGATAAATTCCTGATCCCAGACCTTCCCCAAACCTGCTTTGCTTTGCGGGATCAAAAGATAACACCTCTCGTCCCATTTCATCAAACAACTTCACCAGGTTAGCATTTTTTGCAGAAATGCTGAAAGCATCATTGGAAGGGTTCGGATAGATAATTACAGCTTGTGCATCTCGTACATCAGTGGATCCAAGCACTGTACATGAAGGATGTCCGGGTTGTATGATCGCAAATACCGGTGTTCGTGCACAATTAGATCCTGCCTGAATCTTTATATCAAAAACAGCAGGCCAGCTATTATTCTGATCGCTCCTTGTATCGCCTGTAATATTCATTATTCCTGTGGCACCCAAAGATGAATAGTTTGCACCAAACTGAAACCACACCATTTGATTACCTCCCGAATGCATCAACTGGTAATCACCCGGTGCCGGGATATTTATTGGAGTAGAAAATACCATTGTGTAAAATGTATTAAAAGGGGCTGAACTCTGGACACCTGTACAGGGAACACCTGTTGCGGTATAGGTGGCAAGCGTTGTGCTACCCTGCTTCAATTCATAAGTGACAGTGACATTTTCACCATTGCAACTGTAAACATAAGGTAGTATTTTAAACTCCGTAATTGTGAAGGCTTTTTCGGCCGCAAAATTTATACCAACACTACCTGAATTAGTCGGGCCAGATAAACCATGTCCTGTCGAAGAAGGACCTGCGGTAACGGCAAGACTACTTGCATCTCTTACATAATAAGTTCTTGAACTGCTTATGGTAGGGCTATAAGATGTTCCTGTATGAACAGCAGACCCGCCTGTTGCTGTATTGTACCATTCAAAAGGGCCTCCTGCTCCGGAAACAGACAAGTTTACCTTTCCGGCTGAACAAATGGTATCATGATCTGCAGTTGGCAGCTTTGAAGTAATCACTACATCATCGGATTTGGATGGACAACCGGAAGCACTTATTGTTCCCCTGTATGTACCAGGACTGTAAACCGTGTAGGTTTTGGAGTTGGCGTTAGGTATCACAGCACCGTCCCTTCTCCATTCATAAGAAATACCGGATCCTGTAACATTTATATCCAGCATAAAAGATGCCGGGTCGCAGAGTTCTTTATCTGCACCAAGATTTACATCAGGCAACACACCTAATACTTTTACTGTGGCCTGAGTTGCCCATTTACCTGCCGAATCAAGTATGCAGGTATACTCACCGGCTGTCGTAGCATTGTAAGTAGTAGCATTAGTAGAAGGTCCAACTACACTTACTCCGTTTCTTAGCCATTCAAAAGTTTTTTTCCCATCTACAGGAATTTTAGAATCCAGTAAAACTGAAGATACCCCGCAAATGGTTCTGTCATTGCCAAGATCAGGAACAGGATGTCCGAATTTATTAGTATCTACCGGAGCAAGTTTGGAATTAATGTAAGCAAGAATTCCCACAAGGCAGGCATTGTAATCTATTCCACCTTCTGTATGCTGATAGTTAACAAGGTTGTCATTAAATGAACCAGCACTTCTGGTACCTCCTACTAATATTCCCGCCTGGGCATTTTTTGCAGGGATAGTCAACGTAGGTTTCACTGCATCTCCGGGATTATCATCTCTAAGGTAAATATTCCTATGGTGAGGAAATTTAGGAGACTTGCTACCAAATCCAACAATAAAAGAAAGATTCTCTGAATTCTTGCCAAGGATATAATCAATGTTGTTGTAGATATAAGCATGAACATTATTATCGGTACCATTCAGTTTTTGCCACAGTGCAACAATGAAAGCTGTGTTAGCATTATATCTCAGAGGACCCCAGCTTGTATTGCCGCCGTTAAATTGCCCGTCAGACTGAACATTGCCTAAATAATGGGTATTTACAATGGAATTAAGTACCGTTGCTGCCCCACTTTTACCAAGAAGAGCAAGGTTGTAAATAGCAATATCACCATTATTAGAATAATCGAAACCATAATTTTTTCCATAAATATCAGCGCCCATACCTGGAGAATGCGCAATAGAGAAAGCAAGAGCTTCTGTTTTATACGCTGTATTTCCCGTTGCCCAGAATAGCTCAGCACACATAGTTGCATAATCATCTTTCCAGTTATCATTGGCACCATAGAATCCGCCATCACCTGTTCCTGCTACACCAGGATTTGCTTTAGCATAGTTATATGCATATACAGCATGTTGCAGACATAGATCGGCATACACAGGATCAAACTTTCTGTACATTCTCGACATAAGTGCCAGTGTCGCCCCGCAAAAAGATGCCATCGAAGCATCCGCAGGATTTTTATATACCGTTCTTGGTTGACCTCCCTGTGACTTTGATAGCGTCTGCATCTTCACTGCTGTCACCCATTGCTCGTGATCGGGCCCGCCCTGCCCCACCTGATAGTAAAATGTACTTGAGTTTTTTGCACACTTGATAAAAAAGTCTGTTGCATGTTTCACCTCATCAAGGATATCAGGAATACCATTAGGATCATGACCATTGCCTTCCCAATTCCAGTTACCTGAAGTTTTATACCCATTGTATGCATAAGAGTAATAATCATCATACCCCCTTTTAAACTCTGCATATCCTTTCAAAAGCATATAAGCAGAATAAAACTCCGTTTGTCCAAACTTCACATGGTCTCCGCAATCGTGCCAGCCTCCGGACAAATCATAACCATCGATGTCTTTATCCTCAATAAAACAATTCCCTCTCAAGGCTTCTGGAACACCCGTAGGAAGGTGATTGTGCACCATCCAGTTGTTCTCACCTGATCGCTGTCCGCCATACATTCTGGTGGTCATCCACAAGGCCTTCTTGTAATCCGGTGTGGTAAAGTGTTGAGAATAAGAGTGAGGAACAAAACCAAAAATTAATAATGAAGAAAAAAAAACTTTTTGTAAATGTTTAATCATCGTTTTAATAGGAAGTTAGTTTAACATATCCTATATACGCAGAAACTTTAATTTTGTAACCTTCCAATATAAAATTGGATAAAAAAATAATTTTCACTTCTGGTTTACAGAAAATTAGCTGTGATCAAAAAAGGAAAAGGTATATGTTTGCAAGAAATTAATCAAGGATGAAAATAGGACTAATTGGCTTGGGCGATATAGCAGAAAAGGCTTACCTGCCGGTAATAAGCAAGACGCAGCATGAGATATCACTTTACACCAGAAATGAAGTTAAGCTAAAAGAAATTGCAGAAAAATACCGATTCAGCAACATTCACAGAACACTGGAGAGTATGATTGAAGAAGGCATCTCAGCTGCCTTCGTGCACGCTGCCACATCGGCGCATGAGGATATTATTGAGCAACTGCTTAACAAGAATATTCATGTGTATGTTGACAAACCTATTACATTTCAATTCGATTCGGTTAAAAAACTTACCGAACTTGCCGGAAGCAGAAACTTGGTATTGATGACAGGATTTAACAGGAGATTTGCTCCTGTATACAAAAGTCTTAAAAGCATTCAGGACATTAATATGATTGTGATGCAGAAGAACAGGATAAAGCTTCCTGCAGATGTTCGTACATTTGTCTTTGATGATTTTATTCACGTGGTGGATACACTTAGGTACCTATTCCCTTATCCGATTGATAATTTAATAGTAAACGGAAGGAAAGAAAACGGTTTGTTGCATCATGTAGTGGTGCAATTACTAAGCAATAATGGTTGTACTGCAATTGGTATTATGAACAGAGACTCAGGAGCCGTTCAGGAAAAGCTGGAAGTATTTTCTCCAGGAGAAAAACGTGAAGTGTTGAATGTAAATGAATCATTTCAACTGACAAATAAGAATACCACTCATTTTGGCACCGGTGATTGGGAACCTGTACTATGCAAAAGAGGATTTGAGCAAATTGTAGATTCTTTCCTGAAATCTGTAATGGAAAACAAAGAATCGGAAATAGGGATGTACGATGCATTGGAAACACATCGGATATGTGAGGAGGTGGTAAGGGTTTTAGAATGTTAGAGTGTGAAGATGTTTTTAAAATTAAGTGTTAACATAGAATCTATTTATACCAATTTTTTTAAAGCCATTATATACCCCAAATGGAGACCTTCGTGGACAGGAAGAAAATTAAGAACATCTTCAATATTATTTAATTCGACACCGTAACTCGTGGTATAAGCATTATAATTATTAAATATACCATTCTTGTAATCTCCTTCGAGTTTTTTCAAAGAACTTAAGATAAGATCAAAAATTTCCCTGCATTCCGATTGAGTTAATACGTCTTCAGCCCTGGTACCTTTCTTATACTTTTCCACCAGTTCTGCTGAAATCGGAAAATTCAAACCTGACAATTTATAACATAAGATCTGTTGAGCTGAAATCACATGTGCAACATTCCACATGATGTTGTTATTAAAATTTTGAGGCACCTTATTCAACTGTTCTATAGAAAGTCCTTCAACAGTCTTTAATATATTCTCTCTGGTTTTTAAGATTAGTTTAAACGAATTATTCATATTAAAATTATTTTCTTTAGGACATTACAGAAACCTTCCTTAAAACTGTAACACCTTAACACTTTAACACTCCCTTCAAGTCCGCCGGTGAGTAACAGACAGATTTAAGCGTTTTATTATCGCCTTTTCTATAAACCAGAAATTTTCCGTCGCTCTCAATAAAATAAGCTTCTGTACCATCCTTTTCGAAGTAGTGTTTAACAGTAGTTTCTGCCTCCTCTTTGGTTTTGCATGCTTTACTCATGTTTGATCTTTGAACTTCATCAAAAAGATCTTTAAAAACCTCCCCTAGTCCGAATTCAAGGATAGCACCTGAGAGTACATATTGAAGGTCACACAAGGCATCAGCTATTTCAACTATATCTTTATTATCGATGCCCTGTTGTAATTCTTTGAGCTCTTCTGCAAGTAAAGAAACACGCAGTTTACATCTTTGCTCTGATGGTACTGCAGGGTCTTTCAATATGGGATGTTTGAAAGTTTTATGAAATTCAGCTACGGAGCTAAGAGGTTGAGGATCTTTCATGCTTAGGACAAATTAATTATTAATAATTATGCTAAAATTAATCATTTAAAAAGTAAAGTTTTCCACAATTTAAGATTTAAAAAATGTAATATATTAATACACTGATCCGCACACATGGTTATTGATATATCATTAAATGGGGCAGGTATGCGATTACTATAGTTGCTGAACAGTTGTTGTTGTTATCCTGAAATGGAAGATTCACAAAATCATTTTTCCGCAGATATAAAAATTGATATGATTAAGATTCATGATTATAAAGAAAGATAACAGGTTATAAGGCAAGGGCACTTTTAAATATTTTTTACAATCCATTGTCCTATTTTATAAAATATTGTATATTAACGATTGATTTTTTATAAATGTTTAATAAGCCTGTTTTTTTACCTTTTTTCTCATGAAACATTTACTACTTATTGTTGCTCTGTTCTGTGCTTTACAATCTATTGCACAGAAAAAAATAATTTCCCAATCAGAAACAAGAGATCCGTTTGCTTCCAAAAGCTTTGGATCAAAAGTGGTTTCTCTTGGCGATGTAAATGGAGATTCAAAGTTTGATGTCGGTATATATGACCCATCCTCCTCAAAATTTTATATTTATTCCGGAAATGGAACAGGGATAGACAATAGTCCATCTCAAACTTTGAATTTAAGTTATTGGAAACAGCTGCCAATATTTAATAATGCCGGAGATATTAACGGAGATCACATCAACGATCTTGTAATCGGTCTTCCTGACAGCAGTAAAGTAATTGTTTATTATGGGACTTTATCAGGATTTTCTACTTCACCAGATATTATCCTTCAGGGTTTTGCCAATGCAAAATTCGGTTTTTCATTTGACTATACCTGTGATCTTAATGCAGATGGCTATGCTGATCTTGTAATAGGTGAACCCTACAGACAAAAGACAAACAGCTATACCTTGGGACTTGCTTATGTCTATTACGGTAAGGCTACAGGAATTTCATCAAATCCTGATGTAACTATAAATAAAGGAGGAGCATATATCCTATTCGGTTATACTATAGCCAAAGCAGGTGATGTAAATAATGACGGATATGACGATGTTCTTATAACGGGAAAGAAAAATATATCAGACATATCCTATAAGCCTTTTGTTATGTGCTTTTATGGAGGTCCTTCAGGAGTAGAGCCAAATATTACATCGAAACAATGGACAAGAAGTGATTTTTCCTCAGATCTGAACTATGGAGTTTCTGCAGGTTCTTGCGGAGACATAAATAATGATGGTTATGATGATATATTTATCAATTCATTTAATGCCACAACTAAGATGATAATATTAGGCACTGCCTCTGGATTATCTTCCACCAAAACAGACTTTATTGTCCCTGGATTTTTTGGTAATCTTAACTACAGCAACAACTTTTTTACTAAAGCAGGTGATTTCAATAAAGATGGGTATGGCGATTTAGCATGCATAAGCAGCTATACAGTGAAAAATGTATCTTATAGAAGAGTAAATGTATTCAGAGGTACCCAGACAGGAATTGAAACAATGGCATGGTTTCAGTTTGAATTTCCCCAACTGTCAAATTCAATGAGTCAAATTACTTTTGCAGATGATATAAACGGAGACGGATACGATGATTTGCTGTTAGGGGAAATAACTCCATCTGACAGTCTTGCCGGTCGTTTTGCACTATTACAGGGTACGTTTGATTTATATGCAAAAATTGCTGCTGATACTACCTGGTTATGTCATGCTAATAATTCGTTTAAATTTTTTAACAGATCACCTAAGTTGTATTCTCAGGCTATTCTTAAGCCGGAAACAGCCAACATTAATTTGACCGATACTGTTCATAATTATTCCTTCACTCAACCTGGTTGGCACCGGGTAAAACTAACAGTAAGGGATAATAATAATAACTCACATACTGATTCTATCAGGATATTTGCACAACCATTGTATCCTTCCGGAAATTATGACTTAGGTAACGGAAAGTTTTTTTCCTCTGTCCCGATGCTTAATGACAGCCTTCGCTGTGGGATAGCTGGTGACATATCTGTATCGATCGATCCTGCTATTTACGATCATACATTAAAATTGGAAAATGCAAAAAATATTTCCACTTTCCATAAGCTCATTATTTCGGGTAACAGCGGATTACGTAATACATTTATTTCCGGTCTTTCCATAGTGAATTTCCCCAATGTTCATGTAAATAACATAACCTTTTTCGATACATTGGTTCAACATAATTCCTTTCCAAAGCCAGTTATTGTCAATAATTCAGATAACGTTTCATTTGATAATTGCAGGTTTTACTATTTTAAAAATTACAACAATATTGTAGAAGCAAACCTGTCCAAAAACCTTAAAATTACTAATTCTATTTTTTCAGTATTTTCGGATACTTCTAATAGGTATGTTTCCTTTAAAGCATATACTTATGCTCTTAATGCTAATTCTTGTGATAGTCTTATATTGAAACATAATCGTGTATATATGCATAACGGAGATTATGGTTTAACCATCGGAGGTGGAAACTTTATTACAGTAGAAAACAATATAGTCAGAGGTAGAAATCCTAAAGATGGGGCTTATAACAATGAATCGGCTTATGGTATCAAACTTGGCGGAGTCCAAGGTATCAGAGTTTTAAACAATAGGATTACAGGATGCTCAGAAGGACTGATATTAACCGGTATTTCAGGTAAACCTAATGCAGACATAGTTGCCAATAATGCTATAGGAGGTGATATAGGAGAATACAATTACTCCATAGCGCAGCATGGGTTACACGTTTTGTCTTGTCAAAACTTAAAAGTTTACCACAATACTGTTCATTACTCGAATAATGGGGGCACTTATAATGGCAGCAGTTTTGGGGAAAAACATGGATTTGCTTTTCATCTTATTTCAAGCCATAATATTAATATAAAAAACAATTTATTTATTGCGACGGGGAAACCCAGCGGTTCGGTGGCTCTTACTGAATATCATTCAAGCAGTATTTCTTCTGATTTCAATGTTTTACAAGGACTCCTCAATAATGGTGGATATCACGATGACTATTATGAATTACCTAAATATATTAAGGATCATAAAAAAGAATACAATTCCGTATTGCTGGATAGCCTTGAATTTGAACATCCCTTCCTTCTTCGTCCTGTAAACAGACTTAACCTTATTGCAAACAAAGTTCCAGTTTTACCTGAAGTTCCTCTAGATATTACCGGAACCCCAAGAAATGAAGGTAGAACAAATGCCGGAGCTTACGTTCTAAACATTCCTGATACTGTCACACAAAAATATATTAACGCTTCTATAGCATCTATTAGTACACCTACTTTACAATTGGGAAATAACCTAATCAAAGTAAAAATCGCTAATTATAGACCTGAACCGATGGATTCATTGTATATCCATTACAGTGTGAATGGAGAGCACATAGCAAGAGAGACATGGTATGGTTCTTTGAATAACGGAGACACAACAGAATTTTCATTTTTTGCTCCATTTAATTGTAAGAGGAAAAGATTGTATACAATTAAGGCATGGGTGGAAATTCCTGCCTCTTACATTGATATGGTATCAAGTAATGATACCTTACAAAAGGAATATACCATTAAAATGGATGGTGAATATTATGTGCTTTGTGATACCTGTATTTTTAAAACACTTACCGAAGCAAATTATAATCTAAAAAGGTGTGGTGTAGAAAATCTGGTTACTTTCCTGATAACCCCCGGAGATTATTCCGACCAAATGCTTACAATTGAAAACGGGCCGGTCATATATAAAAGTTCAACAGGTAATCCTCAGGATGTAAAATTTCAAATGCATGGAATGTATCTGATTTCGAAAGCAGAGATAAGAGATATTACCATTAGTCCAAGGCCGGGACAATTCGGTTTCGGCTTTAATTTCCAAGGTATAACACTTTATGTTTGCGATTCGATTACATTTAAAAACTGTATATTCCAGAGAGAAGGAAATTATAAATATGCATTAAGCTATATCAGATGCAAGGGTATTAATGTATTAGATTGTAAGTTTGAAAATTTCGACTGCGGCATCAATTTCTCTGCTTACACTTACTACGGCTCTAATGAATTTGACGGGACATTTTTAATAAAGGGAAACTCTTTTAAAGACGTAAATAATGCAATTCTTTTTGATGGAAGTACAAGGTATTCAACCTGCAAAGTAAATGTGGAGAATAATCTTTTCTACGGTGGCAATTATTCGATTTATTTTTACAATTACAGACAGCCACATAATAACATTGATATTTACGGAAATACTTTTTTCAGCAACAACTGTATTTATTCAGGAGGGACAGATGTTCAGAACGTAAAGATTTATAATAATACTATCAGGGCTAAAGGAGGGATTCCTGTAAATCTTCAGGGATGGAACTATGTAAGGCAAATTTACATATTTAATAACGTGATCATTACCGAATCACCTTCGTCATATGTGAGCAGTATCTATCTGCCCAACACTCAGCCGATAAGAAATGCTATTTATCTTGATAAAATTCAATATGGTTATGTCTACCACAATACTTGCGTAGGAGGAGTAAAAATCGGATATGGAACAGCAAATACCAATGTCACCATTAAGAATAATATATTTTCAAGTGAAAATGATATTATGGGAATATACCCAAATACCACTTTCAACATTAGCAATAATTGCCTTTTCAGGAAAGATGGAAATTGGTTTGTGCAGGTTCAATCATACTATTACAATACCATTGCAAGTTTGCATCAAACCTACCCTTCAGTAGAAGTTTCAAGTGTTTCTATTGATCCTTTGGTAGGAATTTCAAGTTTCCGAAGTACTGCAACTGATCTGAAGGGGAAAGGGACTCAGGTCACTAAACTTTACAGATTTGATATAAACGGAATAGAAAGGGATACAATCAACCCTGATCTTGGAGCTCATGTTATTAATACCATTCCTTTATCATTGCCAGTAGTTTCAACAGGTTCGATTTCTGATTTTTCTGAAAGTAGTGTAAATATTTCAGGCCATGCTAGTAATGATGGAGGCAGTTGGATATCAGAAAAAGGATTTTGCTATAGCACATCTCCTAATCCCACAATTAATGACACAAGAAAATCTGCCGGATGCGATATCGGAGACTTTTCTGAAACTGTTACGGGGTTGGCCTCAAATACAGTTTATTATTTGAGAGCATATGCTGTAAACTCTGATGGTGTATCTTATGGAAATGTTATTACCTTTTCTACAGGAGTTACTAATATTCAGGAAAACCAAAATGATAATCTTGTATTTTCAGTTTACCCAAATCCTTCTACAGGTATAATTAATCTTCATTTAAATCAACTAAAATCTGATAATCTGAAAGTGAAGTTAGTAAATACTCAAGGGATAGTTGTATTTGAAGAAAAGTTTGAATCTTATCCTGAAATAGTTACAATTACGTCGGATCATTTAGCCAAAGGATTTTATTTCATGGAGATAATCTGCGGAGAGGATGTACTAAAAGAAAAGATTGTACTTGAATAGCGACAATTACAATATAGAAGGGTAAGAATAGTTTTACAATCATAGTCACAATGTCTCAACAACATTGGATTATTCAAGTATATGGCTTATGAAAGGTGATTCAGTTAAATATCCTTTCAATCCTGTGCGATATAAGGTACTTTCTTTTCTTTAAGCGTATAGGATTTCACCAGCCTTTCCCCTTTCGTTTCGGTAACTGTAACTGCTGCAATCCTTAAATGCACATCGATAGCTTCCAGGTAATTGTCATTTTGAAGACATAAAAATTGTTTTCCGGAAGTTTTACCTTCTATCCTCTTGCCTGAAAGCGGTCCATCACCTTTTTCGTAGGAGAAAAAATTCGATTTATTGACAAACGATAAGGCAGCTTGTTCATCTTTTACAAAATAATACTGCACATTGTCCGCTCTGTCAGGTACACCGAATTCGGCAATTCCATAAAGTGCGAGGATACCTAAGGCAAGCGATGCGGAAGGATCGGCATAAAAAATTCTGGACATACCTGCAGCAATATTTTTCAGATCTTCTCTCCTCCTTCTGGCCTTTTCTTCTGCCTGACGGAATATTACTTCGGAATTTTCTCCTACTCCAATGTAATATGACCATGAAATAGTATTGGCGGGCAGATCAAAGGAAATGTAAGACTTGTTGGACTTGCCATTGAATGCTGTTCGTGCATATACTCTTTGAACCTGATGTGGGATAACTGATACTATAGAAGTATCATAAAATACACCCCTCTTTTTGGAAAAGGAATAAACAGTATCAAAGGCAGTTTTCCAATAAACGTTGGTATTGAAACGAGATGCTGAAGCAGATTTTGGAATTCGTACCAGTTTATATCTGACAGAACAGTTAAACAGTGAGGAATTTTTAAATTTGATTAAAAACACACCGGTATGAGTCACAGGAATAATTTTATCATCTACTAAGCTTAAATCCTCTTGTCTGTACCGAAGATTGTCCGGGTACTGCCAAACCTCCGCAGCAACGACCTTGCGCCTTCCGGTTTCTTCAATATCCATTACCAGTTGGTCACCCTCCTGCAATCCAATATAAACCTCGGCAGCTGCTTTGCCTTTTATTTTTATCAAAGCATCTGCAACAACTATTTCCTCTGCACGGGAAGAAAGTACGAAGAAACAGAATGAAGAACAGAGAAGTATCAGTATGTTTAACATAAGATTTTTTAGCTATAAGCTTAAAGCAGTAAGTTTTAAACGCTGAAAATATATTATTATTGGAGTAATTGAGGTTTAGAATTCATTTCCGAAAATAGTTAAATTACTATATCTTAGTACATTATTCACCTGAATTATGATTTAATGAAAGCAGCAGTCTCTATAAGCCGCAATAAGCTCTTTCTTATTGACAGTCTGGGAGCATTGTTGACAGCTGTTTTATTATTCTTTGTTGTTCGGAGACATGAAGCACATTTTGGAATGCCTGAGATTCCTATAAGCATTTTATCATTAATCGCAATAATATTCTCTGTCTATTCATTTTGTTGTTTTCTGTTTGTAAAAAACAGTTGGAAACTGTTTTTAAAAATCATCATTAAAGGAAATATAATGTATTGCTGTACTACTATGGCCTTAGTACTGTATAATTTAAATCATATTACCGGGTTGGGAATGGCCTATTTTAGTATTGAGGTGGTGATTATTGGTGGGTTGGTGTATTTTGAGATAAAAGCAATTCATTCAATAAACAAAATTTATTAAATTTATTGGTACACCATTTTTCTATTGATAAGAATTTTTGTAAATGAAATATTGGATTTTGATTTCATTGTTTTCCCTTTTTCATCATTATGATAGTAATGGCCAGAATGACCCTATAACTCCATCAATAAATAATAAGAAACCATTTTCACATGAATATTTTCTGAGTGGTGGATATAATTACTGCAAGGATCATTTCCTTGATTTAGGTTTTCGATACTATAGAATGCGTAACGATGCACAGGCAATAATGGCCTACGGAGGTGTTTCATTAGGATGTGAATTAGCCTTAAAAAATAAAGATCATATTTATATTCCATATTTGGGGTATCAGGGACATATGTTACTATGGGCTTATGGTTTTCGAAGTGAATTTGCCATTTCAAATGATAAAAAATCTTTAGGATTTAGACCTGAAATAGGGTTTAGTTATTTTGAATTTCTACGAATAACATGTGGGTACCGCTTTGAAATACCGACGGGAGATGCTATAGGTATTAGCGGTTTTAGATTTTCAATCATTGGAGCATTGCATTTAAATGGCGAATATTAAAAGACAGGAGAATAACATTTCACTATAAAAAAATTCCTCACCATGAAAAAATCCGACATACTACAAATTTCAATCATCCTTCTGGGATTATGGACATTAATAAAATCATTGCAGGCATTTAAAGAATTGATATATTCGATAGTCGGGAATGCAAATCAATTTATGACATCTGATGATCCGAATTCATATTTTACTTATATCAAAATACAAGCGGTTTTCACCATACTTTATCTTATTCTGGCTTATTGTAATCGGAAAATAACAATGCACCATTTTCGGTAAATAGGAATGCACCAATTTCGGCAACAAGAATGCACCAGGTGAGCAAATATATTTGATTAATTTTCCTGATCAAGGAAAGTC
>JBKBUF010000050.1:0-18181 GCA_046290815.1 Cytophagaceae bacterium | reverse complement strand
GAGCTTGCTCAAACAAGCCCTCAAATTCCTTTAATTTTTCGTCTTTGTTGTTTTTGGTGTTCATAAAAGTATAATTTAACATTTTTTTACTTTTATGACACAGTTTATTTTACAGCCTCATCTACGTAAGCATTCATCATTCTTAATTCTTAATTCTTAATTAATTTCCCCCGCCAGCCTCATCAGTTCCGTCTCCGCCACTTTAGCTTCATACCGTGCTTCAAGATATTTTGTTTCAGCATTGATAAGATTTTGCTGAATGATTCTTAAATCAATATTGTTGATAGATCCAAGTCTGAATTTCTCCACTGATATATTCAGATTCTCTCTTGCCATAATCAGATTTTCCTGTTGCAGTTTCATAAGTTCAAGGTTTCCAATGTAGGTATTGTATAGCTTTAACAGATCGTTTCTTATTTCCAATTGTACTTGCCTTAACTCCAGTTCAGAAGACTGCTGCAGTATTTTAGAATTATTCAGATTCCTTTTATTAGTAAAGCCATTAAAAATATTAAAGGTAGCTCTTACACCATAGGTTGGACCGAAGTTCAGGTTGCTTTGAAGTAGTCCAACTTCTGATCTTGATTGAAGATAATTGTATCCACCATATAAACTTACCCTCGGATAATACTGCGATTTCCAGAATCTGGTGTTCAGATCCGCCAGATGAATATTTCTTCTTGCAAGAAACAATCTGGTATTTTGTTGCTCTACTTTGGTGAGTAGCTGATCATACTGCAAACTTTTTTCAATAGGAATTTCCAATTCTGTTTCAAAAGACACATCTCCTTCTCTTCCGAGCAGGACATTAAAATTCGATTTCAGATTATTTATTAAAATATTTTGTTGTAAAAGTGAAGCGCTGTCATTGTTAAGATCTACTGAAACCTGGAATACATCAGGCCGGGAAGCTGAACCAAGTTGCATCATGTATTCTACCAGATTTTTTCTTTCCTTCCCAAGGTTAACAGCATCAGTCAACACTTTCTTTCTCATATTCTGAGCTACTATGTCGTAATAGCTGATGATAACAGATGCTACAGTGTTTTCTATGGTTAGCCTTTGCTGCAACTCTCCTACTTGCTGAAGTTGTTCAAGTGTATTCTTTGCAATGAACATAGAATAGCCCTGAAAAATAGTCCAGTCCATCATAACACCTGCATTGAGAGAGTGTGTACCTGCATTGCTGGCATTCCTTGTTCTGCCATCAAAAAACTTCTGCTCAGTGGTAGTAATAGAATTATCCTGACTTCCTGTAGCGGATAATGAAGGAAGCATGCCGGCGTTGGCAATTGTGTTATTGTTTTTGGCAATCTCTACTTCATTTTTCATCAGCCGGATGGAAAAGTTATTTTCCAAAGCCATGCGAATGGCATCCTGCAAGGAAAGAGTATCCTGGGCATTAACATTCAATGCAGGAATTAAAAGAATTAAAAAAAGGATCAGTTTTTTCATGCGCTCTTCTCCTCCTTCGCTTCGTTTTTAGCTTTGGCAAGAAAACTATACAAAGCCGGTATTACAAACAAGGTTAACACCAATGAGAACAACAATCCGCCTATAATGGCAATACCCATAGGCACCCTGCTTTTGGCAGAAGCACCAAGTGCAAGAGCAATAGGTAAAGCACCAAGCACAGTAGCAAGACTTGTCATAAGTATAGGACGGAACCTTTGTGCAGCAGCTTCAATTACGGCCACCATCACTGACAATCCCTGTTCCTGCCTTTGGTTAGCAAACTCTACAATCAGAATTCCGTTTTTGGTAACTATACCGATCAATACAATGATCCCGATCTGACTAAAGATATTAAATGTTTGTCCGAACATCCATAGCGATAATACAGCCCCTGCGATAGCAAGAGGTACAGTAAACATAATAATCAATGGATCTCGGTAACTTTCAAACTGTGCTGCAAGTGTCAGATATACCAATACAAGCGCTAATACAAATGCAAAGATCAGACTTCTGGATGACTCGGCAAATTCTTTAGACGGACCTGCGAGGCTGGTAGTGAATGATTCATCCAGCACCTCTGCAGCTATCCTGTTCATTTCTTCTATGCCTGTACCTATAGTAGCTCCCTGAACAGGATTGGCGGAGATAGTGGCTGATGCATATCGGTTGTACCGGAAAAGCTGAGGCGGACTGCTTCTGGTAGAAATTTTTACCAGGTTATCCATTTGTACCAATTGATTGTTTTTGTTCCGAACATAAACCGACTTCAAATCCAATGGTTCATCTCTGTTAGATCTGTCTGCCTGTCCGAGTACCTGATATTGCTTACCATTCATAATGAAATATCCAAAGCGTTGGCCGGTAAAAAACAACTGCAGCGTCTGAGCAATATCCATGACTGTTACACCTAAAGCCCTTGCCCTATCCCTGTCTATCTCCACGGATATTTCAGGTTTGTTAAATTTCAGATTCAGATCCACCACCTGAAAGACCGGGCTTGACTGTGCCTGCTTCATAAACGCAGGAATAATCTGCTCAAGCTTTTTAAAATCATTGGATTGAATAACATACTGCACCGGCAAACCGCTGTTTCTCCCACCTCCAATAGTTTGCTCCTGTATGATGAAAGCCCTTGCAAAATTATATCGCTTCACAATGGAACCTAACTCTTCAGCCAGTTCCTGCTGTGACCTGGTTCTTTCTTCAGAAGGTTTCAAAGTGAGCCTTACAAATCCTGAATTAACGGAAATTGATGCACCGAAACCAGGCGCAGTTACCGATAAGATAGACTCTTTCTCAGGTATAGTATCTGCTATATTTATTAGCTGACTGATATATTGCTCCATCATTTCGTAAGAAGTTCCTTCCGGAGCTGTGGCCATTATCTGCAAACGACCCTTATCTTCAAGAGGTGCAAGTTCTGATTGAATAAGACTTCCCAAACCGAATATTATGGCAATCGAAACCAGCATAAGGACAACTGCAAGCCATCTCATTTTCATAAACGACTTTAGTTTTTCATGGTAACCATTGATCAACCAGTCAAAAAATCTTTCCGTTTTTTCATAGAATATATTCTGTGTCTTTCTCTTCTTAAGCATTTTAGAGCTCATCATAGGTGTGAGCGTTAGAGAAACGAAAGAAGAAACGATAACCGAACCACCTACTACCACGCCGAACTCTCTGAACAACCTTCCGGTCACGCCCTGCAAAAATATGATTGGGAGAAACACACAAACGAGTGTTACAGTAGTAGAAATTACAGCGAAGAAAATTTCTTTGGTTCCTTCATGTCCTGCCTTTACAGGGTTTTCTCCTTTTTCAATTTTCTGATATATATTTTCCAATACCACAATCGCATCGTCCACTACAAGTCCGGTGGCCAAAACTATTCCGAGAAGTGTAAGGATATTAATAGAATACCCTGCGACATACATGATAAAGAAAGATGATAGCAGCGATATAGGTATAGCGATAACAGGAATAAGAGTAGTTCTCCAGTTTCTCAGGAAAAGAAATATAACCAGCACCACCAATCCGAATGCAATAAAAATAGTTTCTTCTACTTCTTTGATAGCCTTTCTGATAGAAATTGTTGTATCAAGTGCAATACCTAATTGTATATCGGATGGCAGATCTTTTTTCAGCTGCTCAATTCTTTTATAAAACTCATTGGCGATTTCTATATGGTTGGAACCTGCCTGTGGATTAATGGCCACACCTATCATAGGAATGCCACCATTTCCTTTCAGAATTGTTCTTTCATTTTCCGGAAGAAGTTCGGCTCTGCCCACATCTCTAAGCTTTACTACACCACCCTCCCATTCTTTAATGATGAGTTCATTAAACTCTTCAGGAGTTGTAAGCCTTCCCATCGTTCTTACAGTCAACTCGGTTCTGTAACCTTCAATTCGTCCTGAAGGCAGTTCTACATTTTCTGCAAGCAGTGCATTCCTTACATCAATGGGTGTCAGATGATAGGCAGAAAGTTTTGCCGGATCGAACAGGAGACGCATAGAGTATTTTTTCTCCCCCCAGATCCTTACCTCGCTTACTCCCGGTATTGTCTGAAAACTTTCCTTAAATACATTATTTCCGATTTCAGAAAGTTCGAGCAGACTTCTTTTACTACTTTGTACAGTAAGAGAAAGAATGGCACTGGCATCAGCGTCTGCTTTTACAACTATTGGTGGATCAGTATCCGGAGGAAGATTTCTAACAGCCCTGGAAACTCTGTCACGCACATCGTTGGCAGCATTGTCCATGTCCATACCCAGATTGAACTCCACTGTTATGGTACTTCTCCCATCGCTGCTGACAGAGCTGAGTGAACGGATACCGGAGATTCCGCTGATAGATTCTTCAAGCGGCTCAGTTATCTGTGATTCCATTACATCCGCACTTGCGCCAAGGTAATTTGTAGTAACTGTGACGATTGGCGGATCTACGCTTGGAAATTCCCTTACACCTAAAAATGTAAAACCTATGATCCCGAAGATCACAATTACTATAGACATCACTGTCGCAAGTACCGGTCTGTTAATGCTTACAGAAGCGAGATTCATAGGTTAATTAGGGTTTATTCTTAACTGCAGTTCTTTTCTTTCGCTGATTTCCTTTATTCTGACTTTAGCTCCATCCTTAAGCTGAAGCAATCCGGTGATCGGCACAGTATCATTAGCTGAGATGCCTGAAATAATTTGCACTGCATCTTCAGTCCTTATCCCTGTCTGTACTTTTACTGATCTTACTGTATCAGCACTTATCACGAAAATCTTCTGTCCGCCAAGTTCAGGTACTACTGCTTCTGACGGAAGCAGCAATGCATCTTTGATTAACTGAAGCGTAAAGGAGATTTTTACAAATGAGCCTGGAGTCAGGGAACGGTCAGGATTGGGAGCCTTGGCTCTTACTGTAAGCGTACGGGTGTTCAGATCAATGCTGGTAGATGCGGCATACACAGTTCCGGAATATAATTTATCACTGCCAGCCACTGAGAATTTAATAGCAGAACCCTTGCGCACCAGATCTGCGTACCTTTCAGGTACATTAAATTCTATCTTCACCGGATTTAATTCCTGAATGGAAGCAACAAGATCATTAGGAGAAACATAACCACCTTCACTCAGAAAACGGAGCCCGACCACACCATTAAAAGGAGCTCTGATTTCGGTTTTGGCAATCTGGGCTTCCAGCAACTCCACATCAGCCTGAAGAGTTTTTACAAGGTTAGCAGCCCTGTCATATTCCTCCTGACTTATACCGTTTATTTCGAGTAATTTTCTTTTTCTGTATTCATCATCGGAAGCTAACTTTTCCTGTACTTTGATTTTACTCAACTGAGCTTTAAGATCCCTATCATTGATTTTTACAAGCAGTTGGCCTTTGGTTACCGGACTGTCTTCTGTGAAGTTGATTGAAGTGATCCGACCTGTGGCTTCACTTCTAAGTTGTACTTCTTCATTAGGGAGTACAGTACCGGTAATGTTAATCTTATTCTCTAATAACTCCGGTGTTGCCACAACCGCTATTACTTCAGGGATTCCTGCGGATGGAGGCTTTATTTCAGGTTGTTCTTCCGCTAAAAATCTGCTAAATGGATTAATTATGATCAGAAGTACTATTCCTATCAAAATAAAAACTATGATCAGCCATCTGTTCTTCTTCATGTACATTACTTTTTTATCTTTCTAAAATTAAGATCCACTTTATCTGCCGGAAGTACCGATAGGTTGTTTACCACCTTTTGAATAAGGGAATGAAATAACTTTTGTTCTTCAGATGTAAAAGATTTTAAAGTAGCCTGATTGGCTTCCTCTAAAGCTTTTTTAATTTCAGGAATATGCTTTTTACCTTTTTCAGTCAGACTTAAGAAATGTTCCCTCCGGTCTTCTTTGTTTTGCTTTCTTTTTACAAATCCCTTCTTTGTCAGATAATCCACTATTCTGACCACCGAGACCTTATCAATACACAAGAGATCAGCAAGTTGCTGTTGAGAAAGTGAGTCTCCAAAACGATCTATAACAACAAGCGAATAAAAATACCTGTCAATCTCCAGCGAAGATAACTTGTTAGAAACGACACCAATGTATTGCTTGGCTATATTACTGAAATGCAATCCTAAAGGGGCTTCGTAAAATTCAGATTTTGATTTTGCCATTTTTTCGGAAAAGGCTTTTATACCTTTAACGAGGCAAATATAGTTAAAAGTATTAATAGTTAACAATGTTAACTTATCGTATGGAACGAAATAACTGATACTAAAAAATTGTTAAAATCAAGATATTGAATATCTGATTAATAACAACTTAAATGATTCCATATCAATTTAGCGGCAATTCCTGTAACTTGATAAACATGCGAACGTATAGGTTTAATCTATTAATCTAATGATTTCAGATAAACAAACCTACTTTTAAACAAACCTAAAATGTATATGAAAAAAATCAGTCTATCATTAATTGCAATTATAATTGTTTCAGTCTACATGATCTCCTCATGTAAAAAAGAGGAAGCCAAACCAGCTCCTTCCAAAACCTTAGTTCGAACCAAGGGTGAGACCCAAGGTTCCGTTACGATAGATGGTACTACTACAATAGTATCGGGCGGAAGTACAGAGTCTTCTTTTGGATTTATTATGACTCCGAGAAATATGAATCCTCCAAACAGTTATCCTAGTTTATCTGTTTCCTTTGGAGCAAAACCCTCTAAGGACAGTACATATAATCTGGCAAGTACAAGCAATTCAGTAGGTGTTCACACAGACGCAGGATCATCCTATTATGTTCTATCAGGCAATGTAGTAGTAAAACATTACACAGATTCATTAACTGCAACCTTTTCAAACCTTACTGCTCAAAAGTCCGGTAGCCCGAGTCTCACTGTTTCAGGAACTGTAACCTATTATGACAATTATATTTATAGATAACAGATGATATTTAAATAATATATAAATAGTAAGCCTTGTTGTTTCAAGGCTTACTATTTATATATCGCTTTATTCAACCTGGTTTTGATTTACGACTTTTCAACAATTGATTTTAGCTTTTCCAGAGCATCAGGGTAGGTTGTCTGGAAATAATCAAGGTATTCTTCTACCACATCAATATCTACTATAACGGTAGTATACCCTTGCTTCTCTTCGAAGGTATAATTCTCAAAGCTGTTAGCCCACTTCTCAACCTCCGGACCGCTTGTAATTTCTTTACCATCGTCAAAAATTCCATAATGGCGAATTGATACAAATTGTGCAGGTTTATTCTCAGCGATTTCAGATACCATTCCACCTTTTTTACCTGTCTCATCTGTTCCGATAAAATACATTTTGCTACCCTTTTCCCAGCTTCCTTCAATAGTTGAAGTGGGATTAAAGGCAGCGGTCCATTCCTTGTAAGTATTCAGACTATCCAAACCCAACATGGCGCGGTAAATCTTTTCTGCACTTGCTTTAATGTCTTTAGTAAACTTTAATCTTTTCATATTCTTAATATAGTTTAGTAATTCCTTGAAATAAAATTTCACTCAAAGAGAATTTCTCGCAAAGAACGTAAAGTTTTTACGCAAAGAGCGCAAAGGCGGAGAAATTAAGTCTAAAGTCTTTAGTCAGTAGTCTTAAGTCAAAAAAAATAAATTTAAAATATATGGTATCAATTAAGCTCCCCCTTCTTTGCGTTCTTTGCGTCTCCTTTGCCCTCTTTGCGTGAAACCATACGCCGCAGGCGTTCACTTTTCTTGCGTGAAACCCCTACGCCGAAGGCGTTCTTTCCTATTTATACTTATCATACAACCCCACTCCCTCCAATATCATCGGAATAACCTTCTCAAGCCTTTTTAGTTTGGTAGCATCTTGTTTCGCTTCATTTAAATATAAAATATATTCTTTCTGTCTTCCTGGCGTCAGGCTATCAAATGCTGCTTTAAGCTTTTTATTTTTATTAAATTCTTCTTTCATTAATGCAGGTACAGGAACCGGTTTAAATTTTTCCGGTTGTATCTTTAATCCTTTTTTCTCTACATCAATGGCTTCTTTAATGTATTCCAGAATTTTCTTTTCATTAACTTCTTCAATAGAAGTAAAGCGCCATTGTCTTAGAGATTTGGTATTACCGCCTTCTGAAGTCACGAGTACTTTATACTTATCTTTTAAAAAGACCCCGTTAAAAAACCAGAGAGCAAAATAGTTTTTGAAACCTCCATAGCTGATTACATTCCTATTATTATAGGTAAAAACTTCCGCGCCCCATTTGATGGTCTTTTCAAGTGGCGCTTTGCAAATGATAGATGCCAGAAGATTCAGTTCTTCTGCCCATTTTTCAGATAGTTGCATTGTTCAGTTGGTTTAGAAATGTTTCTCACAAAGACCGCAAAGGCGGAAGAAATTAAGTAGTTAGTCAAAAGTCTTTAGTCAAAAGTCATTAACCAATAGTGCAAGATCGGAAGTTAGCATCAAAGATTAAAGTTTTATCAATAACCACTTGTGTAACCTCTCCTTGCCTTCTTTGCGTTCTTTGCGCTTCCTTTGCCCCCTTTGCGTGAAACCTATACGCCGCAGGCGTCAAAAATCATATTTTTTTTGCACAAAATCCATAGTAGCCTTCATCAATACCTTCAGTTTATCCACGTTTATATCCGACAACTTTTTAACATAAATACATGCTTTTCCCATTTTGAATTTACCAAGGTCCTTTAACAGGTATTCATGTTCAGGTAAACCGGTATATACATAAAGGGAAATAGCAGCTTTTCTCGGAGAAAAGGCCAGAAGAGCAGCATCACCTTCATGTCCGCTGTCGTATTTGTAATGATAAGAGCCGAATCCTACCATGCTTGAACCCCACATCTTCGGAGGATGCCCGGAAACTTCCTGCATCAGTTTTATTAGTTCAAAACTATCTTTGCGCTTTTGTTCAGTATCAGCAAAAGAATCGATAAAGGTTTTTACATCTACGTTGGTTGATTTCGATTTTTGGTCCGCCATAGGTTATGGAAATAAAAAAATGAATATACAAAGTAATTACCTTTTATAAAATATATAGTCAGAAGCTAAAGGCTCCAGACCAGATTGACGGAAATCCGAAGCTATTTGCCCCCTGTGATAGGTGGAATGGTTGATAATGTGAAATAAAATCTCCCGTATGGAATTACTAAATGAATCGCCGCGTGAGGTGGTATAATTTAATATAGAAGAGTAGTCAGCATTATCCAGAATTTGAATGGTCTGCTCATAATTTACCCTATCTGTATTTTTGAACTGATCAACAGATTGTAATTCCCAAACTGGAAATTTTGGCTGCTGCGAATTAATTCTGTGATTCCAGATATGGTGGGCATTCAGAATATGGCTGAATAACTTTACAGACTTATCACTTGTGTTACCAGAGTTAGTGACAAAAGCATCAGCAAGTTTCTGATTGCAACTATGATTATAATTAAATAAGTCAATAAAGAATTCTTTCATAAGATTATATGATAGGTATACAGAAATCAACAATAGCTTTTTTTTCCGGATGTTCATTAAAGTTATTATAATATATTTCAAAAGGATTACCTTCTGCCTTTTTATATCCATTTTCATTCATCCATAAAAATAGTCCGGCCCATGATTTCTCAAATTCGTCCAGTCCGATCACATAATTACCTACAATAAATTTACCTTTTTTAATAGAAGTTACCCCGATTTCTCCTGCTGTACTTGCAGGTTTATTCAGAACGATACAGGCGCTCATTCTTACTTTATCGGCTTGGGTAACTTTAAAGCTATCATGGTAAATAGTAACCATTCTGGTGTTTTCATTCATGAGGCCATTAGGTCCGGCCCATTGCATAATTTTCCCAAAGGCATTTGCAAGATTGTGTGCACCTATACAGGATACATAAGCAAGATTCATTTCAGGCATTTCTTTTACTTCAATTTTAGCATTCATTTTGTTCCAGATGTTTAAATTATTAATAATGCTAAAATAATCCTCTACTTCTGGATACTCTTGTCCATTCTTGCTATTTATCTGACGGATTTTTGTAAACCTATTGGGGTTTTGAATTTTAAATTCTTTCGGGCTTACACCATAAAATTTTTTAAAAGCCTTAGTGAAGGAAGAATTATCTGTAAATCCATATTGGTGTGACAATTCCGAAATGCTGATATTATTATGTAATAATACCAATGCAGCCTTTTCGATCCTCTGTCTTGTAATATATTCATTTAAAGTTTCTCCTGTAATGAATTTAAAAACTCTGTGAAAATGAAATGGCGAATAACAAGCAATTTCCGATATTTTATCCAAAGACAATTCAGCATCCGGATTTTCTTCGATGTACTGAAATACTTTGTTAATTCTGCTATGATATTCCATTATATTATTACTTTTTAAAATACTCAAGCAAAAATATAATTGCATAAACCCATCCACTGTACATAAGACTATACCGAAGAGCAATTCCCATGCTTTTGGCGAGATTGTTTTTAGTAAATTTTGAATATCTTAGTACCAATCTGGTGGCACGATAAAAAACCCAGTAAAGAAGTCCGGAAAAAATCGTTAAGCCTGCCAGCACAACGGTCTCAAAAAAAAATACCAGCAGCACAGAAAGTAACAAGATTCCAATCCACATAATTATTCCTATTAGAATACCTTCCAGACCCTCAGATGCAAAATCACCAACCGGAATTTTATCAAGAGGTACATCCCCTACGATCCCTGTCGGTTCAACCACGGTTATCTTAGATTTTGTTTGGCCGAAGTTATCAGAGAGCCCGATACCTTTATACAGGCCATAACTGATAAAAGTAAAAAATATAAAAGTGATAATGGATAAAGAATACAAGGCATTCTCAGAAATAGTTCTATGGATATTCAATCCGGTTAACCAGACCGTAATAATCACTATAGCAGAGGTAAGGAGGAAAAGATAAAAAGCTGTTTTTCCTTTAATGATTATTTTGGGATTTATTATACTATTTTGCACCTTAGTTTTATTAATTTTTAGAATTATCTCGATTTATATTCCCTATTAGAATGCTATAAACATAAGGTCCCGCTTGCATCAATTGCTTTGCACATTATTCAGGCTCTATTTACCTGTGTTCCTACTGACCATATATTCCCAACAAAATCTTTAAAGGTTGCCCTTCTGTCAGGATCACCTCCACGTTCTGTTGGTGGCTCAATTACCTCACAGCCTGCATTAATAGCTTTGTTGAAAGTATTATCAACATCCGGAACATAAACATGGATGACAATAGGTACCGGAGGGAACTTCTCCGATGCTTCACCAAGCATAATGACAGAATCGTCTACTTGTAATTCAGCGTGCATGACAGATCCGTCAGGCATATCATACCTTCTGAGCTCTCTGGCATCAAAAATCTGTTTCATCAGGTCGATAAACCGCTGAGCACCGTTTACAATGAAGTAAGGAGACACTGAGTTGTAGTTGGCTGGTTTGAAGTTGTTGTTCATAGTTTTTAATTCATTTTGCTGGTTGAATTTTCCTTAAATATAATTAAGAATAGAAAATTTAGCAAAATGTATCAGGGATCCGAACGGAGGCTGTTGGCAGAGAATTTTGTTGGAGGGATTCAGCACTACCGTTTCCCTGGGCGTGTGGATACCGACTTCTATAATGGTTAAAAATTAATTCAACATGGCACCCAATACTCAATCTCCACCAAATAACCTTCCAAAAACTTCAGAATCCACCGGTCATCAAAATTTGTTTTCGGAGCTATTCTGACAAGCCTATATTCCAGCTTTGTAACCGGATCATTAAACAAAAAAGATTCATTTATGGAAACCGGTAAAATATTTTTTAGCTCCTCTAAAGTTGTCTGTGAATTAAATGTAATATAGGGAGAATTCAGACTAAATATTTTGTCCTTAAAAACTATTTTTTGAATTACAATGGTATCCTTTAAGGACTCAAAAACAGAGTTTCCATAATAATGTAACGACACCTTTTCAAAATTAAAGTATCCAGGGCAATCATTTGTTACCTTTACAACACTATCTGCTTTTCCCAAAATATTTTTTATATTCTTTACTGTTGTTTTAAATGGAATAATATTGTTCACTTTTACCTTATCAGAATCCAGTATTTCAATTACATTTTGAGACTGTAAAGGAAAGCCAATATTGCAAAGTAATACAATAATTAATATCTTATATAATGAAAGCATTCTTCGCTACTTTTCCCTTTTGGTTACGCCTATAATCACACCAAAATTACCATCCAGTTGTATCCAGTTTTGTTCAGACAAATAAGTTCTGGAAACAAAACCATCCAGATACAAAGCATTTTTACATCCAAGACTTTGAAAGAATCTGGCAAAATCATAAAAGTTGATCCCTTGTTTTGACATGGCAAACACCACTTTATTGTCCGGCATGATGCCTACCCCATTGCGAATATTTAAATTTGCAGATCCTTCTTTAAATGCCGGATGAATTTTACCTTCTATAACCAACATAGGCCCTGACTGGGTGGCGTATTTGATTTTTCCATCATTTACAAAATCATCTGTCGTGTTCACCTTTGCAATATTATCCGTGGTAATATAAAAAACGCCATTAGGCTTTAAATAAAAATTCCCTTTACCTTCTCCTGTATCGATAGGAACAATTGATTTGTAATTCTGAATAAATAATCCTTGAGGAGAAAAATCTTTTTTATACATTCCCCCATTCATAGCAAACTCTAAAGTTAACCCCTTGCTCTCAACATAAGATTTAAGGTTGGAGATACTATTTAAAATCTTGTTATTATCGTCCTTCCAGTAAAAATGTATATCCTGAGCCTTTGGATCTACGGTGTATGAAAGTATTTGATCGTTTTCGGATTTGGAAAGAATAAAAAATCCGGAAATTCCGGCAGGAATAATTAATAATAAAAAGATTCTAAGTATTAAAATTTTTAATTTCATTGGAAGAATAACAGCAGTTATTAGGTGAAAATTTAGCACTTCGTATCAGTAGTCCTGCACACCGACCGCCCTCTTTTTAAATTAAAGATAATATTTAATTTTACTTTTGCTATGGAACATGAATTATTTCTCAGCCCTACCCTTAAATCCAAAATGATTTTTAATGAAGTTTTTAATCATATCCATTACTTTGGGAATTATCTAAATTGTGGTCGGTGTGCCACACGACCACGAAGACGACAGTGCTGAACATCTAACAAATAAACCCTCCAGGCAAATTTAATCAGGGATACAAGCCAAGGAAGAGGTTTTGGTCAGACGAAAATATACTTAGTTTTAAATTTCCTATGTACTAAAAAATAATACAACACTTCCCCTTTTTTCACCTGTCTCCACATATTCATAAGCTTCCTTTATTTTTTCAAAGGGATATGTACGGTCAACTACCGGCTTTAATTGTCCTTTTTCGGCAAGAGATTTAAAAAACAATAAATTCTCTTTTGTGTCCTTAGGTATGGGAAAGAGTACTTTTTTAGAACCAAAAAATGAAGTCCAAACTGCTAAAAAGGGGTTTTGCATAAATGATCCTAATTCGGTTGAAAAATATACTCCGTTTCTTTTGAGGATTTCTTTACATTTAAAAAATGTGGTTTTACCAACTGCATCAATGATGTAATCAAATTGTACATCCAGCTTTGTAAAATCTTCTTTTCTATAATCGACAACATGAGAAGCTCCCAGAGTTTTTACCAATTCCAGATTTTGAGCATTGGTAACTGCTGTTACTTCTGCTCCAAGACTGTTTGCAATTTGAACCGCAGCACTACCAATAGAACCGCTACCACCATTAATTAAAATAGTATCTCCTTTTTTTATATTGATTTCTTTCAGGAGATTCCAGGCGTACCATGAACCTTCACAAATAGCCAAAGCATTATCCAAAGTCAGATTGTCGGGAATTGTTGCAATGCTCGCATTTTCATCTATACACAAATACTCAGCATGAGCACCATAATTTTTAGAACTCAGACCAAATACCTGATCACCTGTATGTAGAGATTTTACGGAGCTTCCAACAGCTTCAACTATTCCTGTAAATTCACTTCCTAAAATTATATGTTTTGGTTTTACTAAACCGGTAAAGAATCTTGTAATAAATGGTTTAGCAGCTCTTAATCCGCAATCTGTGCGGTTCACAGTGGTTGCATGGACTCTCACCAATACTTCGTTTTCTCCGGGAACCGGTTTAGATACTTCCATGATTTGTATTACCTCAGGTGTTCCATATTTTCTAGTTATTGCGGCTTTCATTTTTTCTTATTGCTAAAAATATACTCTGTAGAATAGGAATTAAATTTTCAAAGTTGATTTCATTTTCAAAATTTCACCCCAATATACAAATTTGGTTCAAACAGGAAGTAATTTCTCCACCTATCATCAATCACTTTAAAAGCTTGCGGAGTATTGGTATCTATTGGCCAATACTGACAATGGATTTGTGGTTCTAAAAACATCCTCCCCTTGAACATAGTAATATGATATCCGATGTGATAGGATGTATATAATTTGAATCCATTGCCAATTTTGTTTTTATTTTCATCCAAATAGGTTTTTAATTGTGGTAATATTTCAACTGTTGCAAATAATCCTTTCCATAACATACGCTGATAAGAAACCCCTAAGCCTGTTTCTCTTAAATAACCAGGATAAAACTCACTTTGAGAATCTATTTTCTCCAAAAGTCCGTCCGACCAAAGAATTCCCATTGGTTGAAATAATCGCCAGGTGGCAAACTTTATACCTAATATATTTTTAGAATCTAAGTTATATTTAAAATGTAGCTCATACATATGAACATTTGTTCTTTCCTCTCCAAAGTTTGCAAAAGACAACCATGGTGTGCTTACCCGGAATTTATAGGAACGAACGGAATCTCTATTTGAAATTTTTATAGATTGTGAATTTTGACTAAATGCTTGTACAACAAACATTGAAATGAAAAATGATGTTGAAATTATTTTGGTTATCATAGCTCAATATTTTATTAGACTTTAATTTTTGTAAAATTAAAGAGCTATGACTGTTCAGTTCGTTGACGATCGTCAAGAAAGCCGGAAGCAGTTTATTTTTTGAAGATACGTTTGCGAATTCTGCTGAGTGTTTCAGCACTTACTCCCAGATAGCTTGCCAAATAATATTGGGGAACTCTGTTTATTAAGTCAGGTCTGTTTTCAAGGAGATCGAGATAGCGCTCCTCTGGCTTTTGGGTTATAAATTTCGCCATCATATCCTGATACTCTCCTAATTGACTTTCCATTCCAATCCGACTAAGAGATTCAAAGTTCGGATACTTTTTATAAAGCTCCTGCTCTTTTTCAATGGAAATCATTGCTAATTTAGATTCTTCCAGACACTCAAAAGAATAACTCGAGGCTACTTTTTTCGATGCACTTGTAAAAGAAGATATCCCTTGACCATCAGTGTAGAAAGCTGTTGTTTTATCCACACCATCTATAATTTGGTATTGTCTTACACAGCCGGTAATCAGGGAGAAACAATCCTGAACCAATTCTCCTTGTTTTATGAGGTGATGACCTTTTGGATAAGTCTCAATTCGAATCGCTTCAATAATTTCTCTGGCTTCTTCGGGTGCAATGATTCCATTCTCATAAATGCAAGTGATCATTTCTTCCGAAAAAGGGTTTTGTTCCTCCAGGTCGGAAGGAATTTGTCCTTTTTCATCCTTTATGGCGGAGTTTTCCTGCATGAGTGTTTCTGCAGCTGATTTGTTGAGTTCCCTGTTCGATTTATCGTTCTTATTCATTTTACAATGTAGTATATATTTTGAGGATTTAATCCCACCACAGGCTTAGTGAAAATTAACACTCCGTATCCGTGGTCGTGTGGCAGATCTACCACCACTTTTATATATTAAATATAATATTTTATTTTGCTTTTGCTATGGAACATGAAATCTTTCTCAACCCTGCCCGTAAATCCAAAATGATACTTAATGAAGTTTATTTTTGGATAGACACTATCAAAGATTGGAAGCACCTGCTTAAACCAGATAAGTATAAACGAATTATTACCGACACTTTATCCGATCTTGCAAAGAAAGAATTAATTTAGGTAGATGGTTTTGTCATCATGTCTAATCACATCCATATCCTTTGGGAACTGACAAGGCTAAATTGGAAAGAATTACCTAATACCAGCTTCAATAAGGCCACCGCTCATATTATTGTAAATGACTTACAATCTAATCACCCAAACGTACTGGAAAAATTTTCTGTGAATGAAAAAGAAAGATCCTATAGAATATGGCAAAGAGATCCTCTTGCTATTTTAATGGATAGAAAGGATAAACTTGAACAAAAGCTTGACTACATTCACCTTTATCCTCTAAATGCAAAATGGAATCTGTCTAAATATCCGGAAGAATATTTTTGGTCCTCTGCAAAATTTTATGAAACAGGTATTGATGGCTTCGGATTTTTAAGTCATTATATGGAAAGGTTCTAAAATTGTGGTCGGTGTGCCACACGACCACGGAAACAACAGAGGTAGGTATTTAACAAAATAAAACTCTACTCGGAAATTTACTTTAATCTACCAACCAAGGAAAAGGGTTCGTGAGGACACGAACCAAGGCGAAAAAATCCTGGCGGGCAATAACCAGCAAATGGTCACTCTGGCAGCGAACCCAGTGGCTGGAGTATAGCGTGTGTTGTGGGAAGTATTGTTATTTTATTTGTCGTTTCAACCAATTATTTATTGATTTATTAACTGTATTCTTTTCCTCTTGAAACAATTGTTGAATTGTAAAAGTATCTTTAATTGTGCATCCTGACCAATATTTTACAACACTTTGAGAATTCTTTATTAATTCTATTATTCCTAATTCAATTTTATCCAGTTCAATTATTCCTTTTTTATCTAATGTCAGACATGTTAAAATTGCCAAATACTTAATTGCAGGATTATCTGAATTAATTAATGTTCTAATAGAATTATAATCTTTATTCCTAATTAGATTGCCAATAACTAGAACAGGATCAGAAATTCTACCAGCTTTACCATAGCCAAATGAAATAACATTGCTGGATGAATCAATATTATTTTCCATTGGTATGTATGAATAGCCAATTAAAGGAAATCCGAAGAAGAATAATATGATTAAAAGTGCCTTCATGGTTGTTTTATATTTCCTACAACGGAAAAATGTTTGCGAAGGGCGGGATTTAATAGCACTTACCTGCCCTACGCACAATGTTTATAGAAAGCACAAAAGCCTAAATTACGCACATCTGCCCGCCTTTTCGCAAACATAGTGTTAGGCGTTTGTCTTTTTTTACGCCATTACTGCAACTATATTTAGTGCTTGTTTTCCCAATTCAACATCACCTGAAATCTTAACGTTATCAATTACTTGTTCGGGTTTCCAACTCTTTGAAAACAACTTCCAAACTGTATCAGGGTCAATAAGCACCTTAGATACCGAATTAAGGTTTTTACTTCTGTCTAATTCCCAACCTGTGTCTTTTTTTACAACACTCCAAACGCCGCCAATTTCAGTGCTAACTTCAATAGAAACGACTGTCCCATTTTCTGCTGAAATCTTGCTGAACGTATGTGGAAAAGCAAACATAAAAGTATCAATAAATGGATAAAATAATTCTTTTGTCATAATGTCTTGTTTGCCAACTGCGTCCCTTATTTGTTGTTGATGTAAAAACTTCTCGGTATATTCTCTTGCTATATGAAACCAATTTGGCGAAGTTTCCTGTCCTGCCCAAGCCACTGAAAAAATTGCATTGTCAAACGGATTGAGTGATTTTAAGTGTTCTATATATTCTTTCCCTGTACTCTCCAAGAGGTTGATAATTACTTGTGGGCTTAATCTTTTTGTTGCACTTGTCCAAGACATATTCAACTTATTCAGGAAATCAATAAGCTCTTGATATGAATTTATGTTTTCGGGTTTTTCACCAAAAAAATTATCTCTTGAAGTTGATAAGGCTCTTAAATTTCCGTCAAGTAAATGAGATGCAACATCTTTAACTTTCCAAAGTTTAGCCACAGTTTGACTTTCCCATTCTTCTACTGTTAGAGATTTTAATAGCTCTATCAGTTTCCTGTCCAAGATGGGAAATAAATGTAGGGTTTCTATTTTTAGTTTGTTTGTGTAATCGGAAAATAACAATGCACCATTTTCGGTAAATAGGAATGCACCAATTTCGGCAACAAGAATGCACCAGGTGAGCAAATATATTTGATTAATTTTCCTGATCAAGGAAAGTCTTT
>JBKBUF010000013.1:0-122067 GCA_046290815.1 Cytophagaceae bacterium | reverse complement strand
CGACAACAGCTGGAAAGCTGATAATATAGCTGATGGTATGTACTACTACTTCCTGAAGACCGGTTGCGGCAATGATGAATACAAGGGATGGTTGCATATCCTTGGAAATGAGAATAATTAAGTGGTGTTTGTATAAGTTTAAAAAGGCGGAAGATAATAGTTTCCGCCTTTTTTTATTTATGCATCTTCATTTAATTGATATATTTAGCTTTTCAAAAAAGCCAATTGATCACAATACAGGTAAATAATCTTATTAAGAGGTTGGGAAATCACATGGCCCTTGATGATGTTTCCCTTAAAGTCGAACCTGGAAAGATATTCGGGCTGCTTGGTCCTAACGGTGCAGGTAAAACAACTCTTCTTAGACTTATCTCAGGAATTATTGCGCCCGATTCAGGGAATATTCTTTTTAACAATCAATTATTTCATCCGGAGGAGTACCAGTCCGTCATTGGATATCTTCCTGAGGAAAGAGGCCTTTATAAGGGTATGAGTGTCCAGGAACATTTGGTTTACCTGGGTGGTCTCAAAGGGTTGAACAAAAAAGTGGCGGCAGAGATGGCACAAGTCTGGCTTGAAAAGCTTTCGCTGAGAGAATGGCAAAATAATAAGATTGAGGAGTTGTCTAAGGGAATGCAGCAAAAAGTGCAGTTCATAGCTTCTGTTATACATAATCCTCAGGTTGTAATTCTGGATGAACCTTTCACAGGATTTGATCCGGTGAATGCAGATTTATTAAAGGAAGAAATGAAGAATCTCTCACGATCAGGAAAGACAGTAATTTTTTCCACACATAGAATGGAGTCAGTAGAAGAGTTGTGTGATCAGATAGCTTTGATTAATAAAGGAAAAATTGTCATTCACGGTGATGTAGCAGAAATCCGCAATACTTATAAAGAAAACAAGTGGAAGATTACAGGGAAAGGAATGCTTAATAATAAACATCCTCTTTATTCTGTCATCTTTGTTAGGGGATATGATAAAAATTTTGAAGCTATTGTTAAGCCGGTCGAAGGAAGCTTTTCAAATAAATTATTAATTGCGCTGACAGAAAATGCGGAGCTTACGGGGTTTACAGAAATTCTTCCACCGATGAATGAAGTATTTTTAAAACTGGTAAAGGAGGAAAAGCATGAATAAAATAATGTTGATTATTCAGCGCGAATATATTACCAGAATAAGAAAAAAATCATTTGTGATTTTGTCGCTTCTTGGTCCGTTGCTATTTGCCATAGTATTGATAGTTCCGCTTTGGTTTGCAATGCCAAAAACTGAACAGAAGATGATCTTTGTTTCGGATCACTCGGGTGAAGTTGCCGGGAAGTTACAGTCGGGCGCAGGAATTCTGTTTGGTCAACATCAAAGTCACAGGGAAGGTATTGAGCAGGCTGGATTGTTAATGATACCACAAAATTATTCGGAAAAGAATGCACAGATAAGGCTTATGCTTACAGCTTCATTGACTGAAGCAGAGAGAAAATACATCCAAAATCAAATTGATAGATTAGTCCTGATTAAAAGATTGGAAAGGGCAGGTGTTGATAATTCCATTCTTGTACAAAGTAAACCGGAAATTGAACTTACAGTAGCCACTTTACCGGCTAAAAGGTCCTCAGCAGCAGAGGTAGTAAGTCTTTTATCTGCAGTGTTGGTTTATTTTTTTATTTTCCTCTATGGAGTGCAGGTGATGCGTGGAGTGATAGAGGAAAAAGCGAATAGAATTGTAGAGGTAATAATAAGCTCTGTCAGACCATTTCAATTAATGATGGGTAAGATCATCGGGATAGCATTAGTTAGTCTTACCCAGTTTGTCATTTGGCTTACACTTACTTTTTCTCTTGGCTACTGGCTTAAGCAAAGATTTCAATTGCAGAGGTTCACTGATGAAAATATTGGTGAAACCCTCAAGCTGACTACAGATTTCGATCAGGCGATGGAAATGCATGAAATTATTTCAATGATTGCAGGTATTGACATATGGTTTATACTTCCCGTCTTTTTGTTTTATTTTATGTTTGGCTATTTATTTTACTCCGCATTTTTTGCAGCAGTAGGTTCAGCTTCAGATACGGAAACAGATACTCAACAATTCATGTTACCGATCACACTACCGCTATTCCTTTCATTTATTATGGCTACGGGTATCATGCGTGCACCTGATTCGGATTTTGCCTATTGGTTTTCCATTATTCCGTTTACAAGTCCTGTTGTAATGATGGTTCGATTGCCTTTTGGCGTGCCGACGATTGATTTGGTTATAAGTATGGGATTGTTGCTTTTAGGATTTGTTGCCGCAACATGGTTTGCCGGAAGGATATATCGGGTAGGTATTTTAATGTATGGCAAAAAGCCACGGATCGCTGAAGTACTTAAATGGTTCTTTTACAAAATCTAATCGATGCCATTCATTCAACATTCTTAATTCTTAATTCTTAATTAAATAAGGTATATCCCCATCTGACCTTCAAGGTTCACTTCCACTCTATCTCTTAAAGTGGTTGCAAGCGAATAGCCCACATAATCGGCGACAATAGGATAAGACTGGTGGCTGCGGTCCACAATTACTGCAGTCTGCAGCTTTTTCAATTCAATATTAAGAAATGGTTTAAGGGCATAAGCCAGCGTGCGGCCGGTATTCAAAACATCGTCAATAATGATGACAACTTTATTTTTGATTTCATTTAAATCCAATTCAATTTTCACATCTGACTGAACTTGGCTAAGTTTGTCTAGCGAGACCTTGGTAAGTTGAACTTTTAACGGAGAAATGCTCTCAATTTGGGATTTTAATAAGCCGGCAAGCGTAAAGCCTTCACCCTCAATGCCTGCCAGTATAATTTCATTTTCACGATAGTTTTTTTCGTAAATTTCATAAGCTATACGCTTAATCTTCTGATTTATTTGGGTGCTATCGAGTATTAAATTACGTTCTTGGGTCATAACTTATTGAAAAACAATTATTTTAAAAATCATTGCACATGCGGAATATATTTCGCCTCTTAATTGTTTGTATTTAGCAAGTTAAGAACAATTCATATATTTCAAAAAATAAACTTTATTCGTTTGTCTGAATTGCAATAATTACTTAACTTTGTGCCCTTAAATTTGATCGAGAGTATAATAATTTAGTTAGATATGAAAAAAGGAATTCACCCTGATTATAGAGACGTAGTTTTTCAGGACACATCTTCAGACTTTAAATTTTTAACCAAGTCTACCATGAAAACCAATGAGACAATCAAATGGGAAGATGGAAAAACTTATCCTTTGATTAAAGTGGAGGTTAGCTCTGCTTCTCACCCGTTCTATACCGGTAAGAAAATATTTGTTGATGCTGCAGGTAGAGTGGAGAAGTTCAACCAGAAATATCAAAAAGGAAAAAAATAATTTATTTAATTCCAATCATTAAAAAGTCTTCATGCGTTTTCCATGAAGACTTTTTTATTTTTGTTATATGAATATTGTCCTGTTTGACGAACCAGATATCCGGCTTGCTTTGCTTCCGTTTACTTTTACCAGGCCGGTAGCGGCAATAAGGGTTGGTATATACACCATTTTTGAAAAATGGCAGATGTTGGCAGGGCAATCAGTTTGTTTTATGACTGAGGAATATCTCAGTATTAAATTTGCTCTTGAGACCGGACAGGATAATTTATTTGTCAATGGGGCTGTTTGTCCTACTCCTGCATTGTTCAACGCACTTAAAGGATTAAAACCAGGTAAAGTTTTATTCAAAAACGGGGTGATAATAGGTTATAGAAAAAAGCCGGAAGGGGAAAGAATTGAATTCGATGGAAACCTGGATGTCCTTCAAAGACCATGGGATATTTTTGGATTAAATGGCAGCCAGATTAGATGTGATTTTGAATTGTTGAAGCGCAAACATAGGTCCAAGCCTCTTACTGATAAAAATTCAATAGTTTACAATCCTGAAAATATATTTATTGAAGAAGGGGTGAAAATCAGGGCAGCAATACTGAACGCTGAGGAAGGGCCGATTTTTATAGGCAAAAATTCGGAAATTCAGGAAGGTGCAATAATTAAAGGTCCTTTTGCAATGGGGGAAAGAAGCCAGATAAGCATGGGGGCTAAAATAAAAGGTGATACTACTCTCGGTCCGTGTTGCAAAGTAGGAGGAGAAGTTGTAAACTCGGTTATCTTTGGATATAGCAATAAAGCACATGATGGTTTTCTGGGCAATTCGGTTTTAGGGGAATGGTGTAATCTTGGTGCAGACACTAATACTTCGAATCTGAAGAATAATTACAGTGAAGTTCTTGTTTACAGCTATAAGGAAAAGAGACTTGTAAAGACAGGAAAGCAATTTGTCGGACTAATGATGGGCGATCATTCAAAAAGCGGTATAAATACCATGTTTAATACCGGCACCATTGTAGGTGTGAGTGCTAACATTTTCGGAGGCGGATATCAACCGAAATTTATACCAAGTTTTTCATGGGGTGGTACCGATAATTTTGTAAGATTTCAGTTTAATAAAGCCATAGATGTAGCAGAAAAAGTGATGCAACGCAGAAATGTAATACTTACTGTTACAGATATTTCTATTTTAAAAAATATATATTCTCTGGATGATCAACCCGTATTGAGTTAATTTCCGGACCTCAACTAATAGTTATGCAGTTTTCTCAAATACCTGGTTTAGTTGAAACAAAAAAAACACTGATGGCTTCAGTGCAAAACTCCCATGTTGCCCATGCTCAGTTATTCATGGGATCCGAAGGGGGGGCAAATCTGGCTTTGGCTGTAGCCTATGCTACCTATATCAATTGTGAAAGCAGGGTAGAAAATGATTCTTGCGGAACATGTCCTTCATGTGTTAAATATAACAAGCTTATCCATCCCGATCTTCACTTTGTATTTCCGGTAGCAACTACAAAACATGTTCCTAAGGATCCCTTAAGCTCCTTATTCATGAATGACTGGAGAAAGTTTTTTCTGGATAACCCTTATGGAGGGGTGCTCAATTGGGGAGAATTTATCGGGTCAGAGAATAAGCAGTTGAACATCTCAGTAGAGGAAAGCAGAAACATTATAAAAAATATCAGTCTGAAGCCATTTGAGGCTGAATATAAAATTCTGATCATTTGGTTGCCGGAGAATATGCACATCACCGCAGCCAATGCCATTCTTAAGGTGCTTGAAGAGCCTCCGCAAAAAACACTGTTTCTTCTTGTGACAAACAATTCTGAGAAGATAATTACGACAGTATTATCAAGAACACAGAAGGTAAAAGTCAGGCCATTCACAGATGAGGAAGTCAAACATTACCTTAAGGAGAAGCAGGGATTTGATGATAAGAAGGCCACACAACTCGCATATCTTTCTGATGGTAATCTCAATGAAGCTTTGCGTCTCGCTTCAGAAATAGAAGAAGACAATCATCAGATGTTCAGGGATTGGATGAGGGTATGCTTTAAAAAGAACAATGTGGCCGAGTTAATGGAATGGATGGAAGCTTTTCAGAAGCTTGGACGTGAAGGTCAGAAAAGTTTATTTCATTATGGGCTGGGAATTTTGCGTGAAACACTTGTCTGCCGCTATAGCAAAGATCTTCTTCGCCTTAATGAGGAAGATATGAAATTTGTGGAAGGTTTCTCCAAAGTGTTGGATGAATGGAAAGTAGAAAATATAAGTAAACAGCTGAATGAAGGATTTTATCATATTGAGAGAAATGCTAACGCAAAAATTGTATTTCTTGATATGTCTTTCCAGATTTCAGCAATTATGAAACAACAATCAAATTAGTATGTCGGATAAAATAAAAATAGGTACCAGAGGAAGCAAGCTTGCATTGTGGCAGACACATTTCGTTGCGGGAGTACTAAATAAGGCAGGGATACAAACTGAAATACTTGCAATAGAGACCAAGGGTGATAAGTTGTTGGGTCAGGCATTTGCAGAGATTGGAACCAAAGGAATTTTCACTGAAGAATTAGAAGAGAAACTTGTAGCTGGAGAACTTGATATAGCAGTGCATAGTGCTAAAGATATGCAAACACAGCTTCCGGAAGGGTTGGAGATAATTGCATTTACAAAAAGAGAAGAACCAAACGATGTGTTAGTGAGTCTTGATCCTGATTTTAAATTTAAAAATTCCCCGGAAGTTTTAATCGGAACTTCTTCAACGAGAAGAAGAGCGATGCTGAAATATTATTATCCGGAAGTGAAAGTTGCTGATGCCAGAGGAAATCTTCAGACCAGGTTCAGGAAGATGGAAGAAGGGCAGTTTAAAGCTATGATACTGGCATATGCAGGTGTCCATCGTATGGGGTTTGACAAATATATTATTGAAAAATTACCATTGGATAAATTTGTTCCTGCTGTAGGACAGGGAAGTATTGCCATTGAAGCTTCAGCAGGATTAAGCAAATCAAAAAAGGATAAAATCCGTGAATTGTTAAATCATCCGGAAACGGAAATGATATTAAAGGCTGAACGGGCTTTTTTAAACAGGCTACAGGGAGGCTGCAGCATTCCTGCTTTCGGAATGGCTGTATTTAAGGGTGCAAACTTATCCCTGACTGGTGGAATTGCTGATCTGCAGGGAAAAGAACTAATAAAACTCGAAAAATCCGGAAATTCTGCCGATGGGGTTTCAATGGGTATTACCTTGGCCGAAGAAGTGCTTGATGCAGGCGGAAAAAGAATTTTAAGTGAATTCAAAAAATAAACTTTTTATTAACTAGTCAGTTTTTACTAACCGTTATTGTTATGCTTCGGAATCTGTTAAATACAGTAATAGCAGGTGTACTTGCCTTTACTGTCGCAAATGCTCAAAATAAAAAGATTAAAGGTGAGGATTATGTTATTACCATAAGCACGGAGTTCGGTGATATGGTAATACTGCTATTTGATCAGACACCGAAGCATAAGGAAAATTTTATAAAACTGGCAGGAGAGGGGTATTTTGACGGGACGACCTTCCACAGGATCATTAAAAATTTTATGATTCAGGGAGGTGATCCTAATTCAAAAGATGAGGATCCGAATAATGATGGACATGGTGGTCCGGGTTACACAATTCCTGCAGAATTTGTTCCGGAGTTAAAGCATATAAAAGGAGCATTGGCAGCAGCGAGAATGGGCGATGCGGTAAACCCTAATAAAGAATCAAGCGGCTCGCAGTTTTATATTGTTCAAAACAATGAGGGAACACATTTTCTCAATAATAATTATACCGTCTTCGGCCAGGTAATAAAAGGGTTGGACGTGGTTGACAAGATAGCAGAGCAACCGAAAGACGGGAGAGATCGCCCTTTAAAAAACATTACTATGAAAGTAAAGGCGGAAAAAATGAAGAAGAAAAAGATTATAAAGTTGTATGGTTGTGAAAACATGTTTTCATAATAAGGTAAAAAAACTGAAAAGAAATTATCTATGAAAAAGAAGGTTTTGGTTACTGGTTCAAACGGACTACTTGGTCAAAAGCTGGTAAATCTATTAGTACAAGATGAAAATTATACACTGATAGCCAGTTCAAGAGGTCCGAACCGCTTGCCCTTCACCGAAGGTGACTATCAATATATCAGCATGGACATAACTGATAAGAAACAGGTGACAGATGCGATTTTGTCTGTAAAACCTGATTTTATCATCCATACAGCAGCAATGACCAATGTAGATCAATGTGAGGTGGAAAAAGAAGCATGCAGAAAACAAAATGTAGATGCGGTTCAATTCATTATTGACGCTGCATGTAAAACCAAATCACATCTGGTTCACTTGTCCACTGATTTTATATTTGATGGAAAAGAGGGGCCATACGATGAAAAAGCCAAGGCTAATCCTTTAAGCTTTTACGGGCAAAGTAAGCTGGACGCAGAGAAGCTTGTTATAAAAAGTAAAATCAAATGGGCCATCGCCCGCACTGTGCTGGTATATGGTGTTGCTCATGATATGAGTCGTTCAAACATAATTCTATGGGTAAAGAAAAGTCTTGAGGAGAAAAAGCCAATACAGGTTGTAAATGATCAGTGGAGAACTCCCACATTGGCAGAAGATTTAGCTATGGGATGTTATCTGATTATGGAAAACCAGGCTACAGGCATTTATAACATCTCAGGCAAGGATTTTCTTACTCCGTATGATATGGCTATCCAGACTGCCAAATATTTTAATCTGGATAAAAATCTGATCACTAAAACAGACAGTACCAAATTTAAGCAACCGGCAATGAGGCCTCCGAGGACTGGTTTCATTCTAGAGAAGGCATGTAACGATTTGGGCTACGATCCACATAGCTTTGAAGAAGGAATAAAGCTTGTTGCTGAGCAATTAGGCCAGGAAGTAGATTAACTTTAACTGAAGTTTTTTAAAAATCCGTTAATTTTTGAGGTTTATCTTCCAAAATCAACGGATTTTTCTTGTTTTTTAGAGAGAAATCTGTCAATTTTAATAAATATTCGGCCGGGAAATCCGATTTGTTGTGATTTTTTAAATCTTTTTCTGTGCCTTAGGCCTTCGGGTCTTATGTAAAATTGAACTTATTTCAACAATATATAGTCTGAATTATTAGACGCAACTTGTTAGATAAGTTAGTAAATAATTTAGTAAAGGTTAAAGCCCTCCCGGGATAGGAGGGCTTTATTTTTTAACGCTGTTTAAATTTTTTCTTTACTTCTTATCTTAATTTTATATTTTTAAAGCTGGTTCTGGATTGATTTGTAATAGTTATACCGGCTTATGCTATGAAAATCCAGTTGATTGGATGCATAAGTTATTTGTTTAAGAATTAATGAAAAAACTTCTATTCGCTATTTTTACCCTTTTTCCTACAATGGCATTTGCTCAGAATGCGGGACTGGATGATCGCATCAGTGAATGGGTAGAGCCTGTGGCTAAATTTGTTTCCGGATATATATTTTACGAAATAAATATCGCTGGCACTCCATTTCCTATAATTGTTATCTGGCTTCTGACCGGAGCAATTTTCTTTACCGTTTACATGTGGTTCATCAACTTTCGCGGATTCCGAATTGCCATCCAGATAGTAAAAGGTTGTTACGACGACCCTAATGATAAAGGTGAGGTTTCACATTTTCAGGCTCTGGCTACTGCATTATCAGGAACAGTAGGTCTTGGAAATATAGCAGGAGTGGCAGTGGCTATTTCCAAAGGCGGTCCCGGCGCTACATTCTGGATGATACTTGCCGGCTTGTTAGGAATGACTTCCAAATTTGTGGAATGTACTCTTGGCGTAAAGTACAGAAGGATAGATACTGAAGGCACAGTTTCAGGCGGCCCTATGTATTATCTTCAGGATGGACTTTCAAAAAAGGGCTGGCCATTGGCAGGAAAAGTTATGGGCGTCCTTTTTGCAATTCTTTGTATAGGTGGTTCTTTTGGAGGAGGTAATATGTTCCAGGGCAATCAGGCAGCTACCCAACTTGTAAATATTACGGGAGGTCCTGATGGCTTGATCGGAAGTAAATTTTGGGTCGGGCTTATAATGGCGGTATTTGTTGGTATTGTGATAATCGGTGGTGTAAAATCCATCGCAAGAGTAACTGAAAAGATTGTCCCTTTCATGTGCGGAATTTACATGCTTGCCGGACTAGTGATACTCGGTGCGTTTTATGAAAAAATTCCGGGTACATTTTACCTGATTTTTAAAGGAGCATTCAATCCGGATGCTGTTTACGGAGGTGTTCTGGGTGTGTTAGTTCTTGGATTTGTAAGAGCTTCTTTTTCCAATGAAGCTGGCGTAGGCTCTGCCTCTATTGCTCACTCAGCTGTTAAAACCAATGAACCTGTATCAGAAGGGCTGGTTTCCTTATTAGAGCCATTTATAGATACTGTGATAGTTTGTACAGTAACTGCTTTAGTAATAATTATCACAGATACTTCAGGTGCAGGTCTTGTTGCAAATGACAATACTGCCAAAGGTATTGCCATGACCAGTCTTGCTTTTGGTAAAGTAATTTCATGGTTTCCTTATGTGCTTGCTGTAGCGGTTGTATTGTTTGCATTCTCCACCATGATATCCTGGTCTTATTACGGATTGAAAGCCTGGACTTTTTTGTTCGGTGAAGGCAAACTGGCTGACCTGTCTTATAAATTTATTTTTTGTGTATTCGTAGTAATTGGTGCTACCATGAGTCTGGGAAGTGTCATTGATTTTTCTGATGCCATGATTTTTGCCATGAGCTTTCCTAATATGCTAGCCATGTATATTTTTTCCAGGGAGGTTAAAGACGATCTGGCCTCTTTCCTTCGAAGAATAAAATCCGGAGAGATAAAAAAGTTTAAATAATGAAAAATCCGCGGCCGGTCATTTGGAAAAAGTTAAACCATTCGGTTAAAGTTTTTTTCGGGCTGTCCAATACGGAATCAAGAGGCTTTGTTGTCGTAATCTGCATTACAGTTTTCCTGCTATCCATTAGCATTCTTATTTCTTTGCTTCCTGCTTATTTTCCCAGCTACCATGCAGATGTGAAGATAACCATGCTTTCTTCTACCGACATAAAGGGTGGTAAAATTTATCCGGAATCTGAAAGCTTAACTTATAAAATAATTGATCCGAATTTCGCTACACAGTCGGAGTTAGAGTCAGCAGGTTTTCCTCCAATTATAGCAGGAAGAATAATCGCCTACAGAACTAAGGGAGGGAAATTTTTTACTAAAGAAGATTTGAAAAAGATTTACGGAATTAAAGAAGACTTATATTTAAAAATAGAATCCAGAATTGAAATAAAATCTTTTGGGAAGATTAAAACTAAAGGATTTGAGAGTAAGTCGATCGATATCAATGATGTTGATTCGGCAGAATTGACAAAGCTCAAAGGAATCGGTCCCGTGTTGGCAGGAAGGATAATAAAATTCAGAAACAAACTTGGGGGATTTACTGCCGGCAGACAATTGTTAGAAGTATATGGACTTGATACGAACAATGCCATTTCATTGCTAAAGCAGGTGTTTGTTGCAGATGATTTTAAACCGGAGAGGATTTCAATTAATGAATCTGATTATAAAACATTGGTAGCCCATCCATACATCAGTCCTCACCAGGCCTCGCAGATTATCAAAATAAGAAAAACTAAAGAGTCGGTCACAGAAGAGTTGCTTATTTCATCAGGCGTATTTAGTGCCCTTGAAATGAGCAAACTATTGCCATACCTGTCCTTCTGAGAAACATAATCTGATAATCTGTAAATCTGCTTAATCTGAATCAAAACTCGTGCAGTCTCTGAGGAATATTCCATCTAAGTGATAATGAACTGAAGTTGGTGTTAAGATTCCTTGATTCCAATCCGCTTTCCAGTTGTCTGATTACTTGTGTGAAATCAACAAATAAATTGTGTCTTATCTGATAGGTTAATGTAAGGCTTGCGTATAAGAGTGTGTTTGGAATACCTTGTCCAATGTTATTTCCGAAGTATCTATTGTTGGCAACTTCAATATAACTTTTGTTGATGTTTCCACCCATGTTGTCTTTACCAATATCTGTGGTAGTTGTATCTGATCCAAATTGGGCATAAATTAATTTTCCTGTGCATAGAAGGCGTGGGGCAGGCTGAAACCTGACTATTCCAATAGCTTCGTAAAAGTTTGCTCCTAGAGGATGTGCCAATGGCTGATTGTAATGTGTGTAATTGGTATATGCTGAAGAATGACTGTAGGTATAAGGTCTTACAATATTTGTTTCTGCAAGGAGGTCCATGTTCTTTATGCCGAACGCGTTAAAGTATTTTACCCCTGCCTGATAAGCAAATTTGTTCCCCCACCAACCTCTTCTTGCTTTAACTTCCTGCAACATGAATTCGTCCATTACAAACTGTCCATATAGCGTGAAATGCTTTAAGAAATTCCATTTGAGATTAATTCCTAAAATTGCATTGTCCCCGCTTCCAAGTTGCTGTTCGATAGATCTGTAGAAAATGATCGGATTAAGATAATTTATGTCATAGCCTCTTCTTGCACTGTCCTGGCCAAAAACTTCCGATTCGAATACTCCGATCAATAGATTGTCAGTTAGTCTAAGGCTCAAATGGTGCAGAGCCATATATTTTTTGGGAAATATCTGATTAGCGTTACCTGTCCCTGCATTCATTTCAGTAAACAGGTTCATGTAATTGATTCTCCAGACATTGGTATTTAGCTTAAGGAAGGTATAGTTAGTTGCGAAGTCAGATAATATCAGCGATCTGTAGCCGTCGCCAATAAAATTTCTGTCATGTCCGAATTGAGCATGAATGTTCTTGGTGAGATTGACTGTTATGTACCCTCGGGCAGTCAGGAAATCAACTGCTCCGGCGTCCTGCTTAAAACTTTTTTTGAAGCCTTCTCCCGGTATGGCATCATTGTCTGCAATCCATCTGCCAACATATTCAGGGAATCTTCCCTGGTTGTCTGCTGCGAAAGTGTAAAAGCTAACTTTATTGTTAATCATACCACGTGCCTCAATTCCTCTTGTATTGGTATATGTTGACCTGGAAAAGGCAAAGTCTTTTCCCCCCGAAAAATAGATGACAGGGTTAACATGCAGGTCAAAATCTTCGGTATGGACTGAGTAAAAGTCAGATTTCCTTTTATAAAAATGGCGGAGGAATGGCCTATTGCTTATGCTGCTTTCTGCTTCAGAAAATTCCCAACTGTCATTTTGCATGTAGGTTAGGTTAAATATATCCGATTTGCTCAGTCTGCTGCTATCAACATTAAGTGAGTCAATATATTCCATTAAGGCTTTTCTCTGAATCGGCTTTATCGTGGAATGAAACCCCTGGGCCATCCGACCGTTAAGTACCTCATATCTTTCGATCAGATAGTAATAGTCCTGGTTAAGTGGTATGTAGGAACTCTGTGAATAAGAACCAATGGAAATCAGTAAAAGGAAAATGCAAAAAAGTCTGTGCATGAGGCTTCTGTTCAGGCAATAAATTTAATATTTTGAATAATTTAATGAAATTTTAATTATAACTTTAATCAGTTAATCAAGGATTTATCCTTTACGTTTAATTTCCAGGACAATTTTAGTTTTTGATGATCCTCATTCTAGTTCCTTCGGTTTCAAACAGGATAACGTATACTTTTAATCTTATTTTTAAGGAGCTGCTTAAAAAGGAATTCCGGGTTACTACTTCTCACGAAGAGTTTAACGAATGGTCAGGTGCGAAGTTTTATTATGGAGATCTTCCCTTGAATGGTAAAAATTCAGACCATTTATTTTTTTGTTCTACCGGTTTGTTGTTTGAAAAGCATATTGTTGAAAAAGAACCTGAGTTGTTCGACTGGAATGGGTATAAAGTGTTTTTTAAAACCAGCTCCGGAGATTTACCTTTCGACGTTTTTTCCGCAGCTTTTTATCTGGTATCAAGATATGAAGAATATCTTCCTCACAGGAAGGATAGTCATGGGAGATTTCGTCCGGAACAAAGCATTGCATTCAAAGGTGGATTTCTTGAAAAACCCATGGTAAATATATGGGCATCTGAAATCAGGAGATTGATTCAGGAGAAATTTCCTGAAGAAACTTTTACTGATCCTTTATATTCTTTCACTCCTACATTGGATATTGATAATGCATATGCATACAAAAATAAAGGAATCTTAAGATCAGGGTTTTCTCTTGCATCAAGGTTGATGAAAGGTCAGTTCAGAAGATTTGTAAAGCGACTTAAGGTTCATGTTGGAATAAACGAAGATCCGTACGACACTTTCCAAAAGCAGAAAAAGATCCATCAGGCTTATAATCTTAAACCTAATTATTTTTTTCTCTTAGGTGATTACGGACGTTTTGATAAAAATATTTCCTTTAAAAACAGGCAACTGAGATCTCTGATTCGTTCTATTGATGACAATGCCGATATAGGTATTCATCCATCTTACAAATCCAATCAAATAACAGAGAAAGTGGCAGTAGAGAAAAGAAGATTGGAGGAAATTCTGGGAAGGAAAGTTTTTAAAAGCCGTCAGCATTATATTAAACTCATATTTCCGGATACTTATACTAATTTAATCAACGCTGGCATCAGGGAGGATTATTCTATGGGGTATGCAAGTAAAAGCGGGTTTCGGGCTTCAATTTGTTCCTCTTTTTACTTTTACAATCTGCTTACAGATCAAATTACCGATCTCCGGATTTATCCTTTTGCTATAATGGATAGTACCTTAAAGCATTATTTAAAATTAAGATCAAGGGATGTGGTCAGTCACGTTAAGCCTATTGTGGATGAAGTAAAAAAAGTCGGAGGCAATTTTATTTTTATTTTTCATAACGAATCTTTAAGCAATCAAAGAGAATGGAAAAACTGGGGTGATATGTATGAACGAATTATAAGGCTTGCATCTGATCGTTTATAATGGTAGTTAAAGTAATTAAAGCTGCTGAATTAATTGAATATATAGGATCGGAGGAGTTTAAATCCTCTCCGGTATTGCCCATTTCCTCTTCACGGGCAATTTCTCATTTTCATAATCCAAGAGTTTCTCCTGATGACCCGGTGTTGTATGTTGCATACATCGATTCCCGGATTGTAGGTTACCGTCTGGTTTTAGCAGATTACATATTTCATGCTTCACAAAAAGAGAAAATCGGGTGGTTTAGTTGCGTCTGGGTTGATCCTGCCATGAGAGGGAAAGGTATTGCGAAAGCTTTAGTACAGCGTGCGATGAAAGACTGGGATGAAAAAATTATTTTGGTCGACCCCGCTAAAGAATCAAGAGCTTTATACATGGATACAGGAAAGTTCTCAGATGGCTTTGATCTTGATGGAGTAAAGGCTTTTCGCAAATTTAACCTTTCTGTTGTGCTGCCTCCCAAAAGTGCTTTCTTTAGAAAATTATACCCTGTATTATGGATTTTGGATATGGTTTTAAATATTTTCCTCATTCCATATACATTAAAATGGAAATCTGTAATCAGTAAGTATAAGCTCCATCTAAAGCCCTTTCAACAGTTTGATGCAGGTACAAAACGATTCTTAGATTATCATTCAACTGAATTGATTACTGCAAGAAGATCTGAAGATTTTGAATGGATACATCAATATCCATGGATAACAGAAGGAATGGAAAATGAGGAAAGCAGAAGATATTATTTTTCCTCTGTTGCCGATAGATTTACAGTTTTGTTTTATAAATTAACAAATAACACAGGTGATATTGAAGCATTAATATTTGTGACAATAAGAAATGATCATATGAAAGTATCGTATGTGTTTTACAATAAGGGAAAAGAATCTGAGGTATTAAAAGCAATAAACAAAGTAGCTGTGGATTACAAGGTTGCTGCAGTAACAGTTTTTGATAAAGGAATTATTAATGAGATGCATAATAAATCCACTCCGTTTATATATCTGAAACCAGTTAAAAAGCATTTTTTGATTAGTTATAAAATAAAATCAGTATTTGCAGGGCAATTGACAGGATTTTTGCAGGGGGGAGATGGTGATAGTATCTTTGTATAAATATGAATCAGGAGAAAGAAATATTCAGGAAATTTTGTGAAGGAAATAAAGAGCTTCCTTTGTTTCTTACATATGACTGGATGCAAACAGTTGCTATGGATTCATGGGATATTGTATTAGATTATAATGAAGGCATGCTGAGGGGATTTCATTTGTACTGCATAGTACGAAAATATTTTTTTCGGATGATACATCAGCCTTTGCTGACACCATATTCGGGAGTATATATAAACTACCCGGAGGGACAAAAAGGCGAGAGAAAGATTGCGTGGGAAAAAAAGGTGTTAGAAACATTAATTTCAAAATTACCAGTATTTGATGCATACAAAATTCCTTTTCATCCTACTTTTAATTACTGGTTGCCTTTTCATTGGGCCGGATTTGCTCACTCCGGAAGAATTACTTATATAATTGAGCATACAAATTCGGTTGAGCAGGCTTTTTCAGATATGCATGAATCAGTTAGAAGAGAGATAAGAAAAGCTGAAAAAGAATTGTCTGTAGAGTTTTCTCCTTCGGTGGATGGATTATATTCCTTGAAGCTGGAATCTTATACCTGGAACAATATGAAATTGCCGGTCAATAAAACTTTGCTGGAAAGGGTATTTAACTTTTGTAAGGAAAAAGATTGCGGGAAAATTTATTCTGCTTTTGACCGGGATCGAAATTTGCATGCTTCTATAATGGTAGTTTGGGATAATCATTGCGCTTATTACCTTTTTGGGGCATCTGATACAACGCATAAAACTTCCGGTGCTATGAGTCTTCTGTTATGGCAGGCGGTTCAGGATAATATTACTTGCGGCAGGGATTTTAACTTTGAAGGTAGTATGATTGAGCCAATAGAAAAATTTTTCCGCAATTTCGGTGGCTCGTTTGTAAATTACCATCAGGTAGAAAAGACCAATTCTTTTATTTTGCGATTTAAAAAAATGTTTAGTTAGAATATGAATATCAAAAGAACATTTTTTAGTCTTGCCGGAATAGCCGCACCTCTCGTCCCTTTGAATTTGTATGCTGCAATTACATCTTTAAAACTGATAATGCCTACCTATCATCTTATTGATGATGAAGAAAATGTTCCTCATGTAAATAGACTTTATCCTGTCAGGAACAGAAAATTTTTTTTGAGAGATATAGAGTTTTTTTCACAATTCAACTTTCTAAGTCTTCAGGATATTATTAAGATTGCTAAAGGCGAAAAGAAAATCGATAAACCCTCGGTTTTTATATCATTTGATGATGGTTTCAGACAGGTTCATGACGTTGTAGCGCCTATTCTTATTCAGAAAGGAATTCCTGCTACTGTATTTCTTAACTCCTCAACATTGGATAACAAAGATCTAATGTTTAGAAACAAGGCCAGTCTCATTATGAATTTAATTTCCGGCAGAGATTTTTCAATAAAAGAGTTCAATGAAAAATCCGGAATGAGAATGGAGAGTAAAAGTGATCTTAGTTCTTTTGTAAGATCTATTAGATACTTTCAAAAGGAAAAGCTGGATGAAATTGCAAGATTTGCGGGAGTGGATTTTAATGATTTTTTAAAATCTTATAGGCCATATCTCAACTCAGAGCAAGTGAGAAATTTGTTGACATCAGGTTTTGACATAGGTGCTCATAGTATAGATCACCCTTTATACAGTGAAATACCATTGGAGGAACAGGTAAGGCAGACGACTACTAATATAAACTTTTTAAAGGAAAAATTTGGTATTAACAGTTGTTCGTTCGCATTTCCATTTACTGACAATGGTGTGCAAAATTCTTTTTTTAGATACTTTTATCACGAGAATTGTGGGTTACTGGATGTTTCTTTTGCCGGTGCAGGTTTAAAGAAAGATCCATGTCGATTTCATTTTCAGAGAATTCCAATGGAGAAAAGTCTCTCCTCGGCTTCCAGAATTATTTCTTCTGAATATCTTTACTATATTGCCAAATCGGTGTTCAATAAAAATACCATAAAAAGGAAATAGATATGTTTGTATTGAATCAGGTTAATTCTGTCGCCAACCATTTCCTGAAAGAATTAAGATCAGTGGAAATTCAGAATGACAGTATGCGTTTTCGTAAGAATATGGAGCGGCTGGGAGAGATTCTCGCATATGAAATGTCTAAAACTTTTCAGTTTAAGACTGAGAAGATTTCCACGCCATTGTCGATCACCGAAATTCAATGTATCAATCACCCGATTGTTGTTGCTACCATTCTAAGGGCGGGACTTCCTTTTTTTGATGGTTTTCTTAATTTTTTTGACAAGGCTGAAGCGGCGTTTATTGCTGCATACAGAGGAAGTGAAAAACCGGGAAGTAGTTTTGAAATAAATATGGATTATTGTGCTTGTCCTTCGTTGGATGGAAAGATTCTGATCCTGGCGGATCCGATGCTTGCTACAGGAAAGTCTGCTGTAAAAGTTATAAAAGAATTGTCAAAATACGGAAATCCTGTTTCTGTTCATCTGGCTTCGGTAATTGCCAGTCCGGAAGGAGTTAAGTTGGTGCAAGAGCAAACTGAAAATGTAAATATCTGGACAGCAGCCCTGGATGAAAAATTAAACGAAAAATCTTACATAGTGCCTGGACTTGGAGATGCGGGGGATTTATCATTTGGTATCAGAAAATAACTTTCGGTACTGGTCTTTCGTTATTTTTTTAGATACTTCAATAAAAGGAAGAAGAGACCGGGATAAAAAATTTAATTAATTTTAGGGTATGTTAGAGGTGATTGCAAAATATATGGCTGTGATAGGCAGCAGTATGCTGAAATTTATCGCCGGGCCGATATTGGGAATTGCTTCGGGATTGTCATTTTTTGAAACAGCTATATTGACCATTTTAGGAATGATGGCTACAGTTTCACTGCTCATTTCGATAGTCGGTAAAAGTTTCAGAAACTGGCTGGTTGCCAAATTTTATAAAAACAGGAAGCTTTTCTGTGAGAGAAACCGGAAAATGGTGAGAATCTGGCGCAATTATGGCTTAAAAGGGGTGGCTTTTCTGACTCCTGTATTATTTAGCCCCATCGGTGGTACTTTGCTGGCCACTTCCTTTGGCGAGTCAAAGCGAAAAATATTCTTTTATATGCTTGCCAGTTCGGTCTTCTGGTCCATAGTTTTTACATTCATAATCTTTATGATTAAGAAAGTGCCTGAGTTAGTGTAGCACAAATACCTGATTCTTTTTGTAGATTTGCCCTTGTAATTTTTATTCATGATAAAACCTGATTTGAGTCAGTTTGGCATAATTCTGCTTTTTTTAGCCGCAGGCATTTTATTACCATGTGTGCTTCTGCTTTTTGCAAGGTTGATCAGGGCAAACCGTCCAAACTACGAGAAACTGACAACATATGAAAGCGGTGAAGAGGCTAAGGGAAATGCATGGGGGCAATTCAATATTCGTTTTTATGTAATCGCCTTGATATTTATCATGTTTGAAGTAGAGATCGTTTTTCTGTTTCCGTGGACTACCATTTCTGCAGATAAACAAATGATTCAACTGACCGGAGGTGCATGGCTCTGGTACAATATTGCCGAGGTTCTGATTTTTGTTGCTATTCTTGCTCTAGGTCTGGCTTACGCCTGGATAAAAGGATATCTTGATTGGATAAAGCCGGCTCCTGCGGTTCCTGCGTTTGAATCGCCTGTGCCTGATGCATTATATCAACAGATTAATAAAAAGTATTCCGGATCTAAGGGTGATGCTTCGATGGGTGAAAATCCTGAGAAGTAGATTTGTGTAGCAAAATGTTTTCAGTGTTTAATTCGTTAGTTTGACAGGTTAATAAAATAAATTTGGGTTTACTTGATCAAAAATTCGGAGAAGGTGGAATTGTCATTGCCAAAGTAGATGATGTCATCAATTGGGCAAGGCTATCCTCTTTATGGCCCATGGGGTTTGGAATTGCATGTTGTGCAATTGAAATGATGTCCGCTTATGCTTCTGTATATGATCTTGATCGCTTTGGAATTATGCCCAGACCCTCCCCGAGACAATCTGATGTAATGATAGTGGCAGGTACTGTAACATTTAAAATGGCGGACAGAATCAAAAGATTGTATGAGCAAATGCCCGAACCCAGATATGTTATTTCTATGGGATCATGCTCTAATTGCGGAGGGCCTTATTGGGAACACGGTTATCATGTTGTCAAAGGAGTTGACAGAATTATACCTGTAGATGTATATGTACCTGGCTGCCCGCCAAGACCTGAGGCCCTGATTGGCGGCTTTTTGAAGCTTCAGGAAAAAATCAGGAATGAATCTCTCGCCGGTGTTACTAAGCTGGATGCACTGCTTGCAAAACAACAACATGTGAAAGTAAATTAACCAAGGCTGTGACAGATAAAATTAAAGAAATATTAACCGGTAAGTTTGGGGTTTCTGTTGTAATAAGAGAAGATAATCCCGGCACTCAGGCTCAAATAGTGGTTCTTAAAGATAAGATAGCAGATATTTGTGATGAGTTGTGGAGAAATGAAATTACCTATTTTGATTTTCTTTCTTGTATCACATGTATAGATAATCTTAAAGAGCAGAAATTTGAAGTTATTTACAATCTCTATTCCATTCCATACAATCTTACCTGTGTTTTGAAGGTGGAGGTCGGCCGAAACAATGAAGTTGATTCTTTGCCTGCCGTTCCTTCTGTGACTCCGGTTTATAAATCTGCAAACTGGCACGAGAGAGAAATCTATGATATGTTCGGAGTGCTATTTACAGGACATCCTGATATGAGAAGAATTCTTCTTCCTGCAGATTGGGAAGGTTTTCCTTTGAGAAAAGATTATAAACAGCAGGAGTATTACCATGGTATTAAAGTTGAATATTAATTTTAATTGACTTGCCAACCGATAAAATTCAATATATTTTCAGAAAAGAAAACCTTGATATTTCAGAGCCTAATGTTACGGATGTAAATACATTATCGCCTGAAGAGATGATTTTGAATATGGGTCCGCAACACCCTTCCACTCACGGAGTGCTAAGGCTTGAAGTGGTGACTGACGGAGAGATTATAAAGGATGTGATCCCTCATATGGGATACCTTCACCGCTGCTTTGAAAAACATGCTGAAAATCTTCCTTACAACCAGATAATTCCATTTGTTGATCGCATGGATTATCTCGCTGCCATGAATTCTGAGCATTGTTATGTAATGGGTGTGGAGAAAATGCTGGGAATTGAAAAAAATATTCCTGCCAGAATCGAATACATTCGTGTGTTAGTATCTGAATTGAATCGTATCGCCTCTCATTTTGTCGCTATAGGTACTTATGCTATAGATATAGGAGCCTTCACTCCATTCTTATGGCTCATGAGAGACAGAGAGCATATAAATCGTTTGCTTGAGTGGGTGTCCGGTGCCAGAATGCTGTATAACTACATTTGGGTAGGAGGTCTGTTTTATGATTTGCCTGTAGGTTTTGAAGAACGATGTGCTGAGTTTGTTAAATACTTAAAGCCTAAACTTTTCGAATTGCAGAAGCTGGTAATCGAAAATAAAATTTTCATTCAGAGAACTGCCAAAGTAGGGGTATTGCCTTTACATCTGGCAATAAACTATGGGGTTTCCGGTCCTATGCTTCGTGGTTCCGGATTAAAATATGATTTAAGAAGAGTAGATGGTTATTCGGTTTATCCTGAACTGGAATTTGATATTCCCGTGGGAGAAGGAAAGATGGGGACGACAGGAGATTGTTGGGATCGAAATTATGTCAGGGTACTGGAATGCTATGAATCATTAAAGATAATTGAACAGTGTCTTGTCAGGTTAACCGGCGACTTAAAGAGAACAAGAGATTTTGATCCGCAAGCGCTGGTTCCCAAAAAAATAAGACCTAAGGCGATGGATTTTTATGTGCGTGGAGAAAGTCCTAAGGGTGAATTGGGATTTTTCTTCAGAAGTACCGGTACTTACGATATACCCTACCGTTGCAAGGGGCGTTCACCATGCTTTGTAAATTTATCTGTCCTTCCTGAGCTTGCCAAAGGTTCTATGATTGCCGATCTTGTTGCAATTCTGGGCTCGGTGGATATTGTGATGGGAGAAATAGATAGATAATTATAAATTCGAAATTCTAAAAACGAAATTCGAAATAGGTAAGCTAAGTTTAAGAGATTTTATGAAAATCCTTTCAGCAGACCAGGTTAAAAATCTTGATGCAGTTACCATACAGCATCAGCATATCCCTTCTGTTGATTTAATGGAAAGGGCCTCCAGGGTTTTTACTGAATGGTTCGTTTCCAGATATAGCAGTGAAAGAAGAGTAATTATCATTTGCGGACCGGGCAACAACGGAGGTGATGGCCTGGCGGTAGCAAGATTGCTTCATTCGAAAAAATATTTGGTTGAGGTGTATGCCTTCGAAGATGGAAAGAAAACAGAAGAGTTTGTCATAAATGAGAAAAGGCTTGAAGGGAAAATAAAGATTGCAAAAATTAATGCTTCAAACTTGCCTGTTTTGGAAGATGATGCTGTTGTAATTGATGCAATTTTCGGAACAGGACTCAATAGAAAAGTTGAGGGTGTTTTTGCATCAGTAATAAATCTGATAAATAATTCGAGCCTGGAAGTGGTAAGTATCGATATCGCCTCAGGACTTTTTGCTGATACTTATAATAATGATTCTGTAATTGTAAATCCGAAAGTAACTGCTACATTCCAGCTTCCTAAATTTTCATTTTTTCTTCCGCAGAATGAAAAATATGTTGGTGCTTTTGAAATTCTGGATATCGGGCTTGATAATGATTTTATTGAAAATGCCCGCTCAGATTATTTTTATTTTACTTATGCGGATGTTAAAGCACTGGTAAAACAACGAAAGAAATTTTCGCACAAAGGTACATACGGTAAGGCCTTGCTTATGGCAGGAAGTTATGGGATGATGGGTGCAGCAGTATTGGCAGCCAGGGCATGTTACAGGTCAGGTACTGGTCTTGTAAAGGTTTACGTTCCTGCCTGTGGTTATGAAATAATTCAGGCAGCTGTACCGGAAGCTATCACAGCTTCAGATCCCGCACAAAAACATTTTACAGAGTTGCCGGACTTGAAAGGTTATGACAGTATAGGTGCAGGTCCGGGTTGGAATGAAGGGTCGGAATCATCTGCAGTTCTGTTGCAATTGCTAAGGACATCGGATAAACCATTAGTCCTTGATGCAGGTGCGTTAAATATTATAGCAAGGGAAAAATGGCTCGGTGAAATTCCTGAAGGTTCGGTTTTGACACCTCATCCCGGAGAATTTAACAGACTGGCAGGTCCATTCGATAACGACTATCAAAGGTTAAGTAAATTGCGGTCTCTTGCAACAACTCATAAACTTGTAATTGTGCTTAAGGGTGCGCATACTGCCGTGGCTATGCCTGATGGAAGGGTCTTGTTTAACTCTTCCGGAAATCCAGGAATGGCAACAGCAGGCTCAGGTGATGTATTAACAGGGATTATTGCAGGATTGCTGGCTCAAAAGTATCCACCTGAACAAGCGGCATTATTAGGAGTTTATATGCATGGATTTGCCGGAGATGTCGCAGCAGAAAAATTAGGGTATGAATCCCTCATCGCTTCAGATATTATTGATAATATTTTCAGATTTTTTCGTTTCTCTCATTGAGAAATCATTTTTATTCTAAATAAAATCAATCAGTTACACCAGCTCCTCAACTATTTGTAATCTCACAGGTTCTTTTTACAGAAGGGCTTTCCAATCTCGTGTTCAGGAAATCCGTGAGTTAGATTGTTGGAATCAGATGTTTTGGGTATGAAAAGAATGTTACTGTTTTGTGCAGTTGTACTTATGTCAGGTGCCTGCATGAAAGTTAAAGATCCGTTATATGATTGTCCTGATTTTTCTGCAAAGAAAAAGCCTAAGGTTAAGCACCACCAGCATCAAATCCAGATAGTAGAAATAAAAGAAAAGCAAAGGCCAAGATTTGAAAACAGGGATTTGTAAAACCAGAAAAATCCTGAATCTTTTTTCCCGGATTTCCAATTTTCCCTGTGAAAAGCGAAAATGAGAAACCCGGGATTATTTTTTAAACATTCCTGAATGGCCGGTGTTCCTTTCCGAAAATCCATCCAGCTATGAAAAAAATTTACTTGTTCTTAAAACTTTATTTGCTTTTTACTTCTGGTTTTGCAGCTACTTTTTATGTGAAGCCTGGCGGTAATGACAATCTTGACGGGTTAAGCATTGCCAATGCATGGAAAACACTTGATGCTGTCAATAACCGAAATTTTAATCCCGGAGATATTATAATGCTTGAAGGAGGAAGTACTTTTTCAGGTGGATTGTATTTCGATCAGGGAGACAAAACAACTGCGGCTAATCCGATTACCATAACATCTTACGGATCCGGTAAGGCAGTAATTAACTCCGGAAACGGGTTCGGGTTATATGTATTTAATATCGGAGGAATTAAAGTGTATAATTTAAAATTTACAGGATCCGGCCCGGCTGTCAATGGAGAAAATGGAATTAAATTTTTCTCCAACCTCGCCAATGTAAAGCCTGAGCTGCTTATTGTCGAAGATGTAGAGGTCAGTGGTTATTCCAAGTCCGGGATTTTGATTGCAGGTAAAGGATACGACAGCGGTTTTAAAAATATACGGATCACAGGATGTAGAATCCATAGCAATGGAGAGGCAGGTATAAGGTCAATGGGAGACTCCATCAATCTGAACAAGGTATATGCTCATCATTATCTGTACATCGCTCATAATAAAATTTACAACATTACCGGACAAAGCGATCTGATTTGGTTTCACACAGGAAGTGGAATAGCATTATGTTCAGTGAATGAAGCTATGGTGGAGTATAATGAAGCTTATAACAATGGTCACCTGAATAACTCTCCTGATGGAGGGCCTGTAGGTATATGGGTTTATAATTCCAATAAAGCAATCATTCAATTCAATGAAGCGCATCATAACAAAGCAGGATTTGACAGAGACGGAGGAGGATTTGATATTGATGGGGGTACTACCAACTCCATTATTCAGTATAATTACTCGCATGACAATGAAGGTGCTGGTCTGATGGTGGCACAATTTAAAAACGGATTACCCTTAAAAAATAATCACATCAGGTATAATATCAGTCAGAATGATGGAAGAAAGAATGATTACCCTGGAATATTGCTGTGGAGTGCATCTACGGGAGGGCTTGAGGATTTATATATTTACAATAATATAATTTATCTGAGCACAGCCCCATCCGGAAATCCAAGAGCTGTTTATATAGATGGACCAATGGAAGATGTTTATTTCAGAAATAATATCTTTTATACTACAGGATATCTTTATGCTGTTGTCTCAACTGTTAACAATGGAATTTATTTTCAGAACAATAGTTATTACAATTCTTCAGGTAATTTTGGTATCTGGTGGCAGGGAAGTACTTACAATTCATTAGATGCATGGAGGAATGCAAAGAATCAGGAGAAGATTCAGGGGGATCCGGTAGGTATATATGGAAATCCATTGTTGGTCTCTGCAGGTGGAGGAGGAACAATCAGTGATATGTCAAAGCTTTCTTCAGACCTGGAAGCATATAAACTTTCGTCATCAAGTCCATTAAAAGATGCCGGTGTAAGTCTACAGGATCTAGGCGTGAATATGGGAATGAGAGATTACTACGGTTATTCCATTAGGCAGGGTACATCATATGATATCGGAGTCCATGAATATCCATTGCCGGGTACCGAAAATGACATTACGGTTTTCATAACTTCTCCCTCCGATGGTTCTGTTTTTAGTGTCGGATCTGATTTTGTACTAACAGCTCATGCTTCGGCCGGATCTTCTTCCATTACCAAAGTTGAGTTTTATAACAATGGAAATTTGTTGTCGACAAAATCTGCCTGGCCATTTGCTGTAAATATGGAAAATCTTTCTGCAGGGAATTATGTGTTCACTGCAAAAGCGTTTTCTTCTTCAGGATCTGAAGTTTCTTCAGCAGTGAATGTGACAGTAACGCCATCACCATCCTTGAGGAATCCGGATAATCCTTCGAATGCTGTTAACGGCTTAGAATATTCTTATTATGAAGGTTCCTGGAGTAATATCCCGGACTTCAACAGTATGAGTGCAGCAAATACCGGCGTTGTCCCCACCTTTATTATTAGTGAAAGAGAAAGAGATGATCATTTTGGTTTTATGTTTTCCGGTTATGTTGACGTAGCCCTTGACGGAATATATACTTTTTATACTTCTTCCGATGAAGGGAGTAAGTTGTATATAGGCACAACTTTGGTCGTAAATAATGATGGATTGCATACGGTAACAGAAAAGTCCGGAACGATAGGATTGAAAGCCGGGAAGCATGCCATTAAAGTTCATTATTTCGAAGCAACAGGAAACGAAACACTGGTAGTGAAATATTCAGGGCCAGGGATAACCAAAACGGAAATTCCATCTTACGCTTTGTATAGAGTTGGTGCACCAATGCTTTGTTCTTCAACTGGTAGCCTCACAAGAGAAGTATGGATGGGTATTACCGGAGATGATATGAGGTCTCTGATAACGCATTCTTCTTTTCCTGACAATCCTGCGGTTCGTACTGAAGTAAATTCTTTTGAAGGGCCCGTAAATGCAGGTGATAACTATGGGGCAAAATATTCCGGGTTCATCTGTCCTCCTGTTAGTGGTGCATATACTTTCTGGATTTCCAGTGATAACCATTCGGAATTGTATCTGAGCACCAATGATGATCCGCAAAATAAAAGGAAAATAGCCTTTATTGAGGAGGGTTATACCCTTCCTGGGGAATGGCTGAAATATGGTTCTCAAAAATCATTGCCTCAGAATCTGACTGCCGGAGTAAAATATTATATAGAAGCTTTGCATAAAGAAGGTTCAGGAAACGACCATTTTGCTGCAGGATGGCAGTTGCCGGGAGGAAATATGGAAAGGCCGATTCCCGGATCCAGGTTGTCCCCATATTCCGGAGTTATTACCAGGAATCAACCTGTTTCGGATGCCGGAATATTTAAAATTTATCCCAATCCTGCAGCTGCTGTAGTTTATGTTGAACATAATTCAATGGTTCCGGAGGATTTAAGGCTTACCATTATGGATTTAACCGGACGGGAGATTTTTGTTAAATCGTTTATAAATCAGGCTGCTGGGGTTATGGAAATTTCAATTGCTGATTTACATCCGGGTATTTATCAGTTAGGACTTTTTGGGGATAAAAAATCTGAAGTTCATAAACTTATAGTAGTGCATTGATTTAAAAAAAGGAGTAAGAAGCCGTCCTGAAATTCTGCGGATCTCATGCAGTGAAATGAAATCAGGATGGCTTTTTTATTAAGTTTATTCAATTTTCATTTTTTGCGAAAGATATAAATGGGTCAATTCGCAAGTTTTAGATTTCATTTTTTGTTTTCCTGTTTTTTAATCGGTTAATAAAAAAAACCGTGTCGTTTATCCGCAAAAATCAGTGCTATTTAAGTGAATTTATTTGATGTTTTTCTGTAAAAACAGATCACTTTTTTGTTTAAAATCCTATTTAATGCTAAAATAAATCAATTCTTCCCTGGAAGGATAAAATCACAAAAATTAAAGAATTTGGATATGAAGTCAATCAGAGCAATTATTCTAATTGTATTTGCACTTTGCAGTTATCAGGTTTTTGCAGTCAATTACGTGGTAAGTAGTAATGCTGACACTGACAATGGCCTGGCCTACAATACGCCCTCTGCAGCAGAAAATACATTGAGGAAATGTATAAGGCTGGCAAATTCTACGGATCCGGCCGGTACTCCTCATACAATTACTTTTAATATTGCTCCGGGGGGGCAGCAGACGATCACCTTGGCCAGCAGTCTTCAACTTCTTGACAACAATACCAATGGAATGAGCATTGATGCTAGTACCCAACCCGGTGTTGCTGCAGGGCAGAAAGGAATAATTTTAAATGGAAGTGGTAATATAGCTTTGCAGGTGATTTCCAGATCAAATGTTACCATTGCCGGATTTCAGATAACAAACTCGGTTATAGGTTTGCAAATGGCAGCGGGAGCAACAGGCTGTACTTTCAGTAATAACTTTATAGCAAATACTGTAAACGAAGGAATACAACTTCATAACTCATCAGGAAATACTATTAGCAACAATCTTATCAGAAATGTGTCTGTCGGAATAAACATCGTTCAATCAATCAACAATACTATCTCCAATAACTGGCTTGGAACTGACGATGCAGGTTTAAATCCGTCTTGTACTTCCTGTTCTGTTGGTATTCTTGTAATTGTAACATCACCTTCAAATACCATCACCGGTAACAGAATTTTCAGATTTAACAATGGTATTGAAGCTAAGGAAAATTCACATAATCTTACTATTACCAATAACGTCATTTCCGGTAACACGGCTTATGGCATTTTCATGCTTGGGCTGAATAATACTCAGATCAGAGGAAATATTATCGGACTAAGTACAACCGGAGTGGCATCTGCTACATTCAGAAATAATGAGAGTGGAATAGGTATGCATGCTGCGTGTACCAACAATACCATCGGTGGTTTGCTTGCTTCTGAAAGAAATGTGATTTCAAATAATGGTGGTCATGGAATTCAGTTGCTGGATGGTGGTTCCAATAATAGTATTTTTAATAATTACATTGGTACTGATCTTACAGGAACAGTAAAATGCGGTAATGTCTTCAGTGGAATACAGCTTTTTAATAATTGCAGTGGAAATACCATAGGAGGAAATACAGTTGCACATAGAAATATAATTTCAAATAACGGCGGACATGGTGTGCAGATAGATCAAAATGGAGATAATAATACTATTACAAATAATTATATAGGTACTGACGTAACCGGTTTGCTCGATCATGGTAATGGATTTGATGGTATCGATCTGGACAGGGGAAGTGATTTTAATACAATAGGTGGAAATGGTTTAGGGAATATTATTTCTGCTAATAAAATACATGGAATATATATCCTGGGAGGAAGTAATGATAACGTAATTTATGGAAACTATTTTGGAGTAGGACAAAACGGAATTACTTCTCTTGGGAATGGCGGAAATGGTGTTTCTATTCTTTCTTCTTCAAGAATAATAATTGGTTCAACCGCTACAGGATTATCAAATTTGATTTCTGGAAATGGGTTTACAGTAGATAACGGGCAAAAAAGTGGAGTAAGTATTAGCGGTAACTCCAATGATTGTGTTGTTTCCGGAAACCTGATAGGTTTAGACCTAAATGGAAATGCATTGGGTAATTCTGATTATGGAATCTGGACATACAATAACAATAATCTTACCATCACTAACAATATTACTTGCAGCAACGGTTATGGATATCTCCCGGGAGAAGGAAGTGGTATTGCATTATATTCCATTACCGGTACTGTAATTATCAAAGGTAATGTGTCGGGAATTAATCCTGCCGGGCAGGCAAGACCAAATAACAATCATGGATTGATACTAAACAATACCAATGGTGCAATTGTAGGTGGTGTTACTGCTGCCGAAAGAAATGTTTTCTCAGGAAACAGGCTGAATGGTGTGCATATTGTAGATTGCAATAATACTGTGGTATACAATAATTACATTGGTACTAACATAGCAGGAACAGCAGCAGGAAATCAGCAAAGAGGTATATATATATGGGATACAGGAGGAGCTCCTAATTTAAACAATGTAATAGGCGGATTTGCTGCAGGGCAGGCAAATGTTATTGCAAATAATGGAACTTACGGTGTGGAGGTTCAGAATAACAACACCAGAAATCCTTTGAGAGGCAATACTTATTATTGTAACAGTTCCGGTGGTATAAAACTAACTACTGGAGGAAATATAAATATTGCCGCTCCGGTTATTAACGGGCTTTCAACAAAAGCTAACGTATACGGCTCCGGTGTACCGGCAGGTGCTACTGTTGATTTATTTTATACAGACTCAACATGTCATGAGTGTCATTCAGGTAAAGTGCAAGGAAGGACGCATATTGCTTCCGTTACAGCCAACGGTTCAGGTCAATGGTCTTATACATCAGGTGTTGGTTCGTTGAAAATAACGGCACTCGTTACAGATGGCAATAACAATACTTCCGAATTTTCTGATTGTCCATTATGCGTGCCTCCGGTTGCACCAACCGGTATTCGTCAGGATACTACAATCTGTGCAGGTGCTTCAGGTAATATAATATTAACTGTGACTGGTGGTGGTGGCGGAGGCTCCGTGTTAAACTGGTATGCAGGTTCATGTGGAGGAGGTACACCGGTTGCTACAGGAAATAATGTAAGTGTTGCCTTGCCTGGTTCTGCTACAACCTATTTTGCGCGTTGGGAGAGCCCTAGCTGTGGCAATACCACTTGTTTGTCCTTTACAATTAATGTTAATCCTGTTCCTGCGGCTCCCGGACTTTCACAAAGCGGAGCCGTGTGCGGTGGACCATTTTTCCTCCAGGCAGAAAATGTTGAAGCAGGTGTGCAAAGCTTCAGATGGTATAGGGATAATGTTTTGATAAATGGTGCATCCTCTGATAATTATGAAGCCACTCAGCAAGGTACATATACAGTAGAAGCAGTAAGATCTGGTTGCTTTTCTGAAAAATCAGAAACTCAGGTAGTATCTTTTGATCCGGTTCCTGAAGCGCCTTCTGTTTCTGCGAATAGTTTAACAGCATGCGCCAACGAGACTATCACCATTACTGCACAAAGCAACGAGGCGAATATAACTTATGTATGGTATAACTCTTCAGGTATAATTGCCGGGGAGAACTCTAATACAATACAAGTAAATGCAACAGGTGAATATAAAGTAGCAGTGAAAAAGACTACAGGGTTTGAATGTTTGTCTCCTCAATCTGCAAGTTTAAATGTTACCTTTAATCCTGTTCCAGGCAAACCATCCTTACAGCAGTCTGGTCCTGAATGTGGCGGTCCGATTACATTGACAGCTACTGCTGATGCAAATACTAACATAAACTGGTACAGAGGAGCAGATCCTATCGCAGGTGCAAGCGGAAATACCTATTCTGCCACCGTAAGTGGAATGTATACAATTGTTGCAGTGCTGGGTAATTGTGCTTCAGATGCATCTGATGCAGCGAATGTTCAGATATCTCCTGTTCCACAGAAGCCATCAATTTCTGCTGCATCATTAGTGGCATGTCAGGGTCAGAGCATTGTGTTGAATGCCGAGACTAATGAAACCGACATTACTTATATATGGTCAAATACCTCAGGAGTTATCACAGATGAAAATGCAGCTCAGTTGACAGTTAATTCATCAGGAAGCTACACAGTGACTATCAGAAAAACTTCAGCACCTAATTGCGAATCTTCTGCATCTGATCCGGCGGTAGTAAATATCAGTCCGGCTCCCGGCAAACCATCCTTACAGCAGTCTGGCCAGGTTTGTGGTGGTCCGATTACATTGACAGCAACAGCAGATGCTAATACCACCATTAACTGGTACAGAGGCACCGATCTTATCTCAGGAGCAAGCGGAAATACATATTCTGCAACAGAAAGCGGTTCGTACACCATTGTCGCAGTAATAGGAAATTGTATTTCAGATGCATCTGATCCATCGAATGTTCAGATAACTCCTGTTCCGGAGAAGCCATCAATTTCTGCTGCATCATTAGTGGCATGTCAGGGTCAGAGCATTGTGTTGAATGCCGAGACTAATGAAACCGACATTACTTATATATGGTCAAATGCCTCAGGAGTTATCACAGATGAAAATGCAGCTCAGCTGACCGTAAGTTCATCCGGAAGTTACACAGTGACTATCAGAAAAACTTCAGCACCTAATTGCGAATCTTCTGCATCTGATCCGGCGGTAGTAAATATCAATCCGGCTCCCGGCAAACCATCCTTACAGCAGTCTGGTCCTGAATGTGGCGGTCCGATTACATTAACCGCTACTGCTGATGCTAATACTACTATTAACTGGTACAGAGGAGCAGATATGATATCTGGTGTAAGCGGTAATACTTATTCAGCAACTGAAAGTGGAACATATACAATCGTTGCAGTAATTGGTAACTGTACTTCAGAAGTATCAGATGCAGCGAATGTTCAGATATCTCCTGTTCCACAGAAGCCTGAAATTTCTGCTGCATCATTAGTAGCATGCCAGGGAGAGAGCATCGTGTTAAACGCAGAAACAAATGAGACAGATATCACTTATATATGGTCAAATGCCTCAGGAGTTATTGCCGGTGAAAATGCTGCTCAGTTGACAGTAAATTCATCAGGAAGTTACATGTTGATGATCAGAAAGACAGCTGCGCCAAATTGCGAGTCAGCAGCTTCTGATCCTGCTGTTGTAAATATAAATCCGGTGCCATCTGCACCTGCATTAAGTGCTACCGGACCTGAGTGTGGCGGTCCGATTACTATAACGGCAAGTGGTGTTGCCGGTGCAGTATATTCCTGGTTTGAATCCGGGAATAATCTTAATGTCAATGGCTCCAGCTACACTGCGCTTTCCTCAGGAATATTTACAGTAAGACAAACGGTTGCAGGCTGTACCTCTGACCTGTCTTCTGTGTTATCGGTAATTGTTAAATCTGTTCCTTCTACTCCTCAAATTGGAGTTGCCGGGGCTACATCTTTCTGTCAGGGCGAGACTGTGGTTATGGCTGTGATTACAAATTATAGTAATCCTGCTTATCAGTGGTATAAAAACGGTACAGCGATTTCAGGAGCAACAGAAAGAGATTTTGAAGCCTCAAGCGAAGGACAATATAGCGTAAGCATTCAGGTTGACGGATGTTTATCAGGATTGTCACAAGCCATTCCTGTTACCGCTGCACCTGCAACTACAGAACCTCATGCCGGATCTGATAAGTTAACTTGCAGTCCAACTGCAATTTTAACAGGAAATAATTTTGCAGGTGATGAAACAGCAAGCTGGTCTGCTGTCAGTTCAGCAAGCATTACTGTGTTGAATCCATTAGCTATTTCTGTTTCTGATCTTGCAGAAGGATTAAATAAATTTGTTTGGACCATTTCCGGACGATGTGGTACGAAACGTGATACAGTAGAAGTAAATGTGGTTAGTTCAACTGCTGAAGTAAGCTTCGCTTCCGATGCTGATACTGTTTGCGCAGGAGCAGGTATAAAATTGAATGCTGTAGTAAATCATGCTGCAGCTCCTTACAAATTCATATGGACTTCTTCTGAAGGCGGGGCTCCGGATTCAGTCATAACAAATAACAATTATTTGACCCTGGAATTTACTGCCTCGTCTTCCGGGCCGGTAGTATATTCACTGGTTGTGATTGATAATAATAATTGCAGAACGGAGGAGTTAAAAGATACTGTTGAGGTTTTAGACAGACAGGAGTTGTATATTCCAAACCTGATTACACCGAATAATGATGGCAGGAATGACACTTTTGTCATAAAGGATGTGAATTCTATGCCGATATTCTCAGGAGCAACGCTCGATGTATTTAACAGATGGGGCGAAAGGGTATATAAATCTAAAAATTATGACAATAGCTGGAATGCAGAGAATATTGCCGACGGAATGTATTACTATTACTTAAAGACAGGCTGCGGCAGCGAGGAGTATAAAGGATGGCTGCATATATTGGCGAATGAGAATAATTAGAAAGCTTAAAGTTCGAAGTTCAAAGTGTTAGCGTATCAATTTGTTAGGGTGTTAAAGTGTTTAGGTGTTCAATATCTAACATCTAACATCTAACATCTAATATCTAATATCTAACACCGGTCTATACTAAATTTCCCGAAATGACGTTTTGCAGGAAAATCAAAGCCTATGAAACGTCATTTCTTTGTTTTTGTACTTTTTTGTTTGATATCATTTTTTGCCAACGGCCAGTATAAGGTGAGAGAACAAGATATCCTATTTAAAAAGCACATCGTAAGATCAGTTCCGTTGAATCATCCTGAAAACATCAAACTTTTTGGGAATGGAAATACTGTAATGCTACCTCAGATATTGCTTGAAGCCTTTTATGCAGGTAAGATAACAGGGTATCAAAATGAGATGTTTGATATGCGTCTTACGCCATCAACAGTTAAAATGCGCATGCAGTCAGATGGGTTTGAGGGAGTAAAAATTGAAATCATGCCTGAAGAGCTGACATTAATGGAAGTAGGCGAAGATTTTATTTTTGATAAACACCATTCGGAAATGATTATCATGCCTGTGTCCATTACATTGATGTTGCCTGCAAAGAATAGTCCAAGAGGATTGCTGGAGCCTATCGTTTCTTTTTCTTATGATGAATGCCTGAAAATTTTCCAGGCTGATCAGAGAGCAAAAGGTGAAAATCCATATAAATTATATGCTACTATGGGTTATAAAGAAATTTTTCTATCCAGACCTTATAAGCATGAAATTGTGAAGATGGGCCCTCCTGACGCACCATATTTCGATCAGATATATCAGAGTAAAACTGATGCTTACATTGCACGTAGAAAGGAAGAGGAGAAACTTAAAGAGATGTTGTATAAGTTGGGAGCGCTATAGTTTAATTAAGAATTAAGAATTAAGAGTTAAGAATTAAGAATTAAGAATGGAAAGATGAATGTTGAATGATGAATGATAAATGTTGAATGATGGATGGGATTCAGGTAGAATTAGCGCCATGCTAATCATAACCCGTCATTCCGACGCAGGAGGGATCTGTTTAATGATGAATGTTGAATTTTTTTATGCTCTTTTAAAAATTGAATTATGAGAAAGACTATTTTATTTTTTGTTGTATTGTTGATTTTCTCTCAATGTGTAGGGAAAAACGGGAAGAAGACAATTCGTGGAGCAGGAGAATGTGAAACATGTCCTACCTTTAAACAATATCCTAAAAAGAAGAAATAGCTCCAGGCTATCTCCTCTTTCTTTAAACTTTAAACTTTTACCTTTCAGCTTTCAGCTTTAAAACTCCGCATTCTGTGGTGTCCTTGGGAAAGGAATCACATCCCGGATGTTACCCATTCCTGTAATAAAAAGAATTAATCTTTCGAAGCCTAATCCGAAACCGCTGTGTGGTGCAGTTCCGAATTTTCTTGTTTCCAGATACCACCAGATATCTTTTTCGTGAATGCCTACTTCTTTTATTCTTCTTAAAAGTCTCTCATAATTTTCTTCTCTCTGGGATCCTCCTATGATTTCACCTATACCAGGAAAAAGAACATCCATTGCTCTTACAGTTTTTCCATCATCGTTCTGCTTCATGTAAAAAGCTTTGATCTTTTCAGGATAGTTAGTAAGAATAACAGGTTTTTTAAAATGTTTTTCTACCAGGTATCTTTCGTGTTCTGACTGCAGATCTGTACCCCAGTCAACTTTGTACTCAAATTTCTGTCCGCTTTTCTGCAGTATCTCTATAGCTTCTGTGTAAGATAGTCTTTCAAATTTTGTGTCGACAACGGATTTCAGACGATCTATAAGTTCCTTATCATACATCTTGTTGAGAAACTCCAAGTCGTCCATGCAATGGTCAAGTGCATATTTCACCAGGTATTTCAAAAATTCTTCGGCAAGATCCATGTTGTCATGGATATCATAAAAGGCCATTTCCGGTTCTATCATCCAGAATTCAGCAAGGTGTCTTGCTGTATTGGAGTTTTCTGCACGGAAGGTTGGTCCGAAAGTATAAATTTCTCCCAGAGCCATCGCTCCAAGTTCACCCTCCAGCTGTCCGGAGACAGTCAGGTTAGTTTCTTTTCCGAAAAAGTCTTCTTTATAGTTGATGCTGCCGTCAGGATTTTTGGGAGCGTTGTTTAGATCGAAAGTTGTTACTTTAAACATCGCTCCTGCACCCTCCGCATCGGACCCGGTAATTATCGGAGTATGCAGATATACAAAACCTTTATCATTGAAAAATTTATGTACGGCAAAAGCCATTGCATGTCTTATTCTTAATATTGCCCCGAAAGTGTTTGTTCTTGGTCTCAGATGGGCTATTTCTCGCAAAAATTCCATGGTATGCCCTTTCTTTTGCAAAGGATAAGTTTCCGGATCTGCAGGACCTAATACTTCTATTTGCTCAGCCTGTATCTCTACCGGTTGTCCTGATGCAGGAGATTCAACAAGTTTGCCGGTGACAGATATACATGCTCCTGTGCTTACCAGCTTTAATGCTTCTTCAGAAAATTTATTCATATCCGCCACCACTTGTATAGCGTGGATAACTGAACCGTCATTTACAGCAATAAAAGAGACATTTTTATTTCCTCTTTTGGTTCTAACCCAACCTTTGATATTTACCTCTTTCCCGATTTCCTTTGAGGCCAGTAAATGGACAATTTTTGTTCTTTTCATTGGTTTAAGAAAGCTGAATGCTTCTGTTTAAATAGTGTTAATAAAATAAAATTGGATATTTTTTACTTTATGCCAGGTAGTTTAAACCTAAAGCTAAACAATAAAAAATTGAATCAGTTAGCAAAAAAAGGATATTTTAGGTTTTTAGACAAAGATTTGGTAAAATATAATAATTTTGATTTGGTATAGTTTTTGACTTTTTGTTCAAAACAACCATTTTTTTATGCAGAAATTAGGTTTAAATCAGTCTTTACAGCAGAAGTTATCTCCTCAGCAGATCCAGTTTATCAAGCTTCTGCAGATACCTACTGCCGAGCTTGAGTCAAGAATTGAGGAAGAGCTGGAGATTAACCCTGCCCTGGAAGAAGGCAAGGAAGAGTATAATAATGAACAAGACAGCAGCTCTTCTGATGAAGATTATTCCGATGATGAAACTGAAGAATATGATAGTTCCAATGAAGAGTTGAGTGTGGAAGATTACATAAGAGATGAGGACATCAGCGGTTACAAGATGCAGGGTGATGGTAATTATGATGATGAAGATCGTGAGATGCCTCTTGCAAGCGGTAACTCACTTTCTGACTCTTTAATGGCTCAATTAGGTTTCCTCAGGCTGGATGAAAGGCAGGAGCTTATAGGCGCGCAATTGATAGGTAGTATAGATAGTGACGGTTATATAAGAAGAGATTTAGACCAGATAGTAAATGATCTTGCTTTTTCGCAAAATGTTGAGGCTACGGTAGAGGAACTTGAAGAGGTTCTTTTTAAAATTCAGGATTTCGATCCTGCAGGAATCGGAGCAAGAAGTTTGCAGGAGTGTCTTTTGCTTCAATTGGAAAGAAAAGATCCCACCGATGAGGCTGTCAGTCTTGCTTATACTATCATCAACGATCATTTCGAAGAGTTTACTAAAAAACATTATGACAAAATTCAAAAGAAACTGGAAGTTTCTGATGAGAGGATCAAACAGGCTGTTCAGATTATAACCAGGTTGAATCCAAAGCCGGGTGGGGGAGGAACTGAAGATGTAAAAACTCAGTATATCATTCCGGATTTCCTTTTGTTTAATAATAATGGAAAGCTGGAGCTTACGCTTAATTCGAAGAATGCACCTGAATTGAGAATCAGCCCATCTTATGTAGAGATGTTTGATACCTATGAAAAAAGCGCTAAGAAGGATAAAAAGCTTAAAGAAGCCGTTACGTTTGTGAAGCAAAAATTGGACGCAGCTAAGTGGTTTATCGATGCTATAAGGCAAAGGCAACATACTTTGCTGCGAACTATGGAGGCAATTATAAAATATCAGTATGACTTTTTCCTTACGGGAGATGAAACCAAACTGAAGCCGATGATCCTAAAAGATATTGCCAATGAAATAGGTATGGATATTTCTACTGTATCAAGAGTTGCCAATAGCAAATCTGTGCAGACAGAGTTCGGTATCTATCCTCTTAAATATTTCTTTTCTGAAGGTATTGCAACTGAAACAGGTGAAGATGTAAGTAGCAGGGAAGTGAAACATATTTTAAAAGAAGTAATTGAGAAAGAAGACAAGAAGAAACCTATGTCTGATGAAAAGCTTGAAAAAGTTTTAAAAGAACGAGGGTATCCTATTGCCAGAAGAACAGTAGCCAAATACAGAGAACAATTAAATATACCTGTAGCCAGATTAAGAAAGGAATTATAGTGAAAGTGACATTTTCGGAGAAAAGAAAAAAAAGTGATTTGTTAAGGAAAATTGCATTGTTTATCTCAGTGATTTTCCATCCATTAATGATGCCTACTTATTTGTTCTCATGCATTGTTTTGTTCGCACCTGAAATTCTTAATCCACTTACAGCTGAAGGAAGGACATATCTTGTATTACTGATTTTTATTACTACTTTTCTTTTGCCGGTTTTTCTCATTTCCATGATTTTGCAGTTTGTTAATAAAACTTTGCCGCTGGCTGCATTTCTTATGGATGACAGAAGAAGCAGGGTTATTCCTTTTTTTCTAACAGCTTGTTTTTATTCGGGTATTACCTACCTTTTTCATACATACTTTCATATGAATCTGGTGGTAGTGTATATAATGGCTTCCATTAGTTTTATTATCCTTATTCTTGCTTTAATTAATGTTACCTGGAAGATCAGCGCACATGCCATGGGCCTGGCCGGTACTGTAGGGTTACTCATGATTTTGTCAAAGCATTTTCCTGATACAAGATTTTTTTATCCAGTTATTACGCTTGTGTTTATTTCTGGTGTTGTATTGAGTGCAAGAATGTTTTTAAAGGCACATGATTATCTGCAGATAGTGGCAGGCCTGGTGATAGGATTTGCAGCTTCTATATATTGTTTTGAATATTTAATAAGATAAAATATGTACGAACATCTCCTGTTTAAAGAAGAAGCTGGGATAGCTGTTATCACACTCAATCGCCCGGAAGTTTATAATGCATTAAATGAAAAGTTGTGTTCGGAAATTGTTGCAGCATTGAAAAGTGTTAATGCAAGTAATAATATAAAAGCTGTTGTGTTAACAGGTGAAGGAAAAGGATTTTGTTCAGGGCTGGATTTGTTGTCGGTTGATTTGTCTAAAGGATTGGATGCAAAAAATATCGTTGACAATTTTTTTAATCCGATAGTCCATGCACTTATGGAAGTAAGGCAACCTGTTATTTGCAGGTTAAATGGCGTGGCAGCCGGGGCAGGTTGTTCGCTTGCTATACTTTGTGATATTATACTTGCTTCGGAGGAGGCTTCGTTAAGTATGGCTTTCGTTAATATCGGACTGGTGCCTGATACCGGTACTTCTTTTATTTTACCCAGACTTGTTGGGCCACGTATTGCCTTTGAATTGCTAACAACGGGAAGGAAAATTGATGCCGCAGAAGCAAGCAAAATTGGAATCGTTAATCATGTCGTGCCTTCCAAAGATCTTGATGGATTAGTAAAAAAGTATTGTGATTACTACAGACAAAGTGCAGGATTTGCAGTTGCTTCCATAAAACAGATTCTAAAGCAAAGTTCGGAAGAAACACTCGAGTCCATGCTTAAAATTGAAGCAGAAATGCAAGGTGAGGCTGCTAAAACTGAAGACTTCAAAGAAGGTATTGTGGCGTTCAGAGAGAAAAGAAAACCTTTGTTTAGGGGAAAATAGTCGGTTGTCAATGAATTGACCATGCAAGTCCTACCAACACAGGTGTCATGTCAGGTGCATAGCCTTCTTTAAATAAATTATTCAGCTGATAATATCCGAAAACACTCCAAAGGCCATATCCTACTCGTGCTGTTAATCCATATCTCCATCTGTTAATATGAAAGTCAGTGGATATTTTGTCTCTCGTTGTCACTCCGTTGGCTTCATATTTAACTTTGGTGTGAGACTTGAGAAGGATACCCACTTTGCCACCTATAGCAATTTTAAATACTTTCGAAGTGTTCAGTTTGCTTCTGAATATCAGTTCTACCGGTACATCTAAATAGGTTAAAGCCAATTTTGATTTCTGATAATTATGATCAGGTACGTCAACTAAAAATGTGTAAACAGTATCCTGAGTAGGTATTAATCGGGTGTTCCTTCTTTCGAATGAATAGTTGTCAAGTCCCAGGTTTAAGCCCGGACTCAGGCTAAGCATTTTTGAAACGAGTGGTATAATGCAGTAATATCCGATATTTACTCCTTTGGAAGGCCAGAATCTTGTGTTATACTCTGTAGGATTATTCATTAACCTGTTAAATCCCAGCTCTAATCTTATTCCTTTGATAAAGTTTAATCCTTTGTACTCGTCTCTTTTCCAGGTACTATCGCTTGAAATGTGCGCTTGTGAAAAACTTGCATAAAAAGACAGGAGAAGAGTGGTGATCAGTAAAAATCTCATTTCTAAAACTATTTTGGGTCAAAACCTTATTCTCAGGTATTTGTTTGTTGGGTGCTTTTTAACTTTTTTCAATATAAATAAAAACCCGTTTGATAATCCAAATTGAATTTTATTTTATTAAGAGTTTAAAATTACTACATTTGCAGACATTTTTACAATGGCTTGATGCTATGCACTCGTAGCTCAACTGGATACCTGCCTGCCGGCAGGCAGGGAGCGTCCCGACAGCAGGTCGGGAAGGTTTGGGTAGAAGAATTAATTTTTTATATAACGATATTAAGCACTCGTAGCTCAACTGGATAGAGCGTCTGACTACGGATCAGGAGGTTTGGGGTTCGACTCCCTACGAGTGCACAAAGGCTGGCATAATACGCCGGCCTTTTTTATTATATTTTTTGCTGATAAGGTCAAATTTTTATTATTTTCAGAATCTAACTCCCTATTTAAACAAATGGAAACAGTACAGATTTCCTCTGTTAAACTCCTTGCAAGTACAATTCAGGATTTATCGTTTGCGGTAGATCTTGAATCGATAATGAGGATTGTTCGCAGAGTTGCACGAGAGCTGACCGGAGCAGATGGAGCTACCTTTATTCTGCGCGAAGGTAATTTGTGTTATTATGCAGATGAAGATGCTATTAGCCCGTTATGGAAAGGTAAGCGTTTCCCCATGGAAGCATGTATTAGCGGTTGGTCAATGATTAACAGAAAAGCAGTTTCAATCCGGGATATATATTCTGACGACCGAATTCCTACAGATGCCTACAGGCCTACATTTGTAAAAAGCCTGGTCATGGTTCCAATCCGTACCCGGGCGCCTATAGGAGCTATAGGAAACTATTGGGCATCCGAACATGAAGCATCAAAAGAAGAAATATTCTTATTGCAGTCATTGGCAGATATTACAGCTGTATCAATTGAAAATGTACAGATGTATATTGAGTTACAAAAGAAGTTGAAAGAAAGAACGGAAATGCTCACTCATATATCTGATCAGAAAAAGCAGCTTGAGGATTTTTGTACTATCATATCACACAACCTAAGGGCTCCGCTAGCAAATATTTTTTTAATATCAAGCATGCTGGAGCAGAGTAAAGAGGTAGAGGAAAAGCTTTTATATTTCGAAAAATTAATGCCAGTAGTTAATTTTTTAAACTCTACCTTTAATGATCTTGTGGAAGCGGTTCAGGTAAGGATGGACTACTCTGTGAAAAGCGATTATCTTGATGTTGAGGAATGTCTGCAAAAAGCTAAAAATGCGCTGGGGGTTGAAATAGAAAAATCAGGAGCCGTAGTACTTTCAGATTTTTCCCAGGCGAAAGAGATATTTTATCCGAAAAATTATTTCGATAGTATAGTTTTTAATTTGCTAAGCAATGCTATTAAATACCGTTCTTCTGAAAGGGTTCCCATGATCAATCTCCGAACTTATCTGAAAGATGAATGGATTTATTTTGAAATAAGTGATAATGGATTGGGGATAGATCTGGAAAAGCAGGGAGATAAAATATTTAAGCTTGGTAAAACATTTCACGGTGATAAGGATGCTAAAGGATTCGGTTTGTTTATTACGAAAAATCAGGTTGAATCTATGGGAGGGAAGATAATGGTTAGCAGCATGCCGGGCAAAGGAACTACTTTTACTGTACGATTATCTAAAATAAGCAGCTATGGAAAATAAAAAACTTGATTTACTTTTTTTAATTGATGATGATCAGATATATCAATTTTTAACACAAAGGATCATTGAAGAGACCAGACTTATAAATAAGATTAAAGCATTTTTTAACGGGAAAGAAGCTTTAGATTTTATGAATTCTATTGAAGGGGATCTTGAGCAACTTCCTGATATTATATTGCTGGATTTGTCCATGCCAATTATGGATGGCTGGCAGTTTCTCGAGGAGTTTGTTCAGATGAAACCTTTCTTGGGTAAAAAAATTGTTATTTATATTGTCACATCATCTAATGCGCCTTCCGATATTCAAAGGGCAAAATCAATTAGTGATGTTTCTGACTTTATCATTAAGCCAATCACTAAAGAAGGCTTTATCGATATGGTAAAAAAGATTGGCAGCAGATTGAATGAGGAATGAAGTTTAATTAATCATTTATACAAACCTAAATAATTCTTCTCATAAATATTTTTTAACCTCTAATGCATTAAATTAAAATGAATAGGGTTGACAAGCTCAGATCCATCTCTACTGTTTAAATTATTTTAATCTCCTTTTATTTATCAGTATTTATTATTGATCCTTTGAACATGATTTACAGGAGTATAGTTCTGCTTTTATGGTTTATCACAGGATGCAGCAGGATAGTTATTTTTTAAGAGCCTAATAAATTAGTAATAGTTATTCTGATAATAGTGCTGTTTGTTTTCGCAAACAATAACTACTGTCATATCAGATTTTAATTTCTAATTAAAGGGATTTCTGAAATATTATGAAAAAAGTAAACATCCTATTCTTTCCTCTTATTTTTTTACTGTGGTGCCAGTTTAATGTTTTTGCACAAGATGCAAGAATTTCAGGAGGAAACAATGTTTCTGCTATGATTTGCGGCAATGGTGAAGTCTATTCCTGGGGGTACAATGCTGCAGGTGCTGTGGGATCTTTGGGAAACGGATCAGCAAGCACAATAGTTAATGCACCACGGAAAGTTCTTTTTCCTACTAATGATTCATATTTCAATTTTATTAATCAAGCTGTAACGATGTACCAGGTAGATGCAGGATCGGGCCAGAGTTTTGTTTCATTAGATTGTCATGGAGGAGTATGGGGATGGGGATTTAATAACAATGCAACAATGGGAATTACCGGTACCGGAAGTTCTGCTTCTGCTGTTACAACTCCGGCCAGAGTTCTCAGAGGTGAAACTCCGGGGGGTGCATCTATACATCCTTCGCTTTCAAATTATCTTGTAGATGTTAAATATGTTGTAGGTGGTAACTCATCCGGTTATGCTATTTTAAAAAATGGCAGAGGGGTTGCCTGGGGAGATAATAGCACAGGGCAATTAGGTGATGGTACAACCACTCATTCTCCAACTCCCAGGTATATAAGAACAGCTACGGGTATCCTTGAAAACATTATTCAGATTGATGCAGGTGATCAGACAGGATATGCATTGGTAGATCCGGATGGTGATGGAATAGGTACTGTATATTCATGGGGAAGTGGTGCTGTAAGACAATTGGGAAGAAATGCTGCAGGAACAGCCAACGGAGGGAATGAAGGAGCAAACGATCAGTGGGCACGGCCGGTAATAAACGCTAATGGTACTCCATTGACTAATATTGTATCTCTGGCAGCAGGTGATGCAATGTGTTTTGCAATTGATAAGGACGGTCTTTTATGGGCCTGGGGAAATAATGGTTGGGGTGGTCTGACAGGACAAGGAAATACAATTACCCATTCAGATCCTAAACCTGTGGTATCCGGTGAGTGGAGTACTACCGCAGGAGTAGGTTTTGGAGAACCGTTCTTAAAAGTAAGATCTGCTGCGGCAGGAAACGGATTCGGAATGGCAATCACTATTGATGGGAAACCAATGACATGGGGTAATAACGGTGCATGCGGTACCTCTGCAGCAGGAGGCAGTCTTGGTGACGGAACCACAACAGGTAAAACATCTCCTGTTTTTATTAGAAGAAGTGGAGGGGTTATTGATAATAATGTTGTAAGAATTTCAGGAGGAGATACTTGGGGGTTTTACATTACTTTATCTGATCAGATATATGCATGGGGCAACAATGCCAATGGTACTTTAGGTATTGGAAATACGACTTGTCAGAATTTTGCAGTATCAGTTACTCCGGCTTGTTCCTTTCCGGATCCGACACCTACAGCATTAATTTCTCCAAGAGATAAAGGTGTTTGCAGTCCATTTTCTCAAATTTTAAATTCAGGTTTTGCTGTAAATTCTTCAATAGTTGATAGGTATCAAATTACCTGGGAGAAGTCTATAGACGGCGGGACAAACTGGACAATAATTCCTGGTGCCAATAATAGTACCTATACTGCAAACGAACCGGGCATGTATAAGGTAAAAATTCATTATACAGGCACAAATATTCCATGTGCCCAGGATGCTGTTGATGTAGTAAATTTATCAGCTTTCACAGCACCATTTACTCCGAATAATGGTACGTTTTGTACTGAAGAAAATGGTACTTTTTCAGTGACAGGCACCAGTGGTTACAACGGATGGTATAATTGGTATAACACCCCTTCAGGAGGTGCCAGCCTAAATGGTACCTATACAAGCTCTATTACAATACCTTTTACCCAAGCTGAATCTGTCGATGAAAATACATACAGATTATGGGTTGAAGATAAGTATGGTATTGAGGCTTATACGAGACCGGAATTGCCTTCGTCATGTTCCCGAACAGGAACAACTCCGACTAATTACCATCACAAATTTACTGTGACAAGTACATTAAATCTTGAAAGTGTGATGGCTATGCATTACACAAACAGTAATGCAGGAACATGGGACCAGTTCCGAGTAGTTATATTTGCAGATAATGCGGGATCAGTAGGCGCCAGTGTTTTTACCGGGAATCTTTCTTCTTATCTGAGAGGTCCTGTTGGTGGTTATCTTCCGATTACCATTCCTGTAAATTATACTGTTTCAGCAGGTACTTACTGGTTACAGATCCAGTCTACGACAAGCGGATTAGTAGGAAATTACAATTGTTCCGTGAGCTATCCTCAGAATGACAATAGCGGACAAGATCTTCTTTCAATTACTACTACTCGACAATTCGGAAATATTTCCAGCAATTTTGGAACGGCCTTCAATTGGAAAATTACCAGGGGCTCAGCATACCCTTGTGGCAGAATACCGGTTATTTTTTCAAAAGTGTGCCCTGCTTGTCAGCCTCCAAACGCAGTTTCAATAACAGAGCCTGAGAATGGTACAACACATTGTATAGGTAATGCTATTACAATTAAAGGTTCTGCTGATCTTGCAGGACTAGGAGGAAGTTATTACTATCAATGGTTTAAAGGTAGTACTCCTATAGGCTCTGCGTCTTCATCGTATTCAGATCTTGTTTTAAACTCTGTTACTTCAGCAGATGCAGGTACTTATTCGCTCCGGGTTGAAAATGGTAATAACGGAGATGCAGATTGCTTTAAGGAAGCGAGTGTTCAAATTTTTATTGCAAATCCGGAAACTGCTACCTATAAGATTGAGGAAAATTGCGGCAGCACAACTATAATTCCTGATAATCCTCCTCAGAGTGTTAAATATTACTGGCAAACAGTGGAAGGTGGCACTGACCTTAACAATGAAGCTAATGCTGCAGTAAACGTAAATCTTACAGGAACATATTTCATTAGGGCATTTAATACAGTAACAGGATGCTGGTCTTTGCAGACTACTACTATTGCAATTAATTCTATTAGAAATATTCCTTCTGATGTTCCTGCGCTTACCCCTGTAAATAATTGCGGAAGTTCAATTATTTCACCAGGTGTTTCCCCTGCAGAAATTGAATACCACTGGCAATTATCAGACGGTGGTACTCAAAATAATCCTGCAAATAGTGATCGCACCGTAACAGCTGATGGTACTTATTTCATAAGAGCTTTTGATCCAAAATCCAATTGCTGGTCTTTAAATACAACTTCGGTTGAGGTAAGCGTAAGACAAATTCCTGATGATGTCCCTCAACCTGATCTGGATGTAAAATGCGGTAGTACTGATATAATAATTCCTGAATCACCTGCCGGAGTAGAATATCATTGGCAAACTTCAGATGGAGGGACAGATAATGATCCTGCTTCCGGCGTCAGAAACATAACGGTATCGGATGTATTTTATTTAAGATCTTTCGATCCTTTAAGTAATTGCTGGTCGGCAGGAACTACTGCTGTTCAGATTAATATTATTAATAATCCTGATCAGCCAGGGTTATCTACTTCAGACCAAATATGCGGAGGGCCTATAGTAATAACAGCTACAAGTAATGAAGTTAACCAGCCAGTATATAAATGGTATTATGAAGGCAGTGAAATTGCAGGGCAAAATAATAGCTCTATTTCAGTTAGTGTATCAGGCAATTACTCGGTTGAAGTAATAAGGGGAGGATGTATATCGGAGCCTGCTGCAATCAATGTTGAAATATCCCCGATTCCGGAGAAGCCGATAATTGAAATTTCTTCTTCACCAGTATGTGAAGGGGAAACAGTTACATTAACTGCAAAACCAAATACGGGAGGGTTAGAGTATGAATGGTATAATACTTCAGGAGTTATTGCAGGTGAAATTTCTAATGTCTATACGACTTCTTCAGGTGGAAAATATTGGGTTATCGCTAAAGGTAATACAGCTCCGTTTTGTCAGTCTCAAGCTTCAGAGGAAGTAAATGTGATAGTTAATCCGATTCCTGAAGTGCCTGTACTTACACAATCAGGACCTGCTTGTGGCGGACCGAAGACAATTGCTGCAACAGGTAACGGAACAATCAATTGGTTTGAGTCAGGAAATGCTATTACTGTAAATGGTAATTCATTTAATATTTCAGCTCCTGATACTTATTCTTATACAGCTACCTTAACAATTTCAGGTTGTACTTCTGATATTTCCGATCCTTTAAATGTAGTTATTCATCGAATTCCGGAAGTGCCTTCTTTAAGTGTTACAGGTAACAATCCGATTTGTAGCGGAGAATCAGTTGTGTTAAATATGACTACTGTTGAAACCGGAGTTAATAGTCTATGGTATAAGGATGATGTTGTTCTTGAAGGAGTGATTGACAATTCCTATACGACAAATTTGGGAGGATATTACAAAGTTCAAATTATTAATGCTATTACTGGTTGCTCCAGTACTTCTCCGGAAGTGTTAGTGAGTGTATATCCTGTGACTACTATTCCTTATGCAGGTAAAGACACAGCCACCTGTTCCTCTCTAATTACTTTGGTAGGTAATCAATACAATTTGATTAGTGAAAATGCCAGTTGGACTACTACAGGATCAGCGCAAATTGTGCCATTAAACAATTCTGAAAGGGAAGTAGTGGTTTCAGGTTTATCTCCCGGCATTAATAAGTTTATTTGGACTATTGAAGGGGCATGTGAAACATTGTCAGATACTATAGAAATTAATTCTATCGATTCTAAAGCGGAAGTTTCTTTTTCATCTATGAAAGATACTGTTTGTATGGGTGTGCCTGTTACTCTACATGCTTCAGTATCTAAATCAGCTGCACCATACAAATACTATTGGTTTTCAAGTGAAGATAAAAAGATTGATTCTTTGATAACTAATGACTCTGAAATTACTATCAGTAAAGTACCTTCCGGATCCGGAGCGGTGGTCTTTAATTTATTTATTGAGGATAATAATAAATGCAGGACAAACAAATATTATGATACTGTATATGTTATCGACAGGCAGAAACTTTTGATACCAAATTTATTTACGCCTAATGATGACGGAAAGAACGATGCGTTTATTGTAAGGGATGAAAATAAAATGCCGTTGATGGAGGGTGCTTATCTGGAAGTTTATAACAGATGGGGTGAAAGGGTGTATAAATCCGGTAATTATGATAATAGCTGGAAGGCTGAAAATATCTCTGATGGACTGTATTATTATTATATTAAAACCGGATGTGGAAACGATGAGTTTACAGGTTGGTTACATATTGTAGGTAATAAAGGTAACTAATAAAATTTTTGGATTTATAGATAGTTTAATTAAAAGGAGAGATGTATTCTCTCCTTTTGCTTTTAATAAAAAATACGCTGTCATTTCAGGATATTACAGGACAGATTTCTGATTTTTTAACAATAAATTTATTTGTATATACATTTTTTATTTTTTTATGAAGTATTGTCTGAAATTTTCAATAGTGAAATGGTTATTAATATTTTTTCCTGTTTTTGTTTATTCATCAAGTGCAATTTCTCAATCTTTTTCAGTTGTCGATTATCAGAAGGCATTGTGGATGACAGCCAGAATGTATGGCGGGCAGCGTTCGGGAGAAAACAATTGGCTAGTGTATAATCATCTTCCTTCAGGGGTAAATTCCGGACTTAGAGGTAAATGTTTTATTGAAGATAAAGATACAGATGGTTGTGATCTTTCCGGAGGATGGCATGACGCCGGGGACCATGTGAAATTCGGACATACGCAATTTTATTCTGCATATATGGTTTTAAAGGGGTATGCTGAATTTCCTACAGGTTATGATGATTACTACAGTTACGAATATTTTGGATACAAAAATAGTGGAAACTGGACCTGGGAAGGAAATGGTCATGATCCTAATTTTATTCCGGATGTTCTGGATGAAATAAAGCACGCTACAGATTACTTCATTAAATGTGCAAAAAATTCAAATACATTTTACTACCAGGTGGGACAGGGAGACCCTGATCACAGTAATTGGGTTACAGCAGTTAAAATGCAGACTCTGGCACAGGCACAAGGAGGACAATCAAGAGTAGTATATAAAAATCCTAATGATGCCTCTATGGCTTCTTTCTGCGGAGCTACATTAGCATTGATGTCAAGAGTTTACAAACGCTTTGACTCAAATTATGCAAATACATGTCTTCAACATGCAAAATATGCTTATGATTATGCTAAAGCACATCCGGGAGTCGCCGGCACGGGCGACGGAGGGTTTTATGGTCCTAATTCAAACTGGAAAGATGATTATGCTACTATGTGCGCTGAATTATTTTGGGCAACCGGAAATGAATTATATAAAACTGAAGCTCTATCATTTTCTGTAGGGTCATCAACAAGCTCAGATATATATGGTTCAGGGTATGGATTTGATTATGCTAATAACGGAGATATTGCCTTATATAATCTTGCTTTACTAGGAAAGCCTAATGCCAAAACCTTATTAAATAATATTGTAGTAAGTTATAAAGCAAATGTAAATTCGTCCGGGTTGTTTAATGGCGGAAATCAGACATGGGGAACCTTAAGGTATAATGCAAATACCTCTTTAATTGTTGCATTATGGCAGAAGTTAGAAGGTACTGATAATTCAGTAGATGAATTCATTTACAAAAATATTGATTATATACTCGGAGATAATTCTGCCAACCTTTCATTTATAGTTGGATTTGGTGATTTGTATCCTCGATATCCTCATCACAGGAATATTTATTTGCGCGATGATAATCCTTTCGGAGTTATAGAAATACCTGAAAAAAACAGGCAATTCGGTTTTCTTATAGGTGGAGCCAGAAACCCTTCTGATTTTAATGACAACAGAATGAATTATCAACAAAGTGAAGGAGGTATTGATTATAATGCATGTCTTGTAGGAGTTCTCGCTTATATTGTATCAAGAACATCTCCTGTGGATACATCTAAATTCGGGCACCCTGTTCCAAATCTTGGTCCTTCGAAAACTTTGTGTGGGGTATCAAACATAACATTGGATACTCAGATTCCTGTCGACGGTAAAAAGACTTTTGAGTGGACTAAAGACGGTATTCAGATTCAAGCACCATCAACGACAGCAAATACGATAAGTATAAATAGTCCCGGAACATATGTTTGTATTTTAGATTCTGCAGGAAAATGGTCCACACGTGGTAAAATTGATATTACAAATACTTTGCCTCAGCCGGACTTGGGAGGCGATAAGGTGTTATGTGATCCCCCGACTATTGTACTAGATTTAAAATATTCGGGTCAAGGAGTAAATTATAAATGGTTAAGAAATGGAAGTGTGTTGGAGGGTGAGCAATCGGTTGTCCTCGCAGCATTACTACCGGGGGTGTATACAGGAATTATAAGTGCCTTTGGTTGTTCAGATGTTTCTGATGAAATAATTATTACTACTGAACTTTTAAACGCTTCACATGACACTATATGTGAACCGGGCCAGGTTCAATTGGCAGTCTCTGGAAGTCAAGGTCCCTTCGAATGGTATGATAATGAAGTAAGAGGAACAGTATTAAGCAATGGAGATAGCTATAGTCCCTTTGTTTCAACTACCACCACGTATTACGTAAAGGATTTAAGTTCTGCAGTTGCAACAGCCGGCCCTTTATCTTCATCAGGTTACCTTGCAGGAGGAGAAAATGCAGGACTTGTAGGTGTTTTATTTAATGCGGCGCGTCCATTTGTTATTACTGATATTACTGCTACTCCTTATGTTTATTATTGCGGGGCGAATACCAAGCTTAAACTTACATTTCAGCTTAAGCAAGGAGGTGCAGTAATTGCAACCTATACTTCAGATGAAGTTCCATGTGTGGGAAATCAATATACACCACCATTTCAGCAGTTTTACACATTCCATTTTTCTACTCCTATTGAAATCCCTTCTGCAGGTTCCTATGAATTGCTCAGGTATACTCCGGGAGATCAGCTTCCATGGTTCCAGACCGGAGTGGATTATTCTGCAATTGATGTTCCGGGTTTGATGGATATTACAGGAGATAGCAGAACTGATAAGCTAAATTCTTTTCCGGGAATATATGATATTAAAATTCGTGCAGGTTCAGGATGTGGCAGAACACCGGTTGTTGCAAAAGTTGGTTGTAATATTACTGGTGTTTTAGATGACACTGTTAATAGCTATAAAGTATTTCCTAATCCGTCAAATCATGAATTTTATTTTTCGTCAGACAAAGATGCCTCGGTAAAAGTATATGACAGTTTTGGAAATCTGATAATTGAAAAAGTAAACTCAACGAGCTTTGCTTTCGGGGACTTTTTTCAGCCGGGAATTTATTTTGTTCAGATCTTTACAGATAAAAAATCAGAAAAGAGCATTAAGTTGATCAAACAATAATCTCTCTGATTATCCAAATGGAGATGCTTCATTATCTATAGATAAACAAGCGGTGTAAGTATTTTTAATATTTATATAAGTTCTTGAATAATTTATAGTCTCATTGTAATCCCTTGATAATAAATTTTTTTCTCTGCAAATATTTTTGCAACCAATAAAATAACCAGCACAGTACAGGACGAGCTAATTTTTACGATAATATACATTAGTAATAATCATTCTCATTTAAGTACCATTTAAGCCGGTGCTTTAAATAAAAATTAAATCGGTAAATGCGTCATAAAAATTAGCGCTTATGAAAAGAAATCTACTTGTAATATTAAATTTAATACTTCTGTTCTGCAGTAATTTGTATGGACAGGACGCACGGATATCCGGCGGAAACAATGTCTCTGCAATGATTTGTTCCAATGGGGATGTTTATACCTGGGGCAATAATGCTGCAGGATTAATGGGCTCTCTTGGAAACGGAGCTGGCTATTCACCTGTTACTTCCCCAATGAAAGTATTGTTTCCTACTAATGATCCATATTTTTCTACAGTCCTAAATAAAGCAGTAACTATGTATGGAGTTGATGCAGGATCAGGGCAAAGTTTTGTTTCAATGGATTGTTATGGAGGAGTTTGGGGCTGGGGTTTTAATAATTCTGCTATGGGCATAACAGGAACCGGAAGTGTCGCAGCTGCTGTTACCACGCCTGCGAGAGTTTTAAGAGGAGAAACTCCCGGTGGAGGAGCAATACATTCTTCTTTGTCAAATTTCCTTGTAGATGCAAAATATGTTGTTGGAGGCAATGCTTCTGGCTATGCAGTGCTAAAAAATGGCTTAGGAGTTGCATGGGGTGATAACAGCTCAGGGCAATTAGGTGACGGGACAAATACTACCTCTCCGACCCCAAGATATATTAGAGTACCGGGAGGTGCATATCTTGAAAATATAATTCAGATAGATGCCGGAGATCAAACGGCATATGCCTTGGTAGATCCGGATGGAGACGGGATAGGTACTGTTTATTCATTTGGAGGAGGAAGTGTTAGGCAACTGGGGCGTAATGCTGCAGGTAATGCAAATGGAGGAGCTGAAACGGCAAATGATCCATGGGCGAGACCAGTGATAAAGTTAGATGGAACAGTATTAAGTAATATTGTAACTATAGCGGCAGGTGATGCTATGTGTTTTGCTTTGGATGCAGATGGTTTTATATGGGCTTGGGGTAATAATGGATGGAACAATTTATGTGGAACCGGATTTGCTGGAAGCCATTCTGATCCTAAAAGAGTTGCAGCCGGGGAATGGGGCACTACAGCAGGTGCTGGGATGGGTGAACCATATTTAAAAGCAAAATCTATTGCTGCTGGTAACGGATTTGGCATGGCAATAACGACAGATGGGAAGCCAATGGCATGGGGAAATAACGGAGCATGTGGAACCAGTGCAGCAGGAGGAAGCTTAGGTGATGGAACAAACACAAACAGGTCCACTCCTGTATTTATTAAAAGATCGGGAGGTTCAGTAGATAATAATGTCAGCAGAATTTCAGGAGGTGATACATATGGATTCTATATAACTATTGATAATCAAATTTTCACCTGGGGGAACAATGCAAACGGGACCTTAGGCATTGGTAGTACTACCTGTCAAATCAATGCAGTATCTATGACTCCTGCCTGCAGTTTACCTGATCCTTCTCCTGAAGCGATGATTTCTCCAAGAAGTATGGGCGTCTGTTCTCCTGTTTCTCAAGTATTGGATTGTGGTTTTATAGTATCAGCATCCATTCAGAGCAGATATGATATTACATGGGAAAGATCTAACGATGGTACAACCTGGACAACAGTACAAGTGAGTACAGCGGCAAACAGAACTTACACTGCTACTCAACCCGGCTGGTACAAGGTGACGGTACATTACAACTCCGATCAGATTCCATGTGTGCAGGATGCCAAAGACAGTATTAATTTATATCAATTTACTATGCCATTTACAGGGTCAGGCAGCTTTTGTCCTCCTACTGCACAATTTCAGGTTACCAATAATCCGGGTTATACAGGTTGGTATAACTGGTATAATGTACCCTCCGGAGGATCAGAATTAAATGCAGCTTATACGACCACTATTAGTGTAGATGTTTCCCAAGCGGTATATAATTCCGTCAATAATACATATTCGCTGTACGTACAGGATTATTATGGTGTCGAAGGATATGCTCGTACCAGTCTTCCGTCTTCATGCGCAACTTCTAATGCAACTCCCTCCAACTACCATCACAGGTTTACAGTAGCAAGCGCGTTTACTTTGGAAAGTGTAATGGCTCTTCATTATACAAATAGTAATTTTGGTACTTTAGATCAGTTTAGGGTGGTAATTTACGCAGATAATGCCGGAGCAGTGGGAGCTGCAGTTTTTACAGGAGCTCTTTCAGGTTATGTAAGGGGGCCGGTAGGTACAGTTACACCAATAACAATACCTGTAAACTGGAATGCTACAGCAGGTACCTACTGGCTAAGGATAGAATCTACAACAAGTGGTCTTGTGAGAAATCATAATTGCTCGGTAACATTTCCTCAAGTTGACAATTCCGGACAGAACCTGCTTTCCATTATTTCAACAAGACAATTTGGGAATCCTAGTACTAATTTTGGTACGGCGTACAACTGGAAAATAACCAGAGGGCAGCCTTACCCTTGTGGAAGGCTTGAAATTGTTGCTACCGAGAATTGCCCTGCACCGGTTAGTTTTCTTGAGTTTACAGGAAAACATATAAATGGTGTAAACTTGTTGAGCTGGTCAACTGCACAGGAATTCAACAATTCCGGATTTGTTATCCAAAGATCTGAAGATGGAATTCATTTCGACGACTTAGGATTTGTTACAGGTACGGGTAATAGTAACTCAGTAAATCATTACTCCTTTACAGATCTTCATCCTGGATTAAATAGTAATTTTTACAGGATAAAACAGATTGATTTTAACGGAAGCAGCTCCTATACTGATGTGGTAATTATTTCTACAGATCATATAATAGTAAATTTGTATCCTAATCCTTCATTATCTCAATTCCATCTTATAATTCATTCAAATTCTGATAATGCAATAATCAGTGTAGTGGATGTTACAGGTGTTGAAATACTAAAAAGAGATTTGGCTGGTATTAATGAATTTGTTTTCGGAGAAAATTTGCCTAAAGGAATATATCTGATTAGAATAATTTCGGAAGATTTTGTAAAAGTGATTAAAGCAGAAAAGCAATAGAAGCAGGACAGTGCAGGATTAGTATATGAAAGACTATTTTTACCTTTGTTTACTTACTGCATTTTATGTTGTGAGGGGTATAAAAAAGTTTTCATAACGTAGTTCTTTAGTGTGTATCACAAGCAGGTTTCTCCCAAAGAGGAACCTCTTGTTTTTAATGAGGGCAAGTGGTTACACTGGAATAATTATCTTAATAGCCGATTTTTGATTGAATTCATTTTCATTAGTAATAATACCACCCAGAATTTTAACACTTTCTGAAATGGTTTTTTGGTGGATGTCAATGTTATAGCCGCTGTGATGGTTTGTTACTCCATATGCTTCTATTTTAATGACAATGGTATTTTTTAGCTTCGATACCTTTAAATTTATTTTTTCAGGCTGCGAGAACCTTACAAGATTGTTTATGCTGTCCTGAACTATCCTGTAAAAGATAACCTGATTTTCCTCGTTGAAAACTGAATCGATATTATCAACGACAACATCGATACATACTTTGTATTTTTCTTCAGATTCTTCCGTCAGGAGTTCCAGTGATTTGGTAAGGCCCAATAAATTCAATTGATAAGGGTGTAATTGGTAAGAAATTCTCCTTACGTTATGTATGCTGCCGGAGATGTCTGTGGCAAGTACATTAAGTTTTTCTATTTCTAGTTTTTCCTTTTCAGCTTTTGTCTTTGATAGCAGGATTTTGTTTTTAATTATTATTAATTTTTGACCAAGACTGTCATGTAATTCTGCGGCAATTCTTTTCTTCTCCAATTCCTGGGATTGTATTAATTGTCGTGAATAATTTTCAGAGAGTTTTAATTTTTCCTTTAATATTTCTTCTTTTTCCTGTTTGAAAAGTTTAAATTTTTCTGACATCGCAAATGATAAAATAATTGATTCGAAAGCTGATCCTATTTGAAGAACATGCTCTACCGGAATGTCTGCCTCAATTATTTTGAATCCGGTAAGTGCAACAAAAATTACAGAACCATTAACACATAAAAATCCGAGTACATATAATTTGGCCGGCTGAAATCCTTTCTTGTATACCGAAACTCCTATAATAATTGCATAAATGAGAAAGGGATTAAATAGTGAGCATTTATGTGCTGCAGCATATTTTCCTGAAAGGTTAAGGATTACTGAAAAAATAAGTATTATCACCACTACCCATCTGAATCTGTATAATTTTTTGGAATAGTTTTTAAGTTTTAGAAATGACATTGAGAATAATAAAGCGAATAAAATGCTCAATGCAGGGCTCCAAATGTATAAACTGCTGCCTATCCAGCGAAATGCATAGCCTTGAAGATAGGCAATTGTTAATCCCCAAAAGCTGATGTAAAATATATAATAAATATAAGTCAGGTCCCTTATTGATATAAATACAAAGAGGTTTATGATGATCAGTGAAATGACAATTCCGTAATATATGCTGCTTAATAAATTTTTTGTATGGTTTTTTTCATATAATTTTTGTAATGATGCAATTTTTATTGGAAGCCGGAGTCCCTGCAGGTTTCTGAATCTTATATAACATTCAGCTTTGCCGTTTTTATTTATTTTGAATGGAATAATAAAATAGTTGTTTTGAATGAAGTTTTGGGAGTAGAAATGTTCAAAACCTGATTTTACATGTGTGGTGTTTTCATTTTCGATTATGTAAATATCTATTTCATGGATCGGATATGTAGTTTCGAAATACCAATCATCGAAGCTGCTTTCATTTATCAGATTAAACTTTACCCAGACGGCTGAGTTGGTTGCGCTCCAGGCAGGAATTTCCTGATGGCTTTTTGTGAAGTTAGATAAGTTTAAAACATCCGGCAACTGTAGTTTTCCCTCTTTGTCCTCATAAATTAAAACCTTAGCCCCTAAATGATAAATAGAATCAATTTTGTTTAGGGTAATTAACGGCAGTGAATTACCTAAGCTATTAAAAGATGCATTTAAAAGGAAGAGAACTAATAGAAGTCGAAATGTCATTAGAAATGGTAAGTTAGTAGTTGTCTACGGATGAAATTTTTATCGGTTATTTCAATTTAGTTAAAATTCTGTCAGATTTTGAAATTGGCGATCCCGGCGCCTCAATACAATTTATTTCAGACAATCTTTTCAGGTTCAAAGGTTCTGATTTTTGGAAGGAAAGCAGGACGGCTCAGGACAGTATGATGTTGATGCTCAGAAATATAAGCATTACTGCTTAAAAGATTTGAGTTTATATACCTATACATAATCCCATTAGCAAGCTCTAATTTTGTAGAGTTCAAAAAATACTAATTTTTATGTCTGCAAAATCATTAATCGGAATACCATTAATTTATTTCTTTTTCAATTTTTCAAATAATGCTCTGATGGCTCAATACATTATTGACTATGGTAAGGGTATTTCTTTAAATACTTACCGGACAGATCTGGCAATATCTGCAACCGGTCAGGTTTTTATCGCATATGAAGACAGGGCAATGAAGGGCAAACTTAGTGTAAAATTATTTAACGGTAAAAGATGGGAAGATTTGGGGGAAAGGGGAATAAGTAAAAAACCTGTTAAGGATTTTTATATAACAGTGAATGATGATAACGTCCCATGCGTTTATTACAGAGAAAATTCTGAGTGCAGGAAAGTGATTGCAAAGAAATTTGAAAACAACCAATGGGTGAACTTTAAATGTTCTGAATCTGATATTATGCAAAATATCAAGTCAGGTACATTGGAGACCGTAAAGAACAATATGGTCATGGTCTATGGTAAATCAGTAGATTTATCCACGGTAGACAGACAAAGTGCATCCGATGGCGAGGATCTAAAATTTTCTCATAGTTCATTAATTAATATGATGAGCCTGATGAATAAAAAATACTGTGTCATGGTAAATCAAACGGATTATGGCAATACCATCCTTATTAAGAAAATGGATTTTTAATTAATGGTCCACCAATGATTCTATTTAATAATTTTTTTTGTTGTAATAATTTTTTCTGAGGTTGAGACAGTAACAAAATACATTCCGGCAGCTAAGGAGCTGGTTGGTATTTGAAAATCAAAAGAACTTTCCGGAATCAAGTTTTCACTTATATGCACAATGTGTCCTTTGGTATCAGCTACTCTTACAAATATTTCCTGGTTTTCAAGGTTCATGGTTTGTAATTGGATGTAATTGTGCTGCAGATGCAGATTAACCAGGGGGAGATCATTATTTGTAACCGAAATTACCGGGCTGATGTTAGTAGATCCATCCATGTCTGTTTGCTTAAGTCGGTAGTAAGTAGTTGGAATGTAAGGATTAGCGTCTAGGTAATTATATGTTATTTTCACTTTACTGTCTTTGCTGCCCTGAATAGTTGCCATCTCTGAAAAATTGTTCCCATCGTCTGATTTTTCTATAATAAAATAATCGTTATTTTTTTCTGAGGCTGTTGCCCATTCCAGCAGTGTTGTCTTGTTGATTAATTCTCCTTTGAAATATAAAAGTTCTACAGGTAGAGGATCAGAGCAGGTGATGTTGGCATGCCATCCGTTTGTTCCGAAATTATCTGTTCCGTTAGTTTTAAATTCAAAAGTTAAAATACCGTTTTCAGATCCTGCTGAAAACATGCCAAGATTTCCAGAATATTTTCCTAGAAGCGGCGCGCTTGTATTGCTTCCATTATATATGTATAATGTATCTCCCGCACCTGTTCTGAAATTGGTAAATGTGTAATAAAGCGGTCTTCCGGTGTTTTCATAATATGTTGTAATGTACTGTTGAATTGAAAAGTCATTATAGGGTCTTGCTCCAAACCAGTCTTCAAAGGTGCTTGATACATCACATACTACATTTACCGGCTGCGCTGAATTTCCAAGTGAAAAATTACTTTTTTGTCTGAGTGGAATACAACTGATTTCAGCTTCGAATCCATCAGATAGTGTCATGTCGTGATCTGTTTTTAATTCAAGAGTAATGATATTAGAGGAAGATGATACCACCACAGGGGGTAATGGATTTCTTGTTGCAGGATTGTTATTGCTGGTGAAAGTGGCAATTAAAGGAGATGAAGTAGAATTACCATCATAAATATTGATCCTATCTCCTGTATCGCCGATATTTAATTCACTGAACTCAATTTTAATGTAGTTGCCCGGGGGGGCAACATATGTTTGTATATATGGTGAGGGAACCTGAAAATTTTCAGGATAATAAAATCTTCCTCCAAGGTCAAATATTTTGGAAGGTGTGTTACATGGAATATTCATTGGTGAGCTTGATCCTCCTATGGTGAAGCTTGAACCCAGCTGGAGGTCAGTACAATTTATTTCAATGTCATAGTTAAATCTCCACCATGAGTTTTGTCCTGTTTCCAGTATAAAAGTCAGGCTGGTCCCGGATGATGATAAATTAAAAGGCGGGAAGTCTGTGCCTGAGAAGGTTCCTATTAATGGTGAATTTGCATCCGGTCCATCATAAACTAAAAGCTTACGTGAATATACTATAGAGGTAAAGAAGTTGGAAACTTTTGCTTCTACATGTTTTCCTGCAGGGGCATGAAAAGTTGTTTGGAATCGTTCTCCTGCCCAGCTTGTAAAATATATTTTGGAAGGGCCTGCCGGATCGTGAAATAAAAAGGGTTGATCACAGTCAAGGTAGAAATCTTTTACGCATGTAGCTGTTAATACCCATCCTTCACCTGTGATGCCATCTCCATTTTCTACAAATTTTAAAGTAACGACGTCTGAAGAGGAGGTGAAAACAAAGCCCGGGTTGAATCCTTTGAATGCGCCGATTAGTGGAGCTGAAGTAGAATTTCCATCATAAATGTATAGTGTATCTAATATACTGGTAGAAAAAAGATTTAAATGAAAAAGTAGGCGATTGCCTGATTCTGATTTGTAAGTTGTTATTCGGGTTTGACCATTTGAAGGGTACCTGCCATTGTAACCTCCTTCATCAAAGAAATCGTTTCTCACGTCACAGCCAATGGTATATGTGCCGCTGGAGTTCAGATTGTAAGAAGCGTCTGGCATTGTGATGCAATTAATCATTCCCGACCAGCCAGCTGCCCCCATACCATTTCCATCTGTTACCAGTTCAAATGTGAGTGAGGTTCCTGTTGATCTGACTGTATTGCCGGCCATCGGCGCATTGGTGTATGTTTTAACCAGAGGGTATGTATTGTCAGGGCCATCATAAACAAATAGTTTATCATTTCCTTCCAATGTCATTGAAATCCATAATATTATTATCTGGTCATTAGTTGTAGACGTAATAGTAGATGTAATACTAGAGGGTACATCGTCTGAGTAGTTCCCGGCTGCTCCACCCGGATCATAAAAATTACCGCTACAGGTTGAAATTGTACCAAAAGGCATTGTATAGTTTTGTGCTGTTAATTCATTTGTGAGTAAAAATGCCGCAATTAAAAACAGGTAAAAAGATTTTGATAAAATCATGATTTTTAATTATTGGGTGTATAAAAATTACTATTACTTATTATTTCAAAATTAAATGTCTGATACTTTTGCCTTATCCTGCCCTATCCTGAAATAATGGGTAGTACTACCTATAAATATGAGGACTTACTACTATTTAAAAGGTTTTTTTGTTGTAGTACTTTTAATTATGATATGATTATTTATTCTTTTTTATCAATCAGCTATAAGTATTGATCAATTTCATTTTTGCATTGAATTTATTAATCAGTTTCAGGCCAACGTTTCATTATTTGCAGATGAGGTATAAATAAAAAAAGTATCCATTAATTTCGTACTAGTAGCAGGTTAGATTAATATCAAATAGGTAGAATAAGATCGTGCCAATGGTTTTCCTAACTTAAGTCAGATGTTTTAAAAGTTGAGGATCATACTTTTGTCCGGCATTTATCGGAGATAGAAAGGTGTTGATATTTCTATTGGAAGTCTGAAAGGGATGAACACTGGTTTATTGATTTGGTTCAGGAACTTATAAGAATGAATTAAATGTGATTGATCCGGCTTTTTGTGGTTGTTTCATCTGGATCAGTAAGTGATTTACATTCCTTTATAAGATTTGGTAAGATGATTGAGTTGTTATTGAAAATGGATGGAATTGTTTCCCAGGTGGTGACATTTAGGAAAGGGGAAGTTATTACCAAGATAGGTGAAATTGAAGGTTATCTGTATATCTTAAGGAAAGGGTGTGTTAAAATTTCCTATTACATAGAAGAGAAGGAGTATGTTTTTGATTTCTGGTTTCAGGGTGATTTTTTTAATTCTTATCTATCATTTATAAAAAGAGCTCCTTCTTTTGCTCAGATAATTGCAATTACTAATGTTGAAGTGGAGCGCATATCCTATAGTCAACTGCAGGAAATATACAGAGGTAGTCATGAAGGAAGTGAAATAGGCAGAAAAATGGCGGAGAAAATGTTTGAGCATAGATTTGACAGGGAAGTTGATCTGATTACATTAACTGCAGAGCAGCGTTATAAAAAACTTCTGCTAAAATCCCAGGAACTTTTAAAGGTAGCTTCAGTAAAGGATATTGCTTCTTATCTTGGAATTCATCCGGAAAGTTTGAGTAGAATCCGGAGAAGAATTATTTCATAGCTCTATTTAACTTTTTCAATATGTTGTATTGTTTTAAAAACATAAAATCATATTTGAATTACTGCCTGTGCAATTAATTTATTTTTGTCTTAAAATAGTTTTCAAAATTTCGTTTAACCATCGATTTCCTAACATAGGTTAGCTGTAAACCTTGTCCGGGTTTGCAATCTTTAGCGTACTAATGCTTGTTTTTAATGATTCAGATCATTGAATATCTCAATGTGATAATATTTGCATTTGAAGATATTAAACATCATCCGAATAAATAAAGCTTAGTTTAAATAAAACAAACTTAATTCAACCTATGAAAAGGACATTTAGCTGTTGGAAAACCTTATGCGTTTTCATTTTATTTTTTAGTAAAGCGATATATGCGCAACAAGGTCCATTTGGAATTTCTCCGGTGTGGCATTTTGGATTTGAAGCCGGAATCGATTTTCGAACATTGCCACCGCAATCCATTACCGGCGGCAGAACTACTGCAGATTTGTGGACTATCGAAGGTTCAACAACTGCATGCGATCCTTCGGGCAATCTTGTCTTTTATACTGATGGCTATAGGTTATTCGATCGGTCTCATAATATTATAGCCTTCCTCAATGGTGGCACAACTTCAACTCAAACGGCAGTATGCTTTCCTGATCCTGCAAATCCTACTCAGGATTATTATCTGTTTGTGGCGAATACTGATCCGGGAGGAGGTGGCGATAGGATAGGTATGCCTACTCCGTCAACAACTTATCCCAACGGTAATCTGGGAATTTACTGGTATAAAATAAGAAACACAGGAGCATCAATTTCTATCATATCCGGAGCCGGCGGGACAAATAAAATCGCAAATAATGATCAGGTAAGTGAACAGATATGTTCAGGGGTTGACCCTGATGGTAATTATTGGGTTGTTGCACATGAAGGAGGTAATTATGGCTGGCAAAATTGGGGAATTCTTGCATGGAAAGTAACAGCAGCAGGTGTACAACCTGCCGTCAGAAGTTCTTTGTCCACAGCTGTTCCTTACGTAAATATTACTACCGGTAATAATGTATGGCATGGCTCATTAAAAATAAATAAATGTCAATCAAGGCTAGCTGCAGTTTATGGAACCGGTTCCGTTGAAGTTTATAACTGGGATGACAGGAACGGCGTTGTAACAGGACTGGTGAGGAGACTTGCCAACCTTCCAACCCTTGATGGTGTTTCAAATCCAAGCTTATATGGATGTGAATTTTCTCCTGATGGAAATATTCTATATATAACTTCTTTGGCAAACAATAAATTATATCAATTGGATATTTTAACTGGTAATGTTTATTCTCAGGCAAATTGGAACAGTTCAAATAATGGTGTTGGTATGGGTACATTGCAGTTGGGACCCGATGACAGAATTTATGTAACAAATGATAGTGATTGGGGAAACCCAGTTTATGTGGGCGTGGTAGAAAATCCTAATGTTCCGGGGGCTGGTTGTAATTATAATCGAATAGGATTTACATTAAAAAATAATGCAGCTGTTTTCAGACCAAATATTGATAAAGGTATAACCAATATGGGATGGTTTAATCCGCCTAATCCGGAGATAATTGCACAATGTGATGATAATAATGTGGTTTTTTCTTACAGGTTTGTAAATTATTTCGGAAGAGCTATATCAGTTGATCCGGCATCAGTACAATGGGATTGGGGAGATGGTAATGGTTTTCAATCCAATGCAACACTAACACACAGCAGGGCAAATATGCCAGATGGCAGAGTTGTGAGAGTCAGATTAAATGAATCAACATGTGGCAGAACTTATATTGGAACCACAACGGTTTTTGCAGCATGTGTTTTACCTGTCACCTGGTTAAACATTTCCGCCATCCATCTTTCTGGAGATATATTGGTAGAATGGCAAACGGCGATTGAAATTAATAATGACTATTTTATAGTGCAACGTTCTTATGACGGGGAAAAATTTGAAGATATTGGCATTGTAAAAGCAATTGGGGAAAGTAAAAACATTTCCGCTTATAAGTTTGTAGACAAGGAGGCTAATTCAGATCATATTTACTACAGGATAAAGCAAATTGACCGGGATAATAAATCTTCATATAGTCCACTGGCCACTGTGTTTTCCGAAGTTTCAGATTTAAAAATTTTTCCTAACCCTTTCTCCGATGAATTTAGAATAATTATTTCAGGTTCCGGCAACAGGTTAATGTCTATTTGTGATGTATATGGCAGAGAGTTAATATCCAATGAGGTCTCATCAGGTGATACCTTCGGTAGCACACTTGTTCCAGGGTCATATTTGGTTAAATTGTTTATGGATGAAAAGATCATAGTCAGGAAAATTATTAAATCACATTAACCTATTCTTAAACTGTACGCAAAGGTGTTTTGGTTCAATAATTATTACTTACCAAATACCGCTACAAGTGTGTATGCAAATTGAATCAGTACAAATGTCAGAACAATGTAACAGGTCAGGTTTATTAATGCTGATTTCATACTCTTACTTGTTTTGTTTACAATTCAAAGATATAAACCCTGTCTTGTAAGTTAAATAGGAATTGAGCCTCATTTTAATGAGGTAAACTGCCTAAACGAATAGGTGTTAATGCCCATTTTTTGAAATGATGATATGTCTGTAAGAATTATATTAGCTATTGCTTTTCAGTGGTTGCTTTTTACGGGGATAAATGCTTATGCATTTGTCCCTTTAAAGTTAATTAAGAATGATACATTGTATCGGGTGACAAATAAAATACTTTTTCATCAGGATAAATCCGAACATCTTACTTTAAATGATATAATCAATAATAGGAGTTTATTTAATTCAGTTGATGATAGTATTCCTACCTTCAGGCCAACAACATTCCCAATTTGGGGGTACTTTAAAATAGTAAATCACTCAAGTCAATCAGATTGGTATATTGAAATTGAGTATCACAATGATGAAGTGGATTTGTATTTGGTAGATTCTTCAGGTGGGGTTCAACAATTTGATGCAGGTATTTCAGGTTATTTTAAAAGTAGATTTGTTGAATCTAATCGAATAATTATTCCGATAAAACTTCCCTTTGGTTCTACCGACTGCTTTTTAAAAATTAAAAGCAGGAAAGGAATAAGAGTTCCGGTGGTAATATCTTCACTGAAAACCATTTATGAAGCGAATCATAAAGATGATCTTATAAATTGTATTTATTACGGATTGATTTTAACATTTACTCTCATCAACGCATTTGTATTTTTTAGCATTCGTGATAAAGTATATCTGTTTTATGTTTTATACATTGTGTTTTTCTTTTTCCTTGTGGCCCATATTCAAGGGTATGTTTATGAATTTTTGGGAGTTGATTTCTTCTTTTATACAGGGGGGTTAGGAATTCTATTTGCCACATTCTTTTCTGTTTCATTTTTAAATTTAAAAAAATATTCTCCCTTTCTCTATCATTTGAGATGGATACCTATAGGGTTACTTATTGTAGCATTTATTTTTCTTTTAACAAATAATCATATTTATGCCGGCAAAGCTATTTTTTTGAATCCATTTTTAATTTATGGAATTATCATAGGAATAGTTGTCTATAAAAAAGGATTTAAGCCTGCAAAGATTTATATCATCGGATTTACAATTGTCATTATTTCTGTATTAGTAGTTGTGTTGTCGGGATATGATATTTTGAATTATAATATCAGGACTGACAGGATTCTTCAATTTGGCTCTACAGTGGAAGCGATAACACTTTCTTATGCGCTTTCTGTCAGGTTTAAAATATTTAAAAAAGAGAGAAATCAAATTCATAAAGCATCCATCAATCAATCAGTTTCTTTCTCTCGAATATTGATTCAGTCACAGGAAACTGAAAAGAAAAGAATTGCTGCAGAATTGCATGATAGCCTGGGCCAAAAATTAGTTATAATAAAAAACCGTGTTGATTTCTATAAAATTCAATATAAAGACAGATTTTCTCAGTTGAATATTTTGAATGAGGTAGGCAAATCTGTTTCTAAGGTAATTCAAAAAGTGCGAGAGATATCGTATCGGTTAAGACCTTTTCAAATAGATTATCTTGGATTAAGTAAGTCCATTGAAATGATGGTTGATGAATCAGATTTTCAATTCGATATTAAGATAAGAAGTCATATTCAAAATATAGATGATTTTATATCTAAGGAAGATTATATTCTTTTCTACAGAATAATACAGGATATTTTATGCTCGGTATTTACAGAAAAGACAGTTAGGTATTTGGAATTACATGTAGGTGTCACAGAGAAGCATGTTGTTGTTAAAATTGTCCATGATGCCTTTAATATTATAGACTATGAATATTGTTATAAGAAGGGATTAGATTATAATTTTTTAAAAAGAAGAATTGAAGTGTTAAATGGAGAAATTGTAATAAATACTGTTGAAAATAAAATGAGAATTATTTCGGTTTCGATTCCAGCATATCAGAAGCAATCATATTCTTAAAAAGCCTAAAGATGAACCTTTATTTTTTAGCTGATAAATTAATAATTAACATTTCATTGCTAAACAAACGGTTATAAAATAAGGCAGGACGGTACAGGATAGTACTATAATTTGTATTGGTTATTTTTAAATTAATCTTGGATAAGTGATAGTATTTCATGTGGAATTTATTAATGAGGTTTCACTTCAAATATAATCATACCAAGCGGTTAGATTAAATATCAGATATTTATGAAATCAATTATATCTTTTCTTGGTGTATTATTAATATTTGGAAAAGTTTTCGGCCAATTAGGAACGGTAAATGTAAATATTAAGGTCGACCAGTTTGGCTATCAATGCAATGCTGCGAAAGTAGCCGTTATTGCAAATCCTCAGACAGGTTATAATGCTGGTACAGGTATTACACCAAGTGGTGCAAATAGTTATTCTGTGAGGAGATGGTCAGACAATGTTAGCGTACATACAGGTACACCTGTTGTTTGGAATTCCGGAACAACAGATGTAGTTAGCGGAGATAGAATTTGGTGGTACGATTTTTCAACCTTATCTACTCCGGGCGTGTATTATGTATATGATGCGACCAATAATGCAAGGTCCTACCGGTTTGAAATCAGGGATGATATATATACAGAAGTATTAAGACAAGCTACCAGGACATTTTATTATCAAAGATGTGGTGTAGCAAAAACTTCTGCCAATGCAGGAGCAGGTTGGGCAGATGGTGCTTGTCATATTGGTTCCTTACAGGATCTTAACTGCAGGGCATTTGTTTCTTCCGGTACCGGTAGCTCAGCTACTGAAAAAAACCTTTCAGGAGGATGGCATGATGCAGGGGACCATAATAAATATGTGAACTTTGCTTACAAAGCGGTGCAGGATATGTTACTTGCATATGAAGAGGCTCCCGGAGTATGGACTGATGATTTTAATATTCCGGAATCAGGAAACGGAATACCGGATTTGCTGGATGAAGTAAAATACGAGTTGGATTGGTTGCTTAAAATGCAAAATGCAAATGGTTCTGTAAATTGTATGGTTGGAATGAGGCCGGGAGGAACTATCAATACTCCTCCGTCCACAGATAATGTACAAAGATTTTATGGTCCGGCCACAACATCAGCTACCCTTTCAGCTGCGGCAATGTATGCACTTGGTGCCATCCAATACAGAAATTTTCCTTCTTTAACTACGTATGCCACTACTTTACAAAATGCTGCAATTAATGCCTGGTCATGGGCAGTTGCTAATCCTGCTGTTACCTGGTATAATACCGGCAATTTGAGTGCCGGAGAACAAGAGGTTAATGCAACGGTCCTTGCTGAAAGGAAAATTGCAGCAGCGTCATTTCTGGCAGTATTAACAGGAAATGCAACCTATAGAACATACTTTGAAAGTAATTATACTACCATCAATTGGTACGCCTGGCCAGGGGCAAGTGAAGATTTTGGTTTGGTGCAGGATGCTATGTTGTATTACAGCAAGGCAACAGGCGCTAATGCTACCGTAGTTTCGAACATTCTTACTCGTTATACTTCAGAAGTTAATAAGACAGGAAGCTTTGGAAGATTGTATGTAAAATTTAATACAACCCCTATGGCCGATCCTTACAGAGCTTTTTTGTATAGCTATGGATGGGGAAGTAATGAATATAAGTGCAGAGCATCTCAGATTTACTTAAACATGTTGCAATACAATTTAAGCTCTGCCAATCATCCGGGATATAGAAATGCTGCAGCAGGTTATGTTCATTATATGCACGGAGTAAATCCTACTTCCTTTGCTTATCTTACAAATATGTCCGCATACGGAGCTGAAAATTCAATTAATGAAATCTATCATATTTGGTTTAAAGATGGAAATGCTCTTTGGGATAGAGTGGGTACATCAACTTATGGACCTCCGCCGGGATTTGTGCCAGTTGGTCCTAACCCTGGATATGCTCGAGATGGTTGTTGTCCTTCAGGTTGCGGAACTGCTGCAGCAAACTCTTTATGTAATACTGCTTTAATTACACCACCTTTATCTCAGCCAGCAGCAAAAAGCTATAAAGACTGGAATACAGGATGGCCGCAAAATTCATGGACGGTTACAGAAAATGCTATTTATAACAATGCAACCTATATCAGGATGCTTTCAAGATTTATTGGTACAGTATGTACTTTGCCTGTTACACTTTCAGGATTTTCGGCTAATGTTGTGGATCAAGGGAAAGTTGAGCTTTTGTGGACTACTACGACAGAGAAAAATAACAGTCATTTTATAATTGAAAGAAGTAGTGATGGGAAAGAGTTTTTACCAATAGGCCAGGTAAAAGGTTCAGGAAATTCAACCGTTCCGATTACTTATTTATCTTACGATGAAAATCCGTTGAAAGGAATTTCGTACTACAGACTCAAGCAGGTTGATTTTGATGGAGCGTACGATTTTTCACAAATAAAATCTGTAAACATTTCAACATCATCCGGATGGTACTTGTTTCCAAATCCTGCTAAAGATGAAATTACAATTGCAAATGCTATTCAAAATTCGGCAGAATCACATTTAAAGTTGATCATCACTAATTCCTATGGAATCACAGTTAGCAAAAATGATCAATTTAGTTTAGAAGAATCAAAAATTGATATTTCATCTTTGTCCTCCGGGATATATTTTGTAAGGATAACTGATCACCAGGAAACTGTAACTTTAAAATTTATAAAGGATTAAATTATTTTCTACTTTAAAAGAAAGGATTGTAATGATAAAAAAACTATCATTTTGCTCAATTATATTTTTACTTTTTATTTTTCCGGTTTATTCTCAGCAACTCGGGTCTGTAAATATAAACATCAAAGTTGATCAGTTTGGATACCAGTGTAATCGGCAAAAGGTAGCGGTACTTGCAAATCCTCAGACAGGGTACAATTCTGCTGTCACATTTGTGCCTGGGTCTACTTATCACGTCAGACGATGGTCTGATAATCAAATAATGTTTACAGGATCACCTGTAATTTGGAATAGCGGAAATACTGACGGTCCATCAGGAGATAAGTTGTGGTGGTTTGATTTTACATCATTTAATACTCCGGGAGAATATTATATTCATGATCCTTTGAACAACGCACGATCCTATAAATTTGTTATTCAGGATAATGTTTATAAAGATGTTTTAAGGGAAGCAGTAAGAACATATTATTTTCAGAGGTGTGGTGTCGCAAAAACAACTCCTCACGTTCATACCGGTTGGGCAGATGCTGTTTGTCATACTAAATCTTTACAAGATAATAACTGCAGAGCGTATGTGAACTCAGGTTCCGGAACGGCAGCAACAGAGAAAAATCTTTCAGGAGGATGGCATGATGCCGGCGATTACAATAAGTATATAAATTTTTCATATAGGGCAGTTCAGGATTTATTATTAGCCTATGAAGAAAATCCTTCGGTCTGGACTGATGATTTTGGAATTCCTGAGTCAGGTAATGGTGTGCCGGATATTTTGGATGAAGTGAAAGTGGAGTTAGACTGGGTATTGAAGATGCAACAGGCCACAGGTAATGGCTCTGTTTTATGTATGGTTGGTGTACGTCCTTCCAGCGGAGCTGCGAGTCCACCGTCCTCTGATGCAGGTCAAAGGTTTTATGGTCCTGCAACTACCTCTGCAACATTGTCTGCCGCGGCAATGTTGGCTCTGGGTGCCATACAGTTCAGGTCTATTGGAAATACTGTTTATGCAAATACACTTCAAACGGCAGCTGTCAGCGCATGGAATTGGGCTAAAAATAATACTAATATCACCTGGCAGAATACAGGAAAACTTAGTGCCGGAGAGCAAGAGCTCCCAATTAATTTAAATGATCCTTCTGTTTATCAACGATACCTTACAGAACGAAAAATAGCCGCAGCCGCTTTTTTGTATGCCTTAACCGGTACTGCGGAATTCAAAACATACTTTGAAAGTACTTATACTTCTATTTCATGGTATGCCAATTATTTTTTAAATGCCAACGACGGATCTGTTCAGGATGCAATGTTGTATTATACCAAAGCATCGGGTATTACTGCAAGTCACGGAAATAATATAAGGAACAGGTATTTGAGCGAGGTAAAGAAAACCGGTACATTTGGTTTTCACTATGAAAAATATATTAACAAAGCAGACGGATACCGTTCTTATTTAAAAGATATTTTTTGGGGAAGCAATGAATATATGGGAAGAGAAGCTCAGATTTTTCTGAATGTGATTAAATATAATATGGATAATCTTACTTTCAGGTCTAATTGCCTTGATGCTGCTTCAGGTTATGTACATTATATTCATGGAGTAAATCCCACCTCCTTTTGCTATATCAGCAATATGTCTTCATTTGGGGCAGAAAATTCGTTGAATGAAATTTATAGTGCCTGGTTTGTTCATGGAAGTGCAAAGTGGGATAGAGTAGGGGTTTCTACCTATGGTCCACCTCCCGGATATGTACCGGTAGGTCCAAACCCCCAGTATTCAGTTAGCACAGTAAGTCCTCCATACGGACAGCCTGCTAAAAAGAGCTATAAAGACTGGAATACCGGATGGCCGGAAAACTCATGGGAAGTGACGGAGAATGCTATTTATGTTAATGCCACATATATAAGAATGCTTTCAAATTTTGTATCAGGTACCTGCATGCCACCTGTCACTCACGCTTATCAAATGCAGGAAAATTTGTTCGAAAGCAGAGTGTTTCCTAATCCTGCAGATGAAAAATTGTTTTTATATCCCGGGCAAGATTTTAAAACAGGTTATAATGTTCAGATTGCCGATGCCTTGGGGACAGTTGTGATTACTTTTGAAGATATTAATCAGGAATACCTTGAAGTTAATGTTTCCCATTTGGCTAAAGGAATATATTTTGTAACATTTGTCAATTCGGAAAAATCAGCAACAGTAAAATTTATATGCAGGTAACTGCAAAAAAAATTTTGATTATATAATTCTTACCCTGTTTATTTTGCCATTGATGTTAAAGTGCACTCAATGGCAATTTTTTTTCTGGGTAGTACTACCTATAAGATAGGTAATACATACTACAAAATAGGCAGCCATGCCCATCACAAATTGAGCTGTAGTCCTTATTTAAAGAGAATTTTAAAGGATTTATCTTTGTATATATATCGTTCATGCCATCAAAATTTTTCACTAAAATTTATCAATATGAATGTAATGAGATTTATCCGTTCAGAAAAAGCAATTAATTTAACAATTGCATTTTCTTTGCTTTCAGTAAGTTTATCAATACTGAATTGCATATTTTTCTTTACTTTTTCAAACTTTATGATTTTGAATCTAACGGTGTTCTTGCATATTCTAATGGTAAATTTTCATCAGGATGTATAAAACGCCTGTTTTGCGGTTCAATAATTGAAAACATTATGTTTTAAGGTTCGTAATTACATTTAATTGATAAGAATTAAAAAAAATAATTGAAATCCATTCCTGAGTGTACAGAATTATCCTGATACTGGCCTTAATTTTTGACTTTAGTTCTGCTGAAGTCTATTGTTCTGTAATATTAACCGATGGAAAGGAAAATTTTCCGGTTATCAATCAATTGTTTTATCTGGAAGACAAAAGTAAATCTTTAGGACTTCAGGAGGTGCTGAATTTGAATCAGGAGTTTACAACATGTGAATCCAGGCCTGCATTTGGAATTACTAAATCTGCCTATTGGTTTAAATTTGAAATTCAAAATAATTCCAATAATGATATTTGGTTTATGGAGATTTCAAATTCATATATCCACTTAAATGAGGCATATTATATAAAAGAGGACGGATCGATTGAACAAATAAAATCTGAGAGTGAAGATAAGTTTAAATTCAGAAAGATAAAATCTAATCAACTTGCTTATCCGGTAAATATATCAAAGGGTGAAAAAATTACTGTATACCTTAGGTTTACAAGTAAAATGTATTTAAGTACCAATATACAGCTGGTTACAATTAAGGATTTTTATGAGCATAATCACATAAAGGATATTATTAGCGGCCTGTATTTTGGACTGCTGATTGCCTTGATGATTTACAACCTTTTTGTGTATATATCTTTAAGAGATGTTACTTACCTTTTTTATGTAATCTATACTTTTTTTCTTGGATTGCATATCTCAAATATTAAAGGATATGGCTTTGAATATTTGTGGCCGGATATTCCATGGCTGAATAATTCAACTATTTATGTTGCAATCGCAACTGTATTTGCAGTGTTTTTTATAAATAAATTTTTAAATGTTAAGAAAAATTCCCCTCTCTTGTATAAGATCCAGTTTCCATTTGCAATTGTTTCTGTAGTAGCTTTAATTTTATTAACCTTAGGTTATGAAATAGAAGCTTTTTTTCTTATGGCATTTAACCCCGGTTATATTTTCTATGTGTTTATTTTAGGGCCTTATATTTATAGGACGGGCTTTAAGCCTGCAATTTTCTTTGTTGTGGGATTCGGATTTCTTATTGTTGAAGTTGTAAGATTTAATCTTTATCAATTCGGATTCCTTTCGGTGAATTTTATAAATGAACATGCACTTGAAATCGGTTCTGCTTTTGAAGCAATTATGCTTTCTTATGCATTGGCTAATAAATTGCAGTTTTATAAAAAAGAAAAGGAAAAGGCTCAACAGGAGGCATTGAATCAGGCAATTCATTTCTCACAACAATTAATCGAATCACAGGAAAATGAGCGGAAAAGAGTGTCTCTCGAATTGCATGATAGTGTTGGTCAGGATTTAATCATGATAAAAAATAAAATTCTGTTATTGAAGAATCAGGAAACTGCCAATGGAAAAATTTTATTAGCTGACAATGATCTGACAGAAATGATTACGGATTCTATTCAGGAAATTAGAAATATTTCTTTTGGTCTTCGTCCATTCCAGTTAGACTTGCTCGGATTGTCTAAAGCCATTCAGGAATTGATTGAAGAAATAAGTGAAGGAGGACAAATTGAAATTAAATCTTATATTGACAACATTGATTCGATACTTTCAAAAGAGTCTGAAATTAATTTATATAGAATTATTCAGGAGTGTTTAAATAATATAATAAAACACTCAGGTGCCAAACAGGCTATGGTAAAAATTACATTGAGTGAATGGAAGATAGAAATTGTTGTAGAGGATTATGGAAAAGGTTTAAATTTGGCAAACCAGCAAGGTCGCAATTCCGGATTTGGATTGATGGGAATAAATGAGAGAGTCAAATTTTTGAATGGCTCAATTGAGAGAGGAAATGCGTTCCCGCAAGGAACTAGGGTTAACATTATTATACCGATAAAACAGGTTTATGAAAAAGATAAATATTCTTATAGCGGATGATCATCCTATCTTTCTTAAAGGGCTAAGAGAGGTTTTGGAAATGAATCCTGAGTTTGCAGTTGTTGCTGCTGTAACTAACGGACTGGAGGCAGTTGCCTCAGTGAATCAATTTTTGCCTGATGTGATAGTTTTGGATGTGGATATGCCAAAAATGAATGGATTGGAAGCAGCAGAGGAACTACAAAAAGCGCATCCTGAAATACCGGTTATCTTACTTACAATGCACAAAGAAAAAGCTCCTTTTTTAAAAGCATTGGATATTGGAGTGTTAGGATATGTTCTCAAGGAGAATGCTGTTACTGATATTATGCATGCTATTCAGGCGGTGGTAGATGGTCATCCTTATATTAGTCCGGAAATGTCTGCGTTTTTGTTGAAGAAGAATTCAAAATCTAAACCGGAAGGTGAACTGAAGGATTTGGAATTGTTGACTCCTACAGAAACAAAGGTGTTACACATGGTTGCAAGATATAAAACCAGCAAAGAAATCGCAGACGAACTTTTTATTAGTGAAAAGACAGTTTTTAATCATAGAATGAACATTGCAAAAAAATTGAACATAACAGGTAAAAATGGTCTGCTTAAATTTGCAATTGAAAATTTAAGTACAGAGGTCCTTTAAAAATTCTATGGCAGTCCTGACTTCTTCAGGGTTGCCATTTTAATATCTTATAATTGAATTAATCCTTCTTTTTTTATCAGAATTTTATTCCCTTATTCCTCAATAGAGTATATTTTTTTCGTGGGCAATACTACCTATAAAAATAGGTATTTAGTCCTGAAAGAATGAGTTTTTGTTCCTATTTAAACCTTAAGTGCCTGCTGATATATTTGTTTTATAAAACAAACACACAAAGTATGGGCAGGTTTTTATTTTTATTCAGCATATCAATGTATCTTTTTACTTCCGGATACGCTCAGGTCAGTCCGTTAAGTCTTTCTCCTAAATGGTATTTTGGTGTGAAGGCAGGTTTAGATTTTACTTCAGGAGGTATACCTTTGGTATTGAATGACGGGAAGATAGCCGGATGGGCGCAGGAAGGAAGCACTTCTATAGTAGATAAAAACAAAAATGTTGTTTTTTATTCCAATGGATATGAGTTATATGATGGAGTACATAACTTTAAACAGATAGTAAGAGGTGGTACTTCATCGGTTCAAAATGGCATTGCTATCCCTGATCCTGGCAACACCTCCAGATACTATCTTTTTACAGCAAATGTTGACCCTTGGGGGGGAGGTCAAAGGGTAGCTTCGTCTGCACAGTTAGGAATAAATTATTACCATATTGAAAAAACTGCTACAGGAATAAATATCATTGGTGGTCCGGTACAACTTGCAACATATAATGAAGTAACTGAACAATTGACTTCGGGAATTGATGGTGACGGAAACTACTGGATAGTGGCACATCAGGGCGGCGATTTTTCTGGTTGGCAGATGCGAAATATATATTCCTGGCATGTGACTGCTTCAGGTGTCGGAACAAGAAATATAAGTTCTGTGGCAGGTACAACAGGAAATTGTGTGTGGCAGGGTTCTTTAAAAATTAACAAATGTCAAAACAGATTAGGAGCAGTATATTCCACAGGAGTGGTTGAGGTGTATGATTGGGATATGAATACCGGCAAAGTAACAGGTCTGGTAATAAGAAAAACTGGTTTCCCATCTTTATATGGATGTGAGTTTTCACCCAACGGCAACATTTTATATTTTACTTCTCACTCAGACAATATTATGTATCAACTTAATATTGAAACCGGAGATGTCTATTCAGAGGCTGCTTGGAGAAGTATGAATAATGTAAACTGGATGGGCACCTTGCAGCTAGGGCCTGATAATAAGGTTTATGTCACAAATGGTAATGATGCAGGAGCGGCCGGCAGTACCCCTTCTTATCTGGGTGTTGTGAATAATCCTGATATTCCCGGTGCAGGTTGCAATTATGATGGAATGGGTTTTTTATTAAACCCGGGACCTGATGTGTTTCCCAATATTGACAGAGGAATAGCGAACATTGCATGGTTAAGTCCTAACAAAAATATGTTTGTAGGCGGATCGTGTCCTAACTTCTCTTTCTCATATGAAATGAAATCTTACTTCAATGAAGATGTTACCATTTTGCCCGGTTCTGAAGAATGGGACTTCGGTGATGGATCAGGTTTCAGATCCGGATTAGGCATTGCTCCTGAATATTCATTTTCAACTGCAGGGAATTTTAATGTCAGATTAAAATTCAAAGACCAGACATGTAACAATACCTGGACAATAAACAGAAGTATTAATATAGATTGCATCCTACCTGTAACCTGGTTGGACATAATGGCGGAATATGAAAGTGGTAAATCAATCATTAGCTGGAGAACTTCTTCTGAATTGAATAATAAATATTTTGTGGTAGAAAGATCTTTTGATGGTGAGTTGTTTGAAGAAATAGCTTCCTTAGATGGATCTGGAAATAGCAATTCTGTAAAAAGCTATAAATATTATGATCAATTATCGGTTTATGGGAAAATGTATTATAGAATTAAGCAGGTAGATTTTAATGGAACAGAAAGTTTCAGCAAGGTTGTAACTGTTATTAATGAACAAAATTCTATAATTGCTTATCCGAATCCTTCCGAAGATAATTTCAGGATTTCATGGATGTCTGAGAATGATGCGTATGGGTATGTTTCCGATGCTGTGGGAAAATTAATTTTTGAGGGAGACATTTTTGATGGGGTATCTATAGGAGAAAACTGGCCCTCTGGAATATACCACCTGAAGGTGATCTCGGATGAAATAGTATATAGTATGAAACTATATAAAAATTAATTATGGCTTTATGTTTGTTTTTATAGCCCGGTGGCAGAAATGCCCCGGGCGTTTTTTATTTCTTTTTGAATACCGGATTTTTCTTCTTTAATTCCTCTCTGATAAATTTCCCTGATGGAGTTATTTCATCTTCTCTCCATTTTCCAAAGCCGGATGTTCCGGGCTTTAGTGCGGCAGAAGTTTCATCCTTGTCACAAACCGACCAATTACACCAACTGATTTTATATTGATCAAGAAAATCAAACCATGCCTTGCTTTCTTCATAATCAATTTTTCCGTTTCCACTAGCTTCGGTGGTGCCAAATTCAGTAACGAATAATGCAATTCCGTTTCCCATCGCTTTTTTCGCTTCTTCTCTCAGCCAATTTTTATGAGTGGCGGCATAATAATGTAGTGTATACGCAATATTGGTGTCTTTAATAGGATCCTTCGATGCTTCATAAACCAATTGGGACCATTGCCTTGTTCCGCAAATGATAATATTATCAGGATCATGTGCCCTGATTGCTTTGATCACTTCTTCAGAGTATGGTTTTATTTCTTTAGACCAGGATGTATTTTGCAAAGGTTCATTAAATATTTCGTAAAGGACATTTTGGTATTTACCATATTTTTTTGCCATATCTCCAAAAAACCTTTTAGCTGATTCAGGGTCTGTATGTGCTTCATGACTATGATAGTCTATAATTACATATATGCCGGCGCGAATTGCAGCATTGACCACATTTGTTACTTTTTGTCTTTCTTCTTCAGGATTTGCCCAATAACCACCCATTTCTACACCCATTGCTGCTCTGACAACTGTGCACTGCCAATCTTCCTTTAACCACTTTATTGTTGATCCTGTATAATACTGTGGCATCCATTGGCTCCAGAATAGTGACATGCCTCGTAGCTGGACAGTGTCTCCATATTGGCTTATAATATAATTTCCGTTAACAGATAATTGACCGTATTTTTCAACTACCGAATTTTGACTGTAGGAACATAAGCAGGACAAGATAAGAGCTAGGGATGACAATACTTTTTTGAACATAGATATTAAATTTAGTTTTATTAGCTTCTGATATAATTCTCTCTGGATATCTTTAGTTTTTCAAATGATTCTACAATATCTTGCGGAATATCTACATGGATAATATAGTTTCTTCCTCTTGGTCCATAACCATCCTCATTGTCCGCTAGTCTTGGAATTTCTCCCATTACTAAAGAGAGCAATCTGTCCAGATCACAAAACTGAAGACATGATTCATCACAATATTCCAGTATCTCATGATTGCCCTGAACTAAAGGAATAAAGCTTGCATAACTGTAGAATTCAAAATTGCCTCCAAAAACCTTTCTGAAACTTGCCTCACTTCGTCTTTGCAGAATGGGATCCTGCATGATTAATATTGATTTGGGTTGAAGGTCATTGCTGCTTAGGATTTTCAAGCTTTCAATAGCATTTGAACCACAATTCGTTGAATTACTTTCAAGCAAAATGTCTTCATTGGAAATATTAAAATGCTTAGTAAGAATTTGGAGAAATATTTCCGCTTCAGAAAGATCTTTAATATTTATATTTTTATAGATAGGGTGTTTTAATATATTATTATATAAGAAATAGGTGGAATGGCCATATCCTCCCGAAATTAATATTTTATTTGCAAGGCCTTCGTGAAATGCTATTGCAGCAGTTTCTGCCACTTTAATACTACTGTTTCCTAATAAAATCAGCATATCAAATTTCTCTACACCGATTTTCCTTAAGTTAGTTTTGTCTAAAGAAGCAAAATCTCTTTTGGCAAGAAACTTAATGATTTTGTTAAGGTGTTCAGATTCTTGCATAATATTATTCGCATTTTTCATTTTCAGCTATTTATAAAAAATAATATTAAAACATTTTTGATATTATTTCTACAATATTTTCAATTGTTGCTCGGTCTTTTCTTAGTATACTGTGATGGATATTGTTTTAAATTATATCGAAATGTAATGATAAGTTTTCTTTTAAAACGAAGTACCACAAAGTAAGCAAATTTCAATAAAAGATTTCTTGAATTCCGGAATAATCAGGGATATAGAATTTTAAAATGCAAGTGTTCCTTCTATTTCTTACTGCCCACAACCATTATTTTTCTCATATTTTTTAGCATAATTATTTATTTTTTTACCAACTTGAATGTTTTAACTGAAGAATTGGTGAATACTTTTACTAAATACATACCTTCTGCAAGACCTTCTCCCAGCTGAATGGTGTCATTGCTGCGCTTTTCTAGGTCACTAACTAACTCTCCTGAAACTGATTCAATTCTGATATAGATATTTTGTTCAAAAGGGGATATTACTTTTATGTATGCCGCAGTATTGTACGGATTGGGATATAAAGTAATCTTTTCCTCATGACTAAAATTTATTACAATAGTGTTGGTCTTTGTTTCAGTTCCGTCGAAATCTGTTTGAATTAACCGGTAATAAATTATATCTTCTGAAACTTCTTTGTCAATAAATTGATACTCGTTTTTTTCACTGGCACTTCCTTTTCCTTTTACTTTTCCTATGGAGTAAAAATTTATTCCATCTGTTGATTTCTCAATGACAAAATGGCTATTGTTCTTTTCTTTAGTAGTTGCCCACGATAGTAGAGCATTTTTACTTTCGGGTTTTCCTGAAAAGTATAAAAACGTGACAGGAGTTGTGGAGTTGCAATTAACAATTACTTCTCCTGCGGGATCCGGGTTTACTCCCTGAATTTTTGCATATGCAGTGTTTTTGATTGTGCTTACACAGTTGTTTACAATTCCATTCCAAACAAATGTAATTTCTTCATTCGCTAATACTGGACCCGGAATAGTTTGCCATGTAACTGTGCCTGACAAATTACTTCCTGTATAACTTACTGCATTGTGGACAGCATTTGACGCAGCAACATATGTAATTTGCGATGGTATAGGATCAGTCATTTGCAGATTAAAATCCGAATCAAGGTGTGTGTACCAGCTTTTTAGGTAAGCTGCTGTTGAACTTGAAAGTGCCCTTATTCCTGCATACCCTGCCTGAACAGGTATTCCTGCAACTATGGCCTGAGGGAAAGTTGAAAAGGTAGCAGAAGGATCTTTGATCCAAAGGTTCATATTACCGTTATTTAATTGTATTTGGAAATCAAAATCTCCTGCAGGATGGCCTGCATGCTTGGGCAAAGGAATACTATCTAATCTTACACCGGCGGGCATATTATAAATTTTTAAATCTACTGTGGAATATTGTACGCTGAAACGAACTTCCGTCCATGTACTTCCATTGTGTCTTAGTATAACTGCATATATATTCGAATACTGAGGAATATTTAATGTGCCTCTGATTGTTCCATTGGTTCCATGAGAATGGGTGTGAACCATTGCACGATTTGTCCAGCCGCTGTTCATTGCAATTCCGGTTGCATCAGAATTCATTTTGCTTCCTATTACCGCATTCCATAATGTATTATTTAAGGTGCCTGCAGAAGCAGATTGATTAACAACAGTCCCGTCAAGATTTTTATATTTTATGGTATACGTTATTGGTTCACCGGTACTGTAAGCGCTTTTGTCTGCTGTTTTGGTCATGCTTGGAGAAACTACTGTTACCGGTGTACAGCTAACTAAAGTTGTTGCAGAAGATAATGCTAATTGCTCTCTGTCTGCTTTTGCACTTGCACGGTTTGTAAATGAAGAAGGATTTGGGTCTGAAGGACAGCCAAAACTTGAAGGATCGTTTACTTTTACCCAAAATTTGTACACAATTGAATCTCCTATTGCAAGAGTTGAGATGGCAGGCCAGGTAATAACATTACCGGAAATTGTTCCGACAGGAAATCCTGGAAAAAAGTTTACAAATGTTACTTCAGAAGGTAAAGTGTCCCTGGTAATTATATTGTTCAATTCTCTTCCACTAAGTGGCGCTGTTCCTGCTACTCTCCTCCATGTATACCCGTCCCATTCTTCTACCAGCTGCTTGTTTACAGTTCGTACAACATTATTAGAGCAATTGTAAGGAATATATTTTGTAACAGGCTGGTTTGGGCTTAAAGGATCTGTCCAGTCATTTGCAAAAGGAAAGTATGGGTCATTGGCCGTAAAAGGAGTAATCATATTTAGTCCTGGTTCATAAGACCAGTCGTTGGTCCAATTAGCTGAAAATCCTGCGTTGACATCATACATTACTCTATGCGGCACTAATGCTCCTTCATGAATAATATCTGCATCGCCCCATGCAAATGAGACAAAAAGGGTAGGGGCCACTTTTTGGTCCGGGAAAGTCAGTTTCAGTCTGTGGTTCCATCCTGTGCCTTCAGGTAATGATTGGCTTGAAAGCGTAGGCGCCGGAGTGCAACCGAAATTTCCTACTGTAGTTATTGTATAAGCAGGAGGGCCTGGTTTATTTCCGAAGTAAGATACTCTGTAGTTTTTATAGTTAATAATTGGTTCATGTGCGCCATGATAAATTCTGTAACCGAATTTTGCGATTGAAGAAGACGCAGTAGCTCCGCTATACCCGAAAGTTAGTCTTACTCCGGGTCTTCCTCCGTTTAAAAATGGTACAGGTTTATTTTTAACTACAATGGTATAAGAAATTGTATCACCTGCCATCACTATAGATTTGGAAGCAGTCTTTTTTATCGTCAATGGATTGTCGTTGATAATATCTACACAATTTCTTTCCATTACATCCGTGATATTATTCGGATATTCGTTGCTTGTCCAGCCGCTTCCGTTACTGCATGATATTGTTGCAGTATTGCAAATTCTTCCCGATGCAGCAGAGGTAACTAGTACCCGTAACGTGACAGAGCCGGTGGTGGCAGCAAGATTTCCGGTTGTATAACCAGGTACATTTCCAAGATTCCATGTTACTGTTCCTCCTGAAAATGTTCCTCCATTGCTTGCATTAATAAATGCTGATCCGGAAGGTAAAGCATCTGTAATTGTAACATTGTTGGCGGTAGCTTTTGCATAATTCCTGTATGAAATAGTAAAAGTAATGGTATCTCCGGGAGCGGCGTATGTTTTATTTACAGACTTATAAACTTTCATGTTAGCAAGTGCAGGATTTACATCAAGGGGGTCAGGAAAGTTTCCTGTAAGTACAAGCATTCCAAGGAGTCTGAACCACTCGTGGAAGTACATAGGCTTTGCGTCTGCATATCTTTGCCCTGATCCTCTTTGATCGTTGGCTACATCAAATTTTAATACTGCTTCTCTGAACATTTGAGCCATAAGGTCAAAGTCTTGGGAAACTACTGCAGCAGGAGAGCCGGTGCCATGTATCCATGCAAGTGGCCAATACCTTCCTCCTCCCGGCCTGGTAAGATTGGTACCGTCTTTTGCGTAATGATTTAAACCTGTTGCAGGTCCGCAATAGTCCATTCCCTGAATGGTTTCAGGGGGATTATTGTAAGGAGGAGATTGAGGATTTTTTATAAAGTTGGCAAACCTGAGAGCCATATTATACTCGTAACTATTCGTGCCGGGAACGTAATTATGCGAAGCAGGATCCCATGTATATGAAGGAGTGCCATTCCACAGGTAATTTAATATTGTTCTCCATCCATATCTGAAATCTTCTCCTTCTACCATGTTTCCGAATTCCACTGTAGTTGCTGCACCTGCCTCATTGATTTTCTGAAGTCCTGCCCACGGAATAAGTCCCTGGTTATATGCTTGTCCCATTATCCAATCATCAGAAGCTTCTCCTCTTCTGTATTGGTTTATGTACCAGGATGGCTCACCTTCGGCTTCCAATACATCTGCAAAACTTCTGAAATATCCTGAGGCTGCATAATCAGCATATCCATTATATATACCTTCGCAATCTCCGCAAGTGGCAGGGCCGGGATTATCAGGTATCAATCCCATCCATGCACCTGTGTTTCCCCAAGCCGTCATTTCTTTGCTTACATCTCCTGATTTTCTGTAACCGTCCAGGCCTATAACACCCGGTACATATTTAGTAATAGCTCCATATACCTTTGGAGTCAATTCAACCTGTGCTTTAATATATTTTAATGCTTCATCTTTATAGGTTACCGGACTGCCGGTACATGGGTCAATACAAATTACTCCGTCATCCCCCCATTGCTTCCATGCCATAAGTAAAGCAAGCGCAACATCTTCCGATCCATCTAATGGCGATCCTCCTGCAAGTCCTCCCCCTCTGACATTGGCCTGATTTATATCTCCCGCATAGGTACTTCCTGCTCCTGATAGTCCGGCATTCCCATAGTATCCGGGATTATTTACAACACAATCAATAAACCTTCGTGTTTTTTGAAACTGGCGATCATGAATCCACATATAATAGCCATCAAAAGTAGGCTTGTCAGCCATATATGCAGCTGCAAGCAGGTAATAACCATCTCCTTCTACACAGTAGCAGTGACCTATATCTCTGGAAGGAGGGTTATGATTAGGTGAAATATATTTTACTCCTGCCACTGTAACAGGTCCCCAGGTTCCATTGTCATAAATCTGGTAAGACATAGAGTTACAGAGATGTGTATATGCATCTCTTATTCTTTGTTCCATTTCTGCGTGAGGAACACCAACCGGATTTTCATGAGCCAGATTTTTTGCTCCGCCTGTATATCCTTTAAATTGTGGAAAAGGGTAACTTGGGTTCCCGCTATTAATGTTTGCAGGAACCTGAGAGTAGATGGGGTTAGTGATTGCAGAAAAAATCAGAATTGCTGCAGTTCTGATTGTCCATTTCAAAATTCTGAAATTGTAGTTCATATCCTCTCCTGAATAAATGTTGCGTTCAGGAAATAGATAAGCTATTAAAAGAAATTCTTCAATATTATTTCAAAAAATCGGCCATTCCCAATTGTTTCTGTTGGTATAAATGTTTAGTTTTTTTAAAGCAAACTTTCATAACAACAGCCTGTACTACAGTTTCCTATAATAAATTTTGTCGTTTTTATTAATTCATAATTTTCGGGAGCTGGGGATACCCTAACTATCCCGCATTATGATACAGGATGCGGCAGGATGCCCTGCTGCTTTTAATTGTCTAAATTCATTCAGGTTTAAATCAAACATGTTTTTGAAGGAATTTCCAAACTGCCTGAAATTTTGCTTTAAATGTGGGTTGTAGCCGGAGAGAAACATTAATTCCTTAAGTAGAGTAAAGCTGGAGTTTTGCTTTAAGTTTTGACCGGAAAAGCCTGTTAGTTACACAGAAATTTTAGCAAGATATGGTGGCGAAATTTTCAAAAGATTTTTGAATGGATATTTTCCTGGAAATAATTAAAAAAAGTATTATGAAGAAGCACATTATTAAAGTAAGACCTGAAAGTTCGGGTAAACTATTTTTCAAACTGTCAATTGCAGTTGTGTTATTTTTTATGTCAGGAATTTCTTATGCCTTGAGCATAAAAGATTCTGTTGTATATGGCAGGAATGTATATGTAATTGATTGGCTGGATAACTATGGCAAACCAAGAAAATTTTGTTTGGTTAAAGACAGCCATCAGGACTATGTAGGGATAACACAGTATATGCAGTATTATGATGGTAACACTAAGGTAACAGTAACAACACCTTTCATTGATGGAGGTGCAATTAACGGTGGCTTTGGTACTACAGTTCACCATGTCAATCCTACCCCCAATCAGCATCGAGCAACCAGCGGGCATGTACTTTCTTTGGTTTTTCAAGGACCTCATCATGCAGTATTTAATTGGACTCAAACAATAGGAGGTGCTGTAATTACAGTTACATATACATTTATGGATGGCCAGGATTATTTCCAATGGCAAAATACAACAGATGCTACCAATGGAACACTTAATGGTGATTCAAGAGGTCCATATTGTACTATGAACTGGGATGGAGTTGATTTTAGTCAGGTTGAAGGCCAGGAGTATGCAGCAAAAAGATATTTCAGTCAACCAAGTTACAATGGTGCATGGACATTAGATGGGAATGTTGATATTCCATATGTTCGTCAATGGGATAATAACAGAGAAATCGGGTATGTTCAAACACAAACTTTTGATCAGCAGCTAGCAGGTAACCCCACTTGGGGGGGGAGCCTTAACCTTGGAACCAGCGGTTCTACAGTTGCGGATGAAGATGTGTGGAAGTTTGATTATCAGATGAACTTTTATGATAAAGCAAAAAAAATTACCTGGGGTCTTCCTTATGGATGGCTTAAAGGAGATGCTTCCGCCGGAACAAAAAATAAATGGGGGCAATATTCTCTTTCAGTAATTCTTGATGGAAAAAATACTGGCGGTGTACTAAGGGTTAGAGATGAAAACAGAGCAATTCACAACGGCAGTGTGATTTTAACTGCAGTAGCAGGTAGTGTGGTTACCGCAGGTCCTGTAGGAACAGTTAATCCTGCCACTCAAACTTTATCTCCTGCGGGTTATGACCATAATTACAGAACCTGGTGGGTGGTAGCAGACGGAACTGGAAATTTGGATTTAAATATGAATGTTAACGGAGGAAGTGTATTACAAAATCCAACATTCAGAGTAAAAGGCATGACAGGTCTACCTTCAAGTGTAAAATTTAATAACACAACTCTTGTTGCAGGAACAGATTTCTATGCTTCGTATTATGCATCAAAATCTGAAGTGTGGATTACTGTTAAAAGAAATTTTACAGGTTCTGTAAATTTAAAAGTAGCGGATGCAAATAACACTGGTTTGATAATAAATTCAGCATCTGCTAATCCCTCTTCAATCAGCAATGCATCTACAACAGAAGTTAACTTTACGGTAAACGCAACTGATGACGGGTCAATTACTTCTGTAAAACTTAATCTTTCTGCCTTAGGTGGTCCATCTTCTGTAGATATGTCTGCTGGTTCCTCAAACAATTATCTATACAGTTACAATGTTACTTCCGGTCTTGCAACCGGTACAAAAACTGTAAGTGTTACAGTAACGGATAACAATGGAAATACTAAAACAGCGGAGATTACAATTCAGGTAAGCAGCCCCAGAAGTGTTATTGATATATATACAGACGCTTCCACGAAGATTGTTGATAAATGGGCAGGTGGTGGAACATTGACTGAAAAATCAGGATCTGCTTATGAAGGAAATAAATATTATGAATTTACATATACAGCTTCAGGATGGTGGGCAGGATTTGGATGGAACTTCGATAATTGGGGTGGTTCAGCTCCCGTAAATGCTGCAGGTTATGACTCACTTTTAATTGCATACAGTAGTAGTAATGGCGCTTCTGTAGTAGTACAATTGGTAGGAGATGGAAACGTCGCAAGTGGGACAGTTACACTTCCGGCTTCTGAAACATATTCAAAAGTAAAAATTGCTTTATCTGAATTCGGCTCAATAGATCTGAGTAAAATTACCGGATTAAATATCTCAGCTAGTCCTACCACTGAAACGGGATCAGGATTGATTAAAGTTGATGACGTTACTCTGGTAAAACTAAATGTAGTTAGTTCAACTCCAACAATATCAGAAGATATGATAAGTCTGTATCCTAATCCTTTTTCTGGAATGCTTCAGCTGGACCTTTCTAAAATGCCTTCTGAACAGTATCAAATTCACTTGATTAACTCATTGGGTGCAACTGTTTTAAGTATGACCGGACAAGGATCTTATTTGCAATTAATTACAGATAATCTTCCTGCAGGAACATATACTTTAATGTTAAAATCTGCTTCTGGTGTGCTGAGTAGAAAAATGATTAAGTTGTAATTTTTATTACCATTTCGGATTTGGCGAAATGCTGAATCCGGAATGGTTTATATTATTCTTTAGAATAAACCGAAGGGAAGAATTTTCGTAATTGAATTCAGGTTCAAAATTGTTTATCAGCCTTCCTGTATGAGTTTAACAAGATTTATATGTCTTCTATTTTTTCTGACACCATTTTTAAGTAAAGGGGCTGATACACTAGACTTAAGAGATATTTCCAAAAGCTTTGTAATCGAAAATAAATACCTGGAGATTTTTGAAGATACAACGTCAGAGTATAGTATACATCAGCTGTTTTCAAAAAATTACTTGTTTTCTCCGGCCGATTTTAATTTTAACAGGAACAGAAAAGCAACTTACTGGATAAAGTTTACTGTAAAAAATACGGCAACTCCATTTTCACATTTTGTTCTGGAAAATTATTATCTCCATACCAGCGCAATGACCTTGTATTATAAATCAGAGGATAGCATATATCTTCAGAAAACCGGAGGCCTCACTACTTATCCCAACAGAGATTATAAGCATAAAAATCTGATTTTTGACATTCCGATGCCTGAAGTTGGTTGTAGCAGAACATTTATTATTAAAATAAATTCGGAATTGTACACTGACTTTAATTACAGGATAAAATCCAATCACTTTTTTACCTATTATTCTGTAAACGAGTACCTGCTTCTCGGAATTTTTTACGGCATGCTTGTAATAATGTGCCTGTATAATTTTATTCTTTATGTAAGTATCAGATCTCAAATTTACCTTCTTTATATTTTTTATATTTTATCAGGAATTTTGATGTCGCTGAATGAAGATAAGCTTGGATTTCAATATTTATGGCCGGAATCTCCGGAGCTAAATCCTTTACTTGCTTATTATGTTGCCCCATTCCTCCTGTTATTTTCTCTGTTATTATATGCATCAGAATTTCTTAAATTAAGAAAGCGTATAAAAGTAGTGTATAAGCTTGTGTGGGCATTGTTTGTAATTTATGTGCTGGGATTTTTTTTAAATTTTTATTATTCAATAGAGCTGTTACTTCGAGTATTTTATATAATGCCATTTGTGGTTGTTTTTATTTCTTCCATATTGCTTTTTTATAAAGGTTATAAATATTCAAGGTTTTTCATGTTGGGGTCAGGATTAATTATGACCAGTATCATTCTTATTCAGGTACGTGCCGAAGGATGGTTGCCCGGAACATTGTTTACGGTGTATATATTAAATTATAGTTTAGTTGCAGAGGCAATATTGTTTTCTCTTGCCATTGCAGATAGAATTAAGATTATACAAAAGGAAAAAGTATCAGCACAGCATGAGGTGATAAAAGAACTTGAGGAAAACAGGAAACTTCAAAATACTTTGAATCAGGAATTGAAGGAGAAACAGTTGCTTCAGGAAAAAGTAAACAGAGAGCTTGAGGAGAAGGTAAATGAAAGAACTTTCGAGTTAAAAAGCAAAACTGAAGAACTTGAAATATCTAATTATAAACTTCAATCATTGATAGATCAGGCTAATAAAATGAATATAAAGCTTGATTTGGATAATTGGGAATTGAAAAAGAATGTTCAACATGAATTGCTTCAGAGGATTACAGGAAATGAAGTAGGTTTCGATGTTTTTACAACTATTTTTAAAGATGACATAACATGTCTCAGGTTTCTTGATGAAGTTAAATGGGTTTCTGGTTACAGGTGCAAGAAATGCGGCTATACCAAATGTAAAGAGCCTGACAATTCTCTTATTAGAAAATGCAGCAGGTGTGGTTATCCTGAATCAGTAACTTCAGGTACATTATTACATGGTATTAAATTTCCTGTTTACAAAGCATTATATCTTGTATATCTTATTCACAAAAGAAAGGGTAAAGTAAGACTTGAAGAGATTTCGGATTTGTCTGGTATAAGTGTAGTGTCTGCTTCTCAATTTAAGTCCAAAATTGTAGATAAGATGATTGCCTTGGAAAAGAAGAATAAGTTTGTTACCTGGGAGCAAATTGTTTTTTAACAGGTTTCAATAGTGTGCCTTTAAAAAAATGCTCTCCTGGAAATTGAATTCCAAAAGAGAGCAACTTGCAAACCGGGTTTTGTTATTTGTTTTTAACTAATTTCTGCGTATATACTTTTCCTTCTGTTACTGTTTTAAGTGTATAAATACCATCAGATAGTTCACTTCCAATCTTTGTTTCACGTTGGGCTGTTACTTCTGTTTCCACTATTTTTTTTCCTGTAATATCATATATCTGAAAAATTACATTGCCTGAGTTTGGAAAGTAAATTGTAAAGTCTGACTGGGAAGGATTGGGAAATACATGAATATTATCTTCTGAATAGTTTATGAAAACAGTTTTGCTTTCGCTGTTATTTCCATTTATATCTACTTGTCTGATTTTGTAAAAATTTAATCCTTCGGTCGGATTTAAATCAGGATAGTGATAGTTTGATCCTGTCGTGCTTTTTTTGTTGCTATTCAACTTGGCGATCGGATAGAAGTTTATCCCGTCTTCTGATTTTTCAATTATAAAATGATTGTTGTCTGTTTCAGATAAGGTTGACCATTCTATGATAATTTTATTTCCTTCCTTAATTGTATTTATGTCCAGCCATGTAACAGGAAGTGTGCATCCAATGTTTACGTTAGCAGAAGTAGTCCATTGTACATTACAAGTTTGATCCCTTAGTCGCAAGTTTACGGTATAATTTCCGGTAGAAGTATATTCATGTGTTGGTGATGCTCCCAGACCGGATTGATATCCTCCACCATCTCCAAAGTCCCATTCTATTGATGCAGGGACAACAGTAACAGGATTTTTAAAATAGTTGTTAAAGTTAAAAGCAAACTGTACCTGCGGGCAGTTATTATTTGTTATTGACGGTAAGTTGGGGTTCATCCATGCCATATTCGAAATTCCCCGGAAGATATTCGGGTAGTAATTAGGGGCTACACTTCCATTCAGCAGAAATCCTGTTTTGTTATAATTGCACCCGGCGCCGACAACATTAGGGTTGTTAATGACTCCTATATAACATGGTAGTCCAAAATTACTAACGTTGGTCACATAAATTTTATCGTCAGGTCCTAACTGCAATGTTCCCATTTCATTCATATTGTTTGAGCTGGTCCATGAGGCATCAGTGTATACTGTGCCGGTTGTAAGATCAAGTTGATACAACCTGTTATCTGAAAGTGCAGTATAATAAAATATGTTTCCATCGGGAGAAAATTCGCAACCATACATTGCAGGAAGGCTTGGAATCCTTTGAGCCAGACCTGTAACCATGCCAGAGTTTGCATCCCAATTATATACTTCCACAGACCCCTGACCTGTTCCAACGAAATGAGCTATGCCAAGCTTGGTCTGACATTTGTTTATTTTCATTGACCCTAAGTACGCATTGTTACCTGTAGTCCCGGTTATTGAGCTTGTTACTCTGCTTCCAACTCCGGATGAAGTTACTTTCCATGAATAAATTCTGTTCATTCCTCCGGAATATCTGCCTCCTTCATGAGATACGATCCAATAATTTCCGTTGTAGTCAGTTCCTGCACATATTTGTTCGGTTACCTCATTATGGTTCGCTATTCTTACCGGTCCTGCAAGTACAGTTATTCCGGCTCCTGATTTTTGAATATGGTAATAGTGTATGCCCATATTGGTATTGGTAGCATCTCTTTCTCCTCCTCCACCCGGATCTACATTTGCAGTGAAGAGGTAAAATCTATTAGCAGGATCTGCAGGATCTGGTATGGAAACACTCCCCTGGGTAGAAGAAGTTGCTCCACGAAGCAATTGTATCATGCTATGACTTGCGTCATAAAGTCTGTAATTATCAGTATAAAAAACTATATTTCCGTCAGGGTCACAAACATTTGAATTCCCTTCATGTCCTGCCCCATTTGTTTGTCCTCCGGGTAAAAATGCCGGCGATCCGCTTGTGAAATCAAGACCGGCACGTTGCCCGAAATACCATTTGGGTGGAATATTGAATGGAGAGACTTGTGCAAGTACAGTTGAATATGTAATGCAAAATGTAATAATAATTACCAATATTTTTCTCATAGAGCTACTACTTTAAAGGTTGTATACAGCTTTATGTATAGATAAATAAAACCTTTGTTTGGTGATCTTACTTTTCGATTTTTAGTTAAAAGTGATGGCTGAAATTGCTTTATTTTTATTAATGAATTTTAAGTTTAGTTACATGTTAAATGTCACATACATAAACATTTGTCTTTTGGCGGGATTTGTTTTACAAATGATTTTTTCAGATTTATTTAAAAAAAAGAGGCTGACTAAATTATATCATTCATAAACCAATGATAAATTTAATCAGCCAGCTAAATATTTGTATTTACTAATTATTGCTTAATAAGCTTTATGATTTTACTTTCTTTTACTGTCCTTATTTCAGTAAAATAAACACCATCGTGTTGATCTTTCAAGTCGATCAGAATGTTACTGCTATTGTCAGATGATATTTGAAGTTGTTTGATTAATATTCCGAGCTCATTGCGTATTAAGACTTCTATGGTGCCGGTTTCAGACTTTAAATTAAGATAGCATTGACCGTTCATAGGATTTGGGTAAATACTTAATTCTTCTCCTGATAATGAAGATCCTGTATTTGTACTAAAGGTTGATGAAGATACTACTACAGGTCTGGATAAACGGATATTATCAATTCTTAATGTTCCGGTACCAGTTTCTATTCCGGTAATTCCTATGTTAATTCCTGTAATTTTTGTCAAATCGAAATTTCCAAAATCAGTAAGAGGGATGGCTACAGTTGTATAAGATGCAGTTGCAGGTAAATTTTTTAATGAGGACTGGGTCGAGCCAGGGCCCGCAAGTGTGATTCCTATTCCCGCTCCGGTAGTGGTAGGTCCGGAATAGCTTATTTCAAGTGTAGGAAAGCCGGAAAAATTTTTTGCATTTGCATCGCTCCAGTTTGAAATGTTCAATCCAAATCCTGCATACCAGGCTGCAACATTAAAGTTGAATAAATAATCTTTAGAACCTTCAAAAGCAGATGTGCCATTTTGTTCTGACAATGTTCCATTAGAATTCCAGGTTCCGTTTACAATGGAAGACGCATCTGTGTAAATGTTTAAATATTCTATGCTTGGATTAATATTCAGGTATATAGTCTGACTTGCAGTAAATCCGTCGTTGTCTGTTACAGTGAGATGAATGGCTTTGCTGCCTGTCGATGCCCCGACCGGAAGTGTGTATTCCAGGGTGTAAGTATTTCCGCCTGAGGTATTCATGTTTACAGAAGAGCCTCCTCCTATTGAAGAAAGGTCCAACTTTACACTTGTTAAGTTGCCATTATCACTGGCCTCTGCTTCAAAAGTAAGATAGTTTGTAACATTATTGATTACTGATTCAGGAGTTACTGAAAAAGAAGAGACAACGATACCTGTATTAACACTTACAACATTTAAACTATTAGTTCCGGATACATTTTTTAATAGTGTCAGCCATACTTCACCTGTAGATGAGTTGAAACTTGCGTAATAATCAACATTGGATAGTAATGTTGTTCCATTTAATTTAACAGAAGTAGGTGCTCCGTTCATTGATTTAATTCTGAATGTCGGATGCTTTAATGATCCTGAATTCACATTTAGTGTAACTTCTGCTTCACCCCCTGCGTTTGCCTGTATCCACCAGGTTCGATAGTTATGATCAAATCCTGCAGGTGATAATGTTTGGGTGGCTGGATTAGCAGTACCTACCGGCCCGGAAGTTACAATGCTACCTTTAGTGGCAGAAAGGGCAACATTACCGTTATGAATGATTCTGTTTTCATCCCTCAATCTCATTACTCCGTTATCTGTTTTATTATCGAAAATTATAGAAAGAGAGTATTGCCCCCATCCGTTTTTGCCGCCTGCGGAAGCACTTCCCTGCATATAGCCCAATGGCATACCCCAGGTAATTTTTTTTGCTTTATCATAGAAATTCATTTGATAATCAAATTTCCATACGTCTGCATCCTGAACTGAACTACCACTTGCGGGCAGATTCCAACTGCCGCTCCAGTTGGGAACGCCTGCAAGTTGCTGGGTGAAAGTCTGTGTTTGGACATAGCCTACTTCACGGTTATTGTCCCATTGACGGACAAAGGGAATATCACAAGTGCCATTTAATGTCCAGGGGCCATTGTAGGTAGGCTGGCTGAAATATTTTTCAGCCCCATATTCCTGCCCATCAACTGCACTAAAATCAATTCCATCCCACTGCATGGTACAGTAAGGCCCTCTGGAGTCCGCAAATTTAGTCCCTGCTCTTCCATCCACTGTTTCCTGCCATTGGAAGTAATCCAATCCGTCCATAAATGTGTACACAACTGTTTCGACAGCTCCGTCCAATGTTTGTATCCATGTGAACACCGCATGATGTGTCCCTTGATAAGTCAATGTCAACGAGCCACCATTATGGTAGGCTCCATCCGAAGGTGATCCGTGATGAACAGTACATCCGAATCCTACATTCCATGGTTTCCCGTTGTTTACATCATCATAAGGTGTCGGAGAAGTAATGTTTACGGGAGTATTGCCATCATAATACCTTATATATACAATTACACCTGTCGATGCCTGAAAATTGTCCTTTACTATTGCTGCCTTTCTGGGTTTTCCTAAATGATCTTTCCAGTCGACAACATAAACAGGTTTGCCAAAGACTGTGGAGTCTTTAATGGTTAAGGCCTTGCTTTTACCTGAAGCAAAAATTATCAGTGCTAACAGTAAAAGTCTTAGATTTTGTAGTGATTTGCTCATGGGTTTAATAATTTAGTCCTTTAGTCAATATATATTGTAGTGGAAGACAGAAAAGGATTTTCTCATATTAGAAGCTGTAGTTGATACCAATTTTCATATTCTTTTTTCGTTTTTATAAACAATTAATCCACGTCAAGTTGTTGATGTTCAGATATATGTAATCTATTGGTTAGATTTTCTAAACCAAATTTTCAGATCCTAAAAATTCTCCTTTCTTCGGCCGGATTCTTGTGAATTTTTTAAAGAGCTATAGAAAATATCCTTGTGGCAATAGTGACAAATACAAAGCACATAACACATTTAGGCTTATTTTTTCAAATATGATCCATTTTGCGGCTCACAGATTATTAATAAAAAGAACAATAATCTGATTAAACCTATGATAATAGTTAAACCTGAAAACCATACTGAAATAGTAATCAGAGAAATATTTGGCACCAGATTATTATCATAGCTTACGGTTTAATAATTTTTCTGTTTACAATTCGGGAAGTTGATTTGACTTCTTTTAGTCCTGCAAAGTTCCTTTTCCTTTACCAGTCATAAAGAAATTGTAATGTATTGAAGAAATTATATAAATAATTTTCTGTGTTGGAGTTGCGCCTAGTTCAAAATTCAATGGTTTTTGTAACGGATTAGTACTCATATAAATGCTGGATTTTTCTTTGTTTTCCATTGCTGTTATTGCGCCTATAAATGTGATTTAATCATCTGAATATCAGTGTATTAGCTGAAAATTTTTTCTCCATTTTGCTTGACTTCACAAGTTTCTTCTCCGATCTTTAATTTATTCAGGTTATGCACGGTGTTTTAGAACGTTTTTTTTGCACACACAAACTACTACTATTATGAGATGTATCACTAAAGAACAGAAAATGCTCCTTTTAAATATTGAGCATAAATCCAAAACACCAAAGTATAAGCAGATTGTAAATTCTGTGATCAATGACATTGAAACGGGAGGATTGGTGTTAAATGATCAACTTCCCTCAATTAATGAGCTTAGCGAAGAATATTATTTATCCCGGGATACTGTCGAAAAAGCTTATCAGGAGTTAAAGGAGAGGGGAATTATTACTTCTATTCCAGGGAAGGGGTACTTCATCTGTAAGACCCACGGATTGCAAAAAATCAATGTGTTTCTTCTCTTTAACAAACTAAGCAATTATAAAAAGATAATTTTTGATGCTTTTGTAAATACAATAGGTAATAAAGGAAATGTGGATCTCTTTATTTACAAAAATAACGCAGAAAGATTTGAAACACTTATAAATGAAAATCTTGGCAACTACAATTATTTCGTCATTATTTCACAGTTTGACACACCTCCGGCCAATTACAATGAGATCCTGGAAAGAATACCAAAGAACAAACTGATACTTCTCGACAACAACCAGAAATATTTTAAATATCAATCTGTTTATCAGGATTTTGAGAAAAACATCCATAATGCTTTAATCTGTCTTGATGATAAGATCAGTAAATACTCGAAACTTATACTTATCAGACCTGAAATAGGCTATCCTAAAGAAATTGTGTCAGGTTTTCAAAATTATTGTTCAGAATTCCAACGAAGTTTCGAAATCAAAACACACATAAACAATAACGAAATTCAGGAGGGAGCAGCATATATTATCCTGGATGATACAGATTTGGTTCGTCTGTTGAAAAATGTAAAAACCAAAGGGTTGAGGTTGGGAAAAGATGTTGGTGTTATCTCCTATAATGAAGATCCGGTAAAAGAAATTTTATGTGATGGCATTACAGTGATTTCAACCGACTTCAGCAAAATGGGAGAAATAGCTGCACAAATGACTTTGAATAAATTAAAAGGAGATTGGGAAAATCCATTTACAGTAATAAGCAGAAACTCACTATAAATATTAAGTAATAATGGTAATACTGGGCATAATTTTGCATTTGATAGGAGGTTTGGCGGCCGGAAGTTTTTACATACCTTATAAAAAGGTGAGGCTATGGTCCTGGGAAAGTTATTGGATTGCAGGTGGTGTTTTTTCATGGATAGCGGCTCCCTGGATAGTTGCATTGCTTACGGTACCAAATCTGTTTCAAATTCTTGCCGGTGCTGAAATGTCAGATATTCTTTGGACTTATTTTATGGGAATTCTTTGGGGAGTAGGCGGTCTTACTTTTGGTTTAACAATGAGATTTCTTGGAGTTTCCTTAGGTATGGCCATAGCCTTAGGTTTCTGCTCTGTATTCGGAACTTTAATTCCTCCTATTTATGACGGCAGCTTTTTCAGCTTCATGAAAGAGATATCAGGAATTACAATTTTTGCAGGAGTTGTAGTTTGTGTTCTGGGTATTGCAGTTTGTGGTTGGGCCGGTATCTCCAAGGAAAAGGAAATGCCGGAAAGTATGAAAAAGGAGGCAATTACGGAATTTAATCTTTTTAAGGGACTTGCAGTAGCTGTTTTTTCAGGTATACTAAGTGCATGTATGGCATTCGGATTTTCTGCCGGTAAACCAATTGCAAATCTCGCAATGCAATATGGCACAGATCCTCTGTGGCAAAACAGCCCTGTACTGATAGTTATTTTGGCTGGTGGTTTTACAATTAATTTTATCTGGTGCCTTGCCCTTAATATCAAAAATAATTCTCTTCAAAATTATTACGATAGATCAACTCCGCTATTAAAAAATTACCTTTTTTCTGCGGTTGCAGGAATAATATGGTATTTACAATTTATGTTTTATGGCATGGGATCAAGTAAAATGGGAAAATATGATTATGCAAGCTGGACACTCCACATGGCTTTTATTATCATTTTCAGCAATTTGTGGGGACTATATTATAAGGAATGGAAGGGGTCCAGCAACAAAACTATGCAGTTAGTAAGATTTGGAATTATGGTGGTGATTTTCTCAACAATTATAATAGGATTAGGAAATTACTATGGAAGTAAAGTATCTGCAGGGCACTAATCGATTATCATTTTGAGGCTTTCGTGCTAAAATCGAATGTTAGAATAATAATTTATCCAATTGCTCATTAATCCGTATTATACCATGTCATATAATACCAATTCTGAATGAATAAATTTGCTCATATATTATTTCTAGTTTCTGTCTGCGCAATAACTTTTTTCTCCGGTTACCAATCTTTAGCAGGGGATACTTTAAATGTTTATGGTGTAAAAAATGAAGAATATGTTCTTAGCGGCAGCTATATGGAAATATTTGAAGATACTTCCACTCTTCTTACTATCGAAGATATTCTTTTAAAAGATGAGCTAAAAAAGCAGTTCAGAGTAAATGACAAACCATTTCCTTTTAATGAAAATACCGGATCAGCATACTGGATAAAAATTATTATCAGAAATTATTCTGATTTTGACAGGCACTTCATATTCGAATCTTTCAGTCTCAATACCTCAAACATGCAATTGTATTATGCAGATGAGAATGGGACTATAATTAAGCAGGAGACAGGAGAACAAATTTTATATTCACAAAGATATCATAATCATAAGAATCTTGTATTGAATCTGCCAATGCCTAAGAAAGGCGAAACCAGGGTTTTTTATGTTCGGGTATATTCCAACTTGTTTTCAAGTTTTGATTATCATATTAAAGCCCTTGGTTGGTTTGTCTCATATTCATTGACCGAATATTTGTTGCTTGGAATATACTATGGTATTTTATTAATAATGGGACTATATAATCTCATTATTTTCTTTACCTTAAAAGCTCGGGTACACCTTTATTATGTATTTTATATTGCTGCAGGAATTTTCGCTTCTCTCAATGAAGATAAATTAGGTTTCCAATACCTGTGGCCTGATTCCCCGTTTTTAAATCCTGTATTTGCATATCATGTTACTCCTGCTTTTTTTCTGAGCGCATTCATTTTATATGCAATGGAGTTCCTTGAGTTGAAACAAAGACTGAGAAAGTTTTATGTTCCCGTAATCTTGTCAGTAGCATTGTATTTCATATTGTTCGCTATTAATATATTTTCTCCGATAGGTCATACCTTAAGATTGTTTTATTTGATCCCTTATTTAATAGTTTATTCAGCTTCTTTGTATTCTTATTTCTTTATAAGAGGTCACAGGCCGGCAAAACTGTTTGTGATAGGTTCCACCTTTGTAATGGTCAGTGTAATTCTTATTCAATTAAGATCGATGGGCTATATGCCGGGAAATATTTTTACTGTATACATTCTTAATTACAGTCTTATTGTTGAGTCAGTTGTCCTGTCTATTGCTCTTTCAGAAAGAATTAAACTTATTCAGAAAGAAAGAGAAGAAGCTCAGCAGCGTGCTATTGAAGAGTTGGAGGAAAATAAACGGCTTCAGACAGTGGTAAATCAGCAGTTAAGAGAAAAGCAGATCCTTCAGGAAAAGGTCAACCTTGAACTAGAAGAGAAAGTAAGAGAAAGGACTGTTGAACTTCAAAAGGCATATGAGGAAATAAGCAGGATGAATGATCTGCTTTTTGCAGATAATATAAAATTGGAAATTAACCTTAAGGAACTGGCTAAAGCCAGAGTAATGCTTAAGGGAGTGGACTTTGAGGAATTTAGTAAGATTTATCCTGACGAAGAGGCTTGTTATAAATTTTTGTCTGAATTGAAATGGAAAGACGGATACAAATGCAAAAAATGTGGTCATGAAAATTACTGCGATGGCCAGACATCTTTCTCAAGAAGGTGTACCCGTTGCAGATATGATGAATCACCGACAGCATACACTATCTTCCAGGGGATAAAATTTCCGATTAATAAAGCTTTCTATATTTTGTTTTTACATTACTCAAGTAAAGAAAAGCTAACTTCAACAGAGATCTCCCGAATACTTTTCCTTCGGCAGAAAACTTGTTGGAGCTTTATTCACAAAATCGTTGATGCAGGTAAAAGTAAATCATCCTCCAGGTCCAAAGGTGTTACAGGATGGGCCTCTCTTATCATGGAAGTTTAAATTTAATTAATTAGATAAATACAATGACAAATCTGCCTTTCTCTGCCGCAGGAAAATTCTGCATTTTTATTCAATTGATCATAATTATTTTTTTGGGAGGATGTAATAACAGTTCGGATATTAATAGGTCCGGGCTATCTGTAAAATGGAGATTGATTGAAAATGATTTTCAGGGTAAAGGTGTTTTTAAGTCTGAACTTATTCTGATAAATAATTCCGGCAAAGACTTTTCTGCTCAGAATTGGGATCTGTATTTTAATCACGGATTGTGCAGAAAAATATTTACAGACAGCTTTCCTTCATTTGTCAGCGTAAAACATATAAACGGAGATTATTTCAAAATTACCCCTGAGAAAAACTTTCCGGTTATATCAGATGGTGATTCCCTGGTTTTGCCATTATACAGTACTTATGTTGCAATAAAATATTCCGACGCGCCACATGGTTTTTATTTTGTTTTCAATGACAACGGTAATAGCATTATAAAGACGGTTGATAATGTTTCTATAGCTCCATTTGTACCGGAACAGATTACAAGAGGTAAGAATGATAAAGTGGTAGTGCCGGATCCTTCCTGGCAATACAATGAAAATATGGCTTTGGGAAATCCGGATGCTGATAAGTCCCCTTTAATTATTCCTAGTCCTTTAAGTTTAATAAGGAAAGATGGTGAAGTAAAAATTGATAATTCATGGGCCATTCATTATGATGGATTGTTTAAAAATGAAGCTCTGTATCTTCAAAAGAAATTATCTGATATTTCCGGGGAATTATTGGGAATCTCCGGTTCAGAAGCACCAGGTGCAAAAATTATTCTGTTGAAAAAGAATCAAAAGAATGCAGGTGAAAATTCAGAAGCATATTCACTTGAAACCAGTAAAGATAATGGAGTAATAATTACAGCTGATACTAAAAACGGAGCATTTTATGGAATCCAGTCATTGAGAGCTCTGATATCCCTTGATTCGTATATTAAGAAATCAGGAACCCTCACCATTCCTGAAGTGCAGATTAAAGACAAACCTGGTTTTGCTTATCGCGGGGTTATGCTGGATGTTTCCAGAAACTTTCTTCCAAAGGATGAATTGGTCCGGTTAATAGATCTTTTTGCTTTTTATAAAATCAATAAGATTACTTTGCACCTGGCCGATGATGAAGGATGGAGATTGGAAATTCCATCTCTTCCTGAATTGACTGCAGTGGGGTCCAAAAGAGGACATACTGCTGATGAGCAGGATTGTCTTATTCCATCATACGGGTCGGGTCCTTTTATAGACAAAGGTCCGGGCAATGGTTTTTATACAACAAAAGACTTTATTGATATCCTTTCATTTGCGCGCGACAGACACATTGAAATAATTCCTGAGATTGATGTGCCGGGACATGCAAGGGCAGCAATCAAATCTATGAAAGTACGTTATGAAAAACTTAGAAATACTGATAATTCCTCAGCGGAAAAATATCTTATATCAGATCCCGCAGACACCTCAAAATATTTTTCTGTTCAGCAATACAACGATAATGTTATATGTCCATGTTCAGAAGGAATATATAATTTTCTGGATGTGGTAGTCAGTGATATAAGAGATATGTATAGCAAAGCTTCTTTGAAGTTGAATAGCCTGCACATTGGAGGAGATGAAGTGCCGGAGGGTGTTTGGAAAGGGTCTCCGCTTTGTGCAAAATTTCTGGAAGGAAAAGGAAGGAAAGATGACTGGCAATTTCTTAAATCTTATTTTTTCAGTAGGTCTGTGGAGGTGCTGAAAAAATATGATGTGAGCACTTCGGCTTATGAAGACATTGGTTTCCATAAAGATGAAAAGGGTAATTTTATAATAGCTGAGGACCTGGCAAAAAATGGAGTTCGGTTATATTCATGGAATAATGTGTGGGGCTGGGGAAGTGAGGATTATTCTTATCGGCTTGCCAATGCAGGTTTTCCGGTTGTTTTGGGTCATGTTACCAATTTGTATTTTGATCTGGCCTATAATAAGTCCCCTGATGAACCGGGACAATATTGGGGTGGGCTTAATGACACCAGGAAGGGTTATGAATACGTACCTTTAAATATTTACCACAGCGCTTACTACGATATTGATGGAAATGAAATAGATTTTAATTCCTTAAATAGCAAAGTCAGGCTTACTCAAAAGGGCCGGCAAAATATATTAGGAATTCAGGGTTTGTTATTTTCAGAAACATTAAAAAATCCGGCCATGTTTCAGTATTATTTGTTTCCGAAAATGCTTGGCCTCGCTGAAAGGGCATGGTCTCCGGAACCCTACTGGGCCGGAATTCAGGACAGGAGTGAAAGACTGGATAAACTAAATAATGACTGGTCCTTATTTGCAACAGCAATAGGTTCAAGAGAATTATCAAGGCTGGATTATCTTTCCAAAGAAATCAGCTATCATATACCTTTTCCGGGGGCTGTCATTAAGAATGACACACTTTATGCTAATTCTTCCTTCCCGGGTTTGGTTATAAGATACACAACTGATGGATCTGATCCGGGAATAAATTCTCTAGTGTACACCAACCCGGTAGAAGTAAAGTCACAGGTTAAATTAGCTTGTTTCACTGCCACAGGTAAAAAAGGAAAAATTGTGACCATTAAGCCATAAAACAGCAAAAAATTGATCTGACTGAAGCATCATAGTACAGGATAGTTGCATTTGAATGTTCAATTATCTTTGAAGCAAATTATGCTCTATTGCCGGTAATTCTTTTAGAAATTCCGGAATTAGCTACAACCCTTTCAAACGGCGGTTGTATGTTGTTTTTCCTCATAAGCTGTTGCAATGGCAACAGCTTTTTTTATTTTTTCCTTTAAACATTCAAATTTTCTGCCCGTAAACTGAGACAGCACTGTACAGGATAAAAATTCACTATAGGTTTAATATTTTTACATTAACAGGGTTGCACAGTTCCTGTAAATTTGACTTTGGCTAAAATTACTGCGTATGAAAATCTTTTACTTCAGACTAATAATACTTCAGGCTTGTTTACTTGGAGCTTCTATCCAGACATTATTTGCACAGGAACCATCCATTTCGGAAGCCACCAGGTTGAAGCAATGGACTGCACACTGGATCACCGTCCCCGACGAATTAAAAAGAACAGATGGTATATACCTGTTTAGAAAAATTATTTCCGTAACAGATATTTCCGGACCTTTTATTATACATGTATCCGGAGATAACCGGTATAAGTTGTTTGTAAACGGGAAACAGGTTTCTTTCGGCCCGGCAAGAGGAGATGTGATGCACTGGAATTATGAGACTGTGGACATAGCCCCATACCTGGTTAAAGGAGAAAATATTATTTCTTCCATCGTATGGAATTATGGAGCATTCATGCCTGAGGCACAAACTTCATACAGAACAGGGTTTATTGTCCATGGGGAAACGGAGAGAGAAAAGATTGCAGATACAGATAAAAGCTGGAAATGCATTCGCCACCAGGGATACTCTTTTTTAAAGCCAGATCTTGGATATGCAACTTATTATGTGGCTAATCCGGGAGAAAAAGTGATCTTCGGACAATCACCTCAAAACTGGACATCATTATCATTTGATGATAGCAGTTGGAAAAACGCTGTTACTATCCTGCCCGGAATTCCAAAAGGTTTTTCTACCTGGGACTCCGGTTGGCAGCTTATACCAAGGTCAGTTTCTCAGATGGAGTTAAGAGAAGAAAGATTGTCGGCAGTAAGATTATCTGAAGGTATAAGTGCGCCTTCTGATTTCCTGAAAAAGCCTGTTGAATTTTTAATTCCTGCGAATAAAAAAGTAAGACTGATACTGGATCAGGGATTTATTACAGATGCTTTTCCTGTACTTAAATTCCGGAAAGGGAAAAGCGCTTTAATAACTATCGGATATGCTGAATCTTTGTATCTGAAGGATGGTTACTCTCCTGAGAGAAATAATGCTAAAGGCAACAGGAATGAGGTGTCAGGAAAACTGTTTTTGGGATATAGAGATGAATTATTGGCCGATGGTAATTCCAATACTTTTGTTCCTTTAACCTTCAGAGTGTTCAGATATATTGAATTGGTGCTTGAAACAAAATCTGAAGAATTAATAATAGACGATTTTTACGGTATTTTTTCTGCATATCCATATCAGTTAAAATCTTCCTTTAAAACTTCCGGCAACAATGAGTTAGATAAGATACTTGAAGTAGGGTGGAGGACCTTCAGATTATGTTCTCAGGAAACATTTGTTGATTGTCCTTACTACGAGCAGGTACAGTACATTGGCGATACAAGAATTGAATCTCTGATATCATTATACAATACTTCGGATGACCGGTTAGTAAGAAATGCCATTCAAATGTTTGACAACTCCAGGATTTCTGAAGGAATAACCTGGTGCAGATGGCCGGCCAACGATCCTCAGTTCATACCTCCGTTTTCATTGCGATGGATTGAAATGATCCACGATTATCACATGCTGAGAGATGATTCTGCTTTTGTAAGTTCAATGTTGCCCGGCATACGATCTGTTCTTTCTTTTTTCGAAAAAAGACAAAATCAGCACCTTATTCTGGAGAATGTCCCATACTGGAACTTTATGGACTGGGTCAACGGATGGCAATATGGTATGGCGCCGGCAGATCATTTAAAGAGATCTGCTACTATGGACATGCAGCTCCTTACGGCTTATAAAGTTGCTGCAGAACTTGAACAAAGTTTAGGAGATAATTCTGTTGGAGAAAAATATATTAAATCAGCACAACAGTTGTCTCAACAGGTAAAAAATTATTACTGGGATAAGGAAAAAAAGTATTTCTCCGATACGCCTGATAAGAAATCATTTTCACAGCATGCCAATGCTCTGGCGGTTCTTGCAGGTATAATAGACGGGGAAGAGGCTACTTTACTTATGAAGAGGACATTAACAGACAGTACTCTTTATCAATGTTCTCTATATTTCAGATATTACCTTAATCAGGCCGCTGTAAAAGCAGGACTTGGCGATCAATATCCTGAATTGCTGGGGGAGTGGAAGGCTCAACTATCGAGAGGCATGACAACCTGGGCTGAAAGTCCTGAGCCTACGAGATCGGAATGTCATGCATGGGGATCTAGTCCTAATATAGAAGTTTACAGAACAATATTAGGTATAAAAAGCGGAGCTCCCGGATTCAGGAAAGTAATAATACAGCCTCATATAGGCAAGCTGAATAACGTTGAAGGATCAATTCCTCACCCTGCAGGTGAAATCAAAGTCAAATATACGCTGGATAAAAAAGGTTCTCTGAATGCAATCATTGAGCTGCCTCCCGGCACATCCGGAACTTTTATCTGGAAGGGAAAAACTACTGAACTTAAACAAGGAAATCAAATACTGAAACTATAACCTTTCCTGATGGAAAGTATATGATTATTTATGGAAACTAGCACAAAACAATTTTCTTTTGTCAATTACCTATGGGATTTTGAAAAGGAAAAATCATTTGGCACTGACGAGGTAGCTAAATTTATTTACAGGTCAAATATGCTGGGAAAGGATCTTCGCATTACAAATTACGGTGGCGGTAATACCAGTGTAAAAACAATGGAAAAGGACAAAGTTACCAGGCAGGATGTAGAGGTGCTTTGGGTGAAAGGATCAGGAGGTGATATAGGTACAATGACCAGAAATGGAATAGCAGGCTTATATCTGGATAAATTAAATGCATTGAAGAAAATATACAGAGGCCTTGAGTTCGAAGATGAGATGGTTGAGTTGTTTAATTATTGTATTTATGATCTCAATTCCAAAGCTCCTTCTATCGATACACCATTACATGCTTTTATTCCATTCAAACATGTAGATCATTTGCATCCGGACTCCATTATAGCAATAGCTGCAGCGAAAGACGGAGAAAAAATTACGCAGCAATTATTTGGCGGAAAACTGGCATGGATAGAATGGCAGAGGCCGGGTTTTGATCTGGGTTTAAAAATAGAAAAAGCCATTGCTGACAATCCGGGAATTGAAGGGTTGATATTAGGAAACCATGGATTATTTACCTGGGGTGATACTTCTTATGAATGCTATATGAGAAGCCTTAATATTATTGAAACGGCTTCTCATTTTCTTGATGAAAATTATGGCAAAAGAAAACCGGTTTTTGGAGGTAAATCTTCAGCATCACTTCCTGAAGATGTTAGAAGAAATAAAGCTGCTGAATTAATGCCTTATCTAAGGGGTTATTGTTCGGAAGTAACCAGAATGGTAGGTCATTTCAGCGATGATGAAAGAGTTTTGGAATTTGTAAATAGTAAAGACCTCAACAGGCTGGCTGCTTTAGGAACCAGTTGCCCTGATCATTTTCTGCGTACAAAAATAAGGCCGCTGGTCCTGTCTATTGCACCTGACACTGATATAAACACCGGTGAGATCGGCAATTATCTTCAGAAAGAATTTGAAAAGTACAGAGAAGATTATACAAAATATTACAATAACTGTAAGCACAGCAATAGTCCCGCAATAAGAGACAGGAATCCTGTAATAATACTATGGCCGGGAGTTGGTATGTTTGCATTTGCCAAAGACAAACAGACTGCAAGAGTCGCAAGCGAGTTTTATATCAATGCAATTAATGTAATGCGTGGTGCAGAAGCAGTTTCTGATTACACTGCTTTGCCTGAACAGGAAGCTTTCAATATAGAATATTGGTTGCTGGAAGAAGCAAAGCTTCAGAGAATGCCTAAGCCAAAATCTTTGAGTGGAAAGATTGCGTTTGTTACCGGAGGTTCAGGAGGGATTGGCAAAGCTATAGCTAAGAAATTTCTTGGTGAAGGTGCTTGTGTCGTAATAGCCGACCTCGACTCAAATACCATAGAAGAGACCAAAGAAGAATTAAAGAAAGAGTTTTCTAAGGACACGGTGGGAGGTGTTGCAATGGATGTTACAAGTCCGGAAAAAATTTCAGAAGCAATAAAAACCACAATTCTTCAATTCGGGGGGCTTGACATCATTGTGAATTGTGCTGGTCTTGCTATTTCCAAATCACTGGAAGAAACATCCCTGAAAGAATGGGATTTATTACAGAATGTAATGGTTAAAGGACAATTTATGATGAGCAAAGGCGCGGTAGAAGTATTAAGGAAACAGAAACTTGGAGGAGATATAGTGAATATAGTAAGTAAAAATGCTCTGGTTTCCGGTCCGAACAACGTTGGATATGGAACAGCAAAGGCCGCTCAGTTGCACATGTCAAGGCTTCTTGCTGCTGAATTAGGAAAAGATAAAATCAGAGTGAATGTTGTAAATCCTGATGCAGTTTTAAGAGGCAGCAAGATCTGGGAAAAAGGTTGGGCTTCAGGCAGAGCAGCAGCTTATGGAATTAAACCGGAAGACTTACCTGCATACTATGCCAGCAGAACCATTTTAAATGAAGAAATACTTGCAGAAGATATTGCAAGCGCTGTTTATGTATTTGTGGACGGAAGTCTGTCAAAAAGTACAGCCAATGTGTTAAATGTGGATGGAGGAGTGGCAGCAGCCTTTGTAAGATAAATATTTATTTATGAAACCAGACAAACAACAAATAGCGGATAGTTGTAAATCTTTCCTGCCGGAGCATAAAGCTTCTTATGAATATCTTTCGGAAATGTTGGAAAGAAGAAGTGTAAAAGTTCAGGATATTTTAGCCGGAATAAAGGCTTTCCAGATTGCAGTGCCTAGCTGGGCATTATCAATAGGTGGTACAAGGTTCGGTAGATTTCCCATGGGTGGAGAACCTCTTACATTGGAACAAAAGGTCGAAGATATTGGATTGCTCCATATGCTTACAGGTTCATGTGGGAGAATATCTGTTCATATTCCCTGGGATATGCCAGACGATGTTCAAAGAGTAACTCATCTGCTAAAGGAAAATAATCTTGTAATCGATTCGGTAAACTCAAATACTTTTCAGGATCAGCCAGGACAAAAGTATAGTTACAAATTCGGTTCATTGTGCCATACTGAAAAAGCTGTAAGAGATCAGGCTATTCAACACCACAAAGAAGTAATTGAACTGGGTGAAAAGTTGAATGCGAAAACTCTGACCGTTTGGCTGGCCGATGGCTCTAATTTTCCCGGACAGCAAAATTTCAGAAAAGCATTTCAAAGAACGTCTGATTCGCTACGGCAGATTCACAGCCTTATGAAAAGTGACTGGAATATGCTTATTGAATACAAGCCTTTCGAGCCTAATTTTTATTCAATGGTTATTCCTGACTGGGGTTCAGCTTACCAATTGGCTAAAGAGGCAGGAGAAAGAGCCCAGGTATTGGTAGATCTGGGACATCATTTGCCAAATACAAATATTGAACAAATTGTAGCAAGGCTTATGCACCTGGGTGGTCTGGGAGGATTCCATTTCAACGGTTCCATGTATGCAGATGATGATCTGACTACCGCATCCATAAAACCTTATCAGCTGTTTTTAATCTTCAATGAACTGGTAGACGGGATGACAGATAGAGAAGTTAAAAACCCGGATATTGCCTGGATGATTGATGCAAGTCATAATACTAAAGATCCTCTTGAAGATTTGCTTCAATCGGTTGAAGGTATTCTGATTGCCTATACCCAGGCATTGCTGGTAGACAGAAAGAAGCTGGAGGATGCACAAAATAACAATGACGCTACCATTGCACAGGAAATTATTCAGGAAGCTTTCAGAACAGACGTGAGACCATTGATTGCAGAAGCAAGAATTCAGTCAGGCGCAGCGCTCAAACCAGTCACAGCTTACAGGGAATTAGAGGTCCGTAAGAAATTAATTGCTACAAGAAGCCGATTATGAAATATTGCACGGCTGTTTTTGACATCGGAAAGACAAATAAAAAGCTTTTGCTTTTTGACAGAGATGGCCTTGTGATTTCTGAAAGTTGCCGCTCATTTGAAGAAATTGAAGATGACGACGGATTTCCCTGTGATGATATTGCAGCGATTGCTTCCTGGGTCAGGGAGGAGTGGAATACACTTTTGTTGAATAAAAACATAATAGTTGAGTCGCTGAATTTTACTTCATATGGTGCTTCCTTTGTCCATCTTGATCAGCAAAATCACGTTTGTACACCTTTGTATAATTATCTCAAACCATTTCCTGATAAGCTGGCAACAGAATTTTACCAGAAGTATGGCGGAGAACTGAACTTCTCAGTACAGACGGCTTCTCCAGCTATGGGAATGCTGAATTCCGGATTGCAATTATACTGGTTGAAATATTGCAAACCTGAATTGTTCCAAACCATTTCATCAAGCCTTCACCTGCCTCAATACCTGTCATTTTTGTTTACCGGTAAGAAAACATCAGAATATACTTCCATTGGCTGTCATACTGCCTTATGGGATTTTGAAAAAAATGCATACCACAGATGGGTTGAAAAGGAGGGTATTTTAAACTTATTTCCTGAAGTTAAGACTAACACATGTTATTTCCTTACAAAGGATAATATACAGGTGAGTGTTGGCGGGGGACTGCATGACAGCTCCTCCGCTTTAATTCCATATAAAAAGTCTTATAAAGATCCATTCCTGCTGATATCTACCGGTACATGGTGCATTGTCTTAAATCCCTATAACAGATCACAACTTAAGCAAGATGAATTGTCGAGAGACTGTTTGAATTTTCTAAGTCCCGAAGGAAAAGCTGTAAGAGCTTCAAGAGTTTTTCTTGGGATGGAACATGATTTCCAGGCAAAGCGGATCGCTGCTTATTTTAATGTTTCAAATGACTTTTATAAAACCATTTCCTATTCTCCTGAAAAGCTCAGACAACTAATGTCCTTTACGAATGATCTGTCTTTTGATAATAAACTGGTTCCCGCATGCATGAACGGAACCGGACCGTTGCCTTATGAATACTCCGGAGAATGGGATCTTGCAGGTTTTAAGGATTATGAAGAAGCATATTATCAGCTTATACTGGATCTTACATCTTTATTGAAATTATCTGTACTTATTGCTGACGATAATAATGCAGGAAAAATTTTTGTAGATGGCGGGTTTTCAAAAAATTTCATTTTCATGCAGTTTGTAGCCAATCACTTTCCGGAGAAACAGGTTATGTCTTCTGAAATTGCTCAGGCCACCGCCTTAGGCGCAGCACTGGAGGTTAATGAGTTGATCAGCAATATGCAATGGAATTTGAAATCCTTTCAGGCAGATGAATTATCCGCCGGATTAGAAAAGTATTTTAAAGCAAATTACCTGTAATCTCTGTTTTCAGACCTTTCTTTTTATTCACCATCTGACTTATTAATAAAATTACTTCTCAAAAATCCCATACAAAAAGAGATTTAAGGATAGCTGTTTTTATTAAAGTGATCCGGTTAATCACCCTGAAAAGTCGGGTTTGAAGCTAACCGGACTGATATTCGGATTTTAAATTGAAAAATTCCAATACAAAAAATTGTACTTTTTGTTTAAGCCTTCTTGTTTTTAATGTGCCTACGGCACGATATCACTCGCTCATTAATCCCTTGAAATATAAAACTAACTATTGTTAGCCTGTTGCTTTTAATGCGCCTATATTGTTTACATAACATGCTCATTAACAAATAGTTACGTGAAATTTTTTCTCCGATTTCCTTGTTTTTTGAATTTGATTCATCCATCTTTGATCTAAGAATTTTAATAATAAACCTTATTAAAGTAAAATTTGATGCTAAAGGTAATTTTCAATAGATATCTGACTGCCGGCTTTTGTTCCTTTGGACTATTGCTTGTAATAATTGCAGCAGCCAACCAGGCAGGGGCGGTAAATTCAGACCTGCTTTTTAACCTCAGTTCCGGTGATTCCCTTCAAATAAAGGACAGCTCGGTTTATTCAAATACAGAAAGATTGATAAGCGGGGTAAGAATCCCGGCCAGAAGACTGGTGCCTCTCCAGATTAATAATACACAAGCTACAGCAGGGGCTGCAACTCTTGATAAGATTTCGGTGGCAGGATTTATAAGGTTCATTGCAATATATAGAAACATGCAAAAATCTTATTCTGATCAGGAATCCAGTGACAGGAACATTTCTTTCTCTGATTATCCTGTGTTGGTTTCTAATTCTGCATTCAATCCGGCCTATCCTTTAATTGATCTTAATATTAAAGCTAAGCCAACATCCAATACTTCCTTTTCAGTCGGATACGCTTATACCCACCTGATGACAGGTCAAAGGGAAGATACCAGCAAAAGAGTGATCACCAGAAGTAATCTGAATTTTGAAGGTAACATATATACCAAAGTAGGTAATTTCAGAATGCAGGCAGGAGGAGGTGTTATATGGACAACCCTTAGTCCATTTACCATTGGTAATGTGGAATACCGTGATACTTATTTTGAAAGATTACCATGGGATTGGTACACCAATTCATTCCAGAGATATCAGGATTATTACAGAACATCCATGATTGTCGGAAGTGAAAGATATGGTAATGCACCTATGCAGGGATTTGTGCTCAATGGAGACAGGCTACCTCTTGGTTTTAGCTTCATGGCAATTTACGGCAGATCTCAGGCGAGTGTAAGTCTTGACAGAGCAAGGACTCATTTCCCGAGCATTCTCTATGCAGGTAGAATTCAGAAACAATTAGGGGCAGCCAAAGTCGGAGTAAATTATTACAACCAGTGGGGCTTTACTGATAGAGTAAATTATATCAAAGATCAGCTTGAGATTGTTACCGGTGATTTAAGAGTTAAGGCAGGGCCCGTTGCTTTATATTCTGAATTTGGTGCCGGCCGTGTATTTAATCCTCTAAGCCCGGAAGGTAACTGGGGGCACGCTGTAAACTTATCTGCAGATATAGATAAAAGTTTATTAAGGATGCCTCTTACCCTTAGATTCTATTCTGTAGATAAAAGTGTAGTAAGTATCAACAGCGGAACTATCAATTCAAATCCGACTGTCGTAGCAGGTGGATTCGGTAATGATCCTCTTTATGCAAGTGTTGCCACTTTTGTTAATGTCGCTCAGGAAGTAGGCTTAATGTCTAACAACAGAACAGGAATGGCATTAAAAACGGAAAAGAACATCGGTAATCTGATTATAAGTGTCGGAACAGGTATGAGTCAGGAGATAGAAAATTTTTCTGATACTATTACCATTCAACACAGAGTAAATGCATTCTCCCGTTCAAGGTTTCTTCCATGGTATCAGGCAGGCGGGCCTTACGGCAGAATTAAAAGTGTTTGGCTGAGAACATTCGAGACTATTACTATTACAGATACAGTAAGTAATTACAAGAAAGGCTTCAATGGACTTGACTTACTTTTGAAATACAAAACCTCTTTCCTTGGTAAAAATCTGATTCTATTAAATTTCAATAACTACAACTCTATCCAGGAAGGATTTTCTGTAATCCCGCAATTTTCTGACAAAGCATTTGTAAGAACATTTTATGAAGAGTTTACTGCCATGTACCAGCTAACTCCCAAATATTCATTAATTGGATACTATGGATATGAAAGAGTATTGGCAAATAACAGAACAGTATTGTCTCCGGAAAATGGAAAGCCGATCGATCAGACAGGTCAGGCCATCGGTTTAGGACTCGATTATGATTTCGCACCTAACGCCGGAATTTATTTAAGACACAGATGGATGTTTCATAAAGATAAAAACTTTGTACTGGATGAATTTAAAGGTCAGGAAACAACCATCGAATTTAAACTATTTTTCTAACCAAATATTATGAGCAAAAGAATCTCGCTATCCGCTTTTCTTCTCCTGTTCGGGCTTTCTTCTTTAGTTAATGCCCAAACAAACTTCTACCTATCCGGACTGGGCAGAGCCCTTGTGACCAACGATAAGCTTGAAGGAAAAATACTTGAAGGAGATACTACCAGCGCCAGAAGAGGTGTAGGTGGCTATACATTGTTTGATCTCAAATCAAACCTGGATGTAAACAAAAACTTTCATGGCAATGCCATAGTCAGAGTTCGCAACGACTTTGGTGCATTCTGGGGACTCAGCAATGTGTTCACTGTTCGTCAGGTTCAGTTGATGGGTACCATCAGAGACGTAATAAAATATGAGATAGGAGATATCAATGTCGGAATGACTCCTTATACGGTTTATAATCCCAATGAGATCTATCACAAATACGAATCAGATCTTTTCAGACAAAGGAGAGAAATTCTTGAATATGAAAATTTCATATTTGATAATCAATGGCGATTGCAGGGAGCGCAGGCTAACACAGCTTACAAGTATGATAGAATAATAGAAAAGGTAGGATTAAAAGCTTTTGGTACCAGAACCAACCCAACTAACGATGCTACTATTCCGGACAGGGTACTGGCAGGTGTAAACCTTGATGTAACACAAAGTAAATTGTTCCGAATCGGCTTTAATTATGTCGGCCTGCTTGATATTCCAATTCAAACAGCTCTGGTCAATTACCAGAATGAAGTTTATACTACAGATGGAAGAGTAACCCTGGAGAATGAGAAGACTAAAGTTGAGCTTTTTGGGGAAGGTGGATTTTCCAATTATAAATTCGAAGAATCCTTTGGTCAGAAATCAGTATCATCTTATAATGATTTCTTTTTTGACCTGGGATTAAGCGGTACATACAAACCTGCAAACGCAAAGCTGTTTGTTTCTTATAAAGATGTAGGTCCTCAGTTCTCCAGTCCATCTGCACAGACAAGAAGGCTGGACATAAGACGTACTCCAATGCTTTTTGATATGATAGGCAATGCTACTACACCAAGAGAGCAGGTGCTTTTCGACAGGTTTACTCAGGAACAAATTTATCTGAGAGGTATATCTCCGGTATTACTGCCATTCCTTCCTCAGTATAATAACATTAATCCTTATGGTGCAGCTACTCCCAACAGAAGAGGAATTACTGCAGGAGTTTCAGCTTCGCTTCCATCCAAAGTAATAGATGCCGAAGTGATTACCGATATGCAAAAAGAAATTGTGGGGGAAGGAAATGAGTCATTGAGAAATTTCTTTGGTGTAAGAGGTGGGTTAAGATTTAACCTTGACAGATTGTTGAAGTGGGAGAATAAAATTGGTTTGAATGCAGGAATCAGACAGGAAAACACTACCAGGAGCGGAACTGCACAAATTGATTTCAAAAGTACATTGATTGATTTTGGTGCACATGCAGAGGTTATTAAAAATGTTGATCTTTTGGTAGGCCTGAAAAGATTGAATGCATCAGGCAATGAATATCTTGCTTTGAGAGATCAATTTAATGTTCCTTATGATTTCCCTGCTTACAATCTTAATATGGTAGAAAATATACTTTCTTTCGGCGGGAGAATAAGATTTTCTGAAAAGTCATATTTCACATTGAATTATAATCTGGTTGAGATTGATAATAAACTGACAACAGGTAGCAGTTACAAAATGAATCAGTTGTTTGCCAACTACACAGTTATATTCTAATTGAAATTTAAATGTATAACGATATGAAAAAGTTAATGAGAAAAAGTTCAGCATTTAGATATGTGCTTAAACATCAGGATACCATTTGTCTGCTGTTTTCATTCCTTGTAGTGATTATATCTGTAATTCTGAATATTAAACAGGGAATATAATTATTTAAAAAAAATATAAAAGCTCCGATGAAGCATAGATTAATATATTTGTTTTGTGGAATTTTCATAACATGTATACTTGCATCATGCAAACATGCTGTTGAACTGGAAAGAATTTATGGTCCGGAATATGCTTCCGCACCGAATGATTTCTATGTTGCAGGAAATAGTTTTCATGCTAATCCGGAGGTGGTAAATTTCAAAACCGGTAAGGTTATTTTCACTGCTTCATTTACTCACAGGGTAAGCTGGACAATAGAAGTGAAAGGACTTAGTTCAGGAGCAGTAAAGTATATTAAAGGCCTTTCATCTTCAATCGGAGAAACCAATGCATCATGGGACGGAGGAAGTGATAATCTGATATTTTTTGCTAAGAATGAGAAGTGTGAAGCGGTGTTGTCATTTCTCGGATCTTCTGTTACCCTTTCAGATACTATTACCATTCAGCAGGTCAAAGTTTACGATGGAATATTAATACAGGACTTTGATGGTAAAGGAATTATTACAGAAAGATTTTGGTACTCTTATTCTGATAATCAAAAAACCAACAAAGATGAGATATCTTTTCCCGCACCAGATAAAAGAGATTATAATCTTACCGCTTTAATCTCTAATGAATTACCCGCCGTGCAGGGCAAATGGTATTTAAATGTGAGAGGTAAAGATTACAATGAAAACTGGTATGTTGGAGGTTGCGGTTTATATACTGAAAATTCTTTTTTAGGAAGCAATATTTATGCTTTATCATCAGATCCTGATGAAATTTATCTCAATGCTTTTGTTAGCAGCAATTTCCCATATCAGACAGCAATCAGTTTCAGCCTTTCGGAACCAGATGATAACATTCAGGATATTTTCAATATAAATATGAACATCGACTGGGTTGGATGGAAGCTGTTAAGTATAAAGTTGTCTTCATTTTCTTTAAGTCCTAATTCGAAAGGAGATGGCAAAATCAATATTAAAAGATTACAGGGACTTGGGTTGGCTCCATCGCCAAGAGCTGCAGGTGCTGAATGTGATATAAATGTGGACTATATAATTTTTACAAAAGGTAGTCCGCTGAAACCATAACGAAATTTGAAAAGCTATGCCTATGAAAAATATAAATATTAAATTGATTAAGCCTGTAATTTTCTCAGCCCTGACAGTTGTAATGGCAATAGTCATATTTACAGCCTGCAGGCATAACCTGGAAAAAGAGGGCATTTATGGTCCTGAATATGCTTCGGCCCCAGGGGATTTTTATGTTGTCAATAATGAATTTAAAGCTGATCCTTCTAGTGTAAACTTTCAAATTTCAAAAGATACTTTCAAAGCAGAGTTTAGTCATAAAGTAACGTGGACTATAACCATTACTGGTCAAAAATCCGGTGCTGTAAAAATTTTAAAAGGAACATCAACTTCTTTGAATGGACTTAACGCTTTATGGGACGGCACTACTGACAACAATATATTCTTTCAGAATGAAGCCTGCAATGTAGTTATCTCCTTTCTGGGATCAGCCACAACTTTATCGACCACGGTTACAATTACAAAGATAAAGTTGCATGGCGGATTATTAGTCTCCGATTTTGAGGCCTTGACAATGGTTTCGGGGAAGTGGTATGATTATTCAGATACATTAAAACCGCAAATGGTAAAGGAAATATCATCCTTTAATGATTTGGCTTCATCTATTCCTACTGTCCAAGGTAAGCGGTACTTACATATTGCAGGCACTGACCTTGATCAGGATTGGTATATAGGTGGATGTGGTTTTTGGGATGAGGCGCCCGGAACCCCGGGAGCAGTTGATCTCGGTCCTAAGCTTGCACAATTTTCTGATAACCCACAGGAGTTGTACTTTAATGCATTTATAAATTCCAATGGTAAAAAAAATACATCAGTTAGTATAGCATTAATTGAGTATAGAGGGTCACAAGCTAGCCCGATACCTGGTGATGTATTTTCCACTGTAGTTCCTATAACCTGGGACGGCTGGAAATTGGTAAGTATTAAACTCTCTCAATTTGCCAGAGCAGTTTCATCTACCGGAGATGGCGTTCTTAAACCTTCAGATTTGAGAACGATAGAGTTCGTGCCATCCCCTACTGCATTGGGTGCAGAAGTAGAATTGAATGTAGACTACATTATTTTCACCAAGGACAAACCATTCCAACCTTAAGAAATTACTATGACCAAGCTTATTATAAATTTTCTGTTTTTCATCCTGATGATCATATTCATTCTCACAGGATGTGCCGGATTTGAAACCATTACTTTAAATACGGAAGGTGGGAAAAGTATTTATTCAACTGAAAATGCATTGGATAAAGGCAACTATCAGGTAAATATAAATACACCCAAGCTGACTGACGGAGTATTTGAAGATTTTTCAAATGAACTTTCAGGATGGTGGACTTTCGGAGATATCATAAAATATTCAAGAGAGAAAAATGCTTTGAGGCTTGATGTAAATAAGCCTACTGCAGGATATCCTCAGGTGGGTTTTACATTTCCTGCTCAGGATTTTACAGGCACTCCTGTACTTAAAATCCGTATGAAAGCTACCGGAAGCAGCTCTCCAAGAGTAAGAGTGGATCTTAAAGATGTCAATGATATGCAAACCAATGCAATGCCTGCAATGAACGACATCGAATTGAGTGAGGATTATAAAGATTATTACTTCGACCTGAATGATAAATGGCGTATGTCCTGGCCTGAAGCCGGAATTGTAGATCCGAGACAAATAGTAGGACTTGTGTTTTTCATCAACCCCGGAGATAAACCCTTCCAGGGAACAATATTTGTAGATGAAATTTATGTGATGGCAAATAAAGACGGCTCAGGGCAAATAAGCCGTGAAAAAGTCATAGATGAATTTGCAGGTGATATCAACTGGTGGTGGGGCTGTGACAAAGAAAAAGTCATATTGTCCAAACAGGGTACATCTGCCTTGAAGGTACAGTTTGATAAAGGTCTCTGGTCATGCTTCGGTGTGTCATTTGAGTCTCCTATGAACGTCTTTGAAACACCGGTGATCAAAGTAAGAGCCAGGGCTACTACAACAGGTTCTATGCAGTCTGTTGATTTTATTCCTCAATTCACAGATGTTGCCAATAAAACCAATAATAAGTATCAGGAAGAAATGGTGCAGAAGATGATTGTGGGAACTGATTACATGGATTACTTTTTTGATTTCAGAGGAAAGCTGGAACCAAAAGAAGGTATTTTTAATCCGGGTGAAGTCAACAGTCTGATTGTTTTTGTCAATACTCAGGGTTCTTCCGCTTTTGATGGTAATATAATTGTTGACGAAGTGACCCTAGTTCCGTCGGTTCCAGATTATGTACATTCTCAGGTAAGACTTTCCAAAGGAACATTTATCGACGCTTCATGGCCTAAAGGTCAGGATGCCATTTCTGCTTCTGCTTTTTTCAATCCTGAATCATGGAAAGCAGGGGATAAACTTTCTTTGTCTGTTCAAAAAACTGAAGTTAAAATTTCTGCCTCCGGTGCCGGACCTGACTGGGAATCGGTTCTATGGGAAACGCCGGAATTTAATATGATTACTAAGCCTGTAATTAAAATCAGGGTAAAGGCTGATGGAAATCTTTCTCCTTATCTGAGGATAGTTCTTACAGATAATTTTGGGAATTCTGCTAATGGAAGGCCGGCAGAAAAAATCATTGAAGCAGGTAAGGATTATACCGATTACTACTTTGATTTTACAGGACGATTCGAACAGCGTTTCCCTGAAATCAAAAATATCAATCCAGGTGCTATCAGGAAGTTGACAATGTACATTAATGGCGGCTCCGATCCTTACAGTGGTTCACTTACAATTTCTGAAATACAGCTAATAAGCATTACGGAATATTTAAGAGTGGCTAAATAGTAAATTAACTGAATTACGACTATGATAATATTTAAATATATACTCAGAATCACATTTGTTTTATTGATACTTCCGGTGTCTTTTGTAAAGGCGCAGTATCAGGACAAATCTTATTTGAAGGAGTTTCAAAAGGATTTCACTTCTGTGAAGCCTGCACACCTAAGGGATGCATACCCTGTGATGAAAAAAGGAATTTTGAATGAAATGTTTCTAACTTCTGCTCACGGAACTGTAAGCAAAATTGATCCTGCAGGTACTGACTATAAAAACATTGTTGAGATTAAAACACTGAAAGAGTTTAACAACGAATGGGATATTGAACTTACTTCAAGAAATTCCGGTCCGATTCTGGAAGGCGATGTTCTGCTCCTGTCTTTTTATATGAAGACGATTGCTTCAAAGACAGATAATAAATATGGTTTTGCAAGAGTATATTTTCAGAAGCCTTCTCCTCCATGGGAAAAATCATTTAATGAAGGGATAACCTCTGACGGGCAGTGGAGGCAATATATCATTCCTGTAAAGTCATCAAAGAATTATGAACCGGGAGAAGGTGTGCTTTCTTTTGCATTGGGTTTTAGTTATCAGACTATACAGATTGCAGATCTGCATTTGCTGAATCTTGGTGCAAATGTAAGAATGAATGAACTTCCTGTGCAACGATTCGATCCGGAAATAAAAAATGTTCACTATGAAGGATCACCAATCAGTGTTTCTTACAAGGTAAATACGAAGGAAGACAGAAAGCCTATCAGTCCACTTATCTACGGAACCAATGGTCAGTCAGACGACTGGCAGGAAAATATTACTGCAAGAAGATTGGGAGGAAACAGATATACCACCTATAACTGGGAGAATAATGCATCCAATGCCGGTCATGACTGGATGCATATGAACGACAATTATCTGGTATGGAAACCCGGGTTAATGAACTATGGAAATATTCCCGGTATTCCTATGACTGCTTTTCATGATACATCTATTGCAATGAATACTTATACATTGCTTACAGCTCAGATGGCAGGTTATGTTGCTGCCGATAAAGACGGACCTGTGGAAGGACCCGCTCCCTCAAACAGATGGGTGAAAGTGAAAGCATCAAAAGGAGGAACTTTATCAACCAATCCGGATCTGAATGACGGTACTGTTTACATGGATGAAATGGTAAATTTTATTATTAAGAAGTACGGAAAGTCCACCGGAGGAAAAGGAGTGAGGGGTTGGGCCCTGGATAATGAACCAGGTTTGTGGAACAGCAGCCATTCTTACTTGCATCCTAATCCTGTGACCTGTCAGGAGCTTTTTTCAAAAAGCAAAGAACTTTCCTCAGTGATCAAAAAGCTGGATCCCGGTGTGGAAATATTCGGACCGATGTTTTGGGGGTATTCGGATATGTATCATTTAACTGATGCTCCTGATTGGCCAAAGTATAAGAATAAATATCCGAATTTCGTTGCAGCCTATCTTGATAATATGCGTGCTATGTCCGATACAGCAGGTACAAGATTACTTGATGTATTGGCAATCCACTGGTATCCTGAAATAAGAGGATTGAATAATAAAGGAACTACCGAAAGGGTGGTAAATTTTAATCACCCATCTTATGGTTCCACCGACAGAGGAGTATGTATAGCCAGAATGAATGCAGTCCGTTCATGGTGGGATCCCGAGTTCAAGGAAAATAGCTGGTACACTGAATTTTTACCAAAGCCGATCAATCTTATACCTGAAACGAAAGCCGCTATCGATAAATACTATCCTGGAACAAAGCTGGCATTTACTGAATATAATTTCGGGGGATTTACACATGTTTCTTCCGGAATTGCCAATGCGGATGCTTTTGGTGTGTTTGCTAAATATGGTATTTATTTTGCCAGTTATTGGGAACCTGTACAGGGATATGCTTCATCAGCCTTCAGGCTCTTCAGAAATTATGATGGAAAGAAATCTACGTTCGGGGACACCTATGTATATTCTTCAACATCCGATCATGTTAATAGTTCAGTATATTCTTCCATTCATCAGTCAGATGAATCAAAGCTTCACATGATAGTTTTGAATAAGTCTTTTGATAATCCTATCAATGCAAATATTGATATAAACAGCTCTGTTCAATATAAGACTGCTACAATTTATGCATTCGATAATTCAACTCAGGATATAAAGGTATTGGATACTGTGGAGGTAAAAGATAATAAATTGATATATGCCTTGCCTCCTCTTACTGCTGCTCATATCATTTTAACAAAATAAACTTATTATGTTGAAAAAAAGTCAGACAATAACCTTAGTTACTGCATTGATATTAATTCTGGGAACCAAACTTATGGCTGACAGAAACTTTATTGTTGGCGATGTTAAATCATTACCGATGATTGATGTACTGGCGGGAGATCCAAGGATACAGTATACCGGAAGAATTGATTTTTCAGGTTCTTCAGGGCCGGTTTTCTGTTATCCGGGCATATCCATTAAAGCTAAGTTTGAAGGAAGCGCTATTGATTTGATGATGAGTGATCAGCCTTTGGATATACATTCCAATTTTTACAACATCATAATTGATGGCAACCTGCATTCTGTGATTAAGCTGAATAAAAATGACACCATATACCCACTGGCAAGAAATCTAAGTAACGGTGTTCACACTATTGAAGTGTTTAAACGCACAGAGTGTATAGTTGGAAAAAGCAGGTTTATAGGATTCAGAATACAAAAGGGAAAAAGAGTTTTTGAATGGGATAAAAAGCCGGAAAGAAGAATGGAATTTATTGGCAATTCCATTACCTGTGGTTATGGAAATGAAGGTGCCGATGAGTACCAGCACTTTGCTGATTCCACCGAAAATAATTATATGGCTTTTGGTGCAATAACGGCAAGATTGCTGAATGCAGAATATATGGCTGTAGCCTATTCAGGAAAAGGAGTGTACAGAAATTATGGAGGATCTGAAGAAGATCCTTTACCTGCCATCTATAACAGGGTTTATCCTGATGAGATCAATGGTCCGAAATGGGATTTTAAAAAATATACTCCTGATGTTGTAGTGGTGGATTTGGGTACCAACGATTTTTATCAGAAAGGAACCGACACCATCAGGTTTAAGAAAGCTTACAGTAACTTTTTGAAAAAAATCAGAGAGAATTATCCTACGGCCAAAATATTTTGTGTGGTTGGCCCGATGATGAATGATGGTCATCCTCCGGGAGAAAATGCCTTAAGCAAAATCCATTCAATACTAACAGGATTGGTGAATACCTTAAATATGAATGGTGATAAAGAAATATTTTATTTTTCTCTTACTACACAGGGCAAGTTCGGTTTAGGATCTGATTATCATCCAACTGCTGCACAGCATCAGTTCAATGCCGAAGAACTTTCGCAATTTATTAAGCAAAAGGCAGGATGGTAAAGGATGGTTAGGTAAAAACAAATTTATTAATTCGAATAGATACTAATATTTTCTTATTAAACTAAAATTTTAACAATATGAAAAAAACTTTACTTTCCGGTCTAATGACAGTATTTTCATTAGCAGTATTTGCACAATCACCCGTGGTGATATATGATGGAACAAGCAATCAGGGGGTTACTGGAACTGAATTTTATTCCTTCAAATGCGCTTCATGTACTTTTACAGTTTCTGAACCAACAACAGGTGAAGGTTCAGCAGTAGGAAATGATGGTAAATTTTTAAAGTTGGCAGGATCCAACACCGGAGGATATTATATCGGTGGAGCTGGAAATGGTAACTACGGAAGCGGAAGTGGAAACGAATCTTTTGGTTTCCCGGAAACAGATCCTGAAGAAGTGCAAATTAGTTTCTCTGTAACTACTAATAATACATCTTCTAATATTACAGTTCAATTAAAGAATCTGAATGGGGATTCATTCGGTAGTGAATTTGTTTTGAATAATGATGCAGCCGTTAAGGCAGGTTGGACTACTGTAACCAAAACACTTGATAATTTTGGATTAATAGTTAATGATGCTATTACTGCTACTCCAATGACTGCAGCAGATGTAAAAAACCTGACTGCCTTCCAGGTAGTATTGGTTTGTACAGCTAACATGGGTAATTGCAGTGGTGAAGCAAATATTGACAATGTTAAATTGTCAATGGTAAGTAGTGCTAAAGATGCTTCGTCTTCTATTTCATCTTCTAATTTATTCCCAAATCCTTCAACCAACCTTACATCAGTTGAATTTAATCTCGTAGAAGCTTCAGCTGTAAAAGTGGTAATAACTGATATGGTAGGTAAGGAAATGGATGTCATATTTGAAGGAAATTTACCAGCAGGTTTAAGAACTGAGTCGTTTGACGTATCAGGATATAACAAAGGCACCTATTGTGTAAACTATTACATCAACGGGAAACCTGCAAAAATGCAGATGTTGATGGTAAAGTAATTTCGCATCAAGCCCCCGCGTTTGCGTAATAAAATCCGGTAGCGTAAGCACCGGATTTTTTTTTGAGATTTGCCTATAATACAATTTTTACCATGACAGTGCAGGATGGCTAATTCTATGAGACCATCTATTTTTAATAGTTTTATATGTTTAACTTAAAAAAAATGATTATGAAAAAACTATTACTGTCTGTTATTTTTGCTATTTCATTAGCTTCTTTACACGCTCAAACTACTGTTGCTATTTATGGTGGAGGTGTTAACAATCCAAATGATGCTGTAAATTCAGGAGACGGATTTAAGCCTTGGGATGGAGCCCCTTCAGGTTTTGTTGGAGAGGAAGTTATTGATAATGGTAATACTTATCTCAAAATGGCTGGATCTTCTGACAGTTATTTTGTTTGGGGAGTTAATAATGGTAAATACGGAGAAACCGGTTCCGCAGAATCATTTGGATATTCAGGTGCTGCTTCAGGTTACCTTGCTTTAAGAATTAAAGCAGCAAACGAATTTTCAAATATTAAATTCGGTATGATTACTACTGATGGTAAAACTTTTGGAAAAGCGCTTACTTTGTCTGAAGTTCCTGGGGCTACTACTAACTGGGTGGAAGTTCATATTCCATTTTCAAGTTTTGTACAGGAAAATCAATCAGGGAACCCAATTGGTGGAGCACCAACTGCTGCTGAACTTGCAGAAGTTGCTCAAATGAATTTGATTTTATTAGTTAATTCATGCCAATGGGATAATGTAAATAATACTTGCATCAATGTTTCAAGGTATGCAGAAGTTTGGGTTGATGATATCCACATGACAGAATCTCAGTTGAATCCCATCCCTGTAATAATTGTAACATCTTCAAAAAATGTAACAGCTGTTATTTCTGATACAAAATTATATCCAAATCCAGCAAGTGAAATCACCAAAGTAGAACTTACCCTGAAATCTGCTTCAGATGTAAAAATTTCTGTTTCTGATATGACGGGTAAAGTAGTTGCTGAAGTAACAAGTGCAAATACTACTTCTGTTTTTGAAGTGATTAATGTTTCAAACCTTGCAAAAGGAACTTACACTGTAAACTACTATATCAATGGTGCGCCGGCAAAAACGGAGCTTTTGATGGTGAAGTAATATTAATCATATAACATTAATTCTCTTACTAACCAATCCGGCTGTAGCAATATGGCCGGATTTTTATTTGCTTGAAAATTTAATTCATAGACCTCAGCACTGCTCAGGATAGTTTTTCCCCGTATAATAGCTAACTTCATTTCAGTTAAATACTATTCATTTGAAAGTTGCTTTATCCATACCCTGTTATATAGATCAGTTTTTTCCTGAAGCAGGAATACAGACCCTGCTGTTGCTTGAAAAACTTGGCTGTAAGGTCGAAGTTCCGGAAAGCCAGACCTGCTGCGGACAGCCAATGGCCAACTCCGGAATGGAAAATCTTTCTTCTCCTCTCATAAAACAGTTTGTTTCCAACTTCATAGATTACAAATATATAGTTTGTCCTTCCGGTAGTTGCACCCTTTTTATAAAGGAACAATTGCATAAGTATCCTTCCCTTAGCGAAGAACACCAATTGGGTAACCGTATTTTCGAATTCACGGAATTTCTGATTGATGTTTTGAATGTCAGTAAACTAAATTCAAAATTTCCATATAATGTTGGTGTTCATCAGGGCTGCCATGGTCTAAGAGGTCTTAGACTTGGGTCATGCAGCGAAAGGAATGAACCTGAATTCTCAAAAGTAAAGCAACTCCTGCAATTGGTGAAAGGAATAAATCTTGTTGACCTTTCACGAATGGATGAATGCTGCGGATTCGGAGGTACCTTCTGTGTGGCAGAGGAAGCTGTTTCAGTGCGCATGGGTCAGGACAGGGTGCAGGATCACGCAAGTAATGGAGCAGAAGTAATTACCGGTACCGATATGTCTTGCCTGATGCATCTGGAAGGAATCATAAAAAGGCAAAAAAGAAATATTAGAGTAATGTATTTGGCAGAAGTTTTAAATGCAGAATAATATGACACATTCCGGTATTGCTAAAAAATTTGTTGCAGATAAAGAAAGAACAACTTGGCATGATGAAACTTTGTGGTTCGTAAGAAACAAAAGGGATATTGCAATCAAATCGGTTCCGGAGTGGGAAGAGTTGAGGAATACAGCTTCTGCCATAAAAGCAAATGTTCTTTCCCGTCTTGATCAGTACCTTCTGCAGTTTGAAGAAAATGCGTCGAGAAACGGGATACATGTTCATTGGGCCAGCGACGCAAAAGAACACAATGATATTGTGCTTCGCATTTTAAAAAGGCATAAAGCCAAAAACGTTGTGAAGAGCAAATCCATGCTCACTGAAGATTGTCACCTGAATCAGTTTCTTGAAAAAAATGACATTTCAGTAGTTGATACAGACCTTGGTGAAAGGATAGTTCAATTAAGAAAAGAGCGCCCGAGTCATATTGTGCTTCCGGCTATTCATTTGAAGAAGGAAGATGTGGGTGAAATTTTTCATCAAACCCTAGGTACGGAAAAGGGCGCAACGGATCCGGAATATCTGGCTGCCGCTGCAAGAGAACATTTAAGAAAAAGTTTTTTGTCTGCAGATGCTGCTATATCAGGAGTGAATTTTGCTGTTGCAGAAACAGGAGGAATAGTAATATGCACCAACGAAGGTAATTCCGATTTGGGTATCGGTATGGCGCCTGTTCATATTGCAAGTATGGGTATAGAAAAGCTCATACCTAAACAGGAGCACCTGGGATATTTTCTACGTATGCTTGCCAGAAGTGCGACAGGGCAACCTATAACTGTATACTCCTCTTATTATACCGGACCTGAGACAGGAAAAGAAATGCATATTATTCTTGTTGACATGGGAAGGTCTGAGCAACTGGGCAGGGAAGATTTCAGGAAGTCTCTTTATTGCATCAGATGCGGGGCCTGCATGAATACTTGTCCGGTTTACAGAAGGAGTGGAGGCCATAGCTATAATCATACCATTCCCGGCCCGATTGGCTCAATATTATCTCCCGGTGTTGACCTGAAAAAACACGCTGACCTT
>JBKBUF010000049.1:0-18761 GCA_046290815.1 Cytophagaceae bacterium | reverse complement strand
GACCTAATTGCAATTGACCTGCCCTTGACGTGGTTCCACCTAGGTGTGTTCTTCTTGAAGCTATGATTGCTGCAGTGCTTCCTGCTTGTAGGTCAAATTGATGGAGGTCATCTCTTCCATTTAAACCACCTTCTGATACATAAAGAAATCTTCCGTTAGGTGAAAATTCAATACCATATACCTCTACATTATTAAAAGCATTGCCTGCGCCTGTTCCTGAAAGCTGTATAAGGCCTGCATTTGTTACTGCTCCAGTTGTGTTGTCGAAGCTTACAATGTCCACTCTTCCGAAGTTGTAAAATGATGTTGCAATTTTATCAAAACAACTATTTGTTTTCATTAAAATAACCTGTTGAGCCCCTGATTGTGCCCATCCAGCACTATAGTTTGCAGAAAAACTTATACCTGATGCGGTTGCCAGAAAAACGTTATAAACATCAGAAGCTTTTTGATGAAAAACAATCCAATAGTCTACCTCATTGTTATGTGGAATAGCCACAGCAGCTTCTGAAGCATCAGCGAGCAAAGTAGTACCATTTGTGCCAGCTTTAGAAGCTATTACTACATCACCATTCCCACCATTTAGCGTCATATCGACTATCACATATTTAACCGGACTGGTACCTCCGCTTGTGGTTGAAATAACATAATATTGAGTGCTGCTTCCGGGTATTGGCACTATAAGACCAGTTTGGGTAGTTGTTCCTGTCCCATTCAACCCGGTTCCATTCGGCATTATATTATGATTCCTGTCAAAAATTGTTGCACCGTTGGTATAAAACAACAAATTTCCATTTGCATCAGCAATTGAACCGACACCTTCACCGGTTAAAGCTATTAGGCCGGTATTACCATTCTCTAGTTGTGTAGGGGGATTAGTATTAAAGTTCAGACCTGCCCCTTCTCCAAAATACCATACATTTGCCTGCCCTTGGCCGTGAATCTGATTTACAGAAATTAAATAAATGCAAATTAAGGCCATGCAAAATCTGTAGATCCTTAAAATCGGATTATAAATCTCCAAAAACAGTTTTTGGTTGATATTTAAGATAGTTTGCATAATAGATAGGTGTTAAAATTTGGTTTCTACCTAATTTATTATACAGTTATGGCTTGGGTAACTGATTTCTAGTGGTTTTATATTAGATTTATTGGTTTTAAATCAAAATTTTGCTCTGAAAATCACGCATTGGTGTAACTTAAATGGACTGTGGATCAAGGCGTTGTTTTTTTAATACTTTGAAATATTTCCTTTTAATATTAGGGAAGGTATTATTTTAATAAAAACACTTCAGCTAAGCTTTTCAACATCTTTGTATCTGAAACAAAAGCTTAGCATAACCACCGTTGCAACAAAGAAAAATAAAATATTGGAGGTGATAAGGTAAGAAAATGTGCAAATGAAGTAAGAGAAGGAGAAAAGCCCCCATTTAATAAAAAGTAACCTTGCACTGTTTAATTCGCTGTTCTTTTTTAAAATACTTGCGGCTATTTGATAAATAATGATTGCACTTAGTAATATTGATGGGATAATATATGCAAGTATACTGTTCCAGAATTCTATTTTATAGGTTGGACTTACCACCAAAAGGACGAGCATAAGTAATTTGCTGAACAGGATCAGAATAAAAACGTTTAGCCATTTTTTAGTTCTTCGGTATGTGGTTATTTGTTCTTCTGTCATAAAATAAGTCAATGCTTATTTTTACAACAGGTGGTAATCTGTAATGTTTATGATATTTTGACAGAAGTCATATTCATATTTCTGGTTAGATGATATTAAAATAAGTCTGTCGGATGGCAGGTTTTCTATCTCAGATTTATACCATGCTATTCCTTCTGAATCAAGGTTCATTGTTGGCTCATCAAGAAAGATAACAGGGGTGTTGGAAAAAAAGATAGTTGCAAGTTTCACCCTTTGTTTCATCCCTGAAGAAAAATGTTGAATCTCCTTTTCGGCAGATTTTTGGAGTTTTAACCTTGATATAATTTCATTAATGGAAATCCCGGGGGTTATTTGCTTAAAGGAGAAGTGGAAATTCAGGAATTCAGTGAGGGTAAATTCCTCGATTAGTTCCTGATAAGGGGCCAGATAAGAAATATAACGATAAAACTGGTCCGGATCTATAGCTTTATCATTCTGGAGATAGTTAATCCTTCCTGAAGAAGAAGGTATCATACCGGAAAGAATTTTAAGGAAGGTAGATTTACCGGATCCGTTGTACCCGGTAATAGCATAAGAATTACCTGAGCTGAATTTCAGAGAAACATTTTTGAATAGCCAGTTTCTGTTAAATCTTTTACCGAGTTTATCTGTAATGATTTCCATCTCCGGCAGGAAGGGATTTATTATTGGTTGTATCCCTTCATAATTCCTCTGTCAGATTTTCTGATAAAATTAAGAATCTCATCCTTTTCTTTGGATGGAGGATAGTTAAGTTCTATCAGGTCTAAAGCCTTGGAGTTATTAAATCCCCGAAGGTAGATAGTTCTGTAAATTTCCTGGATTTCATTTATCTTTTCGTTGCTGAAACCTCTACGTCTCAATCCTACAGAGTTAATCCCGCAGTAGCTTAGAGGCTCTCTTGCAGCCTTGGTATAAGGAGGTACATCTTTTCTGACCAGCGACCCGCCACCGATATAGGAGTGGGCTCCGACTTTAGAAAATTGCTGTACTGCACATGACCCGCCGAAAATGGCATAATTATCTACCTGAACATGGCCAGCCAATTGCACAGTATTTCCTATGATACAATAGTTTCCGATGATACAATCGTGGCCGACGTGTACATAAGCCATGATCAGACAATTGGATCCGATTACAGTTTTATATTTATCTACAGTTCCTCTGTTGATGGTTACACATTCCCTGATTGTGGTATTGTCACCTATCTCTGCGGTGGTTTCCTCTCCTCTGAATTTCAGGTCCTGCGGAACAGCTGATATTACTGCACCAGGAAAAATTTTGCAATTTTTTCCTATGCGTGCTCCCTCCATAATGCTCACATTAGGTCCTATCCAGGTTCCTTCTCCGATCTCTACATTTTTAGAGACAGTAGTAAATGGTTCAATTGTAACATTGGAAGCTATTTTTGCTTCCGGATGAACATAAGCTAAAGAATGTATACTCATATTTTCCTTAGGAATCTTTTCTAACAATGCTGGCGGACATAACTGCTTCGCATACCAGGTTTCCACCTACAAAAGCCTGTCCCTGCATTTTGGCGATTCCTCTTTTAATGGGTGCTAAAAGTTCGCATTTAAAAATAATCTGATCTCCCGGTAAAACCATTTTTCTAAACCTGCAGCTTTCAATGCTCAGGAAATAGGTCCAATAGTTTTCAGGGTCCGGTACAGTATTTAGTACCAGAATACCACCTGTATGAGCCATAGCTTCAATTTGCATTACACCAGGCATTACAGGATTTCCAGGAAAGTGTCCCTGGAAGAAAGGCTCATTAATAGTTACATTTTTTACACCTGCCACCGTAGTTTCATCCAAATGGAAAATTTTATCTACAAGTTTAAAAGGGTAAGCATGTCTTAAAGCACGATAAATTTGATTTACATCCATTACAGGAGGTAAAGTCGGATCGTAATGAGGAATATTATTTTTATTCGCTTCCATCATCACCTTTTTTAGTTTTTTAGCAAAGGCAATGTTAGCAGCATGTCCCGGTCTAGCAGCAAGAATTTGTGCTTTCAATGGACGACCTACAAGGGCAAGGTCTCCTATTACATCAAGGAGCTTATGTCTTGCAGGTTCATTTTTATATCTTAACTCAATGTTGTTAAGGATACCTTCTTTTTTAACTTCAACTTTCGGTTTGTTAAAAAGCTTGGCAAGGTGCTCCAATTCGTCATCCTTCACCACTCTGTCTACCACCACAATTGCATTGTTCAGGTCACCACCTTTTATCAGGTTTTGCTTCTGAAGCATTTCAAGTTCATGCAGGAAACAGAATGTTCTGCATGAAGCAATTTCCTTGGAGAAGTGTCCTATATCATTCAATGATGCATGCTGACTACCAAGAACAGGGGAGTTGTAATCTACCATTACTGTCACTCGGTAATCGTCTAAAGGAAGAGCTGCTATCTCTATGTTTTTTTCATTGTCTTTGTAAAAAACACTGTGAGGAACTTCAAAGAAATTTCTCAAAGCATTTTGTTCTTGTAGCCCGACAGCCTCAATCGCCTCAACAAAGGGCTGTGAGCTTCCATCCATAATGGGTGTTTCTGCAGCGTCTAACTGAATAAGGACGTTGTCCACCTGAAGTCCCATAAGTGCAGCAAGTGTATGTTCTACTGTACTTACTCTTGCGCCGTTTTTTTCAATGGTCGTACCTCGAGAAAGGTCAACAACGTTATCAACATCGGCTTCCACTATAGGTTTGTCAGGAAGGTCAACCCTCTGAAATTTAATTCCGTGATTAGTCGGTGCTGGTAAAAAGGTAAGGTTTACTTTTACTCCTGTGTGTAATCCAACTCCTGAAATTGATACTGGACTTTTGATTGTATGCTGCTTAACGTTCATTTTTAGCCTATAAAGTCGGCAAATTTATAATTTTTTCTTCAAGTTCCTCAATTCGTTTCTGTAATTCCGGTAATTTCCTGTAGATAGTTACAGATTTCAATTGTTTTTTATAGTCAAATGCAGGACTTCCCTGTATGGCAGTTCCTTCTTTTTCAATGGATTTCCCAACGCCGGACTGAGCGCCGATGCTGGTTTTATTGGCAATGGTTATATGACCTACAATACCCACCTGACCACCGATTACACAGTTTTCTCCTATTTTTGTAGAACCGGATATTCCGCTTTGGGCTGCAATTACGGTGTTTTTTCCTATTTCAACATTGTGGGCTATCTGAATCAGATTGTCAAGTTTTACACCATCATGAATGATGGTCGAACCCATTGTGGCACAATCTATAACAGTATTAGAACCGATATCTACATGGTTTCCGATAATCACATTTCCAATCTGTGGAATAGTTTTGTAGGTCCCATCTGCCTGTGGAGCAAAGCCAAAACCGTCGCTGCCAATAACAACACCTGAATGTAGTGTGCAATAATTGCCAATAACTGTTCCTGCATACACTTTTACCCCCGGATAGAGAATGCAATTATTTCCGATCTTTACATTATCTCCTATATACACATGAGGATAAATTTTAACATTATCTCCTATTGAACAGTTGTTTCCGATATAAGAAAAGGCTCCCCTGTATATTTTAGATCCTGTTACAGAATTTTCACCTAAATAGGATGGTTGTTCTATTCCGACTTTAACAAAATTGACGATTCTGGAATATTCTTCTAATAGCGTGGAAAAGCTTGTATATGGGTCATCTACAAGGATTAAGGTCGTTTTTACCTCCGTTTTGGGAACAAAAGCTTTGTTCACAATAACGGCACTTGCGTCTGTGGAGTAAATGAAATTTTCGTACTTAAGGTTGGATAGGAAAGAGATAGAACCGGGAGCTGCCTCCTGGATTTTAGCTAACCTGTTTATTTTTAAACTATTATCACCTTTTATCTCACCTCCAATGAGTTGAGCAATTTGTTGGGTAGTGAATTCCATTTATCCTTAATCCATGAAAGTTTTACAAATATACATTTTTACCGCAGCATAAATAATGTTTTTTTAACATTTTCCTAATGTCAACAGGCTGTGAAAAGTATATGAATTGCCCTTTTTTTTCGGCAAATATTTGATCGCAGAAAATACAGATTAAAGAAAAATAGCGTAAATCGTAAAAACAGAGGCCACAAGAAAAATTCCCCAGATTTCCACTAAAAGATTTCTTTCAAATTTAACGGCAAATTTCTCAGGCAATACTACATCAGAGGGCAAAGCAAAAACAATCCTGTTCAGGAGCATAAATGCTGAAAGGATCAGAAAGGTTAGTCCTGAAACGTCCAGCAACGACAAGTTGACGAAATGCCTCACCAGAAAGAAAACCGGAATTCCCGCAATGATGCTAATGTTTGCTGCAAATGCCGGTGTTTTTTTGCTGAAAATCGCAAAAAGAAAAACAGTTGTACTGACAGGTGTAACCGATAGTAAAATGTTTAGAGTCAGATCAAATAAATTTCCTGTTGAAGAAAAAATCACTGCCAGGCAAATACTGATCCCTATAATCAGCAATGATGTTATTCTTGTTCTTCTTAATATTTGTTTCTCGCTTTGGTTTTTAAAAACGGAGGACCCGATATCAAGGGAGAGGATTACCGAAGTAGCATTTAGATAACCTGTATAAGTTGCAAACATGGTCCCTACATATCCTAAAATAATAATTCCTGCCAAACTTGCCGGAGCTACTTTACTTATTAAAGTGGTTAAAGTAAACTGAGGAACTGTAATTTCAGAAGCATATAATTCATATCCGATGATTCCGGGTATAATCAGAAGAAAGGGGATAAGTACTTTTACCGATGCTGCAAAAAGAAAGCCCTTCTGAGATTCAGATAAAGATGCCGAAGCAAGCGCAGTTTGCGCAATAGGTTGAAAGAATGCCCAATATTTTACATGCAAAACCCAAAGACCACCTAAGAAAACGCTGGTCCATGGTATTGATTGGTGTGTAGATGGCTGAATAATATTTAGCCTGTCTCCTGCAATGTTTATAAAATTTGTGATGCCTCCTGTCTCATGAAAGCAAAACATCAGAAGTACCACTGAAGAAAACAGGAAGAGTATAACCACTACTGCATCTAATTTTATTTTGGTTTTTAATCCACCTGAAATAATAATAGCTCCGCCACATAGGGAGATAAAAAGAATGGTATATATTCCCGGGATCCCCCATAGCGCCTCTACAAACATTGCATTGGAGTTTAATATCGGAATCAGCATTCCTGTTTGTAAACCCACAAATAAAATGGCCATCAGCAATCTGGTGGATTTGTTAAACCTGTGCTGAAGATATTCAGGAAGTGTCAGTACACCTATTCTCAAAAAATATGGAAGAATGTAAATGGCTACTATTATCATAATAAATGAAGCCATCCATTCATAACTGCCGAAAGCTAATCCGACAGTGAAACCATTTGCGGCGGAATTGAAGATATACTCAAATGAAATATTGGTTCCCAGAAAGGATGCACCAATCAGAAACCAGCTTAATTTTCCTCCTGCATTAAAATAGTGAGATGTAACAAGACGTTTTGCTGAACCTTCGTATATAAGGTAAAATATAAATGCAAAAAATAGCCCAAACAGGAAGTAATCGTATAATTGAAATGTCATCTTAATAAGATCGCTTCATACTAATGTGTGCTTTAATAAATAATTTATGAACCATGTACGTCTAATGGGTATCAATGTTGCAACCGCGCAATTGCACATACCTAGTTCAAAATTATTTTTTCGCAAAATCCTTGTAGTCTTAAATTTTTTTTCTAATTTAGTATTGTAAGTGTAAAAATAACACTTAGTATTGTAAAAAAATCAGAAAACCCAGAAAATTTATGAAAAATCATTTAATCTATTCAATCTTAATTGCTTTGGTCGTATCCCTGGGTGGATTTTTATTGGGGTTTGACGGGGCGGTAATCTCAGGCGCAGTACCTTTTTATAGGGTTTCTCTTAATCTGGCAGATAATCCGATTTTGCTTGGCTTATCAGTAAGTTCAATAGTGGGGGGAAGTATTATCGGTAACTTTATCGCCGGAGCATTGAGTGATAAACTGGGAAGAAAACCTGCATTGCTGATTACCTCAATTTTATTTGTATTGGGTGCATTGGGAACGGCATTAGCTAATGATATTTCAATCTTCATCATTTCGCGAATAATTGGTGGACTGGGTGTGGGGATTGCCATTCTGGTTGCACCGGTTTACATAGCTGAAATTGCACCTCCTGCACAAAGGGGTAAGCTTGTTACCTTCAACCAATTGAACATAGTATTAGGATTGTCATCTGCTTATTTTTCAAATTATTTTATTCTTAAACTGGTTGAAAATCCTGAATTGAACTGGAGATGGATGCTGGGTATAGCTTTAATTCCAGCTGTCGCTTATTTCTTGTTATTGCTTCTTATTCCTGAAAGTCCACGATGGCTGATTCAAAAAGGAAGAGAAGAAGAAGGTGTAGCTGTATTGAAAAAAGCAGGTGGTGATATTCATGCACAATCTGAATTTGAAAAAATAAAAAGGAGTATTACAAATTCTTCCAATAAGTTGAGACCGGGATTTACAGAACTGTTTTCTACTAATATGAGATTTGTTCTAATGATTGGTTTGGCACTTGCATTCTTTCAGCAAATATCAGGAATAAATGCTGTTTTGTATTATGCACCTTTAATATTTGAAACAGCAGGAGGCGGGCGGGATAGCGCCTTCCTTCAATCAGTAATCTTAGGTGTGGTATTTATAGCAGGTACTATTGTATCCATGTTTTTAATTGACAGATTGGGAAGAAAGCCCCTATTGTTGGCAGGTATATCTTTAATGGCTGCTTCTTTAATGGTAGTAGGTTATTCTTTTCATAAAGCAACTTATACAATTACTGAAAAATCAATTACTGACATTTCTTCGGCGGTGCAAAAAGAATCGATTTTAGGTGAAATGGAAAACATAAGATTATATAATGCTTTTTCCGAAATAAAAAACCAACAATTTAACAGTGAGCTTCTGTTTTTTAATAACATTAAAGCATTGATGTATTCAAACAATATTTCAAATGTAGGGGAGAAATTTGAATCAATTAAAGCTATCATACTAAACAACAGTATAAGTATTAACGCATTCATAGTGCTGGCAGGAATACTTGGATTTATTATTGGGTTTTCAATTTCGCTAGGTCCTGTAATGTGGACTATGCTTTCGGAGATTTTTCCTAACAGGTACAGGGGTATGGCCATTTCTGTTGCAGGCACATTTAATGCGATTACAAGTTTTTTTGTTGCCAGCATTTTTCCTGTGGAATTAGATTACCTTGGTTCTGCTTTGACCTACTTTATCTTTGCCGGGTTTATGATAATAGCCATATTATTTGTCTGGAAATTTGTTCCGGAAACCAAGGGAATGTCTCTTGAAGAGATAGAAAAGAAACTGGTTCCGGGACTTACGCCCATCAAAGACACAGAGGAATTAGATATACCTGTTTATGCTCATTAATAATCCTATACTGAAAGGTTTTAATCCTGATCCGTCAATCATTAGGGTTGGTAGTGACTATTATATTGCTACTTCCACCTTTGAGTGGTTTCCCGGAGTACAGATTCATCATTCGAAAGATCTTGCTAATTGGAAGTTGGTGTCAAGGCCGCTTAAAAGAATTTCGCAACTTGATATGAAGGGTGTGCCTGACTCATGTGGTGTATGGGCACCTTGTTTATCTTATGATAATGGTGTTTTTTATCTGGTTTATTCCAATGTGAAATCATTTGACGGAGTATGGAAAGATACGCCGAATTACCTTGTCACCACAACAGATATCATGGGACAATGGTCCGATCCTGTTTTTCTTAATTCAAGAGGATTTGATGGTTCATTATTTCACGACGAAGATGGTAGAAAATGGTACACCAGTATGTTGGTTGATCATAGGAAAGGCAAATTTTTCGGAGGAATAATACTTCAGGAATTTGATGCAATGCAAAATAAGCTGATAGGACCTGTTCATAAAATATTTGATGGTACAAGAATAGGTCTGACAGAAGGGCCACATATATACAAGAGGAACGGATACTATTATCTGATTACTGCAGAAGGTGGGACTGAATACGGACATGCTGTTACTCTTGCAAGATCTAAAAAAATAACAGGTCCCTATGAAGTACATCCAAACAATCCGATTATTTCATCACGTGGGAATGAATTTCATCCAATACAAAAAGCAGGACATGCAGATCTTGTAGAGACAGCAGAGGGGGATTGGTACGCCGTGTTTCTTTGCGGTAGACCATTGACCACACGTGGAAGATGTACTCTCGGAAGAGAAACATGTATTGAGAAAATGGAATGGAAGGAAGATGGGTGGCTTTACACTGCACATGGATCCAGGTTACCATCTTTATTATTGGAAATTCCGGATTCAGGTAATCATCTTCCCAAACCAGAAACCAGAGATGAATTCAATTCAACTGAATTAAATATTAATTTCCAGTCATTAAGAATTCCGGTTACTGAAGAATGGTTAAGTCTTACTGAAAGACCCGGATATATGCGATTAAAAGGCAGAGAATCATTAAGTTCTTTTCATCAGCAAAGTCTCGTAGCCAGAAGGGTGCAGCACTTTCAGATAGAAGCATCCACTTGTCTGGAATTTAATCCTTCAAATTTTCAGCAGATGGCCGGACTTGTCTGCTATTACAATACAGGTAATTATTATTACTTCTATGTAAGTGGTACTGAAAATGGTGAAGGAAAATCATTGAATGTTTTAAGTTGTGCAAATTATATAACTGCAGAGCCAATGGAGTATCCTATAGACATTTCATCGATGGATAAAATTTATTTGAAATGCATTTTCCATAATTCGGGTTTACAGTTTTTTTATTCTTCCGATGGAAATGAATGGATAAAAGCCGGTCCGCGACTCGACGGAAGCACCTTATCCGATGATTTTGTAAGAGATGAACAAAACCGCTACAGACCTGCCTTTACAGGTTCATTCGTCGGTTTGTGCTGCCAGGACTTAACAGGGAATAAATTGCATGCAGACTTTGACTGGTTTGAATACATTGAAAAGTAGCGATTTTAATTATGTAAATATGAAAAAGAATTTAGCATTAACAGCATTGTTATTATCGGTCGTAATTGCTGTCTTAATTATCATAAAGGATAACCTAAAGAATTCCGGATCCAATGATAAACCCTATGCTAAGTTCGAACCCGAAGATGGCAAGGTTATACTTTTTGCTGGGCAGGAACTTGAAGCTATAGGGGGATTAAAGGATTACAACGACGGATATTTCGACCACTTTGACAAGCCTGCAGGATTTACAATGTATACAAATTTCCGTCCGGGCGATATTTCTTTCGGACACACATACAAAGGGCTCGACGGACTGACTACTACAGATGATTGGGGTGACAGCTTCAGCAATATTCAAATGCAGATTGATGATGATGATTTCGCAAATTCTGCCTTGGCGATTGGCCTTGAGCTTGTAAACCATGAAGACAGTGTGGCGATGGGTATTCATGATGACCTGATAATAAAGCTTGGAAATTGGATTAAAAATCTTGGAAGCAGACCTGTCTTCCTTAGAATAGGTTATGAGTTTGATGCGCCTGAATGGAATTTTTATGAGAAAGAACCTTATAAAAAAGCATTTATCAGAATCAGAACCATGTTGGACTCGATGGGGGTGAATAATGTAGCTTACGTATGGCAATCAAAAGGATTCGGAAGCAGTAAAGATGAATTGAATGAGTGGTATCCGGGTGATGAGTATGTTGACTGGTGTGCGTATTCATTCTTTTCAAGATTCAAAGAAGCACAACCGATGCTTGATTTTGCAAGGGAAAGAAAAAAACCTGTATTTATAGCTGAGGCCTCACCAATGATAGAAAGAGATGGGGAATCTATTCGTATAGATCTTAGTGACACTTCTTCTGCAAAGGAGGCCTGGAATGAATGGTTTGTTCCTTTTTTTGAAACTATAGAAAAAAATCAGGATGTAATAAAGGCCATCAGCTATATCAATTGCGAATGGCGTGCACACAGAATGTGGAAGCAGAATTCTCCATTCAAAGATATAGATGCAAGAATACAAAAAGGTACTTTTGTTTCGGAACAATGGAAAAAGAAGACAGCTTCACCAAATTACCTGAAGGCATCTCCGGAGTTGTTCACTATTCTTAATTCAAATAACAAAAAGTAGACAATTAAAATCGGATCTTATGAGCGTCATTAAAAAATATTTCATTGTACTGATGTTTGCTGCAATACCTGTTAAAATATTTGCTCAGGACAGAGCAAAGTTTGAACCTGCGGATAATAAAATTTTGATGATCATCGGCCAGGATATGTGGGCCGTAGGAGGATTTCCGGGCTCGGAAAGAACAGGCTATACAGATGCAATTTCCATTAAACCTGGAGGTATAACTACTTACTCCAGTTTACCATCTCTTGCAGGTTTGTACACCACTACCAATTATGGTTCCGGTGATATTTGTGCACAGTGCATAGTTGATAATCCTGCTTACAGGAATTCTGCTATTTCCATTGGTCTTTACATGGTTGATGCCTGTGGTGCAATAGCATCAGGAACCTATGATAATCAAATAAAATCTCTGGGCAAATGGATTTTGAATGCCAACAGACCTGTTTTTTTAAGAATTGGTTATGAGTTTGACGGTGCATGGAATCACTATGATCCAACAGAATTTAAAAAAGCATGGATCAGGATTGTGGACATATTTAAACAACTGGAAGTCAAAAACTGTGCAACTGTATGGCAGGCATGTACTTCACCGGTGGATGAACTCATGGATGGAAGACATGAAGATATATCAGCATGGTATCCGGGCGATGAATATGTTGACTGGGTAGGTTACTCCTGGTTTCTTAACAGTCAGGTACAGGTTGAATTGACAGATGAAATATTGAATTTTGCAAGGGCAAAAAAGAAACCTGTGATGGTATGTGAAGCAAGTCCTCAAGGGTATGATCTTGCTAACCTGACTAAGCGTAATATAGGACCTATATTAGATGGACCTTCAGGTATGGGTAAGGTAAAGAAAAAGGCAGATGAAATCTGGAATGAATGGTATGTTCCCTTCTTTAATTATATTGAGAAAAACAAAGATGTCATTAAAGTAGTGGCCTACATTAATGCTAACTGGGATGATCAGCCAATGTGGGGACCTCCGTATGCACAAGGATATTGGGGAGACAGTCGGGTAGAGGCGAATAAATTTATAAAGACAAAATGGATTGAAACCATCTCTGGTCCTCAATGGCTACATGCTTCACCTGATCTATTCAAACAGTTAGGCTTTGAAAAGGAAGAGGGCAGACGAAGATAAAATTTATATCTTGGCGGCCAGGCCTGCTGCAATCAGCGGGCCACCACCAACTCCCAGTTGTCCGCTTACACCTAACCTTGGAATAAAATAATACCTGAATCCTAATTCACCTCTCATGGCATAAGAGCCTAAAGGTAAATTTACACCACCGACGTTGTATTTGGTCTCTCTCAATCGTACAGAATTATACCCGATCCCGAAAGCAATATATGGATCAAATTTTTCATTTTTACCAAAGTGATAATTTAGCATTGGCATTATACGAATTCTTCTTATAGAGGCAGCGTAATCAAAAGTGGAAGTAGTAGTTTCTTCCGTTTCCGGATCCGGGTGATTAATTCTGATAGTTCCGGAAACTCTTGTATTGGCATAATTGAAATTTCCGCTTATTCCGATTTTTTCTGTGATAAGATATTCGGCCTTGAACCCGAAAGGACCTGTACCCGTAACAGACACCGGATTTTCGTTTCCGAATTTTTGAGAGGTCATGTATGCCAGCCTAACTATTCCTGTAGTAAAGTTGGGTCCGCCCAGATAGCCATCCACAACAATATTTCCTTTCTGATAAGTTTGGGCTGTGGCCTTAATGGCCGGCAGACTAAACAATAAAGTTATAATCACTGAATATATTCTTCCCATTTTTACACTCCCCCCTAAACAAATATCAGCTAACTGATCCTTTTGTTTTTAGTATTATTCAAGTTGCAGAATTTTAAATACTTATAATTTGGGTTTCCGGTGGATAAATAATAATAAACAATTGATACATTTGTCGGATATTAGCAGAAAAATTAATAATCGATTCATGGAAATTGAATTTACTCTGGAAGGGTATGAGTTTATTGAGTTAAACAAGTTATTGAAACTTCTGCAACTGGTAAGTACAGGCGGGGAAGCGAATATTGTGATTGAGGATGGAGAGGTAATAGTAAACGGTGAAACAGAAACCAGAAAGAGAAAGAAATTACGTGCGGGAGACAGGGTTGAATTTGAGGGTAATTTAATCGTCATTAAAAACCAGTGAAATGAAAGATTTCAAAAAGTACTTTATAATACCTGCTCCACCAGAGGAAGTTTACCTTGCGCTTACTTTTGAACCTACCATACAGTTATGGACAGGTGATAAAGCAGAGATGAAAGCAGTACCCGGAACTGAATTTTCATTGTGGGATGGAAGCATTTCAGGTAGAAATTTAGAATTTGAAGAGAATAAAAAAATTGTTCAGGAATGGTATTTCGGTGAGCAGGACGACCCTTCCATTGTAACTATTAAACTTCATCCTGATAAGAAAGGCACCTCTGTTGAGCTGATTCATAAAAACATACCTGATGAAGCCTACGATGATATGGTAGACGGGTGGACACACAACTACTTTGGAGAGTTGAGAGAATTCTACGAAGGAGAATGAAACAATAAATCATTAAATTTCACACCATTCCATCAATGAAATATTTGTTTTCCTTAGCTGTTATTTCAGCTTTGTTTATCCCGATAAAAAGTTTTGGTCAAACATCATCAGGAGCCACGCCGTATTTTAGTTTTAAAAGAGGTATTGCGGTAACGGCACCTGATAGTTCTTTTTCTGTGAATTTCAGATTCAGGATGCAGAACCGTGCAGTTTATACTACCAATTCTACCGAAGATTTGAGCGCTTCTGAAATCGAAGCCAGAGTAAGAAGGCTAAGGTTAAGAATTGAAGGGTTTATGTATAATCCCAAGCTTACCTATATGATACAACTTTCATTTTCCAGAGGAGACATGGATTGGAGTGTAAGGCATGGGGTGAATACCATTAACGAAAGTCCTAATGTGGTAAGAGATGCGGTAATATATTACAGACCTGTAAAAGGCTTAACATTATTCTTTGGTCAGACTAAGCTGCCCGGCAACAGACAGAGAGTTGTTTCTTCAGGCGATTTGCAATTTATCGATCGTTCTATTGTTAACGCTACTTTTAATATTGACCGTGATTTTGGTTTCCAGACCCATTATCTTGGGAACTTGGGCAAATTCCATTATATGGTTAAAGGAGCTTTAACATCCGGTGAAGGAAGGAATGTCATCCTCACCAATGGTGGTCTGGCATACACAGGAAGAATAGAATTACTTCCTTTGGGTTTGTTTAAAAATAATGGTGATTACTTTGAAGGGGATCTTGAAAGAGAAGAGACAGTGAAAGTTTCTCTTGCAGGAGGGCTAAGTTTCAACGAAAGAGCAAGAAGGAGCGGAGGGCAGATCGGAAGAGACCTTCATGAAATGCGTACTATTGAAACATATATTTTTGACGGGTTAGTAAAGTATCGTGGTTTTGCTGTTTACGGAGAATATATAGAAAGGAAAACAGGTAATCCGTTTACCTTTAATTCTGCTGGTGACAGAAGGCATATAATATCAGGAAACGGTAAGATGATACAGGGTAGCTATAATTTTATTAACAACTTTGAACTTGCAATGCGCTACGCCAACATAAGGCCTGAGTCAAGACTGAGAGATTTTGAATATACAGAAGATGTTTATACTGTAGGAGTAACCAAATATCTTCGTGCCCACAGATTGAAGTTACAATCAAATTTTTCCTTTCATCAGCAGGGCAGGACTATGGTTATAACACCAAGAGATTTTTTAAGTTTAGGTTTTCAGATGGAGCTTGGAATTTAATCTGAAAAAATGAGAATAACTTAGTAGGAGTCAAAATAAAAAAGTCATCCGAAAGCAGGATGACTTTTTTGTATAACTTATCCGGTAAAGGAAATTAAGTTCTTAAATTTACATCTCTTCTGTCAAGGTCATGTGGTTCTCCGACTTTTCCACCTACCAAAGAAACTATTGCGCCAAGGATCAATGCAATTGCCATAAATATTCCGACACGTGAAGCAATTTGAGTCGCGTCCTCACCGAAAGCCTGACCTTGCTCTTTCAGTTTTTCCGTATCCATTTCTTTAAGTTTTTGTTCACCTTCTTCTATGGTGATACCTCTTTTTTCCAGCTCCTTCAGTAGCGGATCAACAGTTTCCTGTCCACCTGCCATTGCACCGGAAGTTACTGTTTGCATGGTTCCTCCTATAAAATTAGTCGCACCACCCAATATTCCGCCTACGGCAGAAGTAAGAAGGTAAAAACTAATAATGGTGTACACACCCCAAGTTAGCAGACCGTGCATCATACTTTCAAATGGTTTAGGTACCCCTGCCAGACGACCAGCTACCCAGGCACCAATGAATATTGAGATAAGGTTTGTTACCACCCACCAGATTAATGAACCTGTACCCAGACCCTGTGCGGGGTTAGGAGAGGTGAAATCAACGGTCCCTATACCAATTCCAAAACCCAGAATACTTAAAGTCATTTGAATTACCACCGCCAGAATTGCACCTGCAATAATGGCTCCCCATGAAATCCTTCTTACTTTGCTATATGTAGTTTCGGAAGGATATATATTCACATTCTCTCTCATTTTGCCTTTCTTTTTCTCCTATGATTTCAACAATTGCTGTAAAAAGTTGGTTTGGGTGAAATCAGAAATTCAAATTATCTTATTGTGCACTAATTGTTTGTGAAAAGAAATAAATCCGGGTATGTTTTAAATGATAGATTTTAAGCAAAAAAAATCGCAAAGAATACACGGAACTAATCCGGCATTCTTTGCGCGCCTTTAAGAATTTGAATTAATTATTTTTTCGCCACCAGATCAACGTTCAATTCAAAGTTATTATCGATCGCTTTATCTCCGAGATTATCAAAGAAACTGCCTGAACCATATTTGATATCGTACAATGTCCTGTCCACAACAATTTTTGCTTTAGCTGTAACATCATTCGCATTAACCGTGATTGTTGCAGGAAATTCAATTTCCTTGGTAATGCCTTTAATAGTCAGATTTCCTTTTACATTGTACTGGTCTTTTCCGGTTGATGTTATTTTAGTGATTACAAGGTTAGATGTCTTGTGTTTTTCTACCCCAAAAAAATCTTCAGATTTAAGGTGTCCTACAAGTTTGCCATTATAACCTGCATCTTTAAGGTCAGTACAGGTTATGGAATTCATATCAATGGAAAAGCTTCCTCCGGTAAAAGTTCCGCCCTCAGCTAATAATTTTCCATCTGCAATCTGAATAAAACCAGAATGTTCTCCGGTTACTTTTTTGCCTACCCAGGCTACTTTACTTTTATTTTTATCAACATTGTATTCGGTGATATTTTTAGGAGAAAATGCCAATGCTACAATGGCGATAATAATTCCCAGAGCTAAAATTGATTTTTTGATCTGCATAAATATTTTGATTTTTTGTTTTTGACTTATTACTAACACAAAGATACAGGATATGGATCCCTTTATGCATTGATGTAAGTCAAGAATTACAATTGATCCTGATCAAGAATATAAGGGGTGTTTATCGAGCTTCAGCAAGTTTTTTTCTTATTCTGCTAAGGGTTTCGGGTGTAAGTCCGAGATAAGAGGCAATCATGTGCTGAGGCACACGCTGAAAAAGGTCGGGAAATCTTTGCAGAAAGTTCAGGTATTTATCTTCCGCAGTAACACTCATTTCGCATAAAAGTCTTTTGTGAAGAGAAACAAAACTGTTTTGCAATAGTAATCTGAAGTATCTTTCAAATTTGGGAAGTTTATCAAATAGCAAGTCCTGTTTTTCTCTGGTCAGAATTAACATTTCTGTATCTTCCAGTGCGTCGATATTAAAAGTGCTTGGCTCACCTGTGAGAAAGCTACTCATATCATTTATCCACCAGTTTTCTGTAGCAAATTGCATAATATGTTCACTTCCTTTATCATCCACGGTGAAGGATCTCAAACATCCACTGATTACAAAAGCAGAAAAATCGCAGACATTTCCCTCCTGAAGCAAATATTGCTTTTTCCTTAATTTTTTTGGTGTAAAAAAAGATTTGATGACTTCCTGATCCTTTGGTTCCAGGTTTATTTTATCGGAAATATGCTTAAGTAACTGCTCGTACATGACACGAATTTAGTGAATTAGTGAATAACTACGAAGAAATGAGGATAGATATTGGAGGGTGGATATTAGATATTAGATATTAGGTATTAGATATTGGATATTAGATATTGGATATTGGTATTAGATATTAGATATTGGATATTAGATAAAATTTATGTTTTATTCATTAATTTGTATTTTTCAAAATGAATAAGACCACGGCTTTTGCTGAATTAGCGGCTCGGATAAATTCTCATTTTGATTTCCTGCAGCAGGAAATTCAAAACTCTGCATTATCTGTTCCGGAAGAAACAATTGCTTCCGCTGATATTACGAAATGGGAGGTAGGTGAAAAATTTGTACTTTTTAATCCTGATACTGAAAATTTTTTAACTCATAGTTTGTATACAGGGTGCTATGCGTTTTTTGAATATGCATTTAAGAAGGTTTGTATGATGCATGCTATGTATGATGGTAACAGCAGGGTATTTTATTTTGAAAAGCTTCCGCAATATTTTTCCTATATCATAAATGCTGTTCCTGGTGAAAGAGATTTAATGTTAGAACAATGGAATCAGTTGATGTTGTATAGGGAAATCAGAAATTTGATTGTGCATCATCACATGGAAATAGGGGAATATACTTCAGCTGAATTGATTAAATTTATTTCAGAAAACTCTTCATTGACAATGAAAGAAAGCTCTTTTGAGGCTGTAAAATAAACTGTGTCATAAAAGTAAAAAAATGTTAAATTATACTTTTATGAACACCAAAAACAACAAAGACGAAAAATTAAAGGAATTTGAGGGCTTGTTTGAGCAAGCTCT
>JBKBUF010000012.1:0-122167 GCA_046290815.1 Cytophagaceae bacterium | reverse complement strand
TTTATATTGCCAATCCTTTCAACCAGCAAAAAAAATCCAGCTATGAAGGAATTTTTAACATCACGTACCCCGTGATGTTTTTTTTTATTTAAAACAATATGTAGTTGGTCGTAGGGATACGTCCATGGAATAATCGGGAAATGCTCCATCACTTCTTTACATTTTCGTTGGTCCATGGTTGTGATACTTATTTTATCAGGTTTAAATCCGATTCTCCCTTAGCTATTCCAATGAAGATCGTATCGGAAAAGCAATTCTTTCATGAGCGGCATATCTATGATTTGTTTCAGGGAGTTTATTTAGGATTTGTTTTGTTGATTATCTGCATAAATATTCTCCTTTTTTTTATAATCAAGGATAAAATTTATATACAGTATAGTTTTCATGTAATAGGTACTGCACTCAGTATAGCAGGAATTCAATGTTACATCAATAATATTTTCACTCCTGATTCAAATTTGTTTAATCAGTATCCTGTTGCCTTTTTTGTGTGTTTTTCCATGCCAACTTTATTTTTTGTAAGTAGTTTCTTAAGGATCAGAAAATTGAGTCCGGTACTGCATAAGATTTATATTTTTTTGTTTGTTATGCTGTTGTTTTCGGGTTTTTTGAGCATTTCCGGTAAAAAAAAACTTGCTCAGATATTTCTTGAATTCAGCGGTATTTACAGTACTATTTTTATCCTGATTATTTCTGTTTTTGTGGTTAAATCCGGCTATAAACCTGCAAGGCATTTTCTTGCGGGGTGGTTGATGTTTTTTAGTGGAACATTGGTGATCGCAATGTTGTCATTAGATTTACTTCCCTTTAGTATGCTTTATTATCATGCTTTCCAGATAGGTGCCTGTCTGGAAATTATTATTGTTTCATTTGCCATTACAAATAGGGTGGATCTTATGAAAAAGGAGAAAGATAAGTGGCAAATGAATACATTAACCGCTATGCGGGAAAATGAGAAATTAATACGTGAACAAAATTCCATTCTTGAAAGAAAAATTAAGGAAAGAACAATTGAGCTGGAAATTCATAAAGAAGAAATTATAAAAAGAAACAATGAGGTGGAATACAAAAATAAATTGTTGGAAAATGCCAATAAGATCATTAATGACCAGAACGCCAGACTTCAGGAGTATAATTGTAATCTGGAAGATCTTGTTCAGGAACGAACTTTTAAATTGTCTGAAAGTTACAGGGAGATTTTGATTAAAAAATCTCAATTGGAACAATTTACTTTTGTTTCGGCACATAGTCTCAGAGCTCCGCTTGCAACTTTGTTGGGCCTTGTTAATATATTAGACCTGGATCAAATTGATTCGGAGAATTTGATACTTGTTAAGAATATACAAAAAACGGCTCACAAATTAGATGATATTATTATTGATCTTAATAATATCCTAAGCTTGTCACAGGATTGTAACCTGGTTTATGAAGAATTTTATTTTGAATCGGTTTTTAAATCGGTTTGCGAAATGTTGTCAGATAAAATTGATGACAATGGAGTTAAATTTTCTCATCATATTTCTGATTCTGTTAGATTGTATCTGGTTAAGTCCTATGTTCAAAATATTTTGTATACACTAATAAATAATTCACTAACTCATAAAGCAAAGTACAGAATCCCTGAAATTGAGGTTAAATTTTTTAAATCAGGAAATAAGGTTAAATTAGTTGTTGAAGATAATGGTATAGGTATAGACCTTACTAAATATGGTGATAAAATTTTTGGTCTTTATAAGAGGTTTAATCTTAATGTTCCCGGAAAGGGCTTAGGGTTGTTTATAGTTAAGACGCAGGTGGAATTACTAGGAGGAGCAATTAAGTTGGAAAGTATTCCTGACCAAGGAACCATCATAGAAGTAACATTACCCATAGTGCATACTGCAGTAAATTATCCTTATAATAATCAGGTTCAATTGGCTGTCAGTAGTGATTAAAAAGCAAGTCCATTGTAATTACTAATTTTATTCAAATGAAATCATTCGGAAGTTCTGTTAGTGAAATTCTGGCCGGCGTTCCTGCTGACAGAAAAGAACCATTTAATAAGCTCCACGGTGTTATTATGAAAAACCTTCCTAAAGGATTTGAAGCTGCTATCAGTTATGGTGGATTGGGTTATGTAGTTCCCCATTCCATTTATCCTGCGGGTTATCATTGCAAACCTGGCGAACCGCTTCCCTTTGCAGGAATTGCTTCACAGAAGAATACTATCAATTTTTATCATATGGGTATTTATTCCGATGCCAAATTGTTAAAGTGGTTTGTAGAGGAATATCCCAAGCACAGTAAACAAAAACTAGATATGGGAAAAAGTTGCATTCGCTTCAAAAAATTTGATGATATTCCTTACAAACTGATAGGTGAATTAATGACAAAAATAACCGTAAAAGAATGGGTCAAAATTTATGAAACTACCATGAAAAAATAGCAGGTTAATGTTTTATTCTCTATTAATAAGATTCAACCTGAAAGTTGTACCTTTCCCTTGTTGGCTTTCTACTTCAATGCTTCCGCCGTGGTTTTCAATAATTCGCTTTACAAGGTACAATCCTACTCCGCTACCCTCTACATGATTATGCATTCTTTTGAACATCATAAATATTTTGTTTTGGTCTTCTTGTTTCAGACCTAATCCATTGTCCTTAATTTCTAAGACAACAAAATTATCTTTTCGGTATGTCTTTATCTTAATTTCAGGTCTTCTTTCGGTAGCGCTGTATTTTATTGCATTGCTTAATAGGTTATACAAAATACTGGTTATGTCTTTTTTCGGGAAGGAAATGGTTTCAACGCTAAATTCTTTGTGAATTATTGGATTGAATTGTTTGATTAATGCGGCAAGGCTGAACTTTACATCTTCAAGTATATCTTCAAGCCGGAGATTTTCATTTTGCTGACTTAGTCTAGGGTCCTGGACCTGACTTATCATGCTCAAAGAATCAATGACAGATCTGAACTTTAGAATTGATTGTTGCATCATTTCAATAATCTGCATTATGTTTTCATCCTTTTTTCCTTCCAGTTCATTTTCCAGCGCTGAAAGCAAACCCTGAAGATTGCTGATAGGGCTTTTTAAATCATGAGAAGCAATGTAAATGAAGTTATCCATGTCTGAATTTATTCTTAGTAGCTCTTTGTTCCTGTTTTTTAATGTTTCTTTCTGATCAGTAATAATCAGCTTGGTCTTTTCCTCTTCTTCCATGGAAACTTCAAGAGCATTAAGTAGAACTGCTATCGGAATACTGACAAAACAATTCAAGCAGATAAAATTAATGCTTACAACGGTCCAGCTTTCAAGATTATATTCTCCAATGAGAAAAGAAGAAAGATACCCAAGGTGAATGAGAGTTCCCAAAACAATAAGTGTAATAGCATTCAAGGTGATTGCAAGTATTGAAATTTTGAAACTGCGAAGAATGCTGGCAAAAACAGGGAATGCAAAAAGCCATGCCCACCCTGCTCCTATCGCACCAAGGATTACAAGTAAGGCAACTCCAAGAAGATAAACTATAAGAAGTAGGCCGTTTACTCGGATATGAAAAGGGGTCTTCTTAAGAAAATAAATGAGGATTACGAGTAGGTATACTAATGTATCAAGAATTGCAATACTCCAATATTTGCTATAAATAGATAGGATGATACTTGGTATATAGGCAATAAATCCGAGGATTATCAGCACAACCATCAGTGATTTGAATATCTTTTCTCTCCACATATGAAGTCCTTCTGGTTGTGCTATACCAGATCTTATCCTATCTCTTAATATTTCTTTAATGGTTCTGTACATTTAGTAACTGTTTGAAACGGATACAATAATTTTAAATTCTCTGAAGTTTTTTTACTCAAATACTGCAATCTCTATCTTGCTGTATTTATTTCTATACTCTATTGGAGTTAGGCCGGTAATTCTTTTAAATATATCCCGGAATGATTTAGTATCGGTGTAACCAACATCAAACATAACTTCTGTAACATTTTTGCGGCTGGCCTCCAGACTTCGTTTGGCTGCTTCAATTCGGACCCTTTGAATGTATTCTACCGGTGTGTTATTGGTGGCAAGTTTGAATCTTCTTTCGAAACTCCTGCGGCTTATACTAAGTTTTTCTGCCAGCTCATCAACTGTAATTTTCTCAGCAAAATCCTTTTCTATCAATTGCTGTGCTTTAAGTATTTCTTTATCCTGATGATCTTTCTGTCCGGTAAAAATGGTAAAAGCCGCCTGGCTGTTTCTATCTATGTCAATTGCGAAATATTTCGAAGCAAGAATTGCAGTATCTCTGTCAGTATATTTTTCCAGCAGGTAAAGTAGCAGGTTCCATAAAGAATTTGCTCCTCCGCTTGAATAAATTTTCCCTTCGTCAGTGATTACGGATCCGTCTACAATCTCAACATTAGGAAACTTTTGGCGAAATAAATCATAATATGCCCAATGTGTAGAGCATTTTTTCTCGTTGATTAATCCCGACTCAGCCAGGAGAAATGCTCCGATGCACAAGCTTGCGATTTCACTTCCTTTGGCATGCATCTCCATTATCCATGGAATAGCTTTTGCATTTGATTTTATGGCCTTGTCAATGTCACCGTAAATGGCTGGTATTATTATCAGGTCAGTCTTTCTGATGTCTTTTATTTGCCGGTCAATTTTTATTGAATATTCTCCATCATTGGTGGTTACTGATTTTTTCAAACCTACATATTCTACTTTAAATTGAGGTTTTTTGCCCTGAGCTTTTAAAAAATCATTTGCCGTTTTAAATAATCGGTAAGCGGGGGTAATGGCTTCTATAACTGCAGACTCCGGAACATAAACGGATATTTGTTTCATTTCAGAACAATTTAGTGAAATCAGGTTTATTGTCAAATATAAAGGTTTTGGCGCAAATTACCCCCTAAGTTGTCGCTATTACACTTTAAAGATTAATGAAAAAGTATTCATTTTTGTATTATCAATTGTAATAATTATTAAAACTATGGCAACAGAACAAAAAACTAAAGTTACAATACAGGCAAATATAAATGCTTCTGTAGAGAAAGTATGGAATTGCTGGAATGCTCCTGAACATATTACCAAATGGAATTTCGCTTCCCCGGACTGGCATTGCCCGAGTGCTGAAAATGATTTAAGAAAAGGAGGAAGGTTAAAATCAAGAATGGAGGCAAAAGATGGAAGTTTTGGTTTTGACTTTGAAGCAGTATATGATGAAGTAATTAACCATAAGAAAATTTCATATACTTTAGACGATGGAAGGCAGGTCATAACCTTGTTTGAAAATTCTGGAGGCAAGACCACGGTAACGACGACATTTGAAGCTGAAGATCAGCATCCGGTAGATTTTCAAAAAGCTGGTTGGCAGGCTATCCTGGATAATTTTAAAAATTATGCAGAGTCAGTCTGATATTTGAATCATAAGTCAGGTGAGAATACATTCATATCTTACTTTCAATGGTAATTGTCGCGAAGCTATGCAATTTTACAAAAGTTGCCTGGGTGGTAATCTTGTTTTTCAAACTGTGGGTGAAAGTCCCTTAGGAGAAAAGCTGCCGGAGAAAATGAGAAGAAAAATTCTCCATGCCAGCCTTAGTCAAGGGGAAATGGTACTTATGGGGACTGATTTGACTGATGCAGGCAATATTTATAAAGGTAATTCTGTCTCCCTTTTCCTGACTTGTGAAACTGAAAAAGAAATGAAAGTCCTTTTTAAAAAACTTTCATCAGGGGGAGTGCCATCCTGTCCACCGACCATTAACTCTATGGGTAGCTGGATTGGTACCTTGACGGACAGATACGGCAATCATTGGCTTCTGAGTTTTCAGGAACATTGAAATAAATTTTCAAAGTATTATCATTAACCTAAATAAATAAAGGAAAAATCATGGCATACGTATCAATCTATCTGAACTTCCAGGGGAATGCAGAAGAAGCATTCAATTATTACAAATCTGTGTTCAAAACAGAATTTTCTGCTCCTATTATGCGTATGGGGGACTTGCCTCCAAATCCTAAAATGCCTCCTTTGTCCGAGGAAGACAAAAAGAAAGTAATGCATGTGGCATTACCTATTCTGGGAGGTACTCAAATTATGGCAACTGACATGTTGGAAAGCATGGGTCATAAGTTAATAGAAGGAAATAACGTTACCATCAGTTTAAATCCGGATACAAAAGAAGAAGCGGATCGTTTATATACTGCCCTTTCAAAGGGCGGTTCAGATAGTGTGGCGCCTCATGAGGAATTCTGGGGATATTGGGGTACCTGCAAAGACAGATTCGGAATTCGGTGGATGTTTAATGTTTCAAATCAATAATATGAAGAATCCTATTTACCCTTGTCTTTGGCTTGATGGTCAGGCCAAAGCTGCAGCAGAATTTTATTGTTCGATTTTCAAAAATTCAAAGATTACCTCTGAAAATCCCATGGTAGTTACTTTTGAAGTGAATGGAAATAAATTTATGGCGCTCAATGGAGGTAACCATTTCAAATTTAATGAGGCGATATCCTTTGTCGTTGAATGTGAAACTCAGGAGGAGATAGATTATTACTGGACAAAATTCACTTCCGATGGTGGAATGGAAAGCATGTGCGGATGGTGTAAAGATAAATTTGGTGTGTCATGGCAGGTTATTCCGGCTAACCTTCCAAAGTTAATGAGTATGCCGGGGAAAGCCCAAAAGGTACAGGAAGCATTTCTGAAAATGAAAAAACTTGACATGCGGGTATTGGAGAGTCTTTAATTGAATTGATGAATCTATGGTGGAAGTCTTTAAAACAAGTGTGCGAGGTAAAATAAAAGCCAGGGAAATTCTGAAAAGACTGGTAGAAGAATTTCCCTCTGCACGTATTAATTTCGATCTGGAAGACTGTGATCGGATATTAAGAGTGGAGGGGGAAAGTTTTTCCGTAGATAAAGTTATCTCTACAGTAGAACTTTTTGGATATTCCTGCGAGGTTTGGCAGGAGTTTTGAAAGATAATTGACTTATTATATCATATTCGATCCTGATTTTTAGAAATACCACATTTTTGGATTGCTTTTGTGTAGTCCGAGCATAGTTCAAAATATTTGATTATCTTAAGGTTTGTAACCGAATAAGGACGTGTGAATAATTATTTTTTTCATAAGCTTATCTTCTTTCAATTACACTTATCTGCTAATAATGAGAAATTCATTAATCGTTTTTCTTTTACTTAATCCCTTGCTATTATTAGCTAATATGGCTAATCCTATTGTTCAGGGAACAATTAGCGGAAGGCCTTTTGTTAATAAATACGTTGATATCATCCATGAAGATTTATATATTAAACTTGATAAGGATTTTAAGTTTGTTGAATTTAATGTCAAGTATCATATTAATTCTTCTGAGGAGGGTATCTCTATTCCCTTTATTTTTTATGCTTTTAGCTTTCTTGATTCCTTTTCAGTAAAAATTGATGGTAAAGAGATTTCCTCTCCCGTTTACAGCAAGTTTAAGGAAGCGGGTAATGGAAAATTCAGAGACTTTGCTTATTACTTTGAAATGGCAAATACCAGGACTTTAACTGTAAATGTTTCAGAAACTATAAGCTATAATATCAATCTTACAGAGAAAGACATGATTTATTTTGAGGCAGATATTTCTAAAGGAAATCATGTTATCGAAGTGGCCTATCGATCTTATTGGTGGGAAGACAGATGGGGTCCGGTTAAAAAATATGGTATTAAATATATATTAGCTCCTGCCAGATACTGGAAATCTTTCGGTACACTCAATGTAACGGTCAATGCATCATCAGGCAAGCAAAACTTAAAAACCAATATAGGTGCACCTCATTTAGGTAGGATCGACTCCATAGCTACCTGGAATTTTAATGAAATGCCAGTGGATGTCCTGGAAATAAATACTATTCCGGAAGTTAATTCTACAGCCAGATTATTGTTGAGAATTGGCGGCAGAAATATTATATATTTTGCAGGGGTAATCCTTTTTATCATCCATTTAGTACTGGTTTATTTATACAGAAAGCGTTATAAGGCTATAAAACATTCAATTGCGGTTATCGTAGGAAGTATTTTAGCTCCGTTGATTTTTGTGTTATTACCTGTTTCTTATGAATATTTGCTTGATTATTTTATAGGGGAACATGCAAGCGGAAATCATGGATATAATATTTTGATGATTTTTTTATATCCGATTATCTTACCTTTATATTGGATAATTATAAGGCTTATTGATAAAAGATTTAAAGAGGTGACTATTTAGTTGATATTTTACGCAGAAAGCTATCTTAAAAAGAAAGCAGGAACAGTTGTTGTCCGGTAATAATCTTTATGACCTGGGAGAAGAAACTCAGAGAATGACTGAACCTGAATTGTTAATTTTGGTACTATTCATGTTAATTTTTTATTTAATCAGGAAAAGAAAACTTAAAAACCAAATATTCACACTGCTGATGCCATGCATGTTTTTAATCTCCTGTAATGATTTGGTTACTGACCGTGAATCTGTGGTAAGTTCAGGAGATGGGGAGAATATAGATCATGGTTATCATGAACTGGCAAATCCTGCTAACAGAAAATCCTTTCCCATTTCAGATTATAATACAGATAATCCCAATATCGGAAATATAAAACGGCCTGCCAGATCAACTGTTATAACCAAATTGGATACGGTTGCACTTTTTGGTATATGGACCATGGATCCAGAAGGACCTCATGCAGATTTTCAGTTTTCAAAGGAGTCGTTTTATGTGGTGGACTATGATGGAGACGGAGATATGCCCTATGAGCTTATAAATAGGAAATTGAAAATTTACTATAATGACTTTATTCAGGAAGGTGAGATAATCTCTGTTACAAAAGATACTTTGAAGGTTAAATGGAAAGAGTATGAATTTGTTAATTCTTATGTCAGGTGGTTAAGTGAATGAAGAAAATTGCAATTATTCTTATTTTGTCTTTTAGTTTTTGTTTTGCTTTTTCCCAAGCCATAAATAAAGACTCTGTTTTTGTTTCTGTGCAGAATGAATTTCAGAATAGCTTTATTTCCGACATTTGTTCAGATTTTCTGACTAAGGCAGAACGAATGGTTAAAGACGATTCACTTCTACTGCCCCAATATCATTTTTATCCCCACCAGACTGAAAGCTTTAAGCGTTGGGTTAAAATAAAGTACAATATAATTGATAAGAATATTGTATCAGGGTGCATCATCAGACCTGAAATAAAATGCTTTGAGGCATTCATGGTGCAGGCAATTGAAAATAAATATGGGAAAGGATTTTTCGACCTCCAGAATAAGGTTGCAGATAGTTTGGATAAAAACGGTATGGGTTATATTCAACCAGTCTTTCCAGGTTCTGATGATTCATTGTTAAAACTTATCAGGAACAGTATAAATTCAAATGCATTGAAAAAAGATGCAAATACCTCATTGTTTATATTTTTTGAAATCAGTGAAAATGGGATGGTTGAAAAAGCAACTGTATTGAAAGGTTCTGTTGTTGCAGCAAAGATTGAGGATAAGGATCCGCTACAGATTAAGGTCAATAAAATTTTTTGTAAAGCCGGAAAATGGCAACCTGCAAAGTTTTTGGGGAAGGCGGTTAAAAGTTATTATATATTGAAATTGGAATAGTTCGAAGGATTTTTTTGAATAAAGATGTTAAAACTCAGAAAATGTAATTTCATTAATAAAGTCATTTTGGTATTTGGGCTGTTCGTTATAATTGCATGTGATACAACAGAAAGTTCTAATGAAGAAAATGTGAATGTCAGAATATTACGACCCTCCTTTAAAATGTCATTTACTGATTATGACAGTTTGTATAAGCAGGCGTTTTATTCCTTAAGTGAATTTGATGGTGAAGTTCTAAAATGGACAATAGATATTTTTGAAAGTGGTTTAAAAATGCATACGATAGAAGATTCAACCTATGGTAAAAGTTACCTGGTTAAAGCGGCTGATTTAAATGGGGATTCTATTGCAGAATTAGTGTTTGTTACAGCAGATTTTTATGCAAAAGATTCAATGAATCAGATTTTAAAACCTAGTATTTTTATTTACTGCCGAAAGAATACTACCTGGGAAAAGATAAATATTCCTGATTTGGAAAAACAGATAGGGAATGGTATATATGAAGGACAGGTTGTTGAGGTTAAAGATGGAGAAATCATACATAGATTCAGGAATAATGAAAAGTCTTCAGTATGTTCAGAGGATAGGTTAATCAGATATAATTTGTCAAGCTCTGATAGCTTAGTTGTTACTATAGGAAAGTAATCTTAAGACAATATTTTTTAGAATTTTTGAAGGAAGAGAACTTAAATAAAATTTAATGGCAGTAAATGTAAGTAATAGAGGAGTCAGAATAATATAACTTCCTGCTCCTCTATGATTTTAATTATTATTTTTTGACAAACCTCTGAACCTGACTGTCGTTTCCGGAATACGATTTAATTATATATACTCCTTCGGAAAGATCCTTTATATCAATTCTGTTTTCCTGATAAGTACCCTTTTCTTGCCCTTCCGATGAATAAATTATATGATGGGTAAATTTACTTTCATTTATGTATATATAGTCGCTGGCGGGATTAGGATAAACATAAACAATGGTTTTTTTAATATCAACAAAGGATTCAGTTACTACCGGTTCTGAGTAGTATATTTCAATATGACTTAGCAATCTTAATTCCTGGGTAATAAACCATCCATATAAAGTTCGTGATTTAAGTCTGGTACTTGAAGGTAAATATTGGTAGTATTGATCAGATTGAATTACCCACATATCATTTTGGTGATTCCAGGCTTTGTTTCTGATTTCTATTGCTTGTCCGGATTCATTTCTCACTATAAGATTACTGTATATGCCGCTCCACATGTTTTTAGCACTATTCCAATAATAGCCCTTATTAAAAGTTACAAGATGATTGTGATCTATGGGGGAGGTAGATTTCATAAAATTAACTAACTGGTTTGATTCTGAATCAAAAATATAGGAATACAAGGTTTTGTTATTATTAGGGTAGTCATAGATGTATTCCTTTTTTTCAACCTCTATCCAGTTGTCCGGATTTTCATATCTGAAATTTGTATTAATTAAATTGTTTCCCTGTGTATCATATGTCCACTCTTCTTTAGCAATTGGGATAAATTTATCTTCTACAGAGTTCCATTCAGATTCTATTTTAGAAAGCATCTGGTCATTATTATTGTATAAATAATCCAGTTTACCGGTTGCTCCGATGATATTACCTGATTCGTCCTGCTGATAAATTATATTTTCAGTTACTTTTCCGTTTGAATTTACCGTTAGGGAATTTAATGTCGAGGAGTAAAACTTCCAGCTATTTGTTCCGTTGTCCCACGACCAGTTTTGCTCTTTAGTAAGGTTTTTATGATGGTCGTACTCGTATAGCATTTTCACAGTCGGCTGCCATGACTTGTCGGCCATTGAATAGGTTAGGTATTTTATTTCAAGAGTTAATAGTTTATCGGCATTGTATTCTCTATAGTATCTGTAGTTTCCTTCCCAATCAAAGTAGGTGTTGTTCCAGATATATTTAAATTCTTCATAGTTTAGGTTTTCCGGGTGGAAGTTAAAAACCGTTTTTGAAACACCTTTCCATTTTTTAATATCGTCCACCCAGGAATAAGTTGCATTGAAAATGATTTCGCCTTTGTCATTTAGTATTTTTTCTTCTTTAGATCCGCTCCATTGTTCTGAGCTATTATTGTAATATAAGGAATAATTGAATTGCAAGTCATTTTCTTTTCCTTCACAAATTATGGTGTTTGCTTTCCATAAATTATTTGCACCGTCGTAGTTGTAATAAACTGAACTATCTTTCCCCTCGGGGTAATACCACAATTTTTTTTCAAGACTATCAGGAACTTGAGTGTCGAAGTCTATATATATACTATAATAAGCCGTTTGCTTTCCTGCTCCGTTAAATTTGTAAACTTCTTTTTCTGTCTCTTTCCATGAATTTGATTCAGCTGACCAATCGAATCGTACCTTTTCAGTTGTGTTTTGATTTTCCGTAAAGTAGGTAATTTTGAAATCGGGAATAAATTCAGAAACGTCTGCATTCCATCTGGAATGTACATGAGATTGTTGATTTGGGGTATTGGTGTCAAAATAATATTTAGATTCTTTTTTCCAAATGCCATTGTGTAGCTTGTAAAGCACGTAGCTTTGTCCGTACCCATTGTTGTCCCAGCTGAAATACTTCTTCATAGTTGTGTCTCTCACCAATTGAGAATTAAATTCTATATGGTAGCTGGAATCCTCCTTAATAACTGGGTCATTTCCTTCAAAAAGGATATCAGCAGTATAACCCTCAATTTTGAAAGCGAGTGAATTCAAATGAAAGATGATTACACCTAAATAGAAAAGTAAAAGTTTCTTCATATAATATTTTGGCTTATTTAAAATGATTAGATATACGGTCATGCAAGACATGGGTTTGTTTCCGGGTAATTTTCCCCAAGGCTTTTTTCTTGCAGGCTTTCCAAGGGCAGTTGTCTTATCTGCATTCACAGATTGACCATATTTCCAAAAGCTTTCGTTATGGGCATGACAATACCCTCCTTACAACATAAATTCCTCTCTCTCGTAACATTATCCTGAATTTTCACCGTTCTGGTAAAGGATTAAAGTCGGCTTTTAATGTCCTGAGATTGAAATTGGAGGGGATTTTACCTGAAATAATCTTAAAGATTTCCGATTTTCTACAATATTGTAAAAAAAGAAGTATTTTTAATCCTTGCTCCTGAATTGTAAGTAATTGCAGCAGTTCAGAAAGCAGTTTTGTCGCTCTGATTAACATTTTCATATAATTGAATGAAGTACCATTTCATCCTGCTGCTGGCAATAGTTAATTGCTCCATTGCCTTTGCCAACCCTAAACTGGATAGCCTTTATAAGGAACTTGATCTTGCCATTGAAAAAAGACCTGAATTTCTGAAAGAAAAGGAAGACCGGATCAGTACTATAAAAAAGCAATATGTTGCCGGAGATGATAAAAGCGCGCTGCTTATCCGATATTCTGTTTCCGTTCAACTATTTGAAGAGTATAAATCATTCGTTTTCGATTCTGCCTTTGTTTACGGTCGTGAATTGCTCCAGACAGCTTACCACCTGAAAGATGATTCTATAATTAATGATGCAAAAGTGAAAATCAGCTTTACCCTGCTTTCTGCAGGTATGTTTAAAGAAGCGCTTGATACCCTGAATTCAATTAATCCTAAGTCTCTTCCAAAGGATGCCAGAATTGAATATTTCGCCACACTGGCCCGTACTTATTACGACCTTACCGATTATTCTCACGATGGATATTTCTCGCTGAAGTATGATGAAAAGGGTAATGAATATCTGAAAAAGGCGATTGAACTATGTACACCGGGTTCTATCAAATACAGTTTGCTTAAAGGCTTGGAATACATGAGGGTCAGAGATCTAACCAATGCTATCAATACCTTTGAAAGTGTATTAAAAGAGAAAAACATCAATAAACATGATATTGCCATTGCTTCCTCCAGTCTGGCCTTTATGTACAGATTGAACAAAGAAATGGATAAATCTAAAGAGTTTCTAGCAAAAGCGGCCATTGCAGATATACGATCTTGTATACGTGAGACGGTTGCTATCAGGGACTTAGCTGAAATATTGTATGCTGAAGGGAATGTGGAGGATTCGTATAAATATGTGAAGGTGGCACTGGATGATGCCTACTTTTATGGAGCCAAGCACAGGAAAATTCAGATTGCAAATCTATTACCTATTATAGAAGGTACGCAATTGGAAATAGTAGAGGGTCAGAAAAGGGACTTATTTTATTACTCAGTAGTAGCTACTGTCCTTGCGCTTTTTATAATTCTGTTTGCTGTAATCATTTACAGGCAGTACAGAAGGCTGGATAAAACCAAAAGAGACCTCACAATTTCTCACGAGAACCTGGAGAAAACCAATTCACAGATAGCTGAGGTCAACTCAAAACTTGCCGAAATCAATACAAAACTGGAAGATGCCAACAAGATTAAAGAAGAATATATAGGCAGCTTTTTCAGGATTTTTTCTGAATACATTGAAAAAATCGAAAAGTTTAAGAATACGATAGATAGAAAGATTTCCCAGAAAAAAATTGAAGATGTGCGTGATCTGGTAAACAGCATGAATCTGAAACCGGAGCGTGAGCAATTGTATTTGACTTTCGACCGTACCTTTTTAAAAATATTTCCCGGCTTTGTTGAGCAGTTTAACTGCATGTTCAATCCGGAAGACAGGGTGGTTTTGGACGAAAAGCAGGGGATGCCAACCGAACTTAGAATTTTTGCCCTTATAAGATTAGGGATCACAGATACGGAAAAAATTGCCAAAATTCTGGACTACTCCGTCAACACCATTTATGCCTACAAAACCAGGTTGAAAAATAAATCCCTGGTAGAAAATGAAAAATTTGAGGAAGAATTGATGAAAATCCGGGCAATCTGATGGGATATTTTATCTATATTTTCTCAGTTTTTCCACTTTTTTATGGCCTGTAAACAAGCCTTTTAGTAAAATATTTCCTCAAAATAATTGATATTTTAAATAGATAAATAGGGTTTGCCTCCCGGATGCTATTCATTTGAATTGTAATTGCTCGCAAACGGAAAGTTTTCCGGAAATCAAAATGAGCCGACAGACGTAAATGAAGAAGCGAAATCCTTGAAATATCCTCCTTCATTAATTCCTTAGGCCTACAAACGCGCGTAATTAAATGTGAATATTTCGAGATTATGTTAAACCTTTTAAATATCAATTCCATGAAACGATTAATACTATTCGCAAGCGCAATAATGTTGTCCCTAAGTTCTGCAAGTGCTCAGGGATGGCAAAACACAGGTGCACATGATGATTTCGCATCTTCAACACAATATTCTACAGAAGCAGGACAAGGCCTTTACTGGTTCGATCTTACAGGAGGAACCACTATTGTTTTATCACGTCCAGGTAATGGTGCAATGAATATTCAGGCAAATAATGCCGGAGGATGTAATTCAGGGGGAACATGTTATCCAGGATTCGGAGTAAGCTTTGGTGAAGATAACGGTACACCTTACCTGTTGAATCTTGCTTCCGGTGCTGATATAAAAATCGATGTTGAGAATATGTCCGGAGCTGAAACTTTCATAGCTATTGAACTTGAAGATGTAAATGGTAAAAAAGCAAAATTTGAACCTAATGTATCTGATATCACGCCTTCAAGTACATGGGATGATGTAAAGCACAGGAAATCTTTGATCGGCTTTACGCTTATGGCTAACGACAGAAAAACAGTAACTATTGATTTGTCCTCTTTAGCGGCTCACATGGGTGGCCTTAGTCAGAATGGTGACTATAACTGCGATCCGGGACCTTATAACTGTCCTCCTACAAGCTATCAGATCGATGCTTCCAAAATCAAAGCTATCCTTTTTCTGGTAAACTTAGGTAAAGACAACATCTTTGTGTCTGAAGGAAAAGAGGACGGAGATCATACTGAAGATACATTTATCCCAGGTTCATCTATTACTCCTTTCACAGGACAAATTAAATTTCATGATTTCAGAATCGGATCTTCAGTAGTTGCTTCTGCTGCAAAAGCAATGATCAACAACTCACTTTCTGTTTATCCTAATCCTGCAAAAGAAACTTTCACACTTCAGTTCGAGTCTCTGACTTCTGCTAATGTAAACATGACTGACCTTGTAGGTAATGTGGTGTATACTTCAACTGCAAATGCCGGAGCAAATCAGTTAGCTGTAAATACTTCAGATCTTCCTGCAGGTATTTACCTTCTGAATATCTCTACAGAGAATGGTGTGGTTGCAAGAAAAGTAGTGATTCAATAATTAACCCTGAAAAGTAAATTGTAGAAGCTGTCTCCGGATAGCTTCTACTAAAGAAACTTAAGTTGGAATATGAATTTTCAGGAGAAGCATGTTCCACAGAAAAAATATTTTACAATTAAACCCTACTCCTATGACTACATATATAAAACCGGGCCTGATAATATTAAGTGTGTTATTACTGGCAACAAATCTTTTCGCTCAGAAGCAGCAGAGAGGATATTATGATGCTCCCTATATCAGGTACGAGGCTGATCAGGGTGCTTTGACAAACGCAACAATTGCTATGATGTCTTTCAATCAGAAAGATCTTCAAAGTGAGGCATCAGAGCAGGTATGCGTAAATATGTCTGCAAAAGATGCAACTGTAGAGTGGAAAATTAAAAAAGAAGCAGATGGTCTGGTACTAAGATTCAGTGTTCCTGATAAATCTTCCGGCGCGCTTGATGTATATGTTGACAAACAACAGGTAGGTACGCTGGAACTTACTTCTCACTGGTCATGGGAGTATCTTACTACCAACGGAAATCCTAACAATGTGGCAGTAAGAAATTCAAATCCTAAAATGAGATTTGATGAAGTACGAATGAAACTACCTTCCAAGGTACCTGCAGGAGGAAAATTGAAACTGGTAAGAAAGAGTGGTGATATACATGTTGACTTTATAGAACTTGAACCTGTACCTGATGCTATTCAGCCGGAGCCGATCGATCTTGTTTATAATGGCGACGGAAGTGATTTGCAGGTTTTCATAGATACCAAAGGCGGTGGAAAGTCTATCTTCCTTCCTCCGGGAGTTTACAATGTGAACAGAGAACTTTACTTCGGTGTGCCTAATACAAAACTAAAAGGTGCAGGCATGTGGTATACTCAGGTCAACTTTACCAATGAAGCTTACCTTCAGGGTGGACTGAGAGCCAATGCAAGAGATATCAGCTTTATGGATCTTTATCTTACTACCACAAGAAACTCAAGATCCAGTTCATACAAAGGAATCAATGGTGTATTCACCAGCGGATCTGTAATCAAGAATGTATGGGCAGAACATTTCGAATGCGGTGCCTGGATAGCTCAATACAATATTGGGGACATAAAAAATGCTGATGGCTTTACTATGTCTCATTGCAGATTCAGAAATAACTACGCTGACGGTATCAATCTTTGCAAAGGTACAACCAATGCCATAGTAGAACATTGCAACTTCAGAAGCAATGGTGACGATGATATGGCTATATGGTCTGCCGACGGACTGGAATGTTCAAACAATACTTTCAGGTTCTGCACTGCTGAGAACAGCTGGAGATCTGCGGGCTGTGCAATCTATGGCGGAAAAAATAACAAGGCTCATAACCTGATTATTAAAGACCATGTGGAAGCAGGACTAAAAGTAAACAATGCTTACCCTGGTGTGGGATTTAATGAAGAAGGTATGCATGAGTTTTCTGATATCACAATCATCAGATGCGGTACTTTCAATGATTTATTCTACAACATGGTGGGCGCAATTGATCTGATGTGCGTGGCAGTAGCAGGAACAAAAGTTCAGAATGTTAAATTCTCCAATATCGACATCATAGATTCAAAAGACAATGCCATATTCTTCAATAAAGTTGCTGGTAAAGGATTTTACAATATGGTGTTTGAAAACATCACCATAGATGGAACAGGAAGAGAATATCCGTACAACAACTATGAAAATAAAGACTGGTTCAGAGGTTTCGGTGTGTTGTTTGCTCAGAACCCATCCGGTGATGGTACCTTCTGTAATCTTGTGGTAAAAAACAGAGGAGGAAATTCCCTGGTAGATATGGATGATCATGGTATAGGATCATTCAAATGGAGAGAAGTAAAAGACTGCGTGAAAGTAAAGTAGCATAAGTAGTTAATTAGAGTAAAATGGTTGCAGGGGGTATTGTTTTAATGGTGACAATACCCCTTTTGCATGTCCTGTTAAAATTTACAGATCAGGTAAAATAAGAGGTCAGGCTGAGCGGAGTCGAAGCCCTGTTAAATTAACCATCCATAAACTAATAGTAAGGCTTAGAATACGCTCAGCCTGACGGTACTTCAATCAGAATAGTAATAATAAATTAGTTGGAGAGCTCGAAAGTTTATAGTGTGATCAAAAGATACCAGTTTCCATTGGAGCGATCTTATTTTTAGCTTTGGGCTTTAGCAGCGTTGATTGTGTGGCTAAAAATTCAATCGCGGAGATGGAAACGAGGGCCCTCCGGCCTGAGGAAAAATGGAAAAAATAAGAGGCAATGCAACTCATTCCATTCTATTTTTTTAAAATATCAATATGGTAATAAAATATAATATATCATGAAAATAAAATTTCATATAACCGCATGGCTATGCCTTTTAAGTTTATCCCTGTACGCCCAAAGCAACAAACGAGGATACTACGACGCACCATACATCAGATATGAGGCAGACAAAGCTGTACTGGTAAAAGCAAAAGCAACTTTCCGCTCATTCAGTCAGGCAGATCTTCAAAGTGAGGCATCTGAACAAATATGTGTCGACCTTACTTCCAAAGATGCTTCTATAGAGTGGACCCTTAAAGCTGAAGCCGACGGCCTTGTTGTCAGATACAGTATTCCTGATTCCACAAGCGGTGAGCTGGATGTTTATGCAAACAATAAAAAAGTAGGAACCTTGAGTCTTACATCTCACTATTCCTGGCAGTACCTTTGGAATAATGGCAATCCGAACAACAGTGGTGTGGTAAACACCAACCCTAAGATGAGATTTGATGAAGTAAGAATGAAACTTCCATCAAAAATTTCGGCAGGTGGTAAACTGAAACTGGTAAACAAAAGCGGCAAAATCCATATTGATTTTGCAGAGCTGGAAGCTGTGCCTGCACCACTTTCTGCAGGTCCGGGTGAGGTTATTTTCAACGGAGAGGGTGATGATCTTCAAAGTTTCATTAATCAGAATGGTGGTAAAACAATATTTGTTCCTGCAGGAGTATATGAATTGAATAGCGAGTTATATTTCGGCACTGACAATACAGTATTGAAAGGTGCAGGCATGTGGTATACACAACTGCATTTTACAAACCAAAGGTGGTTGAAGGGTGGACTCTACGCCAATGCAAAAGACATCAGCTTTCATGATCTGTATCTTACAACAACCTGTAACTCCAGATCAGATTCATACAAAGCCATCAATGGTATTTTTACATCAGGATCTGTCATTAAAAATGTATGGGCAGAACATTTTGAGTGTGGTGCCTGGATAGCACAGTACAACAAAGGTAATGTAGCTTATGCAGAAGGTTTCACCGTCTCCCATTGCAGATTCAGAAACAACTATGCCGATGGTATTAATCTTTGCAAAGGCACAAAGAATGCGGTGGTTGAACATTGCAGTTTCCGTAACAATGGCGATGATGACATGGCCATCTGGTCTGCAGATAATATGGAGTGTGAAAATAATACCTACAGATATTGCACCTCTGAAAATTGCTGGAGAGCATCCGGCTGCGCTATTTATGGTGGAAAAAACAACAAAGCACATAATCTGCTGATCATAGATAATCTTGAAGCAGGGCTTAGAGTGAATAATGCCTTTCCCGGTGTAGGTTTTAATAAAGAAGGACTACATGTATTTTCAGATATCACCATTGTGCGTTGTGGTACAAACAACGATTTATATTACAATCCTGTAGGAGCCATTGATCTTGCATGTACGGATAGAAATGGCATGTATGTGAGAAATGTGAAGTTCTCAAACATCGATATCATTGATTCAAAGAACGATGCCATATATGTATTGAGATGGGGGGGAGATCAGTTTGTAAACTTTACTTTTGAAAATATAACCATCGATGGCACAGGAAAAGAATATCCCTTCAACGATGCGCGTGAATCCAAAAGAGACAGAGGATTTGGGATATTATTCAAATACAAGCCCGGCGGCGATGCATCTTATTGCAACATAGCAGTAAAAAACCGCGGAGGAGTAAACTCCGCAGATATCGGAATGCAGGAATTGGGCGAGTTGGAGTGGAAGCAGATTCCGGGATGTGAGAAGTAAGGCAGGTTCCGTCAGCGTGCCCAAATTAATGCCATTTCAAATAATAGTTTATAAGTCCGAAGTCAGAAGTCAACAGTCCTGATTTAGGATGGAAGGTCGTTTACGACTTTCGACTTTTGACTTTTGATATTATTACCGCAATTCTGTTAATTCACAAATTCTGATTCATACTACCTCCCCAATTGAATTTATTTGAGATTAATCTGAAATCGCCGCCTTAAATTGAATATATACCATTAATATTTTCCGGAATTCAGTATAAAATTTAGGCGCTCATCTACAATTACTTGTAATGTTATTTTAAGGAATTTTATCTATATTTTTCATTTACAAATAGTCTTTTCCTTTTAAATCTGCTTCTTTTGATATAGTACTTAAGCTTCAAAAAATTGTATTTTTTATTTAGGTCATAAAAGCATATTTCTTATGAATACAGCTCTACAAAATATAAACTGCCCTGCCGGTCTGACTTTTTTAAAGACCCTAAATCGTATTTTATCAAATGCGGTTATTTTCGGGATTATCATCACTGCGATCATTTTTGCAGTAATCTTCAATTCCAATGCCCAGGTGAGTGGGGCATGGGATTCAAATAGCACTAACGGCACTCCGGGTTATCAGAATTGGGGAAATGGTGTAATTCAGCTTACCAGCCCTGCCTCCTCAGGTTGTGCAGCAGCTACGGTAAATGAAACCTCTGTAAAATATAATCCATGCGGAGGTACGGCCTTTAACAGATGTTTCCAGGTATTGTTCGGTTGTCCGGGAAGTGATAACATCGGTAGCGATGCCGGTGGTGATGGTATGGCTTTTTCTTTCTGGACAGGCTCTACGTTCAACATCAATAATGGTCTTGCATGCGGCGGAGGATTAGGGTACATGGGTAACACAGGAGACCCCTGGACTGCAGGTACGAAAATGATCACTATTGAATTTGATACCTGGAGCAGTCAGTGCAATAGTAACTTCGATTGCAGCTATGGCGGCGGTACCTCAGGAAATAATGACGAAATAGCGGTTCATATCAATGGAAATGCCCAGGATGTAGGTAGACTTACTGCAGTAAATACAGGAAACCTTGAAGATGGAATGGAACATAGAGTATGTATTGGTTATAATCCTGCTACAAACATTTTATCAGTTACTATAGATGGTGTTTCCAGATTATCATACAATCTGGGTGGTACTAATAATCTGCAAACTTACTTTGGTTGCGTGGATCTTAACCATTCATGGTCAGCAGGAAAATTTGGTGCCACCAATTATCAGGTGGTGAGTGATGGAGGTTATATTCATCCGCAGACAGGATCACTATGTCCTCAAATGCTTCCTGTTGAATTCCTGCATGTGGAAGCAAAGCTTAAAAACTCTGCGGTGGAAGTAAACTGGAGTACTGCCACTGAAAAATCAAATGAAAAATTCATTGTACAAAAATCCACTGACCTTAAAAACTGGAAAGACATAGGTCAGATTGCAGGTGCAGGAAATTCCAACTCTGTTATTAACTACAGCTATATGGACTACGAGCCGGTAACAGGTATTACATACTATAGATTAATACAGGTAGATTATGATGGAAAGTCTGCAAAAAGCGAAGTCGTTTCTGTAAATACTACCGATGATGTGATATCAGTAGTGCCAAATCCATTCCAGAATGTGGTTAATATAAAATCAAAAATCGAAGGCCCGTTTGTCATCACCTTGCATGACCTTACAGGAAAAATTCTTTCAAGATTTGAAGGCCAATCTGAAGATGGAAACTTAAGTTTTGAACCTGAACTGCCTACCGGCATTTACCTTATCACCGTTCAGACTGATAACCACGTTCACCAACAGCAGGTGATAAAAAGGTAGCAATAATCAATCACGATTCCTCAGCGAAAATTACTGGATTGGTAAGCTATGCAATGAGGTATTCGTGCAAGCAAAATTAAATGGTGTTTTATTTAGATAAATTATTATTAATCAAAGCTAAAGGAAGAGGGGAACGAATAAACAACTAAAAATAGGATTATGAGAAGATTCACAATGGCATGCCGTATAATGTTTATTTTACTTTTTGTTTCACAGGTAGTGTTGGCGCAGAGAGGATATTTCAATGCTCCATATACAAGATATGAAGCTAATCAGGGAACATTAACAAATTCCTCCATCACCTCTCGTTCATACGCTCAACCTGATTTGCAAAGTGAAGCTTCCGGACAAGTTTGTGTTTCTATGACTAATGCCGGTTCGGCAGTCGAGTGGACTATCAATAATGAAGCGGACGGACTTGTTGTAAGATATAGTGTGCCTGATGGAGAAACAGGTTCTGTAGAAGTTTACATTAACAACGTTTCGCAGGGTACATTAACATTGAGTTCCTATTATTCGTGGGAATATTTATCTACCAATGGTAATCCTAACAACACCAATGTTTCCAATCACAATCCTAAAATGAGATTTGATGAAGTAAGAATGAAACTTCCTTCGAAGATTTCGGGCGGAGGAAAATTAAGACTGGTAAGATTAAGTGGAAATATTCATCTCGACTTTGTAGAGCTGGAACTTATACCTGCTGCTGTAACTGTTTCTGCAGGAGAAGTTGCTTATACCGGAAATGGCAGCAATCTGCAAACATTCATTGATGCCAACGGAGGGAAAACAATTTATCTTCCTGCTGGAGTATACAATGTAAATCGTGAACTTTATTTTGGTGTAAACAACACAACTCTCAAAGGAGCAGGAATGTGGTATACTCAAATTCATTTTACAGGTACCACCGGTGGACAGGGAGGATTAAGGGCTAATGCTGAGAATGTAAGCTTCAGAGGTTTGTACCTTACCACTGTAAGGAATTCCAGGTCTGCATCATATAAAGCTATCAATGGTGTATTTACAGGCGGAGCAACAATTTCTGATATTTGGACAGAACATTTTGAGTGTGGTGCATGGATAGGTCAGTACAACCAGGGTGGTCCTGCCTATGCCGATAATTTTACCGTATCTCACTGCAGATTCAGAAATAATTTTGCTGATGGAATTAATTTATGCAAAGGAACAAGAAATGCAGTAGTAGAGTATTGCAGCTTCAGGAACAATGGTGATGATGATATGGCTATATGGCCGGCCAACGGACTGGAGTGCCGTAACAATACTTTCCGATTCAATACTTCCGAACATTGCTGGAGAGCTGCAGGTATTGCAGTGTACGGAGGGTATAACAACAAAGGGCATAATCTCCTTATAAAAGATAATCTGGAAGTAGGTATTAAAGTAAACAACACTTTTGCCGGAGCAGGTTTTAATGATAACGGCATGCATGAGTTTTATGAAATAGATATTATCGGCTGCGGAACTTTCAATGATTTATTCAACAGTCCTGTAGGAGCCATCAACCTTTCATGTGGTAACAATGCAGGAACCAGAGTGAAGAATGTAAAATTTTCGGATATTAATATTCTGGACTCGAAGAATGACGCTATTTACATAAGAAGAATCAGTGGTGAAGGCTTTTATAATGTAGTTTTCCAGAATATAACCATTAACGGAACCGGGAGAGAGTATCCATATAACAATGTCAACAACCTTAATTGGGGAAGAGGCTACGGAATTCTCTTCGTAGGTAATCCTGCAGGTTATGGTACTTACTGTAATATCACCTATAGTAACAGAGGAGGAAATGCCAATGTAAATGTGAACAATGCACAAATAGGAACATTCAGCTGGACTCATGATTGTTCAGCTCCCACCACTACCTTCATGACTTCCGGAACAGCCTTCGGCATTTGTGATAATCAGGTTACTCTTACTGCAACTTCAACTGCTCCTTCAGGTCAAAGCATAAGCTATGTAGAATTTTTTGTCAACAATCAGAGTATAGGACAAGATAACAGTGCTCCGTATAGCAGAAACTGGCCGACACCTGTTGCCGGTGATCATCAGTTTAAAGCCGTGGCGCATTATTCAGGAGGTAGCAACTCTCCATCAGCCATTCAATATGTTAATGTGGCTGAGGGAATATATCTGACTGCAACTGCACCGGTAATAGATGGCACAATAGATAATATCTGGCTGAATTATGCGCCATTTTCTTTAGATCTGCTTTCGCAGGGAAGCAGAAGTGGTCCTGAGGATATTTCTGCAACATTCAGGATAATGCGTAACAGCACACATCTGTTTATACTTGTGGATGTAGTTGATGATATTCTGAGAAATGATGGTAACGCCAACTGGCAAAGAGATGCTATAGAATTATTTATTGATATGGGAAATGATAAAGCGGGTCCCTATGTGGCAAACAATGATTTTCAATGGTCATTTGTATGGAATATTTCCACTCCTCAAACGGGACTTACATTTGCCCAGACTACCAAGGAAAATAACCTGGGATATATCATGGAAATAAGAATTCCATGGTCTACACTGGGAGGTGCTCCGGCAACAAATGCATTAATGGGATTCGATCTTCACGTAAATGACAATGACAGCGGAACCAGAAATGCAAAAATTGCATGGAAAGACATCACCGATAATGCATGGCAATCCACTGCTGTATTAGGAACTTTACAAATCGCAGGTTGTACAAATCCATATGTGCCTTTGAGTACAGCACAAGCTTTAGTAGAAGGTGCGCCTATAATTATTTATCCTAATCCCTTTCATACTACAGGAAGCTTAAAGATAAATGGCGGAAATACTTCATATATGCTGATGAATATACGCGATACAGGCGGCAAAAGTCTGTATCAGGAAACCCTGTCCGGAGAAGGTCCCTTCTCTATTGGAGAAGATCTTCCACCGGGAATGTACTTGCTTGAACTGTCCGACGAAAATCAGTCGCGCACAATAAAGTTCATCAAATTTTAACAGAAATAATCAGTGGTTTAACTAAACCTCTAAAGTACTATGGTACATGAAGAGGTTTAAAGGCTACCTTGAAAGTAAAAGTAATGGCACAGTTAAAGGTTAAGTACCTAGGTAAAAAGGAGGGTCAGGCTGAGCGCCTGCCTACCGGCAGGCAGGGAGTCGAATCCGTTTAACTATTCTTATAAAAATATTCAGGGATAAATGAGGGTATTAAAAGCTTTTGTTTCGGTTATATTTAGTTTGTTTATTTCTGCCTCTTCGCTGTTGGCACAGAGAGGATATTTCAATGCTCCTTATATCCGATATGAAGCCAATGCCGGTGTACTAACCAATGCCGCTGCTACTCCAAGATCCTATGCTCAGGGCAATCTTCAAAGCGAAGCATCTGAACAGGTATGTGTAAATATGTCTGCTGCCGGTGCTGCTGTGCAATGGACAATGCTTGCAGAGGCAGACGGCCTCGTTGTCAGATATAGTATACCCGACGGACAAACAGGAGCTCTACAGGTATTTGCCAATGGTATGCTGGTTGGAACCATGAACCTCACTTCTTATTATTCCTGGGAGTACCTTTGGTCTGACGGAAATCCTAATAACACAGGTGTTGTTAATACCAATCCGAAAATGCGTTTTGATGAAGTAAGAATGAGACTTCCTTCAAGACTTCCTGCAGGAGGAACGCTGAGACTGGTAAGACAATCAGGAAATATCCATCTGGACTTTGCAGAAATGGAACTTGTGGCCAATGCTGTAACTGCTGCTGTGGGAGATGTTACTTATACCGGTAACGGAAGCGATCTGCAAACATTTATTAATAACAATGGCGGAAGGACGATATATCTTCCTGCAGGCGTTTATAATGTGAATAGGGAATTGTACTTCGGTGCCAATAATACTATTTTGAAAGGTGCGGGAATGTGGTACACCCAGATTCATTTTACCAATGGAAGTCTTAATCAGGGAGGGCTGCGCGCCAATGCAAGTAATGTAAGTTACTCCGGATTATATCTTACTACAGTCAGAAATTCCAGATCAAACTCCTATAAGGCTATCAACGGAGTTTATACTGCCGGATCTACCATTACCAATGTCTGGGCTGAGCACTTCGAGTGTGGCGCATGGATCGGTCAGTACAATGCAGGTGCTATAGCTTATGCAGATGGATTTACAATGTCTCATTGCAGATTCAGAAACAACTATGCCGATGGTATAAATCTGTGCAGAGGAACAAGAAATGCAGTGGTTCAGTTTTGTAACTTTCGTAACAACGGTGATGATGATATGGCTATCTGGTCCGCTGACGGCATGGAATGTCAGAATAATACTTTCAGGTATAACACCTCAGAACATTGCTGGCGTGCTTCCGGCTGTGCCATCTATGGGGGTTACAATAACAGAGCACATAATCTCCTGATCGTAGATAATCTTGAAGTTGGATTGCGTGCAAACAATACCTTTCCGGGAGTAGGATTCAGTACTTCAGGAATGCAGGAGTTTTATGATATAACAATTATACGATGCGGTACATACAATGACTTGTATTATCGTCCTGTAGGTGCAATAGATCTTCTCTGCACGGACCGGAGCGGAACAAGAGTCAATAATGTGAGGTTTTCATGTATCAGTATTATAGATTCAAAAAATGATGCGATCTATATTAACAGGTCAAGCGGCGAAGGGTTTTATAATCTGGTTTTTGAAAATATTTATATGGATGGTACAGGAAGGGAAGTGCCCAATAATGATGCAACTAATGTGAATGGTGCAAGAGGATTTTTTATTCGCTTCGCAGGTAACCCTGCAGGTCACGGTACATATTGCAATATGACTTACCTCAATCGCGGAGGGAATGCTACTACTAACTTAAGTACAACTAATATAGGATCGTTTAGCTTTACCCAGGCCGGTTCTTGTCCCGGAGGTTGTGTTCAGGGTGTATCCACTACTATGACTTCACCAGGTACTTTTGGTGTTTGTAATACTCCTGTAACATTGACCGCCACTGCAGTTCCTCCCTCAGGTAATACCATTAGTCATATTGAATTTTTTGTCAACGGCACAAGTATCGGAGTGGATAATACAAGTCCCTACAGCATCAGCTGGAATAATCCGGCTGCAGGAATTTACCAGGTAAGATCAGTTGCACATTTTTCTCCTTCAGGTACTTCATCTTCTTCTGCAATTCAGGAAGTAGTAATTGCAGATGGTATTTACAACACCGCCACAGCACCTGTCATAGATGGGAATATTGATGCAATCTGGGGCGGACAAAAATCTTTTCCTATATCAAAATTATCACAGGGAACCGTGTCAGGACCTGCAGATTTGTCTGCTTTATTTAAAATTACCAGAGATGCAGCAAATCTTTATATTCTTGTAGATGTAACTGATGATATATTAAGGAATGACGGAACGCTGAATTGGGAAAAAGATGCCATTGAAATATTCATTGACATGGGTAATGATAAAGCAGGTGCATATGGTGCCAATGATTTTCAATATACTTTTGTTTATAACACGCCAACTGTATTTGAAGCCAGGCACAATGCAGTAGGAGGAGTGGTATTTGCTCAGGGGGCAAAAGCAGGAGGTTACGTAATGGAAATAAGAATTCCATGGGCAACCTTAGGTGGAGCTCCTGCATCAGGTACATTCATGGGTATAGATGTACATGTTAATGATAATGACTCGGGTACCAGAAATGCTAAAATTGCCTGGAATGATGAAACCGATAATGCCTGGCAGAATACTGCTCTTCTGGGTACTTTGCAAATTGCAGGATGTAACAACCCATTGCCGGTGGAATTCATTAATTTCGAAGGACAAGTCATTGCCGGAAATGCAGAGTTATCTTGGATCACAGCTTCAGAAATTAACAATAAAAAATTTGTAATCCAGAGGTCTTCGGATCTGAATTACTGGGATAATATAGGGGAAATCACATCTGTAAGAGAACTGTCGGCCACTAAGCATTATTCATTTGTTGATTCTAACACGCCTTCCGGCTTATCATTTTACAGGCTTATGCAGGTAGACTTTGATGGAAACTATTCTTACAGTAGCATTATTACATTAAGCCATCTTCAACCGGATTGGTCGGTTTTCCCAAATCCTTTTACTGAGGAATTAACAATCCGGAATACGGCTATGGAAGAACTTTGGATTGATATTTTCGACCTTTCAGGTAAACTCATTTTTTCAGCGTTTTTAGCTCCCGGAAAATTGGACAATACCTTTCCTTTAAATCTGAATCCGGGGGTATATACAATGCTTATCCGGAATCTGACTTCCTCCCAGCAGGTAAAACTGATTAATAACAGGAATTAGAATCCTGTTTTGTCCTTTGTTTGATAAAAATCACTAAGTTTTTGCCGCATATTTAATTGATATTTTCCTTAAGATGCCTTGCTGTTAATCCATTGTTATCTAGTGGTTTTTGAGCCTCCCGGACTTAATATTATTGATATTTTAAATTGACAATTAGCCAATCAGCTCCACAAATATTTGCTTTGTTTAAATCGAATCTGGAAAGATTCCTTTGGTTTTTTCAACCTAATGTTTACCGCCATGCAAAGAATAATCTTCAATACCGGTACAAAGCTTTCGAAATGCATTATTTTTCTTCATCTGGATCAGATAAGAAAAATAATCTTTGCTCTGTTTCTTACAATTATCAGTTTAGGTGTGATAAATGCCCAAACAGTCAGCGGCGGCTGGGATGCCGCCGGTACGACAGGTACTGCTGGTTATACCAATCATGGAAACGGGGTAATTCAGCTTATCAGCACTGATCAGGCTGGTTGTGCCGGTGCAGCGGTGCATGAAACAACAGATAAATACGATCCAACCTCCGGAGCGGTATTTAACAAGTGCTATGAGGTATTTTTCGGCTGTCCGGGAAATGATGATATTGGAAGTGATACAAAAGGTGATGGTCTTGCATTTTCATTTTCAAAATGCGGATTTAATATCAATAACGGTTTGGCCTGTGGTGGGGGATTAGGTTACATGGGGTCCTGCCCTCAGATGTTTACCATAGAATTTGATACCTGGAGCAGCCAGTGTCTTAATAACTTCGATTGTACTTATGGAGGCGGAAATTCAGGAAACAATGATGAGATTGCAATTCACATCAACGGAGATGCAAGCGACGCGGGAAGATTGCATGCTATCAATGCAGGGAATCTTGAAGACGGACTTGAACATACTGTATGTATAAATTATAATCCTGCTACCAATGTTCTTTCGATTTATATCGATGGTGTTCTGAGGCTTTCTTATAATTATAACCTTGCTGCATATTTCGGAGCAGGTGGTCTGAATCAGACATGGTCATCAGGAAAGCATGGTGCAACCAATCCTGCAACTGTTACCAATGGTGCAGATATTACTGATAATATCGGGGCGCCATTATGCCCTGCAAGTGTAATAGTAACTTCTCCGGCCAACGGAAACATATTCGAAACTTGTGATGGTCCGGTTACTATAACCGCAGTTGCAACACCACCGGTAAATAACACGGTTACACACGTTGAATTTTTTGTGAATGGTTCAAGCATAGGATCTGACAATACAGCTCCCTATTCTTTGCCTTGGAATAATCTTACGCTGGGTAATCATGTAATAACGGCTGTTGCTCATTTTGTACCTTCAGGTACAAATTCTACTTCTTCTACCGTAACAGTTACTGTCTCACAAGGGGTTCAGCAGACTGCTGTTGCACCGGTGATTGATGGTACTCCTGATGCACTATGGAATAGTTTTCCTTCTTATTCATTGACCCGAACTCCTGTTGGTCCTGCAAATATTACCGGTCCTGCAGATTTGTCTGCTACCTATAAGATGACTTATGATGCAAATAATTTATATGTTCTTGTTGATGTGAATGATGAAGATCTGAGAAATGATGGAGGAGATCCATGGGATAATGATGGGGTTGAATTATTCATAGACAAAGGAAATGATAAAAATCCGACTTATGGTGCCAACGATTTTCAATTTGCATTTGTATACAACAATACTTCGGTTGTTGAATATAAACATAATGCCACCGCAGGAGTTACTTATGCTAATGCAGTTAAAACCGGTGGTTATGCTATGGAGATCAGAATTCCCTGGTCAACTATAGGCGGAGCCCCGGTTCCGGGTGAGCAAATTGGTTTTGATGTCCACGTAAATGACGATGATGGTGGCGGTACCAGAGATTCTAAGATCGCGTGGAATGATGCAAATGATAATGCTTACCATAGTCCTGCTGCATTTGGTACAATAAAAATTTCCAATTGCGAGCCATGTCCCAATGCTCCTGTAGCAGGAAGTAATAATACTTTGTGTGTCGGAGGTACTATTTCTCTTACTGCATCAAATGTTGCAGGGGCTGTATCTTATAACTGGACAGGTCCAAATGGATTTACTTCCACTCAGCAGAATCCGGTAATTAATAATGCCACACTTGCTATGAGCGGAACATACAGTGTTACTGCTACAAATGCAGGAGGATGTGTAAGCGCAGCCGCAACAACAAACGTTACAGTAAATAATGACCCTGCAGCTCCTGCGGTTAACAGCAATAGTCCTTTATGTGTAGGCGGCACGATTTCACTTACAGCGTCTGATGTCACAGGAGCTATCTCTTATAGCTGGACTGGTCCTGACGGGTTTACATCAACGACACAGAATCCTTCGATCTCTGATGCAACTACAGCAAAGTCAGGAAGCTATTCTGTAACGGTTTCTACCGCAGGATCTGGCTGTACAAGTGCTCCTGCTTCTGTAATGGTGACTGTCAATAATGATCCTGCAGCTCCGGTAGTTAACAGCAACAGCCCATTGTGTGTGGGCGGAACGATTTCACTTACGGCTTCCAACGTAGCAGGATCAACTTCATATAACTGGACAGGTCCCGACGGATTTACATCAACGACACAGAATCCTACGATTACAGATGCTACTACAGCAAAGTCAGGAAGCTACTCAGTAACCGTTTCGACAGCAGGTTCAGGCTGTACCAGTGTAGCTACTTCTGTAACAGTCACTATTAATAATGACCCTGTATCACCTACTGTAAACAGCAATAGTCCAATGTGTGTAGGAGGTACGATATCACTTACTGCATCCAATGTAGCAGGAGCTACTTCCTATAACTGGACAGGCCCTGACGGATTTACTTCTACTACTCAGAATCCTACGATTACTGATGCTACTACCGCAAAGTCAGGAAGCTACACAGTAACTGTTTCAACCGCTGGATCGGGCTGTACAAGTGCTCCGGCTTCTGTTACAGTCACTGTAAATACTAATCCCTCATCACCAACTGCTCAAAGCAATGGACCGGTTTGTGCAGGAGAAACTATAAATCTTTTAGCAGGAAATGTAGCTGAGGCTACTTATAGCTGGACAGGTCCGGATAATTTTACTTCGACTCAGCAAAATCCAACACTTGAAAATGCAACTACCACAATGGCCGGAACCTATACTGTAATAGCAATATCCGGTGCAGGTTGCCAAAGCTCCCCTGCAACTGTGAATGTAGTAGTTAATCCAAGACCTCAGGTCTCTGTAAATAATTCTTCTGTGACTATATGCACCGGCAATTCAGTTCAGATGGTAGCTACTGGCTCCGGTGGTTCGGGTACCTACTCATACCTATGGTCGCCTGCTACAGATTTAAGTTCTGTTAATACGGCCACCACTACTGCTAATCCATCCGCTGATATTACATATTCTGTTATAGTTACCGATGATAATAATTGTTCCGCAGAGCAGGCATCTGTAGTTGTTACCGTAGTTCCGAATCTGCAGCCTGTGATTTCAGGTCCGGCAGAGCTTTGTATGAATGCTCAGAATGTAAGATATTTTGTTTCCAATCCAACACAAAATTCATCATTCAATTGGCTGGCTGCTGACGGAGTTACTGTTGTCTCTTCACAACAAAATGAAGTTTATGTAAATATAACTTCAGTGTCAGGTACGCTGACTGTAGTAGAATCTACCTCAACCTGTAATGGTCAGGATGATATTACTATTGACGTAAATCCTAATCCGACCCTGTCAGTTAATTCTGCTAATGTTGAAATATGCAATGGACAATCTGCAACCCTGGAAGCATCTGCTAACGGTGGTACGGGAGCATATACCTTTAACTGGACGCCTTTGCAGAATATCATTCCTGCGGATGGTGCAAGTGCTTCTGTAACCGTGAATCCAACTACTGATGCAGTATATTTTGTATCTGTTGTTGATGAAAAAGGATGCTCTGACCAGGATGGAAAAAAACAGGTAATTGTAACTGTAAATGCTAATCCTGCACTTACCGTTAATTCTTCTAATGTTGAAATGTGTGAAGGGACATCAGCAACATTATCTGCGAATGCTTCCGGAGGTTCCGGCGCTCTTGTGATCTCATGGTCACCTCTTCAGGATATACTTCCTTCAGATGGCAGGTCCGGGTCAGTAACCGTTAATCCTTCTTCCGACAGAATATATTTTGTAGAAGTGGAGGATGCTAAAGGTTGTAAAAATACTAACGGAAGTTTGCCGGTGAATGTAAAAGTTAATCCTAATCCTGTTTTATCCGTTGCTTCGCCCTTGGTTGAAACCTGTCGTGGAAATTCAGCACAGCTAACTGCAAATGCATCAGGCGGCACCGCTCCAATGACTTTCACCTGGACTCCTGCTACAGATATTGTTCCTTCAAACGGAATTGGACAAAGTGTAACGGTAAATCCAAGTGAAGACAGAACATACACGGTAACTTTAGTTGACTCCAAAGGCTGTTCTGATCCTTTAAACGCATCTATGAATGTTTCTGTAGTAGTTAATATTGCTCCAGCAAACATAAGTATACTTGGTGATGTAAACGCAGCATGTGCATCTTCAACCGGACTTGAGTTTACTGTTAGTCCTTATAATGGGGCTTCTCAATATAACTGGACAGTTCCATCAGGTTTTACAATAACTTCTCAGGTGGGTGATAAAATTATTATTAGTTCAAATGCCAGTCCGCAGACAGGACTAATCACCGTAAGCGAAATAACAGATAAAAACTGTACAACTTCACAACCGGCATCAAGGTCTATCGCTGTAAATCCATCAACACCTACAGCAGTTATTAATGGTTCAGATAGAAACATCTGTGGAGGAAGTGTATCATTAAAAGCAAATAATCCTTCAATGAATGGAATCGCCGGAGCATGGTCTTCGGTGCCACATGCGATCATTGAGGATGTTAATAATCCTTTGACATCCGCTTCAGGATTTACCGCTAACACCATAATCAAATGGACATTGACTGGTCCTTGTGGAGTAAGTGAAGATGAAATTAATGTTAATCTGGTTTCGTCCGCCATTGCTGTAAACGCAGCAGCAGCAGCAGATACACTATGTGCAGGCATTGCAGCTGATATTTCCGCAAGTATTTCAGGAAGCACCGCTGCACCATTCACATATACATGGACTGATTCAGATGGCAATATTGTGTCACAATCCGAAAACTCAACCATTACTGTAAACTCTTCTAAAGATGGATGGAATATCTACAAAGTTGTGGTCAGGGATGCAAATGGTTGTACTTCTGATATTGCAGAAGCAGGGATATTTGCAATAACGCAGCAGGCATTGGTTGTGCCAAATCTTATCACACCGAATGGTGACGATAAAAACGACTGTCTCATTATTCGTGATATAAATTCTTACGATATCATCCCCGGAGGAAAGTTCAATCTGTACAACAGATGGGGGCAGGCAGTTTACAAGAGTGAATTTTATAAAAATGGTGACTTCTGTGGCGCTGATCTTGCCGACGGAGTGTATTACTATAACCTGAAAACAAGTTGCGATGGCAGAGAAATAAAAGGATGGTTGCATATCATCAGTGGTGATGCTTCGCAATAATTAAGCTGCAAAAAATAGTGTAAATAAAAATATGAATGATCAGATTTTCATTTCTTAAAATGAACAACCTGAAAGGAAAAAATAAATTATATGCAGATGGTACAAAGAACCCGACTTTCGATTTTCTCAGGGAAAAAGCTGGCTTTAGCTTTTCTATCTCTGGCATTGTTCAGTTCTTCCTGTAAGCAGGGAGGTAATACTGATAATGCAAAAATTTCCTCGCCCGGAAATATTAACTCATTAGAATTTTATCTGGATCAGGAAGGGGTTCCTGTATATCTGGTAAAGCATAATGACAAGATAGTGGTTGATACTTCACGCATCGGGTTTGATCTTAAAGACCAGAAATCCATGAGTGAAGGGTTTAAAATCAAAAAGACATCAGATAGAGAGTTTAACGAAACCTGGGAGATGCCCTGGGGTGAACAAAGGAAAGTTGTGAATAATTACAAAGAGTTAATTGTTGAACTGGAAGAAGCTTCTGATGGTAAACGTCCTTTGAATATTTATTTCAGAGTGTATGATGATGGTATCGGATTCAGATATGAGTTTCCTAAACAAAACGGTGTTGATACATTGATCATCATGGAGGAAAATACACAATTCCAGTTTACAGGAGATCACATGAGCTGGTGGACTCCGGGAGATTGGGATACATACGAACTACCATATCAGACTTCCAGAATTTCTGCCATTGATGCCTTGACTTTTAAGAATAATGATCTTGCAAACAGTCAGATTAAGAATAATGCAGTTACTACACCTTTCACTTTAAAAACGGATGATGGGATACACATGAGTTTCCATGAAGCAAATCTCATGGATTATGCAGGGATGACCTTGAAAGTAGGAGACAAACAAAATCTGATGCAGAGTGAGCTTGTAGGCTCTGATCTGCTTGGATACAAGGTGAAGCGAGCATTGCCTTTTGTTACACCATGGAGAACTATTCAGATTGCTGATAAAGCTGGTTCATTGATTGAATCAAGATTAATAGAGAACCTTAATGAGCCTAACAAGATAGGAGATGTAAGCTGGTTTAAACCTAAAAAATATGTAGGTATATGGTGGGAAATGCATTTAGGGAAGTCAAGCTGGGATCTTGCAAGTGGTAAACATGGTGCTACTACAAAAAATGCCAAGAGATATATTGATTTTGCAGCAGCAAATGGAATTACCGGTTTATTAGTGGAAGGCTGGAATACAGGCTGGGAGCATTGGATAGGATTTGAAGACAGAGAAGGTGTGTTTGATTTTATTACTCCTTATCCGGATTATGATATCTATGAAGTAGTAAGATATGCAAGAGAAAAAGGTGTCGAGGTGATCATGCATCATGAAACATCAGCAGCACCACGAACTTATGAAAAGCAATTGGATACTGCTTATGGTTTGATGAAGAGCCTGGGTATTCATAGTGTAAAGACAGGTTATGTTGGTCCGATCATTCCGAAAGGAGAATACCATGACGGACAATGGATGGTAAATCATTATCAGAGAGTCGTGGAAAAAGGTGCAGCATCACAGGTGGCAATTAATGTCCATGAACCCATTAAACCAACTGGTTTACGTCGTACATATCCTAATCTGATTTCAGGTGAAGGAGTAAGAGGACAGGAATTCAATGCCTGGGCAAGTGATGGGGGAAATACACCTGAGCATATATCCATTGTTGCTTTCACCAGAATGCTTGCAGGACCTATAGATTATACTCCGGGGATATTTGACATCACACTTCCTTCCAGAGAGAAGAACCAGGTAAATTCAACCCTTGCTCAGCAACTGGCATTGTATGTGGTAATTTATAGTCCTATTCAAATGGCGGCAGACCTTCCGGAAAATTATGAAGGAAAACCTGCATTTCAGTTTATCAGAGATGTAGGAGTAGATTGGGAGCAATCCAAAGTTTTGAATGGTGAGGTGGGAGACTACGTTACAATTGCAAGAGAAGAAAGAGGTACAGGCAACTGGTTTGTAGGCGGTGTTACTGATGAAGAAAGCAGAGAAATGACTATCAGTTTTGATTTTCTTCCTGAAGGTAAAAAATATCAGGCTATCATTTATCAGGATGCAAAAGATTCACATTACAAAAAGAATCCTACTGCAATTGATATTGTAAAGTTGGAGGTTGATAAAAATTCGGTAAGAACCATTAAGCTTGCAGAAGGCGGAGGATTCGCCATAAGTCTGATAGCAAAGTAAAGTTGTCAAAGTTTAATAGGGAGTTTTTTTCATATATAGTTGATTAAGTAGTAGTCCGGCCGGGTAGTAAGTGCCCGCCGGATTTTTTTTTCAATCTCCCTGATTGTCTGAACTTATTTTAGAAGCAAACTGATAAATACAAATCAGAATTTATTTTCTTTCCGGAATGTTTATCTTTATAAAAATATTCCGATTTTTCTAATGGATTCCATTACCCAGATAGTTTTAGGTGCTGCCGTAGGTGAAGCGGTTTGCGGAAAAAGGGCAGGCAACCATGCACTGCTGTGGGGGGCTGTGGCAGGGACTATTCCGGATCTTGATATTCTTGCCAGTCCCTTCCAGGATTTAGTGCAGCAACTGACATTTCACAGAGGTATAACACATTCCATATTTTTTGCCGCCGTTACTTCGCCCGTTTTTGCCTGGCTTTTTAAGAAATGGTACAAAAAGAGCAAGGTAACCTATAGCGATTGGTTTTGGCTTTTCTTTTTGGGTTTTACCACACACGCCATACTGGATAGTTTCACTACCTGGGGTACAAAATTGTTTTACCCTTTCAGCGATTATGCAGTTTCCTTTCATAATATCTTTGTTATAGATCCTTTATATACAGTGCCTTTTCTGTTATGCCTCATTATGGTAATGTTTTATAAGAGGACAGATGTGAAAAGAAGGTATTGGAATTATGCAGGGATTGCCATAAGCAGTTTTTACATCTGCATTACCATTGTTAATAAATTCTCTGCAAACAGAGTATTCGAAGAAAATTTCGCTTCTCAGAATATTGACTACATTCAATATTCGTCAAAGCCAACCCCTTTCAATTCCATTCTCTGGTGTGCAACAGCAGAAACAAAAGATGGTTTTTATATTGGCCATTACTCCCTCCTGGATAAAGATAAAAAGGTAGAGTTTGCATACTTCGAGAAGAAACATGAGTTGTTGGATGAGTATCGAAATAATGAAAAGCTGGTAACTTTATTAGGTATAACAGAAGGATATTTTATTGTGCGAAAAGAAGATGATGCTTTGGTAATTAATGATCTCAGGTTTGGTCAGTTAGATGGATGGGATGGAGGAAAGGAAGATTTTGTTTTTTCTTATCTGGTGAAAGAGGTCAACGGAAAATTAGAGTTCAGTCAAAAACCAAATGATCTGAAAAAAGCCAGACAATTAATGCCTCAGTTATGGAGTAGAGTTTTAGGTAATTCGTAGGGACAACGCATGCGTTGTCCCTGTAAAAATTATGCATGCGTTGTCCTATAGAAATTATGCATGCGTTGTCCCCGTAAAAAACAATTCATTGTCCCTGTAAAAAAATAATAGAATATTATTTACCTACCTCCATCTGTATCTCCTTGCAATAGTAATTTCATCACATTTCAAATTGATCTTTATCATTCTGATTACACGGACTTAATATTATTTTAGCAAAAATACCTGATTATGAATATGGCTTTAAAAGATATTACGACAGAAGATGATATAAAAGTGCTTGTAGATACTTTTTACAACCATGTTAATAACGATGAACTGCTTGGGCCAATATTTAATATCAAATCACAGGTTGACTGGTCTGAGCATCTTCCTAAGATGTACAAGTTCTGGGGCACACAATTAATAGGGACTTCTAATTATCAGGGCAGACCTTTTCCACCCCACATGATCCTGGATCTTGAAAAACACCACTTCGACAGATGGATAGGGTTGTTTTTCGATACAGTTGATGAATGCTTCATGGGCCCCATAGCAGACATCGCCAAACAAAAAGCCTTCAACATAGCCATGATATTTCAATATAAACTTGGAATTATTAAAAATGAAGAATAATTGCCTTCATTCAGCATTCAACATTTAACATTCAACATTCTACTTTGCCGTTAACTAAACAATTCCCACCGTTCCCTCAATAGCTGCCTAACCTTAATTTTCCACTTCCTACTTTTGTGCAACGATAAAAGGAATACCATACTATTTATGGGGTCTGTCTCTTTTTATCACTCATTCTAACGCAAAACTTTTATGTATAACAAATTTATGATCCGATTGAAATTCCCTGATCTCAAAAAGACAGGATTACTGATGTTTTTAATTATGACCATCAGTTCACATTTTGCTTTCTCACAAAAATCTACGAAAGCAGACAAGATAACACTGGGGAAAGTAACAGATGTTCTTAATTCTTTTGATACCGGTTCTAATGCCGGTGCTCGTAAAGACAAAAGTAAAACTGTAAAGTACAAATTTTCCGATGGAAAGGATATTGAGTTGCTTTATAGAAGAACAGAAGGAAAACCCGGTGACCAGACTCTGGTTGGAAGTGTTTCAGGGGATAGTACAAGCTTTTTTTACATTATTGAAAAAGCAGGAAAACTTGAAGGCGCAATTGTTTTTTTAAAAGAGAAAAAGGCTTTTCAATACAAAACTGCCAATGATGGAACTGTTTCATTAGTAGAAACTGAAATTGATAAGGTGATGTGCGTGGAAGGTGCACAAAATATAGTGGCCAATCAAATTCCTGGTTATTTCTTTGTGCCTGTAACCAACCTTCCTGAATCTTTCAGATATCAAAGTCTTGCCGGTGCCGCACATACCATCTTTCTTGATTTTGATGGTCACAGCATGGCTACTACTTTGTGGAGCAGTAGTCCTGTTACATTCAGGCCAAGTAACTTTACTGACGAACAGATCAGGCAGGTTTTTGAAAGAGTTTCTGAGGATTTCAGTCCGTTTAAAGTAAACGTCACTACCGATTCTACTGTCTTCCTTAATACTGCACCAGGAAAAAGGATAAGAACATTATTTACACAATCAATGATGACAAATCCAACCGCCGGTGGTGTTGCTTTTACAGGATCCTTCACATGGACCACAAACGAGCATCCTGCCTTTGTTTATGTCAATGCCATAGGCAATGATGCGGATAATGCAGGAGAAGTAGCATCTCATGAAATCGGCCATGCTTTAGGACTGGATCATCACACCAAATACGGAACTTACTATTGGGGGCATGATAACTGGGCACCGATTATGGGTGCATCTTACGGGAAGCAGTATTCGCAGTGGAGTCATGGTGAATACGAAGAAGCAGATAGTCATTATCAGGACGATATCGCTATAATAGCGGGTCCAGAGAATGGATTTGGATTGAAAGCAGATGATTACGGAGATACGAAATCAACTGCTCATTCTGTAAGCTTTACCAATGGAAGATTTGAAAGAAAAGGAATTATATCTCATAAAACAGATTTAGATGTGTTTATGGTTACTGTACCGGGAACCACGCCTGTTACTTTTAATTTCGCTGTGGATGTAAAGCAGGAAGAAAGTAATTTGAAGTTCACAGTAGATATACTAAGAGCTAACAATACTATTGCAGGTTCTTATACATCTGTTAATGCAACAGGTATTTCTCAAACATTAACAAACTTCGCTCCGGGAACTTATTACTTCATTATAGACGGAGTAGGGCAGAATGACCCTCGCACCAATGGATTTTCAGACTACGGTTCAATAGGAGCTTACACATTTTCCGGTACGATCATTTCTGCCGGTGCAGGATGTACTGCTCCTGCATGGGTTTCAACCAATGCATACAATGGTGGTGTGGATGTTTCTTATTCCGGAAATACTTACCGTTCAAAATGGTGGACACAAGGTGATCGTCCTGATTTGAATTTAGGAGATGGAAAGCCTTGGTCATTGGTTGGTCCCTGTGGCAACAACCAGGCGCCTACTGTATCCCTGACTAAACCAGCTAATAATTTTGTGTTGAATGAATCATCAATTCAGTTAACCGCAACTGCTGCTGATCCTGATGGCTCTGTGGCTTATGTAGAGTTTTATAATGGATCCACTTTATTGGGAAGAGTAAATAGTGCTCCTTATGTTTTCTTTTGGTCAGATGTTCCTAAAGGCACCTTAAGTGTAAGAGCAAGAGCCTATGATAATGGCGGAGCTAATACATATTCTTCAGTCCTGACAATTATTAGTAATGCAGCTCCTGTGGTAAGTATTACCTCGCCGACAGAATTAAGCAAAGTAATGCAGGGAAGCAATGTTAATATAACGGTCAACGCATCTGATGCAGGAGGACAAGTAACCAAAGTGGAATATTTCTGGGATAATGGTATCAAATTCGCTGAGTCAACAACTCCTCCATTTACCGTGAGTGCCAGAGTCCCTGCCATTACAAATACAGTTGAGTATTTACTTGCTCTTACTGCAATTGCTACAGACAATCAGGGAGGAAAAGGAAGACATTCTATAGATCTAAAAGTAAAGCCTACCGTTGCCAATGTTGCTCCTGTGGCTATAGTTGAAAGTCCTGCTGATGGCATGGCCGTACTTGTCAATACTGAATTTACAATAGTGGCAAATGGTTATGACCGTGATGGATTTATTACTAAAGTTGAAGTTTTCTTTAATAATAATAAATTAGGTGAATCAAACAGGGTTCCTTACCAGTTGATGGCGCCGGCTCCGGTTGCAGGATATCATAACATAAGAGTGGTTGTAACCGATGAAGAAGGTGCTGTAGGGTCCGCTACTTCAAGGATATTTGCAGGAACACCGCCAAGCATAAGCATTATATCTCCTGCCCCTAATACACAATTTCCAGATGGCAGCAGAATAACGGTACAGACAAATCCAACCGATTCAGACGGTACGATTGCCAAAGTTGAGTTTTATATGTTAGGTGAAAAGGTGGGTGAAGTGACTAATGCTCCCTGGACTTTCACAACTCAGCCTGTTTATATGGCACAAACTGACAATGGTAATTTTTCAATTGTGGCAGTAGCGCATGATAATTCAGGAATGGCAGCAGGAACCGGTGTGCCGCTCAGATTGACTACAAGTACCAATAAGGCGCCTATTGTAAGCATAACCAGTCCGGCTAATAATTCAATATTGCAGGCAGGATATCCTGTTACCATTACTGCTAATGCATCTGATCCGGATGGTACAATTGCTAAAGTGGAATTTTTTGATGGAAATAATAAAATCGGCGAGGATGCTGTTGCTCCATATCAATTGTCCTTTACACCCGCAGCGGGAAGTCGTACGCTTACAGCAGTAGCTACAGATGATAAAGGATTAACTGCCACCTCGGCAGGGATATTTGTCAAAGTTAATGCTGCTCCTGTAGCTTCATTTATTTCTCCGGTTGCTAATGCACTCTATGCTCAGGGAGGTACCATGACTATTCAGGTAAATGCAACTGATGCTGACGGGTCTGTGGCGAAAGTCGAATTCTTTTTAGGTGGCTTCAGTAATAAAGTTGGAGAGCGCACTACTGCTCCTTACACTGTTACTATAAATAATGTACCATTGCCTACTTCAGGTCAAAATATACTTCCTGTGATTGTAAAGCTGACGGATAATGATAATGGAATTTCTTCGTATGATACATACGTTCGTTCTGTGCCAAACAGTGCACCTACTGTAAGCATCACGGCGCCTTCTAATGGAGCTTCTGTTTCTCCAAATTTTGTGGTAAGAGCAAACGCATCCGATGCAGAGGTCAATACTCCGATAAAGAAGGTAGAATTCTACAACGGAAATACATTGGTGTTCACAGATACACAATCACCATACGAATATTCGGTAACCAATGCAGCCGTTGCTTCATATACGTACAGAGCCATTGCATATGATGCGCTTGATGGAGCATCCACCACAGCATCTGTTACCTTTACGGTTACAGGTTCTTCCTGTTCAGATCCTGTATGGAATGCAGTTACTGCATATACCGGCGGGATGATCGTCTCACATAACGGAAGTAGATATAGAGCAAACTGGTGGAACCAAGGTGTTAATCCTGCGACCAATTCAGGTCCTTATCAGGAGTGGACACTATTAGGATCATGTGCAGCAAGAATGGGAGATATTGCTTATGAAGGTGATGAGTTTAGTTTATTTCCTAACCCTGCGAAAGAAGATGTAAATATTACATTTACCCTTCCTGAAGATGGAAAAGTATTTATTTCTGTGATTAACTCTATGGGAAATGTAATTCAGCAGTACGAAAAGAATCTTGAAGCAGGTTATCAGCAGTTAAACCTGAATCTTCAGGGGCTGTCTTCAGGTGTGTATATTCTTCATATACATCGAGAAAATCTGAATAAGCAGTTAAAGTTTTTTAAAGAGTAATTTTTTTTTAAAGTTAGGTAAAAGGAGCCTCTGTAAAAGGAGGCTTCTTTTTAAATATCCAATATCCGACATCCAAAATCCAATATCCCACATAGGGAATTCATCATTTAACATTCATCATTCGTCATTCATCATTCTTAATTCTTAATTCTTAATTCTTAATTTATACCCCACTCCGCCTGCTATAAGCGGTCCACCACCCATTCCTGCATTTGCATTCAGAAAAAAGTTGTCACATACATAATATCGAACACCGACTTCACCTCTGAAAGCATACCATGACATAGGCAGATCTATGCTTCCAAGGTTATATTTAGTTTCTTTGATTTTCCATGATTGATAACCAAAGCCAAAGGCGAAGTATGGATCCCATTTAGTATTATTTTCCCAGGGATGAAAGCTAATCATTGGCATAATTCTGTATCGTGGTATTGAAGCTGCGTAATCAAACATTTCGCTGATAGGTTCACCTGTTGATGGATGTTCGGTTTCAATTTTTACGGTACCATCTACCATTGTATTTGCATAGTTGAAGCTTAGACCTACTCCTATTTTAGGTGTAATAAAATATTGTGCTTTACCACATATAGGTCCAAAGCTTTTTACTCTGACAGGATTGTCGTTGCCGAATTCTTTTGATGCCTTATATATGCCCTTGATAACTCCTGAGGTAAGATTAGGTCCTCCGTACGATGTTTCAAGTAAAATATTTGATCTGTTGTATATCTGTGCCTGTGATCTTTCAAAATTGAAGAATATGAAGAAGGCTGTCGGGAAAAAGTATTTTAAGAATTTCATAACAAGCGTATTTAGTGTTTATTAACAACGATACATATGGAAAGACAAATAATATGCCGTTTTGAATTCGATGTGCCGTTATGAATTTAATCCAGTATCAGCAATAATGAAGAATATTTACTTATATGAAGTAAAAACTCATTTTTAAATTCTCTTGTTAGTTTGAAAAAAATTGTCAGGTAACCGTTATCGGGAATATTCATAATAGATTAACTTGTTAAATATCAATATTTTTTGCTATTAATTAACCGTGTTATTATCGCTTAAGTACCAGCTTTTAAACCGCCATTTTTCATCTAAAAATCTACAATATCTTATTCCTTTTCAATTTATCAGGTAGCTTTTGTATCAGATCTCATAAACTATTTCTGATATGAAACAATTATACAAAAATTACCTGATCATACTTATTATACTCCTTATCCCGGCTGTAACTAATGCTGCAACTTTTGTGGTGGATACTAATTCAGATGTTGATAACGGGCTGGCATACTCAGCAGGTGATGGTACAAATTCTTTCCGTAAATGTTTGAGACTCGCCAATGCAAATGCAGGACTAGATCAAATTGATTTTGCTATTCCCGCAGCTCCTTATACTATTGCTGCCGTTTCCGCTTTCCCGGCAATTTCCAGCCCGGTTATAATAAACGGTTACACTCAACCTGGTTCTGCTGCCGGTTCTCCTCTTATTGTACTTGCCTGCACAGGTCTGAATGGACTGGAAATTACCACTGCAGGTGCCGGTAGTACCATTCGCGGTCTCGTTATTTATGGATCTAACAGAGGTATATATATCAATGGTAGCAATAATAATATCATCGCTGGAAACTTTATTGGTACCAATGCTGCAGGTACTGCTGTGGCACCTGCTGTTATTGTATGGAATGGTATTGAGATCAATAACTCTGTCAACACATTAATAGGTGGTACAGGAGGTTTGATAGACAGAAATGTGATCTCTGGGGCAAATGAACAGGGCATCAGAATTCAGACCAATTCTACAGGTACAAGGATATACGGAAACTATATCGGTACCGGCAGAGATGGATTGACAGCTATACCAAATGGCCAGAGAGGTATTTTCTTTCTTTCAAATTCCAATAATGGCGAAATTGGCGGAAATACTGTTAATCATAGAAATGTTGTTTCAGGAAACGGTCAGAGGGGAATTGATGTCAACCAATGTACAGGTGTATTAATTGAAAATAATTTCGTCGGAACAACAGTAACAGGAAATGCCGCTCTGGGAAATGGTAACCAGGGTATATTTATTGAGAATAATTCTCATAATCCGATTGTCAGAAATAATATCATTTCCTCTAATGTGCAAGGAGGTCTATTTATCTATAACTCCAACAGACCAATAATAACAGGAAACAGAATAGGACTTGCATCTGATGGTACTACGAAGCTTGGAAATGGCAATGCTGTAAATGCCGCTCATGGTATAAATATAGAAAATTGTTTTAAGCCATCGATTGGTGGTGTACTGCTCGCTGAAAGAAATTATGTTTCCAATAATACTGCTTTCGGTGTAAGAATTTATAACGGAGATTCACTGGTTTTTAAAGGAAATTATATAGGAGTGGATGTGTCCGGGATAGTTGATCATGGAAATTCGCAAAACGGTTTCTGGACTGCATTAAGTGATAATATAACCTTTGGTGGCGGAGAAGCAGGAGCAAGAAATATTATCTCTTCCAATAAAAATTCAGGTGTTATCATTGAACAAGGTATTAATGCAAAGGTGATTGATAATTATATCGGGACAACAGTAAGCGGAAATGTCGCACTTGGAAATAGTCATGCAGGCTTAAGAATAACCAGCAATTGTCCTGATCCTATAGTAACTAATAACATCATTTGTGCCAATGGACAGCAAGGTCTGTTTATTTATCAGGGCGCTAATGCCATTATTAAAGGTAATAGAATTGGTATTGCATTAAACGGAACAACCGGATTGGGTAATCTGGGTGCTGGTGTATTTATAGAGTTATGCGACAATCTTGTTTTCGGAGGAAATGAAGCAGGAGGGAGGAATATAGTTTCTGATAATAAACAAAGAGGTATTACCATTGCACGTTGTTTAAATCCTCAGGTAATAAATAATTTGATAGGTGTAAATGAAACAGGTAACACCGCTTTAGGTAATACTCAGATAGGGCTTACTATAGAAAATAATTCTCATGATCCTATAGTTACACACAATGTAATTTCTTCAAACGGTCAGATAGGGTTGTTTGTGGTGAATTCCGAAAGATCCATAATTAAGTCAAACAAAATCGGACTTGGTTTGAATGAAATTACTTCCCTCGGAAATGGTACTCACGGAATTGAAGTGGTTAATGGTAGAAATGCTCAAATAGGTGGTGTATTGTTGTCAGAAAGAAATTATGTAGCCGCAAATGGACAGATCGGAATTTTCCTGAACAACAGCATGAACTCAATTATAGAGGGTAATTATGTAGGAACTGATCAGACAGGTATTGCAGCTAAAGGTAATGGAACTCATGGAATGGAAATAGCAAATTCCCGCAATGTGAGAATAGGAGGATCGGTAAGAGGAGCAAGAAACATAGTTGTAGATAGCAAGACTGGTCATGGAATACTTATCACTGGCACTTCGAAACATGCCATTGTACGGGCAAACTTTGTCGGAATAGGTGCTAATGGCAATGCTTCTCTGGGAAATGCTGTTCATGGGATTTTCTTGTGGGGACAATCTGATAGTGCTACTGTAGGTGGTTCGCTTTTTATTGAGAGAAACGTTTCTTCAGCAAACGGACATTATCTTCCTCCGGGTTGGTACAGAAGCGGTGACGGAATAAGGAGTGAAGGCGGCGCTGTCGGTCATACAATTCTGGGTAATTATTGCGGAACTGATTCAACAGGTACTATTGCAAGAGGAAATATCTGGGCAGGTATTTCTTTAAACGAATGCAATAATACTAGTGTCGGTGGCCCGGGAGCTTTCGAAGGTAATATCTGCTCGGGCAACCTGAATGAAGGTATGTATTTAAGAAATGCTGTAGGTAACCGCATTTACAACAATAAAGTGGGGACTGATGTCACAGGAAATCTTGAGCTTGGTAATGATGATTATGGAATTAATATCGGAAGCAATGGAACAGGTAGCTTTGATAATATTATTGGAGGTTCTGCAGCACATGCCAATACTATTGCTTATACCAGAGGTATTGATTATGCCGGACCGGGAGTATATGTGCATAGTCATAGTCACAGAAACCTGATTACTTTCAATAAAATATTTTGCAATGCCGGAAAAGGTATTGAAGTGGTAAACCCGGGAAATGAAGCTGTCGCAGCTCCTGTCATTATAAATAATAGTTCAAATTTTATAACAGGTTCCGGTGCTAATGGAAATGTTATTCATGTTTATCTTAATGTGAAAACAGGAGGATTTTGTGATTGCGAAGGTGAAACATACATTGGCTCAACTACAGTTTCCGGTGGTACATGGACCTACACCCATAATTTTGGTCACACTGCTGCTGATAATGTTCGTTATACTGCAACTCAAACAACTCCGGCTAACAGTACCTCCGAATTTTCAAACTGTATTTTATTACCTGTGGATTTGCTGGCATTTAATGTGAAAGCTATAGGAACCAATACGGCATTCATTTCATGGTCCACCGGTAGTGAAACAAATAATCACATGTTTGTCGTGTATAGAAGTTCTGATGGTGTCACTTTTGAATCTATTGCACAGGTATTGGGAAGTGGTAATAGTAATAGCATAAAAAATTATTCCTTCACCGATCATCACGCTCCTGAAGGCATAGTTTATTACAAACTGGAACAGGTGGATTTCGATGGAAAGAGAACAGAAAGTCCTGTGCGAGCTATTTCCTTCGCAGTTGATGGTGTGTATATTATTCCTTCGGGGGAGAAAAATGTATATAACCTGATTAGTAAAGAAGAAAATAATATTACCTATACTATCATTTCTTCTTCAGGTCAGGTTATCCAAACAGAAACATTTAATGCATCGGCCGGAGAAGTAAGGGAAGTTAGCCTGAACGGCCTTGCGCATGCTGTATATCTGATTAAGGTTACTCATGAAAGTGGTACTCTGTCCCAAAAACTAATAGCAGAGTAAGGTTCATCTTTTAAATGATAAAGTTTAAATCGGTTTGCCGGGAAACAGTAAAACAATCAAGGGCACATATTCTTTTTAGCTATTGTTTTAAGTAAAAGAGAAAAAGATATGGTTGATCAATTGATTAGAATGGGAAAAGGACAGCTTGGTCCCTTGTTGAAGGAAAAGGAAAATATGGATGATCAGCAGGTTAATGATACCTTTGATGTTGCCGGTACATCCTTTCGTAAAACTTTGACAGACCAGGCTAGTGGTGGAAATATTTCTCAGATGATGAGCTTATTCAATGGAGATAAATCACATAGTAGCCAGATGGGAAATAGTTTTATGAGAAATCTTGTTCCTATGCTTTCTACGAAGCTTGGTTTTTCAGAGAATAAATCAAATTCTATTGCCACTACTATTGTTCCGTTTTTTGTAGAAAAATTTTCGTCTTCTGATACGGGGACAGCAAAGGATGAAAAAAGCTTTCTATCTAAGTTTGGCCTGGGAGGAGACGTGCTTTCCGGAGTAGGTTCCAAATTAGGTGGTTTATTCGGGAAATAATTATTATTACCGCATTAGCGATACCTTGATTGATGTGGATTTATTAACTTCTAATAAATATAAACCTGATGGTGCCGGTTGACCGGCATCGTCTGTGCCATCCCATTCTGCAGGAATCGAAAGGGTCTTTATTAGTTTCCCCTGTCTGTTAAAAATTTTGCAGGTTCCTGACTCTGATATATAGTAACTGTCCGCAATGCCATCTCCATTTGGATAGAATACAGGATCACAATCAGGATTACGGTCAATTTTGATGGCTGAATTTAAGAGTACTTCACATTCATTTACATCCTGTATTATAACATCATAAACACCTTCTTTGGGAAGTTTAAACTCAGGGCTGTTGTAGGCCTGATTATGGAAACTGCTTTTAATTATGTATTTCAAAGGAAGGTTTGCGTCCTCAATGCTGGACTCATCAATTTTTATTCCTATCGGATATGTACAGGTATTGTCGGTCAGATTGTATTTGAAATTGTGAGCATTCATGCAAGCCAATACGCTTAAAATTTTTGGTGCATAAGAAACTCTGATGGCTGAATATTTTGGGTTGTTGTTGGTAATTATGCAGGAATATTCTCCTTCGTTATCTGAAGTTACTTTTGGTATTTCAAGTTTGTTTATGCTGGTGGTGGCGATCAATTGTCCGTTTTTATACCATTTGTATTCATTGTTGCTTATATGCTCGTCTACAGACAATGTAAAGATAAATTTCTCATGCTTTTTTATGTTTACCGTTTCTGCTTTTCCTACACTTTGATTGGTAATTTGAAAAGAGCCGAAGTTAGGATGATTGCTTATAGGTATTATATCTTCAAAACTCAACCTGTTGTTTCTGATATCGAAGGATATCAGGTTAGGAAAAAGACTTAGGTCGGGTAAATGCTCAAGTTGGTTATACTGCATTTTTATTTCCTTTATTTTATGGTAATCCTCAAATTCCGGGAAAGTTTTGATCTGATTAAAATCACACAAAAGTTCTTCAAGACTTATACAACCTTTAAAACTCGGGAGTTGGGTAAGGTTGTTGCTGATACAGATGAATCTCCGCAGTTTTACCATTTTGCTCATATCCGGTAATCTTCCTAAGGGATTATCACTGCAGATGAAATGATCCAGGCTTATAAGATTATCCAAAGAAGGTAAACTTGTAATATTATTGTTATCTATAAAAAGTCGTTTCAGCTTTGTGAAGGAATTAAGTGACGGAAGGCTGGTAAGTTCATTTTCTCTTACCTGAAGAATCTCCAGGTTTACTAAATTTGAAAGATCCGGAAGTTGTTTAATCTGATTGCTGTCAAGAATAAGATCTGTCAGCTGCGTGAGTTGATTAATTTCTGCAGGTACAGTTTCAATTTTGTTGCTGAATAATCTTAGTTTAGTTATACCTGTAAAGTATTTAATTCCGCTAATGTCTGTTACGTTTCTTGAAACACAATGAAAAGATCCGGTAATTGTTTTTGCAACATTTGTATCAAGTTTTCCTTCTGCAGTGATTACCGTAGGGTAAGTAGTCTGAATAAATTCTTTAAAGTTCTGGTCTTTGATTTCTACCTGAGCAAAAATAACGGAGCTCAACAGACAGATAACGACTGTAAATAAAATACTGATTTGATGTCTAATTCTGCGGTTCATTACCTTATAATACTGATTGTTCCTTTGCTGATGGTTCCGTTGTTAAATTTAATGATAAATTGATATAATCCTCCTTGTAGTTCCTGGCCGGATGATGACTTTCCATCCCATTCATCTCCTTCATGTATTAATGAACTGAATACCTCCTGACCGTTTTTAGCCATTATTTTTATTTCTGCCTGCTGCGATCCTCTAAAAGGGAATCTCCATCTTTCACCATATTGAGGAGAAAATGCATCTTCAATCATCTGCTCGCAGGATTTTATTCCTACTGAAGCGGTAAGAAATGTGTTACAATTATTTTTATCAAAAATATTAATGTTATAGGTGCCTGATTTTAATCCTTCATAACTGAAATCAGTACCTGGGTCGGAATTGTTCAGTGAAACTTTATATGGTCCGCTGCCGCCTTTTATGGATGAAGGTATAATGCTGATACTTCCTGACGGATTGTCTTCGCATGAAGGGCTGGTGGATATTCCGGCAGAGATTTTAATGTTTATGCATGGGTCTGAAATGGTTTTAATGATTTCATTATTTGATTCAATATTTTTTAATGATGCAATAACCTTTTCAGATTTCTCCTTGGTAATAATTGATTTTTCGTTTGGCTCTGAAGAATCTATTTTTGACTTGTTGAGCATTATTTTACCGGAATTTTCTTCATCTTTTTTATCTGGCATAAGTTCTTCCGGTTTAATTTCTTTAACTATAGATGAGCCATTCATTATATAAATTTTTATTTCCTCTCCCGTTTGCTGCTTGTATTCTGAAAGTATAGATTTTCCTTCTTCATTTGTCTCATCATTTTCTGCATCTGTTAGGCTTGAAGGGGCGATTACAGAAATGTCTTTTATCCATTCAGTTTCTGCTTCCTCCTTTGTGCTGCCGTTGAAGTATATATATCCTACTGCACCAGCAAGTAATATCACCGTACTTATGGCAAAAATTTTATTATTAAAATTGCTCTTATGATTATTGCCGCTTAAATCAGATTTGATTTTTTCTTTCAGATTCAGCAATTCATCCATAACAATTATTTCTCTCAACATTTTCTGCTCCTGAAAAATCTCATAGAAGCTGCTATCGCTGTTAAGGCGTGCATTGAAATCCTGAAGTTCTTCCTGGTTTAATTCACGGTTGAAAAACTTCTCAATCAATTCGTGTTCCTCTGCTTCAATGTTCATTTTTCAATAAGTTTGAAATAGATTGATTTTCTCTCACCAGCTGAGCAAGCTTTTGCTTGCATCTGTAATTGTATGTTTTTGCAACATTCTCATTGGAATAACCCATCCTTCTGCAAATCTCCTTCATGCTTAGGTTTTCATATACCGACAACTTTAATAGCCTTCTGCATTCTTCACCTATTCTGCTCATCAGTATTTTTATCGCACTTTCCTTTTCATTTGTAATAATGTCTTTTTCAATATTCTCATCGCTGGCTATATCAGTTTCTCCTTCAAACATGGCTTGCCTGTTTATTTTCTTTACCCTGTTTATCCAAAGATTCTTAGCTATCAGGCAGACATAACCGGTGACATTGATATTATCATCCAGCTCGTTCATCTTCAGTTTTTTGTAGAATATAATCACAGCATCCTGGAATATGTCCTTAGTCTCATCCTCATTTCCTTTATTGCTCAGAATATAATGTCTGACTTTTGGTAATACTTCCTTATATAAAAAGGAAAGCACCGCCTCATCATTGCCCTTTCTGGCGCAACTAATTATATCCTGTTCAGTAATAGTCATTTATATTTTATCCCAAAGTAAAGACAATCTTAATATACTAAAGTAAACACGGATTTGCAGATTTTTTTTATCCCTTCTTTTAGATGGAAAAGCATTCGGTTTATCCCTGATAAAATATTATTATTATGTTGCTTTCCCTGATATGAGGACTATAACTTTTGCATTCCTTGTAAATTTTGCTTCCACTGTTGCATTCGCCCAGTCAGGGGATATTTTTCCTGTACCTTTTGATCAGTATTTTAATTCTTACCAGCTTTTAAACCCTGCAGCTGCAGGCACCCGCTCCAATGTGGAATTGTTCGCGGAAGACCGTGAGTTAACAGGTGCCTTACAAGGGGTGAGGACTTATTTTGTAAATGCAAATGCAATATTAAATCCGAATACTAAAGGTGTGCGGCATATTGCCGGTATGTATTTTATAAACGACAAGGAGGGTAATTATTTTAACCGCTCCCGGGCATCTTTACTTTATGGTATTCACTTAAGAGTGGCTGAGGATATATTTTTTAATGCAGGAGCTTCTTTTGGCTTTGTAAATTTTGTTTACAAAGGATCTAATATCAGCGCCGGAGGATCTTCATTCGCACCAAATGCCGATGTAGGACTATGGTTGTATAATAAGAACTTTAATGCAGGTGTTTCCTTTAATCAGATTTTCCAGGGAAAAATTCAGCCAATGGATGAAGCAATGCATTTGAAAAGGTTTGTTAATATTTATGGAGATAGAAATTTTAGCATCAGTCCTTCTCTTGATTTCCGGCCTGCATTCACCGCACGATTAGCAGAAGGATATCCTCACCAAATAAGAGGTACAGGTATAGCTACAATACATAGTTTGCTTGTAACAGGTGCAGGTTATTCATTGAATGAAGGGTTTACATTTGTTGGTGGTGTAAAAAATATAGAGTTAAATAAAACTTTGCTTCAATTGCTTGTTAGTTATTATTCCCCTTATAAAGTTCAAAGCATAAATAATTTTCAAAGGCTGGAGTTTTCTTTGAACTTCTTTTTTGTTGAAAAAGAACAAATTGTCCCGGCCGAATAATTTTTTCCCGGTCTTTTGTTTACATGTTCTTCCGCTCATTGTCTTTACTCAGAACTATTAAATAATCAACTTAATTTAACTGAGTATGAAAAACTTTTTTACTTATCTGTTTGTCGTTATACCATTATGGGTATTCTCGCAAACCGGTACATCCACCTGGGTGAGAACCGGCCCTGATGGAAGACTGGTTTATACACCCGACGCCAGGGGAAATACCATACCTGATTTCAGCAGGGTGGGTTATCAATATGGTGATGTTGCTATTCCTGCTGTTCCTGTGGTGAGAACTTTGACTGCTGTAGTAGGGGATAACCTTACACAAATACAAAGAGCTATTGATGAAGTTTCCGCACTTCCTTTAAATAGCCAGGGATTCAGGGGGACTATTTTATTGCGTGCAGGCGAATACCGTGTAAGCAACACTTTAAATATTAGAGCAAGTGGTATTGTAATAAGAGGCGAAGGGAATACCACTACAGGAACCAGAATAGTGGCTACCAGAACTGCTCAGCATACAGTAATCCAGATAAGCGGAGCAGGAACTCCTGCTGAAACCGCAGGTACCAGACGAAGGATAACCAATTCCTATGTACCGGTAGGGGCAACGTCTTTTAATGTTGAAAATGCTTCAGGTTATGCTGTCGGTGACAGAGTAATTTTAAGAGTCGAACCAAAACAATCATGGATTGATTTGCTTGGTATGGCGCAATACGGTTGGACTACTTCTGCTTATAGAATCAGTTATCTGAGAATTGTAACAGGAGTTTCGGGTAATACTATTACATTGGATGCACCTGTGGTAGATCCTATCGATGTTAACCTGAAAGAAGGGTTCATTTATAAATACTCATGGAATAGAATTGAAAATATTGGTATAGAGAATATAAGATTCTCTTCTGTGTATAGCACTGCTGACGATGAGAACCACGCATGGACTGCTATAGGTTTCTCCAATATGCAGCATGGTTGGGTGAGAAATAGTAACTTTTATCATTTTGGGTACTCAGCAGTGCATGTAAGGGGAAGTGCAGCCAATGTTTCTGTTATTAACTGCCATAACTATGAGCCGATTTCTCAAACTACAGGCGGAAGGAAATATTCTTTTAATTGCGATGGTCAGCTGAATCTTTTCAGAGATTGCAGTACAGATGGCGGAAGGCATGATTATGTCACCGGTGCACAGACTCCCGGACCTAATGTGTTTGTTAAATGCAGAGCAACCAATATGAGATCTGATATCGGGCCGCACCATCGTTGGGCGACTGGTTTACTGTTCGATAATATTGTTGGTAATGGTGAGATGAATGTTCAAAACAGAACCAACTCCGGGACCGGACATGGTTGGGCAGGAGCGCAAACAGTATTCTGGAATTGCACCGGAAGCAAATTTGTGGTTCAAAGACCTGCACAACATTTTAACTGGGCTATCGGCTGTAAAGGTAATGTAACTGATCAGGGAACTTGGGTTAAAGGAAGTCCCGGAATATGGGAATCAACCGGAAATCATGTAACAATTACATCGCTATATGAAAAACAGCTATACGATAGATTGAATCCTAACCGTGCACCTTCAGTGAGCATCACTTCTCCGGCAAACAATTCAACATTTGTTGCAGGAACAAATCTTACTATTAATACCAACGCTACAGATCCTGATGGTGCAGTTGCAAGAGTGGAATTTTTCGCCGGGTCTACTAAAATTGGCGAAAGGACTTCCACTCCGTGGAATTTTACATGGAATAATATTCCTGAAGGTACAGTTGTTCTAACCGCAAGAGCCACCGATAACTCAGGTGCAGTTACTACCTCTTCTGCTATTTCAATTACAATAACTCCTGCATGTCAGGTAGTGTCTGCCAGTGCGCATGATGGTAATGTACCCGAAAATGTTCTGGATAATAATTTCGGAACAAGATGGTCTGCCAATGGAGATGGCCAATGGATTCAGTTTTGTCTGGACGCAGAAAAAGATATTACAGGTGTCGAGATCGCATTCTTCAACGGCGATACCCGAGTGTCTACAATTGATATTCTTACTTCATTAAATGGTAGCAGCTGGAGTACTGCGGCTGCAGGATTAAAAAGTAGTGGTACTTCGCTTGGTTTTGAGAGATTTAGTTTTGCTGTAAGAAAAGCAAAATATGTGAGAATAATTGGACGTGGTAATAGTGTAAATGCCTGGAATAGTTTTACCGAAGTTAAAATTAATTTGGCAGTACCTTGTATTCCTGCTTCTGCCAGTGCGGATGATGGTAACGTTCCTGCCAATGTGCTGGACAACGATTTAAATACAAGATGGTCTGCCAATGGAGTTGGTCAATGGTTGCTGCTTTGCCTTGGTACAGAAAGAAATATCAATGCTATACAGATAGCTTTCTATAATGGAAATTTACGGGTATCAAACTTTGATGTATTAACTTCTGTAGATGGAATTACATTTACTCCTGTATTGACTGGTATGACCAGCTCCGGAAGAAGCCTCGATCTGGAATCTTTTGCCTTCAGAACTGTAAGAGCAAAATTTGTCAGGATCGTAGGTAATGGAAACAGCAGTAATTCCTGGAATAGCTTTACCGAAGTAAAGGTAAACGAAGCTAAAGCAAATGACCATCCATATGGAGGTGTATCAAGAGCTATACCGGGAAGAATTGAAGCAGAAGATTTTGATGAGGGGGCATTGAACGTTGCTTATTTTGATAATACAACAGGCAACAACGGTGCTGTTTACAGAACAAATACAGATGTAGATATCCAGGCTTGTCTTGATGTGGATGGCGGATATAATGTAGGTTGGATTGCTGCAGGTGAATGGCTGAAATATACTGTTAATGTAAGAACTGCAGGTCAATATACTTTGCAGGCAAGAGTTTCTGCTACCAGTACCGGTAGAACCTTTCATGTGGAAATTGACGGTGTAAATGTATCAGGAAATATTACAGTTCCAAACACCGGCAATTATCAATCGTATCAAACGGTTACAGCAGCGAATGTTTATCTCACATCAGGAATCAAAACTATGAGGATAGTAATGAACAGTCCAAGCTTTAATATAAACTATGTAGAGTTCAGCAACACACCTGTAATGATTACTTCCAACAGGAGGATGGCTGATACAGAGCAGGAGCTTGAGATAAAGAATACTCCTAATCCTTTCTATGCTGACACTGAAGTTGAGGTGAATTTTCAGGAATCAGGTTTCGCTAAAGTGGTTGTGGTAAATAAACTCGGACAAGAGTTGATTATAGTAAATGAAAGTATGGTGGCAGCAGGTAAGCAAACCTTCAATATCAATGCAGCTGATTTGTCACCGGATATTTACTTCTGTAAAATTTATCAGAATGGCAAAGTGAGCTGTAAGAAGATAATTAAACAATAAGCTTAAAGTAAAAAGATTTGATGATAATCAGATGAAAGATTAAAATCTTAGGTTGTTGTAAATAAATAAGCGGCTGTCTCAAAAGGGGCGTTATCCAGATGAAGGATGGATCTGTAATTAATAACGAATATCATTTACAGATTCCTGCAAAACTCGGAATGACTCTTTTGTAACAGCTGCTTTATTTTTTGAAATAATTAAATTTTTATCATACCTATATCAATGACAAGGTGTTTTGTCCTGATGATAAAGCCACCTAAATTTTGACTGTTTTATTTTTGTTCAGAAATTTGAACAACCATTATCATGAATTATGGAAGTGAAATTCCTTTATTAAAGGATAAGGTAAAATTGTAATTTAAATTAATATGTTTCCCTAAAAAGCCTTTAAATATTACTAAAACCTGATTTGTTGTTTTTGATAATAGTACTTTTTGAAGATGTAACAAAACATTGATAATTAACGTATTACATCTGTTTTGAGTGATTTTTAAATGATTTATCTTTAATACTTTTATTACACCCATTCGTCGATATTTTTTATTGTCAAACTACTAATTAATATATGAATAAGCTGAAATTAACAATCATGTTATTTTTTTGCATAGGGTATTATGCAAATGCTCAATTTGACCGGGATTCCGATGGATTCTATGATAATTGCAATTCGATCGGAAGCGGAGATTATCTGTGGAATTATTACATTCCACCCGCTGGAAGTGGTGGCGGTTCCATTTCCCAAAGTGTTACGAGTGGTGCTGTCGTACATACCTGCACTAATATTTATTCAGGCACCCAAAGCGTCAGTGTAATTGGTTTCCGATTAAGCACCTCAATCAATTTTTCAAATGCAGCACATCAGGTTGTTAAAATAAGAATGAAATCTACCATACCCATCACCCTTGCCATGCAATTGAGTGAAGATGGTTCTAACTTTAAACTCGATTGGAATAACCTGCCAACTATATCTCTCCCTGGAGACAATCAGTTTAATGATTATACAATAAATTATACCGGCAATATTGCTGTCGGTGCAAACTTAGCTATTGTTCAAAAAATTGATTTTTACTATCAAGGAACAACCCCGATCAGTCCAGCCATCCAGGTGGATTATATTGAAGCAGGAGACCCACCTATGCTTGCATGCTTTGAAAGAAATGCTTTCGGTGCTATGGAAGGAGGCTGTGTCCTTTCAAATTCTAATTATAGCTGGAGTGCTTCCACACCTTCAGGAACAGGAAATATTTCAATTGAAGCGACCGGTGGAGATATTGTATCTAATAGTACAGGAATAATTGCAACTTCCAATTTTCCTTCAGTTGCAATATTCAATCTAAACACAACTATTGACTTGTCCTCCGGAGAATGCAACCAAAAGGCATGGGTACGTTTGAAATCTTCAAGCGCCATTACACTGAATTTCCAATTAGAGAATACTGTTGGAACTGCTCAGTTATCGGGAAATGGTCCTTCTATAAGTTTACCCGGAGATAATACGTACCATGAGTATTTTATTGACTTTTCTACGTTGTGGATTGGGGGCGCAGAAAAATTTAACATTAGGAAAGCAAGGTTTGCTTACCATGGCAACACTGCCGTTAGTACAACTATAAGCATAGACCAATTTTCAATTGGTTCTTACACCAATATTTATAGCTCCGAGCCTACAACCAATCCTTCTGTAAGTATTTCTGAAGTAACACTTACTTCTCTTAAAGTTTCCTGGTCAGGTGGTAATGGGGTAAGAAGATTAGTAGCAATAACTGCCTTGGGCACGATAGCACCGGTTGATGGCGTTCAATATACAGGGAATTCTCAATATGGTCATGGATCAGCATTAGGTTCACTGGAATATGTAGTATATGATGGAACAGGTAATACAGTAACGGTTACAAATTTAGATCCGAATGAAAATTACACAATCAGGGTTTATGAATACAATGGTTCAGGTTGTGGAACAAATTATAAAACGACTTCACCGGGATCAGCTTCGAGACCAATTTTAGCTGCAGAACCAACAGTTCCTGCCTCGAACATGGTTTTTTCTTCTGTAACTAATACAACCATGACTGTCTCCTGGACAAATGGAAACGGTTCAAATAGATTGTTAATAGGTAGACAAGGAAGTCCAATAAGTGTACTTCCAACAGATTTTAATACAAATCCTTATACTGCTGTTTCTTTCTTTGGAGCTTCTTCTGCTGATCTTGGAGGCGGAAATTATATTCTATATAACGGAACCGGCTCTTCTGCTAATATTTCAGGTCTTACCTCAGGAGTTACCTATTACTTTGCAGTAATTGAATATAACATCAACTTTGGAAACCAGTATTCTACCAATTATGCAACAGGAACGCATTTATCAGGCAACCAAACGACAACGGGTACGGTAGGTGAACCAATGACTGCCGCAAATACCATTACGTTTACTAATGTAAATGCAAATTCCTTTACAATTAACTGGATCAATGGTAACGGATCTAACAGACTGGTGCTGGTGAAACAAGGATCTGCAGTCAACTCAGTTCCAATAGATAATAATGGGTACACAGCCAATACCCTATTTGGCACGGGCAGTCAGTTAGGAACCGGAAACTATGTTGTGTATAGCAGCAATGGGAATTCGGTGACTGTGACTGGACTTACCGCATCTACAACTTATCATGTTGCAGTATTTGAGTATAATGGTTCGGGTTCAACAGCCAATTATAAAACAAATTCATATCCTACGGCTAACAGAACTACCTCTGCTACTGTTTCAGAACCTACCACCGCGGCAAGTTCTGTTGCTTTCAGCAATGTTACCTCAAGCGGATTTACATTATCTTGGACAAATGGAAATGGTTCCGGTCGGTTAGTATTGATAAAGCAGGCCTCTCCTGTAAATTCCTCTCCTGTTGACAATGTAACCTACACGGCAAACGCGCAATATGGATCAGGAACTCAGATTGGTTCGGGTAATTTTGTTGCTTATGCTGGTACAGGGAATTCTGTAAACATTACAGGAATGGCACCTAATACGGATTACTATATCAGAATTTTCGAATATAACGGTACTGCAGGTTCTGAAAATTATCTTACAAGCGCATATGCAGAGGGAATGCAGAAGACAGATATAGTTTTATCATTTGAACCTACCCAACCGGCGAGCAGTATTACCTTTTCATCTGTAACTGCAAATTCATTTACTATTAACTGGTCAAACGGAAACGGAAGTGGAAGATTAGTCCTGGTAAAATCAGGTTCAGCAGTAAACTCCTTGCCTGTTGATTACAATACTTATACAGCCAACTCTGTTTTTTCATCCGGTGCTCAGTTAGGCACGGGGAATTACGCGGTTTACTCAGGTAGTGGAAATTCTGTAACCTTAACCGGACTTTCTGCTTCTACTACATATCATGTAGCTATATTTGAATATGCAGGATCAGGAAGTGAAACAAACTATCTGACCAGTACTTATCCTACTGCTAACCAGACCACCAATGCAGCAACTGCTTCTGAGCCTACTATCGCAGCTTCAGGTTTATCCTTCTCTTCAGTTACATCATCTTCTATGACTTTAACATGGACGAATGGAAATGGAAGCAGCAGGATGGTAATAGTGAAATCAGCATCTGCAGTGAATGGATTGCCGGTTGATAATAACTCCTATACTGCAAATGCACAGTTCGGCTCAGGTACACAAATAGGGACAGGAAACTATGTGGTTTACAGCGGAACAGGAAACTCGGTTTCTATAACCGGATTATCTGCTTCTACTGCGTATCATTTTGCAGTGGTAGAGTTTAACGGTTCGGGAGTTACTTCAAATTATCTGACCAGTACTTATCCTACTGCTAACCAAACTACCAATGCAGCGACTGCTTCTGAACCTACTGTCGCAGCTTCAGGTTTATCCTTCTCTTCAGTTACATCATCTTCTATGACTTTAACATGGACGAATGGAAATGGAAGCAACAGAATGGTAATTGTCAAATCAGCATCTGCAGTGAATGGATTGCCGGTTGATAATAACTCCTATACAGCAAATGCACAGTTCGGCTCAGGTACACAAATCGGGACAGGAAACTATGTGGTTTATAGTGGAACAGGCAACTCCGTTTCTATAACCGGCTTATCAGCTTCTACAGCGTATCATTTTGCAGTGGTAGAGTTTAACGGTTCGGGAGTTACTTCAAATTATCTGACCAGTACTTATCCTACTGCTAATCAGACTACCAATCCGGCAACTGCTACAGAGCCTACCGTTCCAGCATCCGGTTTGATGTTCTCGTCTGTTACTTCAACTTCAATGGGTTTGTCCTGGGTAAATGGAAATGGAAGTAGCAGAATGGTGATTGTCAGACCATCATCACCGGTCAATGCATTACCAATCGATAATAATTCTTATACAGCAAATTCCTTTTTCGGCGCAGGTTCGGAAACTGGCACAGGAAATTATGTGGTTTATAGCGGGTCAGGCAATACGGTCTTAATAACTGGTTTATTGGCTTCTACTACTTATCATTTTGCAGTGGTGGAGTTTAACGGTTCGGGAGTTACTTCAAATTATCTGACCAGTACTTATCCTACTGCTAACCAGACTACCAATGCAGCAACTGCTTCTGAGCCTACTGTCGCAGCTTCAGGTTTATCCTTCTCTTCAGTTACATCATCTTCTATGACTTTAACATGGACGAATGGAAATGGAAGCAACAGAATGGTAATTGTCAAATCAGCATCTGCAGTGAATGGATTGCCGGTTGATAATAACTCCTATACTGCAAATGCACAGTTCGGCTCAGGTACACAAATCGGGACAGGAAACTATGTGGTTTATAGTGGAACAGGAAACTCCGTTTCTATAACCGGCTTATCAGCTTCTACAGCGTATCATTTTGCAGTGGTAGAGTTTAACGGTTCGGGAGTTACTTCAAATTATCTGACCAGTACTTATCCTACTGCCAACCAGACTACCAATGCAGCAGCTTCAATAACATTGCAACCTAATGATGTATATGTTTGTGTAAACAATCCCGCCATGTTTTCAATAACAGCATCCGGAACAGGACTTAGCTATCAGTGGCAACAAAAAGTTGGAGCAGGTTCATTTACTAACTTATCTGAAGGTGGTGTTTTCTCAGGAACAACTACTTCTCAATTAAGTATATCTTCAGCAAGCTTTACGCTTAATGGAAATCAATACAGATGCGTAGTGTCTGGAACCATCATTTCAGAAACTGCAACCCTCTATATCGGAGATACACCTCCTTCTATCTCGAATTCCACATCTTCAGTAACGCAATGTGTGGGTACTAACACAACATTTACGGTAAATCCAACCGGAAGCTACTTATCCTATCAATGGCAGGTAAATAACGGAGATGGAAATTATTCCTCTGTTAACGATGGTTCCACCTATACCGGTAGCAATAGCACATCACTTACTGTTAATAACATTCAACAAAATATGAGTGGTTATAAATACAGATGTGCGGTTTCCGGTCCTTGTGGCGCTACTGTTTATTCTTCTGATTTCACAATATTTGTAATGGGGATCATTTATTCTCATCCGAATAATCAAAATATATGTAGCGGAGCCAATTCTTTATTTGGTGTTTCTGTTATTGGCCACTCAAACGCCATTTATCAGTGGCAGGTTGATATGGGAAGCGGATATGTTAATTTATTAAATACTGCGCCATACTCAGGTGTTAATACTGAAAATCTTCAGCTTTCCACTTCCACATCTGATATGAACGGATACAAATTCAGATGCTATATTACTTCTGTCGCATCATGTTTCCCTGCAGTATACTCCAGTGAAGCAACATTGAATGTGAATCCTTCACCTTCTATTATCGGACAGCCCGAGGACAAATCGATATGTTCAGGTAACTCCACCAGTTTTACGGTTTCGGCAAACCACGCCAATAACTATCAATGGCAGGTAAGTACCGGAGGAGCGTTTACAAACCTAAGCAACAATGCAACTTATTCAGGTGTTAACTCAGCAACCTTACAGGTTGCAAATGCCGGCACATCAATGAATGGTTATAAATACAGATGTATCACTTACGGAAGTTGCCTTCCAAATCAAACTTCCGCACAAGCAACTCTTACTGTTTCTTCAGGATCAGTGAACATTTCCGGTCATCCTTCAAATAAGACTGCTGAAGCAGGAAGTTCGGTAACTTTTGAAGTGATTGCTTCCGGTCCGGATGTAACTTATCAGTGGCAGGTAAATTCCGGATCAGGCTTTATAAACCTGACTAATGGAGCTGGCTATAGTGGGGCCACTACTAATACATTAACGATTTCATCTGTAAGTCAATCTATGTCCGGATATTCTTATAGATGTATAGTTTCCGGTACTTGTGCCTTAACCGTAAATAGCAACAGTGCTACGCTTTCAGTTACAAACCCTGTAGGCCTTCCTGTAAATTACAATAAAATAAGCAGCCTATATGGTAATTTCCTGGCACCTCTTGATGATCATGACAATTTCGGATATTCTGTTGCTTCTATCGGCGACATAAACAATGATGGCATAATCGACTTATGTGTTTCAGCAACTGGAGATGATGATGGTTCAGGACAATCAGACAGCAAAGGTGCGATTTATATTTTATTTATGGACTCAGATGGCACAGTGATGAGCCACCAGAAAATCAGCGAAGGAACGGGAGGGTTTACCGATGTTGTACAGCCAGGTAATTCCAAAGGACAATCGGTAATAAATATCGGAGATTTAGATCATGACGGAGTTACAGATCTGGCCATGTCTTCTTCCTTATACAGTGTTGAAAACCCGCAAGGTGGTGCAGTGTGGATACTTTTCATGAACCAAAATGGAACCGTAAAATCTCATTCCAGAATTAGTAAGAATACAAGTAGTTTTACAGGGAAAATTTTTGATTATGATCAGTTTGGATTCACTATGGCACCTCTTGGAGATCTCGATGGAGATGGAAACCCTGACATTGCAGTAACTTCTTTATTTAACATGGATGGTTCAGCCAGAACCGGCTGTGTTTGGATTTTATTTCTGAATTCAAATGGTACTGTTAAAGCTTCGCAAAAAATTAATGCCTCAAACGGAGGATTCCAGCATACCTTGAATCAAAACCATTTATTTGGAATTGGTCTGGGAAATATTGGTGATTTTGATGGAGATGGTGTCGTAGATCTTGCAGTCGGCGCTTCCGGTGATGAGGAACAGCCTCAATTTACCGGAAATCCTTCTGTGAAAAGTGGAGCAATATTTCTCCTGTACTTGAACTCAAACGGAACAGTAAAAGGCTCATCCAAATTACTTCCTGATCCAAATGTACTTGGAACAAATGCGGCACTATTTGGAAGGTCTGTTATTTCTGTAGGAGATATTGATGGAGATAATATTGCGGACTTGTTGGTGAAGGCTAGTCCATATACAGGTTCGATTTTAGATAATGATCAAACATTTTTACTTAAAATGAATGCTGATGCAAGCATTAAAAGTGCTGTAAGAATTGGTAAAGGGTCGAACTTTACAGGAAATCTTGATGTGGACGATTACTTTGGCGAAAGCTTTGCCTTAATTCAAAATCCCTATCTTGAAAACAAGTTTATGGTTGCTTTCGGTGCTAGCATGGACGATGATGGTGGGGAAAACAGGGGGGCAGTTTGGATTGTAGAATTATCTAAGGTGCCGGGTGTGATTACTTCCAATAATTCTTCTACCGATGGGTTTAATATAAGAATTTTCCCAAATCCTGCTAGTAATCTGATTAATGTTGATATTACAGAAGAAAGAGGTGTTGCAACCATCGAATTGTTTAATTCCTTAGGGATAATTGAAAGGAATATTATTGTTGGAGAAAATGATATTATTCAATTAGATGTAGAAGAGCTAGGTTCCGGAGTATATGTGCTGGTATTTAAGAATAAAGATGGGAAGCAGTATAAGAGGAAATTTGTAAAGAATTAGAAAGAAGCATTGTGGATTGATTGTAAGCAGAACCCATTATTATGGGTTCTGCTTTTTATTTAAAACTTTCGGAATTTCTAAGTGTTCTGATGAGCCTGGACAAGAGTTGATCCCAGTAAATGAAAGTATGGTGGCAGCAGGTAAACAAACCTTTAATATAATATTTTGGTTTTTTCATGATTTCAGATACATTCGTGGTTTGTGTTTGTTAATCAAATTTATTTAAAGTTATGAAAAGCATTAAAATTTTATTGTTATCAGTTTGCCTTATTGTAGTGTTCTTTCTGGTTTCTTTTAAAAATCAAAAATTTTCTGAAAAAGAATATGCTACCTTAGTCATATTTTCACAACGATCAGTAGTGTTTCTGCCGGACGGTAAGGAAAAAGAATATAAAATTCAAACCAATAATTCTGCAGATCAGAATAAAGTGCTTAATCAGCTTGCAAAGGAAGGATGGGAAGTTAAAACTACATACATAAATCCTAATACCTTGATTCTGGTAAGGGACAAATAATGGCAGGTCATTTTATATTTAGTAAAGAATGTCATTGCAGCTAGAGAAATTAATCCTATCAACGACCGGTGCAGAAAAGATAATCAGTTCAAATGTCATCCAGAATCTTTGGAGTAATTATGGCCAGATAATCAGATATAAGCTTGCAGGTGGAAACTATAGCAGTGTTATAGTAAAGAATATTCTACTTAAAAAGGCAGAAAACAATTCACTCTACACAGATGATGAATTCGGGCATCAAAGAAAGGTTAAGTCTTATTACATAGAAGCGGAGTGGTATAATAGTTATTCTACTTCTACAAATGATAATTGCCGGATTCCTGCATGTCTTGCAATTCACTCTACCAGTGACGGATTGTTAATATTCCTTGAGGACCTCGATGCCTCAGGATATCCTTCAAGAAAGCATCAACTTTCATGGAATGATATGAAAGTTTGTATCAATTGGCTCGCAAATTTTCATGCAGTATTTTTAGGAAGAAAGCCGGTTGGTTTGTGGGCGTCAGGAACTTATTGGCATCTTGAAACCCGTCCTCATGAACTGCAGGTGTTAAAAGATTCAGACCTTAAAACTTATGCTGCTGCAATTGATCAAAAGCTGAAGGAGACACCTTTTCAAACTATCTTGCATGGTGATGCTAAACCTGCCAATTTTTGCTTTTCAAAAGATGGTTTAAAGGTAGCTGCAGTAGACTTTCAGTACACAGGCGGCGGTTGCGGAATGAAAGATCTTGTCTATTTTGCAGGATGCTGTCTTGATGATACTGAAAGCGAAAGAATGGAAGCGGAGATTCTGGATTATTATTTTTTATGTTTGCAAAATGCCTTGAAATATTTAAATGAAGCTATAGATTTTCCGGCCCTGGAAGATAGCTGGAGAAGCTTGTATAAATTTGCATGGGCTGATTTCTACAGATTTTATAAAGGCTGGAGTCCGGGTATCAGGTATGGTGAAAATTATAGTGAAAGGGTGGTCAGGGAAGTAATAAACATTTTAAGAAGCTGAAATTAGGTTGGAAAGATGTAAGGGTGATTTATACGAAAATGATACCAGTTTCCATTGATCTGAAATAAAACATGAAATTAAATACTGAACAATTGTCGGAACTAAAAGACGCTGCTATTATCGCAGGAAAAGCAGCAGCATTAATTATTTCTGAATCTGCATCGAAAGAAATAAAAGCTGAACATAAACCTTCCGGTACCAGTCCGGCAGGACAGGTGGTAACCGAGGTGGATCATAAAGCACAGGAAGCAATATTAAATATTCTGTCTCCCACTATCCATAAATTTGATCTTGGCTTGCTTACCGAAGAAACAGATGATGACAAGTCCAGATTGCAGAAAGATTACTTCTGGTGTATCGATCCTCTCGATGGCACATTACCTTTTGTAGAAAAGCGACCGGGATATTCGGTTTCCGTAGCATTGATAGCAAAGTCAGGAATTCCTGTTGTTGGTGTGGTTGTCGATCCTGTTTCAGGAGATGTTTATCATGCTGTTAACGGAAATGGTGCTTATTTAAATAATGAAAAAATTATTGCTGATAATGCAGGTAAGAAAGAGGAGTTGTTTAAGATTGTTCTGGAGAAAAACTATCTTTCAATAGAGCAGTACGACAAGTATGTATCCGAGTTATTGCAAGCACTGAAAAAAGAAGGTTATAATAATTGCATAATAGCAGAAGGAGGCGGTGGAGTTATGAATGCATGTTCACTGATTAAATCACAGGGCTGTTATTTTAAACTTCCTAAGAAAACTAAGGGCGGAGGCTGTTTCTGGGATTATGCTGCTATATCCTGTTTGTTTAATGAACTAGGTTTTTTTGCCTGTGATTTTAATGGTGAAGCTCTGCAGCTGAATAAGCCTGATACCATTTATATGAACGAAACAGGAGTGCTTTTCTGTGCCAATGAAACGGTAAAGAAGAGAATGATGGAAGTAGCAAGATCCATCTAATGAAATTCTATCCGGGTTTTATTGTGGGATTATTTTGCTTTATAGGTAAACATGTCCTTCTGTTTGATTATATTTGATATAAATGAATTTTAATATGAAATCTGCAATTACTGTTCTTTTCCTGTCGCTTACTTTATTTTTGTCCTGCAATAAAACAAAAACTGAACCAGCTCCTGCCACTGGTTATAAGATTTTATTTCAATTCAAATTCGATTCTACACTTGCAAGACTGGATAACTTCGGTAATCCTGCAGAGATTCCGGCAGGTAATGCTGCAGTGTCACCGAAATTTAATTCCATGAGTGCTCATTATATAGAATTTGCTCCTAATAAATTTACTCAGGTAGGTAACGGACAGGTACTCTATAGAGCTCCTGAAACTTCTGCCGGAGGTTCGCTTGCAATTGATTTTAATAAATCGGTGATAGCGAAAGAATCGGAGGTATTTTTTAGTGTACCTGTTTCTTCAGTCGCACCGGGTACTTATGAATATTTAAGGGTTTCTCTGGCTTATCAAAACTTTGAAATACCTTTCAAATATCAATACCTGGGAAATGAATATAAAGCCGTGGGTACTTTAGCGTCTTTCGTAGGATTCAATACTTATATATCAAAGTATAAAATAAAGGATCTGGAAGAGACTGTTAACGGAAATAAAAAGCAGGGGTATTGGGGCTTTGAGACATTAGGGCAAATATATACAGGTCAGGCTCCTGAAGGATCTACCACTGTACCTAATCCAATTCACTTCGAATCTCCTATACCACCTGGAAGTTGTCTGGTAACAGGAAAATTCGAATCTCCATTAATAATTCCTGCATCCCCGACACAAGATATTACAATCGTTGTAGCCGTTTCAACCAACAAAAGTTTTGAGTGGCAGGATGGCAATGCCGATGGCTGGTTTCAACCGGATCTTGATGAGAAAGTAGTGGATATGGGAATAAGAGGGATTTATCCTATAATTGAATAAAATTCGAATTTTTTATACCGGAAAATATACTCTGAAAGTACTGCCTTGCCCTACCTGGCTCTCTACTTCAATTTTACCACCTGCATTATCAATAATTCTTTTGACAATATATAGCCCAACACCGGACCCTTCCACATGATCATGTAGTCTTTTAAACATGCCAAATACCTTATCCAATTGATCATTTGGTATGCCAAGTCCATTGTCTCTGACTTCTAAAACAGCATATTTACCCTGAAAATACGTGTTAATATAAATGATGGGGTTTCTTTCGGATGACCGGTATTTAATAGCGTTATTAACAAGGTTAAAAATTATGCTTCTGAAGTTTTTAATTGAAAAATTTATTTCCGGGCATTTTACATAATCTGCGTGAATAACTGCATTGCTTCCGATTATTTCATTTTTTAATAATTCCTTCAAGTCATCAAGTGTAATTTTTATTTTGATTGTCTCATTGTCATTAGTCAGATTTTTCTGTGCCTTGCTAATGTCGGTCAGATCTTGAATGGTGGTTTTAAATCTGGTTATGGACTTAATGATCATTTCAGTTATGTAGCGCGCCTCTTCAATGTTGATAGTCCCTTCATCAAACATCTCTTTAAGTGCAAAGATTAACCCTTCAATATTTGAAACCGGCGCTTTAAGATCATGCGATGCAGTATAAATGAAATTATCCAGGTCGTTGTTGATTTTTACCAGTTCGTTATTTTTTATCAGTAATTCTTGGGTCCGTTCTTCAACTCTTTTCTCTAGTTCTGCATTTAAATTGTGGAGTGCTTCCTGTGTTTTTACAAGCTCTGTGATATCAATGGCGCTTCCTATTATTCCGATAATTTCTCCATTCAAGCCTCTCAATGGTACTTTATCTGTTTTAGCCCAGAATATACCTTCCGGTGTGAAAACGCTTTCTATAATATTTAATTTAGGGTTTCCTGAATTAATAACTTCATAATCATCTATCAGATATTTTTCAGCATCAGGGTACAATTCATCTGCAGTCTTGGTTAATAACTCCTCAGCAGTTCTGTTAAGCGCTTTCTGATAAGCTTTGTTAAACCCTAGTAAATTATTTTTCTTGTCCTTCCAAAAAACAAGTACCGGAATGGAATCAAGTATGTGTTGAAATATTCTGGTCTTTTCTTCCAGTAAAGACTCCATTTTTTTCTTCTCTGTAATATCTACAGAAATTCCTAAAATCTGCTTTATACTACCATCCTTTTTCCTTTTTAGAATTCTGGTAGTGGTGCCAAACCAGAATAGATCGCCCTTCGGGTTGTAGTTTCTGTGTTCGGTATAAAATATTTCTCCATCTTTGCCTGTATTATATTTTTGGATAATGTCCAGTATTTTCTCGGAGTCCTCCGGGTAAAATGAGTTTCTTAAAAAATCAACATTTGCATTCAGGATTTCCTCTTCTGACATGTTGAAGAAATTATATAAAGTATGATTGGCGTAAACAAATCCTTTTTTGTCTAAATCATAGAGAAATATGAAAGACGGACTAGCATCTGCAATTGATTTTATAAAGTTTTCCTGTTCGAATAATTTTTGCCTTGTTTCAATTCTTTCAGTAACAGTCCTGCTGTAACATAATGCCCCTGCTACCTGATTGTTTCCATCAAACAGAGGAATGATTTCAGCATCATAATATCCGTTACTTCTGAGGTAAGGCATTTCTTTTAGTATAACTTTTTCTCCCTTCCATACCTCGTTTATATAGCCGATTCTGCCAACATAATCAGGGAAAATCTCATAAAAGTTTTTACCAATTGCGTCTTCCTTTTTTATTCCTAATGCAGATTCTAAAGTTTTATTCCATGCGATGATTGTCATCTGCCTGTCAAATGCTATTACCCTGTCACTGGAGTTATCAATAAAAGTTTGTGTCAAATCAATTTGGTCTGATAATCCGATTGCCCCAGAAGAATTTTGGTTCTGAAAAGAATGAATGGATATCGGAGTGGATTTGGCATTTCCCTGTGTAGATATATATTCAAATAAATCTTCTAATGCATTGATAATGCTGATAGCGGCATGAATATCATTTGTGAATTCAGGTATGAAAGTGATAAAACTTTGTTTTGATATGCTGAAAACTGATAGCCTGCTTAAATAATGGTAGAGCTGAAGGTGAAGGTCTTCGCTTCCTGCTGAAATGATCTTAAGGAATGGCCTGCACTGTAATTCTTTGATTAAAAGGAATTGTTCTTCATTTAGAGGTAGTTTAATAAGTCGAATGTTTTCATTTGTGAATTCATCCAGCTTACTGGAAAGCAAAAAAGTGCAGTAGTCCTGTAGAACTTCACATTGAGCCAAAATCCGCGCCATACTGCTGTGTCTTTAGAATTATTCTTAAAACATTTTAAAGGCGAAATGGTTTAGGTTTTTTGCCTAAAAAGTTTTCATCTGATATCCTGTTGTGGTCGTAGGTGCTACAGGTAAAGGTAAGATGTTTATTCCCTGCTGTATAGATAGACGTTGTAAAATAATTAATTAAATATGAAGATTGGTATTATTGGTTCAGGTAACATGGGTCGGACCCTTGGCCTGTTATGGAAAGAAAAAGGTCATGATGTGTTTTTTGGATCACGGAATCCGAAAACTATAGATTATTTAAAATCCGTTTGTTCTGATGCCAAGGTAGGATCTATTATTGAAGCTGTCAATTTTGGTGACATTTTAATGTATAATCTGAGAGATGTTATGCCTTCTGAAGTAGCTCCCAGAGAAGCATGGAAAAGAAAAATTATTATTGATGTCAATAACTGGTCTGTGCCGTCTGACTTTAATTTTCCTCCCGTTATAAAATCTCATAGCTCACTTTATCAGGAAGATGTTCCGGATGCTTATGTTATAAAAGCATTCAATCATCTGGCACAGGAAGTTTATTATCACTCTGAAGACAAAATGAAGCAGTTTAATATTGCAGGATTTTATGCCGGTGATAATGTAAAAGCTAAGGAGGTTGTAGCTGGTTTAATAAAAGATTCAGGTCTTAACCCTGTAGACTGTGGAGGACTTAATAATGCAAGACTTCTGGAGTCATATGCAGATCTGGTCCGTTTACTGATAGCCGGTCAAGGAATGGGGCCATGGTTTGCGGTAGAGGCTAAGGTGCTTCCGGCAGCAGAATCATGTAGGTTTGGTGAAAGGCAGATGTCTGAATTCAGATAGGAGACTGTAAATTATCGTAAAATAAAAAAGCCCCGATTTTTCAATCAGGGCTTTTTTGTAGAGGGAGAGGGATTCGAACCCCCGGTACCTTGCGGTACAACGGTTTTCAAGACCGCCGCATTCGACCGCTCTGCCATCCCTCTAAAAGATTTTTTAGCTGTCGTTTTTGTATTCGGACTGCAAAAATAAGCCAAATTCAATAGTAGAAAAAGAAAATCTGAGATTTATTTTTTAAAAATTCCGAATCAGGTTTTCTGATAGCTTCAAAATTTGTTTTTATATTTATTTGCTGAGTGACAGCTGTTTATACTTTTGCTTCTGGCATGTAAGTAAGTTTAAGCTGTTCCTCGTCCGGGCAGTTACATTCCTCAAATCCTCCAATCATTATTGTTTGTCTGATTGTCCCAACTTGTACAAATCCTTATATTCGTGTAATTATATCATAAAATCTTTAGCACCTCGCCAAAATTCTTAATTCGCTTTGTTTACTTTCTTTTTGTCCATTGTCTTCATGTTAGTATTTCTCCTTTTACATAAACAAAATCATTCTTATGAAAACAAACAGACTAATTGTAATGATACTTGGACAGCTATATTCTGTCTTCCCATTTCCTCAATAGTTTAAGGAGGTAGGTTACATGCCTTTCTGGTCAGGTGATGTTAACCAAATCCATTACTCAAAGCTCACTCACATCAATTATTCCAATGTCTGTGGATATCTGAATTTTTTGTATTTAATTGAATATGGATTGAATCAATTTATATATGAAGTCTTTAAGCACACTTTTATTAATGGTAATTTCATGTCTTGGTTTTGGTCAGGTCAAAAATACTCATGATTATATTCCTCTTACAAAGCAGGATGGGCTAACGAAAGTTTTTAAAGCAGGAAATAATACATTTGAGGATTATTTTATCGAAGGGATATCCGTTTTAAATGGGAAAGAGTATTTTATTAAAGTGAGAAAATATTCCTGGGGGTCAGTCGATACAAGTTACTACAGAGAAGATGAATTGAATTATTATCATTTTGATAAAAAGAATGGCAAAGAGTCAATTGTAATGCCTAAGAATATTATCGTTGGTCATACCTGGTTGGAAGCTGATAGTAGCTGGTATTATGAAGTATCATCAATCAATGAGGTATTACAGACGCCCTCATCCAAATATACAGATGTGGTGGTTTTAAAATGTATGCAAATGACCAACAGGGACAAAAACAAGGGGCAGATTTATTTTATATATTATGCAAAAGACTTCGGTATGGTTGGTAGTGCAAGTAATGGAAAGCTTCATGCCTGGTTATCAGAAGTACGAAAGGAAAAACCTAAGGGTAAAAAGAAATAAACTCTAATCCCGGGTATTTATCCTCTAACACACTTTGAACTTTAAACTTTCAACTTTAATCTTCCAACCTCCCCAAACATTCCCCCAATATTCTTAATTATATTATTATAACCTTCAGATATTATAATTATGGAAGACTTTGAATTGACCCCTGAAACTGCACATCCAAGAGCGAAAGAGTTGTTTGATGAGGACTTTTATTGGGATATGGAGGAAGAGTCTAGTCCATTCGGAAATGACGACGGGTATGAGGCTTTGCATGGTTTTATTAATTGGAGAAAGAAAAATAAAAACCAAAGTCCGGTTAGGTATTTGCAGCACTTGCTTGCTTCATGGGAATACCCAGCTTTCGATTTGAGGGAATTAAATCCTAAAAAAATAGAGAAGTTTCTTTCCTTAAAAATTGAAAAGGAACATGACGGCTTCGATTTTTCATCAGGAGATATGATGGATTTTATTAAAGAGATGGCTAAGGATGCTGATCAGGAATTTGAAGCTGCAGCATTTGATAAAATGATACAATCCGGATCATCTATGACCGGGGAAAATATTTTAACTTCTTACGACAATGCTATTATTGCAGTTGGCTTTGCACAATTTGCTACTGAAGGAAATATGGATAAAGATATTAAGGAGCTGACAAAAATAGCGATAAAAAGAGAATTAATGCCCTTAATGTTGCAGTTTTGGGATGGCGGATATAAAGAAGTACGATCAAATCAGCTAAGCAAAATGCTTCAAAAAGTAGATCAACTATAAATCCTAATTTTAAACTTTGAACTTTAAACTTTCATCTCAAAGTATTTCGCTATAACCGAATCAAATTCTCCCGGCGCAGAACAGGGACGTCCGCTAGCTGCACTTACAAATACCAGGGTGGTTTCTCCTACATTAAGAAGTGTTCCTGATTCATTATAGCATTCGTAATCGAATTTTATTTTTACTCCAGGTTTTTCCTTGATAAATATTTTTATGGTTAGCAAATCATCATAAAATGCAGGCTTGATATACTTTATTTTATATTCAAGCACCGGCATCATTACACCTGAATCCTCTAATTTTTTATAGCTTAATCCAAGCGCACGCATCATCTCAACCCTGGCTACTTCGTAGTAGGTTGCGTAATTGCCATAATAAACATAACCCATCTTGTCTGTCTCTGCATACCTTACTCTTACCTGTACTTCGTGGCTTACCATTATTTTATTTTTAGTTTATTTAAAGCTTTACGGTATTTCTCTGCGTTTTTTTTATGCTCCTCAAAATTTTCAGCAAAATTATGGGTGCCATTCAGATTTTCACTAGCGCAAAAATAAATATACTTATGTCTTTCCGTATTCAGTACCGCATCCAATGCAGTTATAGAAGGTAAATTTATTGGTCCTGGAGGAAGCCCGGTATATTTATAGGTATTGTAAGGGCTGTCTGTTTCCAGGTGACCTGAATATATTCTTTTAATAGAAAAGTCTCCTACAGCGAATTTAACTGTAGGGTCTGCCTGCAATGGCATATCTGCTCTTAGTCTGTTCAAATACACGCCGGATATCGTCGGCATTTCATGTGTTTTATTCGTCTCAGCTTCAACGATGGAGGCCATTATACTTACCTGAATCTGTGTGAGACCTAATGCCTGAGCCTTTTGTTTTCTTTCCTCCGTCCAGAAGTTGTTATACTCTTTGTACATCCTTTCACAAAAATCTTCAGGACTCAGGGTCCAGAAAACTTCATAAGTGTTAGGAATAAACATGCTCATGATGGTCGTGGTATCAAATCCGAAATGCTTTGTGTATTCCGGGTTATTTAATAACTGAAGTAAACTCTTCTCGGAAAATTCCATTTTTTTTGAAATTCTTTCAGCAAAGTCTTTTTTTAATCTGATGTTATTAAAGGTAAGATTCAGCGGGCTTTGTTTGCCACTTTTTAATAGTCTGACAACCCTAACGTTGCTACTGTTTTTACTGGTGATTTCATATCGGCCCGGCTTCACATTTTCCTGATAATCCATTAACCTGGAGATAAAGGCAAAGCTAAGGAAGTCCATTATCCTTTCATTGTTCCTCAGGCTATCTGCTACAGTTTGAAAAGTGGCACCGGTGGGAATATATAAAACATATGGTTTTCCTTCTTCAACTTTAAAATTGGGTGTAAAGAAAATCTGATATGCATAAAATGAAAAGCTGACAAACAGCAATCCGAATATTACTATACCTACCTTTAATTTATATCTTCTGTCTTTCATAAGTTTTCAAAAATAATCATTTGTTTTGGAAACCGCCACTTCAATAATAAAAACAGCAAGAAGGGATCCATAAGGAATTTCAGGGAAACATTTATTTTAAGAAACAGAAAAAGCATGGATTAGGGTTCTTTTAATAGAATGTAATAAATTGCGAAATATTATAACGTAAGATGAAGGCGAAACTATTGAAGATCAACCCTGATAATCCCCAAAAGAACAAAATGGATGAGGTTGTCAATGTACTGAGGCAGGGAGGAATTATTATTTATCCTACCGATACAGTTTATGGATTAGGTTGTGATATCCATAATGTTAGGGCAGTTGAAAGGGTTTGTAAAATTAAAAATCTCAATCCTGCCAAAATAAATATGTCATTCATCTGCTACGATCTCAGTCATATATCGGATTACACCCGTAATTTGCCAACTAATATTTTCAAAATAATGAAGAAGGCATTGCCAGGACCTTTTACTTTTATTTTGAATGCGAGTGGAAAGGTTCCTAAAATTCTGCATACTAAAAAGAATACAGTAGGAATAAGAGTTCCTGATCATAATATCCCAAGAGATCTGGTGAGAGATTTAGGTAATCCTATTCTGACCACCTCCATTAAAGATGATGATGATGACATATTGGAATATTATACCGACCCTGAATTGATTTATGAAAAATTTAAAAATCTCGTAGATATTGTAATAGACGGCGGAACGGGAGAAATAGAACCCTCAACTATAATTGATTGCACTTCAGACGAGCCTGAAGTCATACGGGAAGGAAAGGGAAATATTGAAATGTTCATATAATGCCTAATGTTAAATGTTAAATGATAAATGTTAAATGTTGAATGATGAATTTTAATTTGGATTCATTCAGCATTCAACATTTATCATTCACCATTCCTTTTGTGTTTCCACCTCATATGCGACCACAACCAATCTGCCGGATATTTTTTTATTGACTCCTCCAGTTTTTTTGAATACAATTCTATAATATCATTCTTTTCATCTGTGAATGGAGGTTCAGCAAGAAGTTCATACCTGATTTCATAATATCCTCTTTTAATACGAGTCATTTCGGCCATAAACACGGGATATTTAAATTTTTTTGCCAGTTTGTCAGCTCCGACAAAAAAGGCTGAATCCTGATTTAAAAATTTCGTCCAATATTGAATTTCGCCTCCCGGAGGTGCCTGATCGGCAACCATGGCAATAACTTTGGTTATGTTTTTTCTTCTTATTACCTCTCTTAATGTATCTAATGCAGGCACTGGATGTGCGCCGAATTTCGTCCTTAGCTTTAAGAAAAATTTGTCCGCAGTATTGTTATGCAAAGGTCTGTAAACAGCATCTACTGAATAGGGAAGGTGTATGCAACTGCATTGAAGCAGCCATTCCCAATTACATTGATGTCCGGATAAAGCAATGATGGTTTGCTTTTTATTCAAATAGGAGATCAATAACTCTATGTTTACCTGCTTTACTCTTTTTCTTAACTCTTCCTCCGAAATATTATATGATTTTATGGTTTCTACAATTAGGTCCGATAGATTTCTGTAGTATGCTTTGGTTAAGTTTCGGATCTCTTTTTCCGGTTTTTCGGGAAATGAATTTTTCAGGTTATTATAAACGGTTTTGCTTCTGTATTTTATGATATAAAATAGAAGGTAATACAGAATGTCGGATAATCTGTAAAGCACTGGAAAAGGAAGTCTGGAAAAAAATTTCAGCAATACCATTTGCTTTAACTTTATTGACCGAATTTGTTTTCATGTCAATTTCCCCTAAATATTCCTATTTTGCGTCATTAGGTGGAAGTGGACAGGATATATAACCGGGATAAAAATAATATAAATTGGTATAGAAATGTCTGAAACTTTTAAGGAAAAAGACTCGATTTTACTGATAGAATTACATTACCTTCCTTGTCTGGAGTACATGAAAAAAATCATTCAGGCAGAAAAAATTGAATTTGAAGTAAAAGAATTGTACAAAAAGCAATCTTATCGCAACAGGTGCCGTATATTATCTTCAAATAAAGTTGAAATCCTTTCTATTCCTATCGTTAAAGAACGAAACAAGGAATTTAAAGATCTGAGGATAGATTACAACCAGAAATGGCTGAATGTGCATTGGAGAAGTATTCAATCCTCATACGGCAAATCTCCTTATTTTGAATATTTTGGAGATTATTTTTCGAAAATCTATAACAAGAATTACACATTTTTGCTTGACTTAAATATAGATTTTCTGACAGTTTGTCTTAAATTTTTAGGAAAGAATCCGGAATGGACGTTTTCGGACTCATATCAAAAAGTGGCGGGACCAGGTTATATTGATATGAGAGATGAAATTCATCCAAAAACTGCAGGTATTTCCAGTGAAGGAGCAAATAAAGCTTATCATCAGGTTTTTGGCAGAGAATTTGTAAATAATCTAAGTATTGTTGATTTATTGTTTAACGAAGGGCCTGATTCGGTAAGTTTTCTTACCTGATTACAATCTTAAATGAACATTCATAAAATGAAAGTTGTTCTGGACGGGTATGGTAAAACCTGGTTTGTAACTGACTTCGGCAAGCCAAGTAACTCAACAAATTAGATTTCCCGAGAAATAAAAACAGGGAAAAAATAGTTATTAATAATAAAAAATATATTTAGTTTTACGCTAATTAACATTTAGCTCCTTTATAATATGGAAGCAAAATTTTCAAATCGAGTGAAAGAAGTGATTTCCCTAAGTAGGGAAGAGGCGCTTCGTTTAGGCCATGATTATATTGGAGCAGAACATCTTTTGCTTGGAATGATCCGAGAGGGTGAAGGGGTTGCCATTAGTTTACTCAAGAAACTGGGGGTATCGCTGGACGAATTGAGGACAGCTATAGAACAGGCTACAAAAGGTACTGCTACCGGAAATGTAAAAAATCTGGCCAATATTCCTTTAACCCGCCAATCTGAGAAAGTATTGAAAATAACCTATCTCGAGGCGAAAATTTTTAAAAGTGAACTGATCGGAACCGAGCATTTACTTTTATCCATTCTGAGAGACGAAGACAATATCGCTACTCAGATTTTGGAAAAATTTGAAGTTACATACGATGTAATTAAAGAACTTTTAGAATATCATAACCAAAATCCTATGGCTACAGGCGATACAGACGATTCAGACGAAGATAGCTCAAGAATCTTCGGCGGCGGTTCAGGTTCCGGAGGAAAAGAATCAGCTTCAAAAGGTACAACAGAAAAGTCTCGTACACCTGTGCTTGACAATTTCGGTAGAGACCTTACAAAACTTGCAGAAGAAAATAAGCTTGACCCTATAGTGGGAAGAGAGAAAGAAATAGAAAGGGTTGCTCAGGTACTTAGCAGAAGAAAGAAAAACAACCCTATCCTTATTGGAGAGCCGGGTGTTGGTAAAACTGCTATTGCTGAAGGACTCGCTTTAAGAATTATTCAAAAGAAAGTTTCAAGGGTACTTTTCGGCAAACGTGTGGTAACGCTGGACCTTGCCTCTCTTGTGGCAGGTACCAAATACCGTGGTCAGTTCGAAGAGCGTATGAAAGCAGTGATGAATGAATTGGAGAAATCTCCGGAAGTTATCCTGTTCATAGACGAAATTCATACAATTGTTGGCGCTGGTGGAGCATCAGGTTCTCTTGATGCATCCAATATGTTCAAACCTGCTCTTGCCAGGGGTGATATCCAATGTATAGGTGCTACTACTCTGGATGAGTACAGACAATACATCGAAAAGGATGGCGCTCTTGCAAGAAGGTTTCAGATAGTAATGGTAGATGCTACTACTCCTGAAGAAACTATTGAAATTCTTAACAACATTAAAGAGAAATATGAAGACCATCACCATGTAAACTATAGTGATGAAGCAATTGCTGCCTGCGTTAAATTATCCGACAGATATATCAGCGACAGATTCCTTCCGGACAAGGCTATTGACGTATTGGACGAGGCAGGCGCCCGTGTTCATATCAATAATATTCATGTTCCTGCAGATATCGTGAAGCTGGAAGAGCAGATAGAAAATATTAAAAAGGAAAAGAATAAGGTTGTTAAAAGCCAGAAATACGAAGAAGCAGCTCAGTTGAGAGATAAAGAGAAAAAACTACTTGAGCAGCTTGAAAATGCTAAAATCCGTTGGGAAGAAGAGACTAAGAAAAAGAGATATTCGGTTACAGAAGAAAATGTAGCTGAGGTAATAGCTATGATGACCGGTATACCTGTAAGCAGGGTCGCTCAAAACGAAGGAAATAAACTTCTTGAAATGGGTGAACAGCTTAAAGGAAAAGTAATCGGACAAGATCAGGCCATTGCCAAGCTTGTGAAAGCAATTCAAAGAACCAGGGTAGGATTGAAAGATCCGAAAAAACCAATAGGTTCCTTTATCTTCCTTGGACCTACTGGTGTGGGTAAAACGGAATTAGCTAAAGTTCTTGCTACTTACCTTTTCGATAAAGAAGATTCTCTTGTAAGAATTGACATGAGTGAATACATGGAAAAATTCTCTGTATCAAGACTGGTAGGTGCTCCTCCCGGATATGTAGGATACGAAGAAGGTGGTCAGCTTACAGAAAAAATCAGAAGAAAACCTTACAGTGTTGTCCTTCTTGATGAGATCGAAAAAGCGCATCCGGATGTATTCAACTTATTGCTTCAGGTTCTGGATGACGGTATTCTTACCGATGGTCTTGGAAGAAGAGTTGACTTTAGAAATACCATCATCATTATGACTTCCAATATCGGAGCAAGAGATCTGAAAGATTTTGGTGCCGGTATAGGTTTCGCTACAAAAGCAAGACAGGAAAAACTGGATGATCTGATGAAGGGAACAATTCAGAGTGCGCTTAGAAAAGCATTCTCGCCGGAGTTCCTTAACAGGCTTGATGACGTGATAGTATTCAATAGTCTTGAAAGAGAAGATCTTCATAAAATTATTGACATTACACTTAAAAAGGTTTTTGCAAGAATCAATACATTGGGATATGCAATCGAACTCACTGAAAAAGCGAAAGATTTCTTGTCTGAGAAAGGTTATGATCCACAATATGGTGCAAGACCTTTAAATAGAGCTATCCAAAAGTATCTGGAAGATCCTATTGCTGAAGAGATTCTTAAAGGCGAAGCTGCAGAAGGTGATACACTACTTGCAGACTACGAAGGAAAAGAAGAAACTTTGACAATTAAGGTTGTGAAGAAAAAGGTTGAGAAGCCTGAATAATATAAATAAAAAAGCCCCGATTCGGGGCTTTTTTATTTATTTAAGATTTTTTCAGATAATTCGGGATCTACAAACATGCCTGATTTTTTCATGTGATTGATTAAATCTTTTTTCCATTGTCCTCCCAATATAAACGGCTGATAGTGCAGCTCACCAAATTGAATTGGTATCTCTATGAATTTGTCATGCGGATGAAATGCGATCAGATTTTTCTGTAATGTATGTCCTGTGAAATATCCCAGTTCAAACGCTACATTCTGACTTGTTCTTTGTTTGTCACTACCAACAACATTATCATCTGCTGAGAAAAGGAATATTCCGTAGGAGCATTCCCTTGCATTTTTTATGAAGGTATCAATGGTATACGGTTTTGACTCTTCATCCAGTACATTGAAATCAAGTTTTAGTTTGCCTAATAATGTGCAAACCTTGTCTTTCATGGTAGTATCTTTTCCGTAACTGATGAAGATTTTCTTGTTCTCTTCATTGATCAGATAAAGGAGATCTATAATGTGCTTTTGATTTTTCCTGAACTCAAGCTTTTCTTCATCATCAAGTCTGTGAGGAAGATTGTACATGATTTTGTTGTAGTTCTCTAGTTCTTTAAGATAAAAGCTTCTCCTACCAAATTGAGATTTATCCAGGATGTCGTAAACACGTTCATATAAATGGGAATAACCATCTTTCCATTCCCCTCTGTATGTAAATTCCTGAAATTTTTTTAAATGAAACTCTAATTCCCTCATACGTTTTTTAAAAATTCAAACCCCTTTTTCGAAAACAACATTAAAATTTAAATCCCAAAAACCAAATGTCAAATCCTAAGCCTCCATTCAACATTCATCATTCTTAATTCTTAATTCTTAATTAATTAGTACCCCCCGCTGTATCTTCTTGTAAACCATTCCACCGACATGAGGAATAAAAGTAAAAAGAATATCCAGGGAATATGTATCACCTCGGTAAATTCTTCATTGCTGTGAAGTAATACTTTTGGGTTTGACTCGGAAATTATTTTAGAAATATCTGCAATTTCATTTTCATTGAAAAATCTTCCCTGATTTAATCTTGCTGCAGTTTTAAGAGTGTTATGATCTGCTGTAATATTGATAGATTCAAGGATCTCCTTTTTAATCAGAAACTCACCTTCCGATTTTTCCTGTTTGCCGTTTAGTATTGTAAAAGCACTGTATTTATAAACTCCTTCCTCAAGTCCTTTTACTTCAAATTTTGCATTTTCCGCATTAATATAGGAATACTGCTTGTTTTTATCGCTTTCATTGGAGATATTCAGTTTTATTTCCTGTCCGTATATCTTTTCGTATACATCATTATAAACCTCAGTACTGAATAAGACCTGGTCGGAAATATAAAATTCGTTGCTTACAGGATAAGCTCGGAATTTCCTTTTATCTTCTTTGGATGAAAGGAATGTGATCAGATTTGAAAATAACTTATCAAAAGATCTGCTGTCTTGTGTCTCTCTGTATTCATGTAATCTCCACTCCCAAAGTCCTTCCCCGAGAAATACACCTCTTTTTTGATTGCCCTGATGTGAGGTAACCAAAAGCGGTTTTACTGTTGTTATATTTCCCACTTTCTGATAAATGATAATATCAGTTTCAGGATTTAAGGAAAAGTCGCCATACGGTACCTGTACAGGCGGGAAACTGTTAATACGTTCCATCTCTTCCCTGCTGATCTGGAATCTTTGAAACTTCTCCTCATAAAAGGGTAGGACATTATCAACCTGTCCGTGCCTTCCGTTTACCTTAATTATCCCATTAATCTGATTAAATTGGGTTAGATTTGTTCTGTTTCCTGTGATGAACAATACAGAAGGATCGGATTTTAATATTTCTTCAAAAGGTTGAAGATTTGGTATGGTATTGTCTGGTATCTGGTGAAATATAACCAGATCATACTTTCCTTTTTTCAGTTCGTTGATGCCTGGTATGTAAAGGTTAAACTCCAGGTTTTCCTTGGCTTCAACTACACTCCTGATCGCTTTAATGTCAGGATGTGGTGCACTTGCAATCAGTAAAATCTTTTCTTTTCCTTCAATCACATCTACATAAGCATTGGCCTTATTATTTTTATTGCTAAATTCTCCTGTAAATGCGGGTATTTCCACTATAAAATGGTTAATACCTTTCTTTTCAGCTGTCCTTTCAAAAGTGATTTGTAGTAATTCGTTATCGCGGTTGATTGTTACCTCTTTCTTTTCGACAACATTTCCGTTTTCTCTTAATACTACAGTCAACGGTTTTCCCTGGAAGCCTTTGGAGTGTATTTCAGCTATAATCGGAAATTTGTTTCCCTGGAAAGTCAGTTTGTTATAAAGCAGATTTTTAACTGAAATGTCTCTTTTGGGTATGGTGTCTCCCAGTCCTACAGTATGTAGCCGATAGGAATAAGGAGCATAGGAAGGCGATATTCCTTTGTTGTAGATCCCGTCAGAAAAAAGTATTACCGAGCTAAGATTTCTGTTTTCATAGTCTGAACTAATTCCCGATAAGAGAGCGTGTAGGTTTGTACTACCTGAGTTGAAGTTTATTTGTTCAGGAGAGTCAGTGATTTCATTATTCAGAAGTTTAAAATCCACAAGCAAATTTTCATTTTCAAGGCTGGATTTTAATTGAGAAAATTTATTTCTTAACTCAGCTTGCCTTGTGCTGTCATATACCAAAGCAAGTGATTCTGAATTGTCTATAGCTAACACTACTACCGGTTTCTCCAGATAGTTTTTGATGTATTTAATAAGTGGTCCCATCAATAAGACACAGATAAGAAACACAAGCAGAAACCGGAAAACAGAAAGTGTGTAGTTAACTTTTTTTGACCATGGAGATTTTTTAGAATAAAGCAGCCATGCGTAGAATGCGGAGGCACCTACACAAAGGATTATGAACCATGGTGATAGTTCTGTAATTATTTTTAGTTTCTCCATTTAACAGTAACAGCCTTTCTACAAACGTAAAAAGGCTGTTAGATATTTTTTAAGTTTTGATGAACCTATGTCAGCATTCCTCCATCAACCTGAATTACCTGACCGGAAATGTATTTTGAAAGGTCTGAACCTAGGAAAATAACAGCATCCGCAACTTCCTCGGCTTTGCCGGCTCTTTTCATAGGTATGGAATCTTTCCATTCCTGAATTACTTTTTCATCCAATTCTCCGGTCATTTCTGTTTCAATAAATCCGGGAGCTATGGCATTAGAACGGATATTTCTGGAACCTAGTTCAAGCGCAACTGACTTTGTAAATCCTATAATACCGGCTTTAGATGCAGAATAATTCGCCTGGCCTGCATTCCCTCTTAATCCTACAACAGAAGTAATATTAATAATTGAGCCGGATTTTTGCTTCATTAACTGACGAATTGCGGCTTTTGTAAGGTTAAAAACCGATTTAAGGTTAATTCTTATTACATCATCCCATTGTTCTTCTGACATTCTCATAAGTAAGCCATCTTTGGTGATCCCAGCATTGTTTACTAAGACATCAAGCCCTCCAAATTCCGCAATTACACCATTAATCAGATCTTCTGCTGCCTTAAAGTCTGAAGCGTCAGATCTGAATCCTTTAGCTTTTATTCCTTTTTGCTCCAGTTCTTTTTCCAAAGCCTGGCCTTTTTCTACACTTGAGAGATAAGTGAAAGCAACGTTTGCCCCTTCTTCTGCACATCTTAAAGCAATAGCGCGGCCTATTCCCTTAGATGCACCGGTAACAAGCACGATTTTACCTTGTAATAGTTTCATGAATTAAGTAATGTTAAGGTGTCAAAAATAAGGCAATATTTGAAAAATTGAAACCCTACTGGAGGAAACTGCTATTTATTTAATTAAAAATTAATGATTTAATGCTTGTACATTAATTTGATTCCCTTCCGGATTACGGAAATTAATATAAAACAACTGAGTTATAGCGGTTCTGCAAAGTATATTGAAGGGGAGATATTTCAAGAACAGTTGAATAGATGTTTTGGGCTTAACCTTGGACTGGTGATTAATAAGCCATAGGAAAAAATAGCCGTTGAAAAAACTCATTTGGTTTTATTATAATCTTAAATACTTTAAATTTGCCCGGGTATTAAAATTTTACTTCTTTATGACAAAATATGATTTAATCGTCATCGGAAGCGGCCCCGGAGGGTATGTGGCTGCCATCAGAGCATCACAACTGGGAATGAAAGTCGCTGTAGTGGAAAGAGCGGAATTGGGCGGAATTTGCCTCAACTGGGGATGTATTCCTACTAAAGCTTTGTTAAAAAGCGCTCAGGTTTTTGAATATATTAAGCATGCTAAAGATTACGGTATCAATGTAGCAGATGCAAAGGCTGATTTTGCTTCAGTTATTAAAAGAAGTCGTGATGTTGCAAATGGGATGAGCAAGGGTATTCAATTCCTCTTCAAAAAAAACAAAATAGATCTGATTTCAGGTTTTGGTAAACTTGCAGGAAGTAAAAAAGTAGAGGTAACTGATGCAGGGGGTAAAAAAGAAATTTACACTGCAGATCATATTATCCTTGCTACAGGAGGCAGATCCCGTGAACTTCCAAATGTTAAAATTGATAATGAAAAAATAATAGGATACAGAAAGGCTCTCGCCCTTGATAAACTGCCGGAATCTATGGTCATCATGGGTTCTGGAGCAATAGGTGTGGAGTTTGCTTATTTCTACAATTCAATGGGTACCAAAGTTACCATTGTTGAGTTTATGCCAAATATTGTTCCTGTAGAAGATGAAGATATCTCTAAGCAATTAGAGAAAGAATTTAAAAAGTCCGGAATCACTGTTATGACCAATTCTTCTGTGGAATCAGTAGATACCTCAGGCAAAAAGTGCAAAGTAAAAGTGAAAACTGCCAGCTCAACTGAAACTCTTGAATGTGACATAGTACTTTCAGCTGTAGGTATCTCCACGAATATTGAGGGAATAGGACTTGAAGAAACCGGTGTGGCTGTAGACAAAGGAAGAGTAGTGGTAGATGATTATTACAAAACAAATATTCCGGGTATATATGCCATTGGGGATATTGTAAAAGGTCAGGCTTTAGCACACGTAGCCAGTGCAGAGGCTATAATATGCGTTGAAAAAATTGCCGGACATCATCCTGAACCATTAAATTATGGAAACATTCCCGGATGTACCTATTGCTCGCCTGAAATTGCTTCCGTAGGATTAACTGAAAAGCAGGCTAAGGAAAAAGGATATCAGATTAAGGTAGGAAAATTCCCTTTTACTGCTTCCGGAAAAGCAAAAGCAGCAGGTGCAAGTGAAGGATTCATTAAGGTGATATTTGATGCTAAATATGGAGAATGGCTGGGGGCTCACATGATAGGAGCAAATGTAACCGAAATGATCGCAGAAGTGGTTGTTGCCAGAAAACTTGAAACCACCGGTCATGAAATAATAAAGGCTGTCCACCCACACCCTACTATGTCAGAGGCGATTATGGAGGCCACAGCTGCTGCATATGATGAAGTAATTCATTTGTAAAATTTATTCACTGCTGTATCGAAAATGTCATCCCTGGCCTAAGAGAGGAATCTGTAAAATTATAGGTAACAGATAATTAATTATAGTTTCCTCTTTCTTCGGGGTGACTTGCTCCCTGAGATAGCGTTATTTTTAACACTTTTAGACCCTGCCAGCGTTTTTATATTTTTATCAATGACTTTCAGGAAACTTTATACTGCTTAAATGGTAATATATAATGATCCCGAAAGTTAATTAATGTAAAGCTATGAATACCAATAAAAAAATATTAGTGACAGGTGGTGCCGGTTACATTGGCTCACATACAGTAAGGATGCTTGCTGAAAAAGGGTATAAGGTTCTTGTTGTAGACAATATGATTTATGGCCATCAGGATGCCATTGTTAATCCGGATGTCGAATTAGTAATTGCCGATATTTCTAATCAGGCAGCAATGAATGAGCTGTTTTCAAAGAATGAAATAGAAGCAGTAATGCACTTTGCAGCATTTGCCTATGTAGGGGAGTCTGTTAATGATCCTGCTAAATATTATTTTAATAATTTGGTAGCGCCTATCAATCTTATTGAGGTAATGCGTAAGCACGGATGTGATAAATTTATCTTTTCGTCTACCTGTGCTACCTATGGAAATCCAGAAAGAATTCCTATTGATGAATGCCATAGACAGGACCCGATTAATCCTTATGGTCAAAGCAAACTGATGCTGGAGAAAATTCTCAAGGATTATAACCATGCTTATGGGTTCAAATACGTTTTCCTGAGATATTTCAATGCATCCGGAGCTTCTGAAGATGCATTAATTGGAGAAGATCACTCTCCGGAAACACATCTTATCCCTCTGGTGCTTGAAGCAGCAAAAGGATTAAGACCATCTATTACCGTTTTCGGAACAGATTATGAAACACCGGATGGAACTTGTATAAGAGATTATATCCATGTTAATGATTTGGCTAGTGCTCATATTCTTGCTTTGCAACATTTACAGCAAGGAAAAGATCCTGTTATCTGTAATCTGGGCACCGGAAGGGGCTATTCTGTTAAAGAGGTAATAGAGCTTTCTGAAAAAGTAACCGGGTTAAAAGTGCCGGTTGTTTATGGAGAAAGAAGACCTGGAGACCCACCACAACTTGTTGCGGATCCAACATTTGCCAAAGAAACTCTGGGCTGGGAAGCTCAATATAAAAATCTTGAAGATATAATTCGCACGGCCTGGAAATGGCACAATGGTCCAAGAGAAGGGCGATATAAGAAAAAGTCCGTGTTAAATTAGATATAAGTTATTTTAGTTGATTAGCTGCTTAAGATTTTGTTAAATTTTAAGTAGCTTTTTTTTATTGATTGATAATATTTTTTTTAAAAAAAAATACAAAATCCAGCCTTTCTTGTTACTTATAAATAACCATCGGAGGAGATATGAATTATCTAGGATACGCATTTATCTGCAGAGAAGATAAGGAAAGGCAGGTTGGGGCCTTAATCAATGAGTTTGTTAATGTTAGGGATATTTCAAAATATAATCTAAATATTCTTCAGGGGATAAAATTACATGAATTACTGTCAGATTATACGCACTCCCATGAAGCATTCAATGAAAGCAAGAGCATTTTCCCATCCAAATACTCTAAGCTGGCAGAGAAGATTATACCTGTGTTTTATGATCACTTTCTTGCATCTGATTGGAAGCTGTATAATCAGGATGAAACGTTAGAGTCCTTTGCTCATTCTACATACGGTAATCTGGTTGAATTTATTTCAATACTTCCTCCTAAGATGAATAAAATTATTCCGTACATGATCAGTGGAAATTGGCTTGTAAATTATGCAAGCATACCAGGCTTGAATAATTTATTAAAAGATTTGATAAAAGTCTCCACAGGACAAGCCAGTTATATCTCCGCACTCGAATCATTAATGGAGAATTATAGCAGCTATAAAAAACATTTTTCTGATTATTTCCCTGATGTGGTTACATATAAGAATTTCATTATGGAAAATCAGAAGGAATTGCTCAAAGCCTCTATTGATTGACTTTTTTTGTCTTGCTGCTTACGAGAAACACACCGGTAAAAATCAAAAGACTGAATAAAATTTTCTCCGGTGTAAGGAGGTCACTGCCATATACTGTGGCAATTAATGTAGCCATCATCGGCTGAAGGTAAATATAGCTTCCTGCTACCGACGGGTTAACATGGCGTAGAACCGCAATATTAAGCAGATAGGCGAGAAAGGTGGCAAAAATCAATATGTATCCAAGAGACAGTATAGCCTCCATGTTAAATTTGCTCCAGTTGGTTGAAAGAAATGATTGGTAACTGAAAGGTAGGATCATAAAGAATCCGATGCTAAACATATACCTGCTTACAGTAAGGGGATGGTATTTATTCATTAGTGGTTTTGCGGTTACAAGAAATAATGCCCAGCTAAGTGCATTCAGGAATACAAACAGGTCACCGAGGAAAATGTCGTAAAGTGAAGATTTGGATGAGTACAATAATAGTGAAGCTGCTCCCGTAGCTCCGAAGAATATTCCCAGACTTTTTCTCCAGGTAAGTTTTTCTTCTCTGGCGAAAGCAGAAATAAGCAATATCAATACCGGAGAAATGGTCATCATTAAAGAAGCATTAATAGGAGTAGTAAGATTAAGCCCTTCATAAAATAGCAGTTGGTTGATCGCTACGCCAAATAAACCACAACCTGCAAACCTTATATAGTCTTTTCTTTCAACTTTTTCGCCACTGAATATCAATTGAAGAATAGTAAAAAGGATTATAGAAGTGATTACCCTAATAAAAATAATTGCTGAAGGTTCTATGTACTCCGGCATCGCAATTTTTGAAATAGTATAATTTCCCGCTGCCACCAGAGTAGAAACAAACAGCATTAAATGCGCCTTTACTTTTGGATCCACCCCCTAAAGTTAAAACTCTTTTCTGTCAACAAGGAGAAAAATTATTTGTTTATATTTATACTTTAAACTTTAAGCTTTAAACTTTAAACTTTTATTCCATCGACACCTCAAGGAAAATACCTTTAGCTGAGAGAATGCGTCCTGCCTCTCTTGATTCTTTTACCGGACAAAAGCATCTGGTAGGAGAGGGTGCTATCCTTAGACGTGTTATTGAATCCGGAACAGTTCCATCAATGATTTTATGGGGACCCCCGGGCGTGGGAAAGACTACCCTGGCTAATATTATTGCCAACCAGATAAAAGTACCTTTTTTTATTTTAAGTGCTATCAGTTCAGGTGTAAAAGAAGTTCGTGAAGTAATAGAGAAGGCCAAAGGGCTCTCGAGAGCTATCCTTTTTATTGATGAGATTCATCGTTTTAATAAATCTCAGCAGGATGCCTTATTAGGGGCTGTAGAAAAAGGGATTATTACCTTGATAGGTGCAACTACAGAAAACCCTTCCTTCGAAGTTAATTCAGCGCTTTTATCCAGGTGTCAGGTGTATGTTTTGAAATCTTTGGAAAAGGAAGAGCTAATCGGATTACTGAGACATGCCACTTCCAATGATATTGAATTAAAGAAAAAGAAAATCAACCTTAAAGAAACTGATACCATTATTAACCTTTCAGGAGGTGATGCAAGAAAATTATTAAATCTCCTAGATCTGGTTGTGGAATCTATGGATGAAGCACCGGAATATGTTATTACAAATGATGTGGTAATTGAAATTGCGCAGAAAAAGGTTGCAATGTACGACAAAGGGGGAGAGATGCATTATGATGTTATTTCTGCCTTCATCAAATCCATCAGAGGAAGCGATCCAAATGCTGCCATCTATTGGCTGGCAAGAATGATTGAAGGTGGGGAGGATGTTAAGTTTATAGCAAGAAGACTGGTAATAGTTGCTTCCGAAGATATAGGAAATGCAAATCCTACGGCAATTGTTATGGCAACTTCATGCTTTCAGGCTGTTCAAATGATAGGATATCCTGAATCGAGAATAATTCTTGCCCAATGTACCGCCTATCTCGCTTCTTCCCCTAAAAGCAATGCTTCATATATGGCCATTAATCATGCTCAGGAATTGGTTTACAAGCATGGTGACTTGCCGGTACCTATGCATATCCGGAATGCACCTACCAAACTAATGAAGGAACTGGGATATGGTAATGAGTATAAGTATGCTCATGATTATGACAACAACTTTGTAAAACAGGAATACCTGCCTTCCGAAATTTCTGGTGCCAAACTCTACGATCCGGGAAATAATGCCAGGGAAAACGAGCTGAGGCAAAGGCTGAAAAAGCTTTGGGGCGATAAATACAACTACTAAAATTTTGCCTGTCCTACTTTTCATTAAACATAAGTTTGCCACCTGAGTTATTTCATACAGGTATAAATTTTAACTAAAACTAATTCCTCTATGAAAATCAACAACCTGAATGACCTATTTGTAGACATGCTAAAAGATTTATATAGTGCTGAAGTTCAACTGGTGAAACAACTTCCTGTATTGGCAAAGAAAGCTACCACCAAAGAACTCAAAAATGCTTTGGAGGATCACCTGCAGGTAACTTCTTCACAAAGAGACAGAATAGAAGCCCTATGCAAAGAGATGAATATTAACCCTAAAGGCAAAAATTGTGCAGCGATGGAAGGCATCGTAAAGGAGGCAGAAGAAACAGTTTCGGAAATAGAAAGTAATCTGGTCATGGATGCGGCAATTATCGCTGTCGCACAAAAAGTAGAACATTACGAAATTGCCAGCTATGGAACGGCTGTAGCTTTTGCAAAAATGTTAGGCAACCAACAAGCACAAAAAGTGCTTCATGATATACTGGAAGAAGAGAAACAAGCTGACGCATTATTAACAAAAATTGCTGAGAGTGCTGCTAATGTAATAGCAGCTCAAAAGTAATTGAAAGATTTTAATTTAGGTTTACCAATTTAAGGGCTTTAATTTAATTAAAGTCCTTATTTTTTTATGTAAATTAACTCCCCAATGGTTTTCCGGACATGATCCGGTATAAGTATATTTTCCCATTTGTTTAATTTTCAGTTTACTTTTTCCGGAAAATCCATATTAATGGTGATAATCTTTTACACTTTTAAATGTCATCCTTGTTCAGATTTTTTTGCGTTCTCCTGATTTTTTTCCTCATGGGAATTTTTTCATATGGACAACCATTTAATCCTAAATGCAGATATAATGCTATTACCGCTTCCGTAAAGGGTTCTTATTCTTATGCAGATATCGATGGGCATATCAGGACTGTCAGACCGGGATTTTCTTTGGGCTATTCAACAAGAATTAACCCTCGGTTGAGTTTCGGTATTGATTTGATGTGGGTAAGACTTCTTGGAGATGATCATATTTCATCTGATATGAGGAGGGAGGTTAATACCTATCTTCGTAATCTTCATTATAGAAATGACATTAAAGAATTGAGTGTATTTTTTCAGTATGATCTTTTTCCGTCCAATGACCATTATAGAAAAAGGCCGATATATAATTTCTTCGGTTATCTTGGAGTAGGGGTATTTCATCATAACCCAAGGGCGAAAAACCACGAGGGAAAATGGGTTGATCTCAGACCTCTTAAAACTGAAAATAAGAATTATTCTCCTATCCAAATCTCTGTACCCTTAGGTTTTGGAATTCGGTATAAGCTAACCTTGAATATGGACCTTGAGCTGGATATTTCTTACCGCATTACCAGCACAGATTATCTTGATGATGTTAGTGGAAAGTACGTGCATCCGGATGATCTACCTTCTGAAGAATCAGAGATAATGTCGAACCGCTCTGCGTCCCTTACCAGTTCCTATCAGGGAGAGGACAGAGACTATGAATACATTACTTATTTTCTTGGACAAAAAGTTACTACAGATGGTTCTTACAGTTATGTGGAGAGTCATGCCCCCGGTACGAGGAGGGGAACCAGGCAAGGTCCGGATTCTTACATCCTTTTAAGTTTTAAGGTTTGCTACATATTACCAAGTGATAAGGTTTATTGCCCTAAATTTCGGGATTAGTGTTGATTGTTAAATGCCTGCTAATTAGGTTATTCATTTTAGTCTTCTGATTTTATTAAAATCCCTTTTGCATAAGTAATTTTTATGTGCTAAGATTATACAGAAATACCATATGGTGATTGTTCTGATTAGGAATAATAGGTATTTCATTTTTACAACCCATAAAATCTTGTATTTTTGTTTAAAACAATAATCTTTTATTCATGAGTGTCTTAGTAAACAAACATTCCAAAGTTATTGTCCAGGGATTTACAGGTTCTGAAGGAACTTTTCATGCCGGACAAATGATCGAATATGGTACTAATGTGGTAGGTGGAGTAACTCCGGGAAAAGGAGGAAGCAAACATCTTGACAAGCCTGTTTTCAATACAGTGCAGGAAGCGGTTCAGAAAACCGGAGCTGATGTTTCAATTATATTTGTTCCCCCGGCTTTTGCGGCAGATGCTATCATGGAAGCTGCCGATGCAGGAATAAAAGTGGTTATATGCATTACAGAAGGCATTCCTGTGAAGGATATGATTTATGCTAAAGAATATATTAAAGGTAAATCTGTAACTCTTATTGGTCCTAACTGCCCGGGTGTAATTACTCCAGGAGAGGCTAAAGTTGGAATCATGCCTGGTTTTGTGTTCAAAAAAGGAAGAATAGGTATAGTTTCAAAATCAGGTACACTTACATATGAAGCGGCGGATCAGATTGTGAAGGCCGGATTAGGAATTTCTACCGCAATCGGTATCGGTGGTGACCCAATCATCGGAACGCCTACAAAAGATGCGGTTGAACTTCTTATGAACGACCCAGAAACTGACGCAATAGTCATGATAGGTGAAATAGGTGGAAGTTACGAAGCAGTTGCAGCTAAATATATTAAGGATACCGGAAATAAAAAGCCTGTTGTTGGTTTTATTGCCGGACAGACTGCACCTCCCGGAAGAAGAATGGGACATGCTGGTGCTATCATTGGCGGAGCTGATGACACGGCAGCTGCTAAAATGAAAATTATGAAGGAATGTGGCTTGTATGTGGTAGAATCTCCTGCCGACATTGGAGATACCATGACAAAGGCACTTCAAAGCAGTAAGAAATAAACTTTTCGAAAGAAAATACAAAAGTTAAAGCCTAAAAATAAGTCCCGCTCCGGCGGGATTTTTTTTGCCCGATTGCTTTTATTTTTATCCTTATTAACATTTTTTTTGGTTTGTAATTTATCAGTTAGTTTTTAGATTAATAATTATGAAAATCAGAATTGGTGGTGTACCTGAGCATTTCAATTATCCATGGCATATGGCCATGGAAGGAGGAGATTTTACAGGCAATAATCTTAATATTGAATGGAATGATTATCCCGGAGGAACTGGTGCCATGTGTAAAGACTTAAGGGAAAATAACCTGGATATGGCAGTTGTTTTAACCGAGGGTATCATAGCTGATATACATAAGGGTAATCCATCAAAAATACTGCAGGTATATGTGAGTAGTCCATTAATATGGGGAATACATGTGCCGGCTCATTCTGATGTAAAGAGTATGGATGAAATAAAAAACAAAAGATATGCCATTAGTCGTCCCGGTTCAGGTTCGCATCTTATGGCAATGGTACATGCTAACACCAAGGGCTGGAAAGTTGAAAATTTAAATTTTGTAACAATAAATAATCTCGATGGAGCCAGGAAAGCATTTAAAGAAAATCAGGCAGATGTATTCTTTTGGGAGAAATTTACCACAAAGCCATTTGTAGATAACGGTGAGTTCAGAAGGGTAGGAGAGTTTCCTACACCCTGGCCATGTTTTGTCATTGCTGTCAGAGAAGAATTTTTTAATCAACACAAAAATGAAGTTGATCTCACTTTAAGCATCGTGAATAAAAAAGCTGAAGAACTGAAAAATCGAAGCGATAATTATTTAGTTATTGCCAGGAGGTATGGTTTGGAAGAAAATGATGCTAAGGAATGGTTTGGTTCTGTAGAATGGAATTCAGTAATTGATAATAATTCCTTAATTAAGAATGTAAAAGATAGATTGATTGCGTTTAAAATTATATGATATATTATCAATGAAAAAGCCCCGACAAAATCGGGGCTTTTTCATTGATTTTACCTAATAATTAAATTAGTTAGTAGGTGTTGCAGTTATGGTGCTAAGATCAGTGATCCTGTTAACATTCAAAGTATGGTTTTGAGCAGGAATATTCCAGCTTCTGTTTCTTGGATTAGTAGGATCTGATACTGCATCTTGAGAAATGTACTCAATAGAAAGTGCAATAGGTGTTCCCTCAGGTAGTCCATTGAATACAAAATTTCCTGTACCATCTGTGTTGACAGTATAAACATTTGGTTGTAAAGCGTTGTTGTTAACTCTTGCAATTACTTTAACAGGCGTTGGAGAAGCTGAAGGGTTTGTAGCAGCAGTGTAATCGAAATCTCCAATTATTCTACCTCTTAATACAGCACCGGTTTTAAACAAGGTTGTTTCAAATCTTGCGAATTGAGTTTGAGCTGCATCGGTTTGGTTGTCCACAGCATTATTGTAAGATCTTGCTAAAGTTGTAGTGTTGTTGGATGATAGGTATCCTTCTCTTGAAACGAAAATTGATACAGCACCTTCTCTTAATCCGTTGAATACTACTATGCCAGAACCATCAGAAGTTTTTGTAGAAACAAATCCATCCTGGCTAACTGTAACTTTAGCATCTGCCAAACCTTCTACTCTTCCGTTTTCAGAAGAAGGAAGAACATGAACGCTAAGTGAAAAACTAACAGTTCCGTTAGCAATGTTGTTTTCCTGAACAACTGGTTCTGATTTTTCTGATTTAGTGCATGATGTGAAAGCTAATGCTCCTGATATTAGAGCAACAGCGAATAAATTAAATTTTTTCATAAAAAATTAAGCGGTTTAGTATTTATTAAAATTTTAAAAATATTGGTTTGCAAAACTAAGGAAAGAATTTTTATGGCAAAAAGATTTATTTAAAACTTCTGGGATATTTCCTGAGCTATTTTACCTTTAATTTAGAAAAGTGATATAAGTTATTTGAAAATTTGATTTTCTTACTTGATTGTTGCGAAAAAATCCAATTTAGTTAATTCGTTTAAATACGATAGGTCCTGAATTGCCTTTGCTGTCTTTGTATATGCCCCTTAAGGTTTTTTTGTCTTCGGAAAGGGTTAAAATGTGGGTTCCACTGGTTGCCCAGCCAGGGATAGCCTTGCTTACAGATACATTGTATTCTAAGGAGTTTCCTTTAATTTTTCCTTTCCCGTACTCTACCATCTGTACGCCATTAAACTCCAGGTAGTGTGAAAAATTTACATCTTCACCTTCCTGAGCGAAAATAACATAACAATTGTTAAATGAAGCTGAATTTGAATCTGCCCATAAACCATTGATGTCTGAATTTACTTCAGGTGACTGGCAGCAAGCCAAATAGAAGGTGGTATTCACCAATAAAAGAAAACGAAAATATCTCATGGATTAATTAAGAAAGGAGCCGTAAACACAGCTACCTTTCTTAAAATTACTATTTTATTGCTTTATAACCTGAATATTCTGAGAGAAATTTCCATTACTGATTTTTAGGATATAAAGTCCTGCCGATAACTCTGTTATATCCAACTCTTGATTAGTTTCAGTGCTAAACTGTCTTGTTTGACTTATTAATGATTTTCCTGATGAATTGTAAAGTTTAATATTAAAATGCTCATCTCCGGGATTTGCCACAGTTATCTTTAATTTATCTGTAGCAGGATTAGGTGACACAAAGACTTGCCAGTTTATCGGATTAAGAACCGATATAATTTCTGAGCTTTGTTCTTTTCCATCAAAATCAACTTCCAATAATCTATAATACACTACACCAGAAAGCGGGGATTCGTCATTAAAAATGTATGAACTGAGAGTTTTGGTATTGCCATTAGCATTGACTTTGCCAATTACTTCATAACTTACTCCATCAACACTTCTTAATACAACAAAATGCGAGGCATTTTGCTCAAAGGCAGTTTCCCAGTTTAATACTACTTTGTGGTGTTTTAACTTTCCGGTAAAGCTTACCCATTCTACAGGTAAAGAGCAGAATTCGCAATCTGAAAATCTGCTGGTTCTGCAAAAACCTCCATTGCAATCACCGCCAACTCCGGTTGCTGTAACTGAAGCATCACCGGTAAACGCTACAGGTCCATATGACCATGTTCCTGCACCGGCAGTTGTTTGATACAGAAATACCAGCCCTTCGCCTCTTCTGTTTCCGGAAGCAGGACATGTTCTGCACTGCTGAGGATTATTAAAGATTTCAACAATTGATGATGCCGGGGCAGTACCACTTAATGTGATGTTTCCCCCTGTTGTTGCATTACAGCCTGCTCCAATGGTAACCGTTGGTCCTGGTACTGCATAACTGTTATTGCCGGCTGTTTTTGAAGTTACAGAGGCAGGATCTGTAGCGATATTCAGACTTATTCCCATTTGAGCATTGCAGTAAATGGAGTTTCTTCTCATTTCGACATAATCTGCACCTTCTAAAACAAAGATACCATGCGTTCCATTGTTATTGATAATGTTGGGTTCTCCTGCAGCTATTCCACCAATGCGCATTTGTCCGCCTCGTTGAACTACAATTCCATTGTTTGGTACTGGAAAACTTCCTCCTGCATTAGGATGGTTATGAATATGATTGTTTTGAATATATCCGTTGGTGCAGCTGAAAATCAATATTCCTCCGCACGCTTCTGCTTCTGCAGTAGTTCTTCTTCCTTTATTATATGCGATGTTGTTTCCTGAGAGTGTAAAGTTGTTTGCATTGGTATTTAATTCTAATCCATTAGCAGAATTCCCTATGTTTTGTCCTCCTGTACCTATGCCTATGTAATTGTTACGAATTGTGAAGTTTTGTGAAGAGTATATGGAAATTCCGTTAGAGTTGATTTCAGCCCCAATAGTTTCTCCGTTGTCTCCAATAACATTGTTTTCAATCATTACATTGTTCTTGTTTCCGCCTCCCATACTGCCATTGGAGAATAAGTATATCCCTGTAAAAGTATTTCCTGCGAGGTTATGGTTAACATCCACTCCGACAAAATTATTAGAGATGTTCAGGGATGTTACAGGATTTTGATTCATTATTATTCCGACTGTTTCTGCCTGAAAAGAGCTTCCTCTGGCTGCTTTTCCGTTTCTGCAAACTGTGTTGTTCTGTATTCTGAGGTTAGTTGCATTTGCAGCTGCTCCGAAACATCTGATACCAGAGTGTCCGTTTCCATAGTCTTCCCCGGTAGCCTGAATGCCGTTTCCTTTTAGGCCAACTATATTATTTGTAATTTGAAAATTTGAATTCGCCGTCTGTATGGTAACACCATTTTGAGCATTGCAGGATATTACGTTGCCATCGATAATGGTATTGTCTGCCGAGCCTCCGAGAAAAGCAATTCCGCTTCCTGTGTTACCATAATTTCCTGCTGTACCGGTAACATAAGTACCCGCTGCATTTACACCTATTTTATTGTTTCTTATTTCTAAATCCAGATTGCTTCCGGATTCAATTTCTAAAGCGCCATTGGCTGTATATCCTCCACATAAAACGTTGTTGCTGATCCTTGTTCTGAGGCATCCCTGTAGAGTGATTGCGGAGCTGGTAAAATATTCTAATAAAGTTGTTCCTGCTTTATTTGTACCAAAGTAATTACCGTTAATCTGAACATCATTGCTCCCATTTAATTCAATGGCATTGGTAATGCCTGTATGACCTGCAAATACATTTCTTCTGCAATCATTGGCTCCGATAATACTGTTGGTTGAACCTTGTAGTCTAAGATAATATCCGTTGCCTGATCCTGCTACTGCTGTCCCTGCAGAATTTGTCCCAAACATGCAGTTGTACATTTGAAAACCTGTCCCAGTTACCAGTATTCTCCACCTTTGAATGATAAGTCCGTTAAAAGTAACATTGCTTCCTGCAACAGACAGTTGATTATACCCCGGACCAACAAAAAGGACAGTGGGGTTGCCGCATGAAGCTCCCGGAGCTTGAGTGATTGCGTCGATGGTTACATTGTTTTTATTAATAAAATAGCTTGCAGGATTTCCTGTTGCTTCATTGATAGTCCCTGATACCTGAAAGATTATTCTGTGTGGTCCTGCAGTACCGTCCGCATCTAGGTCAGATATGGCTCTGGCAAATGTTCCCGCCGGATGTGGGGCAGACCAGTTACCTGCTCCGAGATTGGTAACAAAGAAATCAGTTGGGTATGCCTGAATCGATATCAGGATACACATAAGTGTAAGTAATTTTGTTTTCATTTTCCCCTTTATTTAAAAAATTCAATTTTTTTATTTTTTTATTCACTGTGTTTTAATTATAAAATTAGTTGAATTTATTTTATTTAAATTAGAGGCGTTGGATTTTTGTTAGATTATTTGGTTTTTTATTTAGCATTATTGTATTTTTTTTATAATCTCTTAAACTCATGTAGAATAAGTTAAATATTTGAAAAGTTATATAATAAAAAAGGGCAGCCCAATTGCTGCCCTTTTTAAATTGTAAATATTTTCTGCGCTATTTAGCGTAGCTCACGGCTCTCATTTCGCGGATTACAGTTACTTTAATTTGTCCGGGATACTGCATATCGTTTTCGATCTTTTTAGATATGTCAAATGATAAAATCCCTGCTTTTTCATCGGTGACATTTTCAGCATCTACCATTACCCGTAGTTCTCGTCCTGCCTGGATTGCATAACATTTAGTAACACCGTCAAATGATAATGCAAGTTCTTCAAGTTCTTTAAGCCTCTTGATATAAGACTCCATAACTTCTCTTCTTGCACCCGGACGAGAACCGCTAACGGCATCACAAACCTGGATGATAGGAGAGATCATAGAAGTCATTTCAATTTCATCATGGTGAGCACCGATTGCGTTGCATACCTCTGGACTCTCCTTGTACTTTTTAGCTAACTCCATACCGATGATTGCGTGTGGCAATTCAGGTTCATCAGGAGTTACTTTTCCTATGTCATGAAGTAATCCGGCTCTTTTAGCAAGTTTTGCATTAAGGCCTAATTCAGCTGCCATAGTTGCGCAAAGTTTCGCAACTTCTCTGGAATGCTGAAGAAGATTCTGCCCGTATGATGATCTGAACCGCATTCTTCCAACCATTTTGATCAGCTCAGGATGCAAACCATGGATACCTAAATCAATAACGGTTCGCTCACCTATTTCGATAATCTCCTCTTCAATGTTTTTAAAAGTTTTTGCCACAACTTCTTCTATTCTTGCAGGGTGAATTCTACCGTCCTGAACAAGTCTGTGTAGGGAAAGCCTTGCTACCTCTCTTCTTACCGGATCAAAACCGGAAATAATAATTGCTTCCGGAGTATCATCTACGATGATTTCAACACCGGTAGCAGCTTCTAATGCTCTGATGTTTCTTCCTTCTCTTCCGATAATTTTACCTTTGATATCGTCACTTTCTATGTTGAAGATGGAAACACAGTTTTCAATGGCATTTTCTGTGGCTGTTCTCTGAATTGTCTCTATAACTACCTTTTTAGCCTCTTTTGTGGCTGTAAGTTTAGCTTCATCCACTATGTCTTTGATGTATGAAGAAGCTTTGGAACGCGCTTCGTCCTTAAGGGCTTCAACCAATTGTGCTTTTGCTTCTTCTGCGGTAAGGTTTGCAATTTTTTCAAGCTTGGAAACTGCGGCTAGCCTGGCCTTTTCCATTTCATCTTTTCTTTTATTAACAATTTCCAGCTGAGCGCTTAGGTTTTCTTTCATACTTTCCAACTCTGCTTCCTTTCTGGAGTTTTGCTCCATAAGCTTGGAAAGGTTTGATTCTCTTTGCTTGATTTTATTTTCGTTCTGTATGATGATGTTTTTCTTCTTGTTAGCTTCTTCTTCAAATTCGGCCTTCATTTTCAGGAATTTCTCCTTCGCTTCAAGAATTTTATCTTTTTTAACAGTCTCTCCCTGCAGTTCCGCTTCTTTGATGATCAGTTTAGCCTTTTCACGGGCTTCATCTTCATGTTTTTTAAAAACTTTTGCTAATAAAAATCTTCCAATCGCCACTCCGACTCCAAGAGAGACTATGGATGCTATGATTATTGTTATGACATCTGCCATTTTTATATGGTTAAAAGGGTTATAAAAATGTCAACCAGAAGCAAAATTAATTGAAAGGTATAGTATTTAAGAGGAGATATAAGAAGCTAAGTACTATCTTTTTTGTGACAATATCTGTTCAAGTTGTGCAAGTCTTGAACCAATATCAAACCGGAATTCTGAAGTTTCTTTTTCCGATTTCATGCTTTCAGCCAGGCATTCAAATGCTACCATTGCCAAAAGGTCTTGTTTGTCATCTATTCCGAATTGCTCTCTGTAGCTTCTCATCTTTTCATTGATCATCCGACCGGCGATTCTCAATCTTTCCTCTTCGGATGCGTCAACGCGCATAGGGTATTCCCTGTCTGCTATTTTGATTTTTATAGAAAGTTCTCCCATTTGGAAGATTTCAATAATTATTCACTTAAATGTGCTATACACTTGTCAATCTCTCTGATATACTCGTTAATTTTCAGTTTTAGCTCTGATGCTTGTCGAGTGTCTTCTGTAATTGACGATACAATTTTAGTAATTTTATCTTGATTTTGAAAGTTTTTTATTTCCTCATTTTGCTTCTCAATTAAAGCATTAAGCCTGCTATTCTCATTTAAGGCTTCAGCAAGCCTGTTTTTTACCTCCTGATGTTCCCTTATCAGGTTATTTAAGGCTTTTTCAATATTGGATATCCGTGTAAGAATCTCCTGTTTTTCCATTTTATTTCCTGATAATGGCGCCTAATTCTTTTTCAAAGGAATCCATAAGCTTCTGCATGGTGGAATCAATAACTTTATCTGTTAATGTTTTTTCGTAATCCTGCAGAATGAAGCTTACTGAATACGATTTTTTGTCCTTGCCTATATTTTCTCCTTCATAAACGTCAAATACGTTAATTTCTTTAAGTAGCTTCCTTTCTTTTTCCAATGCGACCTTAGAAATAGCTTCAAAAGTCACTGATTTGTCAAGTACAAGGGATAAATCCCTTCTCACTTCCGGGAACTTGGAAATCTCTTTGAACAATAATTGATTTTGAGATAATTCTAATAATAGCTCCAGATCAAATTCTGCATAATATACTTCCTGCTTTATGTCTGCAGCCTTTACGAATTTCTGGTTTATTCTTCCGAATTTAACTAATTGCTGTTTATTTGCTTCATAGGTTATCCCCTCGCTGAAAAGCCAGCCATCAATTGTGGAAGTTTTAATTTTAGTAATTCCGGTTTTCTGCAGAATTTTATGAACAATGGTTTTCAGGTCGAAGAAGTCGACTGATGTGTTTTTCTGTCTCCATGTTTCATCGGCCTTATTTCCGGTAATATATACTGCCAGATACTCTTTCTCCTTATATTGGTTGTCTAGTTTAAAGTATACTTTTCCGGTTTCAAACAACTTCAGGTCTTTCTGTCTCCGGTTAATATTGTATGCAATGACATCCAATCCGCTCAACAATAAAGATTGCCGCATTACGCCAAGATCTTCACTTAATTTATTTAATATGGAAACTGCATCGCCCGGTCGCTGGTTAAGCTTTAAATAGGATTCCTTTGTCAGGGAATTCGTTATGATTTCTGAAAATCCGGCACCGGAAAGAATATTACCGATTTTAGAAATTATGGAAGCTTTATCTTTTACTGGAAATTCAGCAACAAAATCGGTTTTTATCCTCGCAGGAAGCTCAATGTTGTCATAACCATAAATACGCAGCACTTCTTCTACAATATCTGCAGGTCTTTGTACATCTACTTTAAACGGGGGAACAGAAAGTAATAGTTCATCTCCTTCTCCGGAAACATTTATTTCCAGGTTTGAAAGTATAGTGGTAATTGTTTTTCTGTCGAGTTTTTTTCCGATTAATCCGGATATGTAACTGCAGCTTGTTTTTACTTGGAAATCTTTTATTTTTTCAGGATATATATCAATGATGTCAGAGGAAATTCTTCCTCCGGATATCTCTATTAAAAGTGCAGCAGCTTTTTTTAATGCATATACCGGCATATTCGGGTCAGTACCTCTTTCGAATCTGAAAGAAGCATCGGTTTTTAATCCATGTAATTGCGAAGTTTTCCTTATATAGTCAGGAGAGAAATATGCGCTTTCAAGGAAAATATCTTTAGTAGATTCAGATACTCCTGATTCCAATCCGCCGAAAACTCCCGCGATACACATAGGCTCATACTCGTTACATATCATCAGATCATCCTGGCCGAGTTTTCTTGTGATTCCATCTAATGTGACAAATGGAGTGCCTGCCTTTACGGTTTTTACTATTATCTTATTACCGCTTACTTTTTGTAAATCGAAAGCATGCAGTGGCTGTCCCAAGTCATGAAGAATATAATTGGTAGCATCTACAACATTATTGATAGGAGACAAGCCAATGGATTTTAGTTTTTGCTTTAGCCAGTCCGGGGATTCTTTAACAGTAAGATTTTTAATTACCAGTCCGGAATATCTATGACATGCTTTATGATTTTCGATTTTTACTTCAATAGGATTTTTCTCTGTTGAAGAAGGTAAGGTAATCTCGGGAAGAGTAACTGGTCTCTCGAGTAATGCTCTTAAATCTCTCGCTACACCCAGATGTGAAGCAGCATCTGCACGGTTAGGGGTTAAGCCTATTTCGAAAATGTAATCTTTTTCAATTTTAAAAATCGTTGAAGCAGGAGTTCCTTCAGGAAGGTCAGTATTTAATACGATAATACCATCATGACTTGTACCTAGCCCTATTTCATCTTCGGCACAAATCATTCCTTCCGATACTTCTCCTCTGATTTTTGCTTTTGTGATTTTGATTGGTTCTTTACCCGCAGGATAAATGGTTGAACCAACAGTGGCAAGTATTATTTTTTGACCAGCAGCTACATTAGCAGCACCGCAAACTACAGGTAAAATGGTGTTATTGCCTATTGACACTGTAGTCAATTTAAGTTTATCCGCCCCTGGATGTTTGTCACAGGTCAATACCTTCCCTATGACAAGACCCTCTAATCCTCCGGGAATGGTCTCGAATACTTTTAAATCTTCAACTTCCAGTCCGGCTTTTGTAAGCCTTTCAGCTATTTCTTCAGCAGTTTCGTTAAGTTGAATGTACTTCTTTAACCAGTTATATGATATTTTCATTTGTCTCCTTTTTGATTCTTACAACCAATCCGGTTGTACTTCTGTAACCAGGTTCTTTCAAAATTAATGAAACCTTTATTCTTCATCATGATTTTTCCATATTTTTTCACCTGCTCTTATGTGCAGGTTTATAAAATTTTCCTCAGGGGGAAGAGGGCAGCTGAATTTATAACTATAAACGCAAAAAGGGTTGTAGGCAAAGTTAAAATCTATTATAGCTTCGTCATCCTTCTGAATTTTAACATCAAGATAGCGTCCGCCCTGATAGGTTTCATCCCCGTTGGTTTTGTCATAAAAAGGAATGAAAGCTACCAGTTGGCTATCGCTTTCCAGTTGATTAATCAGAAGAGTTAATTGGTATTTTTCTCCTTCAAGTTCAAATGAAGCTTTAGCAAATTTCCTGTATACATCTTCTCTCCCGTCATTTCGTTTTACAATGATATTACTTTGCTCATGTATGGGCTGAAGTGTTGCCTTTACACGATATTTTCTTTCTGGATCGAAATAATTTAAACCTGTAAAATGCTCTTTGTCCTCGATAGGTGATTTTTCCGATTCTTTAAAAAAAGCATCCTTTTGTTCGCGATATTGCTGGATCTGTTGTTCAAATGAATCCTGGTGTTTGTCAATGAAAATGGATATAATGATCAACAGGATAGCCAATCCAAGACCAGCTCTAATTATCCATTTGGTATCAATCTTATAATTTTCCTTCATCTGCAAAGCTATAGTAACCTGTATTGGTGAAAATAATATGATCCAATACAGGTATGTCAAGATATGCTCCTGCCTGTTTCAATTTCATGGTCAGAGAAATGTCTGCATCACTGGGTTTGATATTTCCTGACGGGTGATTATGAATAATGATTATAGCAGAAGCTAAATGTTCCAGTGCTAATTTATAAATAATTTTAGGATCTGCGATGGTTCCTGAAACTCCTCCGGAACTAATTATTTGCTTTTTGATCACCTGATTCGACCTGTTTAGTAATAAGATCCAGAATTCTTCATGGTTTAGGTCCAGTAAATTGGGCTTAAGTAGGTCATAAACATCCTGTGAACCGGTAATCCTTGGCTTTTTCTCCGGCATAGAATCATTTCTTCTTCGTCCCAGTTCAAGTGCGCTAACAATGGTAATTGCTTTTGCTTCGCCAATTCCTTTAAACTTCTGCAATTCTTTTACATTCATCATCGCCAGTTGGTTTAAATTGTTGCCACATTGGCTCAAGATCATTTTTGCAAGGTCTACTGCACTCATTGAAACTGTACCGGATCCAATCAAAATGCCTATTAATTCTGCATCTGAAAGTGCTGATTTTCCTTTAAGTATTAATTTTTCCCTGGGTCGGTCCTCTTCCGCCCATTGGGAGATGGTAAGGTTGTGATAATTTTCCATAGCTTTTTTTTGCAATAATATAAAAACCTATGAAATAGAAGGAGAAATGCAACAAAAAAAGCCTTATCTGGAGATAAGGCTTATATATACAATGATGTTGTGCTTAATTAAGCCAGAGCAGCTACTTTAGCAGCAAGCTTTGATTTTTTGTTAGCAGCATTATTCTTGTGAATAATGTTTTTCTTAGCAAGTTTATCAAGCATAGAAGATACTTTTTTAAGTAATTCCTGAGCTTCCGCTTTATCAGTGGTAGTTCTCAGCTTCTTCATAAATGTACGGGTGGTTTTAGCCTGATATTTGTTTCTTAGCATCTTTGCGCTGTTCGCCCTGATTCTTTTTAATGCCGATTTATGATTAGCCATTTTTCTTAATTATTTCAAATACTGTTGTTATAAATTAGGACTGCAAAGGTAATAATTTTTTCTGATTTCCAAAAACCTGTAAAAAATAAATCCGGAGCAGATATTCTCATAAACCATATTCCTGCTAATTTTACTCCCGGCTATGGTGAAATTTTTATTTTTGTTTTTATTGCCTTTGCAATCAATGGGTTGGGGTTTCTTTGCGCACCAGGAAATCAACCGGCTGGCTGTCTTTACCCTCCCTCCGGAAATCATTGGATTTTACAAATCCAATATCCATCTGATCAGTAAATGGGCTGTTAATCCTGATAAAAGGAGATATGTGCTTAAAGAGGAGGCGTGCAGGCATTATATTGATTTTGAGTTTTATAAGGGATTCTGTGATACAATTCCAAAATACTGGACAGATGCGCAAAAGTTATATCCGACAGATTCTTTGCTCAGACATGGGATTGTTCCCTGGTATATAAATGTTCTCCGATATCAGCTTACCAATGCATTTAAAGAAAAGGACGGAAAAAAAATAATTAAACTATCGGCGGACCTTGGACATTATATAGCTGATGCAAATGTTCCTCTGCACACTACCTGCAATTATAACGGACAGTTAACCAACCAGAGCGGTATACATGGATTATGGGAGTCAAGATTGCCGGAATTGTTTTTTAATAATTACAGCTTTTGGGTGGGCCCCGCTGAATACATACCGGATATTCAAGATTATTGCTGGGTTACAGTCTATAATTCAAATACTGCTGTTGATTCAGTGCTTTCGCTGGAAAAACTTGCAACGGAAAAAATTCAGGAGTCTATGAAATATTCTTATGAGGATAAAGGTAGTTCGGTAGTAAGAGTTTATTCATTAGAATTTTGTTCTTTATACCACCAAATGCTGAATGGAATGGTGGAAAGGCAAATGAGAAGAGCAATTAAAATGACAGGAGATATATGGTACACTTGTTGGGTGAATGCCGGCAAGCCAGATCTGAGTAAAATGAAGCTTGAGGAAGATGAAAAGGAGGAGCCTTTACCTGCTGAGTTGCATAATGAATGCAAACATTAGAAAGTTTACCTTCCTAATGTTTGCAATTTAAAAATTACTCCACCAGTTTTTTATATCTGATACGCTTAGGTGTAATGTCACCCATACGTTTCTTTTTGTTTTCTTCGTAATCTGTGTAGTTGCCTTCAAACCAATAAACCTGGGAGTCTCCTTCAAACGCCAGTATATGTGTGGCAATTCTGTCTAAGAACCATCTGTCGTGAGAGATAACCACAGCGCAACCTCCAAAATTTTCCAGCGCCTCTTCCAGTGCTCTCAGAGTATTTACGTCAAGGTCGTTGGTCGGCTCATCGAGTAACAAAAGATTGGCTCCTGATTTTAAAGTAAGCGCCAGGTGAAGTCTGTTTCTTTCACCACCGGAAAGTATGCCAACTTTTTTCTCCTGATCTGAACCACCGAAGTTGAACTTGCTCACATAAGCTCTTGAATTTACCTGCCTGCCTCCCAGGTTGATAAATTCTGTTCCGCCTGTGATGGTTTCGAATACTGTTTTCTCAGGATCGAGTTGTGCATGCTCCTGGTCGAGGTATCCTATTTCAACAGTATCTCCCACCTCAAATGAGCCGGCATCCGGTTGTGCTTGTCCGGTAATTAATTTAAATAATGTGGTTTTTCCTGCACCATTAGGTCCTATTATTCCTACAATACCACCTTGAGGTAATGAAAAGCTTAGATTTTCAAAAAGGAGTTTCTCACCCCATGCTTTAGATACAGCTTTTGCTTCGATCACTTTGGTGCCAAGTCTTTTTCCCGGAGGGATGAATAACTCAAGTTTGTCTTCTTTCTGTTTCGCTTCTTCTCCCAATAACTTTTCATAGGCGCTGATACGGGCTTTTGATTTAGCATGTCTTGCCTTAGGAGCCATTCTAACCCATTCCAACTCTCTTTCCAAAGTTTTCTGGCGCTTGGATTCGCTCTTTTCTTCCTGAGCAAGCCGTGCCTTTTTCTGCTCAAGCCAAGAAGAGTAATTTCCTTTCCATGGAATACCTTCCCCCCGATCAAGTTCCAGGATCCATCCTGCTACATTGTCAAGAAAGTATCTGTCGTGGGTTACAGCTATGACCGTTCCTTTATAGTGTTGCAAATGCTGCTCAAGCCATTGAACTGACTCAGCGTCCAAATGGTTGGTAGGCTCATCCAGTAAAAGAACGTCCGGTTCTTTCAAGAGCAGTCTGCATAATGCAACTCTTCTTTTCTCTCCCCCGGAAAGATTGGCAATTTTTGCATCAGGGGGTGGACATCTTAATGCATCCATAGCTCTCTCCAGTTTGCTGTCGAGCTCCCATGCATTATGTTGATCCAGTTTTTCCTGCACTACACCTTGTTTTTCTATGAGTTTGTTCATTTCATCATCGCTCATTGGCTCAGCAAACTTCAGATTTATTTCTTCAAACTCCTTCAAAAGATCAACCACTTCCTGTACCCCCTCTTCTACAATTTCCTTAACAGTTTTCGTAGGGTCCAGTTTTGGTTCCTGCTCCAGCATTCCTACAGAATATCCTCCTGAGAAGGCAACCTCTCCCTGATAATCTTTATCAATGCCTGCTATAATCTTAAGCAGGGTAGACTTACCGGATCCGTTAAGACCTAATACCCCGATTTTAGCGCCATAGAAAAAGGATAGATAAATGTCTTTAAGAATTTGTCTTTTGGGAGGAATAATTTTACTTACTCCTGCCATCGAAAATATAATAGTTTCGCTCATTTATTATTTGTTTTTTGCCGTAAATATCCAAAAAAATCCGAACAGTAAGGTATTATAAATAAATATCCTGATCTATAGTTTTTAAAAATGTGGGAAAAAAAGTCCTTTTTGAGCGGCAATCCGACAACTTTTTCAAAGATTAAATCGTTCTTTTTTCCAAAAATGCAAGGGTAGTTGGCGGGGAGTTATTTAATTTACTGGCTAAATGCTTGAATAAGCAATATTTGCCCAAAACATTAACCTTTAGCTATTAATTAATTAGGATTTGAAAAACCGGCTTAAAAAACTGGAAATAATAAAATAAATTTTATTTTTGCGAAACTTTAAAAAAGGATAACTATGTACTGGACATTAGAACTTGCCTCATACCTGGAAGATGCTCCATGGCCTGCAACCAAAGAGGAGTTGATAGATTTTTCAATACGTTCTGGTGCTCCCATGGAAGTGGTTGAAAACCTTCAGGAGCTTGAGGATGATGGCCAACCTTATGAAAGCATTGAGGAAATATGGCCTGATTATCCTACCAAGGACGACTTTTTCTTTAACGAAGACGAGTATTAGTCAGAAGAAAATTGTCAGTTTTAGAAGTTAATAATCTTCGGTTAGGCTACTCGCAAACAGCAGTATTAGAAAGACTGTCATTTAGTATTGATACTCCATCTTTTGTGGCCATTGTTGGCCACAACGGATGTGGTAAATCAACCTTCCTGAAAGCAATGACAGGTAACATCTCCTATTCGGGAGATATTATATTTCCCTCAAATTTCTCTGATTTAAAAGCCTCCAACTTTATAGGATACCTGGAGCAAAAGAACAGTATAACATTTGATCTTCCTGTAAAAGAAATATTGGTACTCGGACTTTTCAGAAGAAAAGGTATCTGGGGTACATTTGGTAAAGACGATTACCGGCTTGTCTATGAAAAGTTAGGGGAGTTAGGCTATCAATATCTTTTTGAAAAAAGTATGCTTCAGTTGTCAGGGGGGGAGCAGCAAATTGTCTGGCTGGTTCAATTAATGATTCAGGACTCTCCGCTGCTGCTATTAGATGAGCCTACACAGCATCTGGATATTTTCAACAAGAAAATTACTTTTGACCTGATGCGTAAATGGGTGAATGAAATGGGTAAAACCGTTTTTTGTGTTACCCATGACTTGGATTTTCTGGAATGCATGTCCGGATACATTATCAATTTTTCTGCATCTGAAATAAAACCGGAATTGATATCCTATGATGCAGTACGCAGGCATAAAAATATGCTGATGAATAAAGAGGTGTCTGGAATGAATAGCTAATTTTTATCTTTTCTTAAAAGTGCATCCGCCAGCAAAAGATCTTCCGGTGTAGTGATTTTAATGTTGCAATATTCTCCTTCTGCTAGAATAATGTTTTCTCCATAAGCTTCCAGTACTGAAGCATCATCGGTAAATTCAGCTTTTTCTTCCGATTCGAATGCTTTTTTGATCAGGGCAATATTAAAACATTGAGGCGTTTGAATTGAAATGTATCTGCTTCGATCTAAAGCCTTATTTGTTTTTCCTTCTACTTGTCTTATTGACTCCTTTAGGGGCACTGCAGCGATGGCATTTCCATGTTGTTCTGCCAGAATATAACAGTTATGAATAGTTTTTTTGCTTACTAATGGCCTTACCCCATCATGTATGGCAACAGTTCCGGTATTGATGGTAATTGCAGTAAGGCCATTTTTAACAGATTGAAATCTTGTTTGCCCTGCTTCAGCTATTATAAAATTGTCGGTCGAAAACCGGTATTGATGACATAGTTCCTTCCAAAATTGGTGTTGGTCTTTAGGAAGCACTACTACGATTTGGATAGATTCGTCATATTCTCTGAATCTGTTAATGGTATGCATTAGTATGGGTAGTCCGGCAATTTCGATAAACTGCTTTGGAATACTGCTTTGCATACGGCTTCCGGATCCGCCGGCAACTATTATGGCATATCTTTTATCCGGAGAGTTCATGAGATTCATTTAGATAATATCGGTATAAAATAAATCATCCCGGGTAGTAGCCCGGGATGACAAATATAAATAAACTAAATATTATAAAATACTAAAGGATAAGCATCGCATCGCCATAACTGAAGAACCTGTATCTCTCTTTAATGGCTGTTTTGTATGCTTTCATTACAAGATCATAACCGCCAAATGCACAAGTAAGCATCAATAAGGTTGATTCAGGCATATGGAAATTGGTTACAAGCGCATTAGCAATTTTAAAATCATAAGGAGGGAATATGAATTTGTCAGTCCATCCTTCATTAGGTTTTAACCGGTTGTTGGCAGAAGTAGATGATTCCAGAGCTCTAATGGAAGTAGTTCCGACAGCGCAAACTCTTCTTTTATTGTCTAATGCTTTATTAACTATTTCAGCACATGCTCCTGGAACGATAAAGTTCTCGGAATCCATTTTGTGCTTAGTTAAGTCTTCAACATCTACCGGGCGGAAAGTGCCAAGGCCGACATGAAGTGTTATTGGTGCAACACTCACACCATTAATCTCCATTCTTTTTAGTACCTGCTTAGTAAAGTGTAAACCTGCAGTAGGTGCAGCAACAGCGCCGGTATGCTCAGCAAAAATGGTCTGATATCTTTCGCGGTCTGCAGGTTCGGCTTTCCTTTTAATGTATTTCGGAAGAGGTGTTTCTCCCAAACCATCGATGGTTTTATAAAATTCTTCATCGGTACCATCAAATAAAAATCTTATGGTACGACCTCTTGAAGTGGTATTATCAATAACCTCAGCCACCAGGTCGCCATCTCCGAAGTATAATTTGTTTCCAACTCTGATTTTTCTTGCCGGATCTACTAAAACATCCCATAAATGCAGTTCCTGATTAAGTTCTCTTAAAAGAAATACTTCAATCTTTGCACCTGTTTTTTCTTTATTGCCATACAGTCTTGCAGGGAATACTTTAGTGTTGTTTACTACCATTACATCACCGTCACCAAAATAGTCAACTATATCTCTGAAGATTCTGTGTTCAATAGTTCCTGAAGCTCTGTCAACCACCATTAATCTGGCGTCGTCTCTGTTTTCAGTAGGATATAGGGCAAGTAAATCGGGTGGTAAGGTGAATTTAAATTCTGAAAGTTTCATATAAATTACTTTAATATTACGGTATTAAATATTTGGATAAGGTTTAAAAAGATTGCAAAGATAGTAATAGTTTTATCCCATAGTAAGGTATGTGAGGGAAAATTTTTTACCTCTGAATAACAGATTAATCGGAAGTTAAATTCCGGAAATTTAAAAACACTTAAAAATAAAAAGAGGTATCTCTTTCGGGATACCTCTTTGAAATATAGAATAAAAGCTGTGTTATTTTACTTTTTCAGCTTTGGCTGGTTTTCCTTCTGCTACAGCTTCCAATTCTTCTTTGTCATCCAGTAGGCTGGTAGAAGCCTGTACTTTAGCCCTGATCTTTGCTTCGATTTCTTCCATTAATTCAGGATTGTCAAGAATTATTTCTTTTACAGCATCTCTACCTTGCCCAAGTTTATTGCCATTGTAAGAAAACCAGGAGCCTGATTTTTGAATAATATCCATATCTACACCCAGGTCGATGATTTCACCTACTTTAGAAATGCCTTCACCATACATGATGTCGAATTCCACCACTTTAAACGGAGGCGCCAGTTTGTTTTTCACCACTTTTACCTTGGTTCTGTTCCCTAGTATATTTTCCGCTCCTTCTTTTATCTGGCCGATTCTCCTTATATCTAACCTTACGGAGGCGTAAAACTTAAGAGCATTACCACCGGTGGTTGTTTCAGGGTTTCCGAACATAACACCGATTTTTTCTCTCAACTGGTTGATAAAAATGCAGCAGCATCCGGTTTTATTAATTGCTCCTGTTAATTTTCTTAGTGCCTGCGACATTAATCTGGCCTGAAGTCCCATTTTACTGTCGCCCATTTCACCTTCTATTTCTCCTTTAGGTACAAGGGCGGCAACTGAGTCAATTACAATAATATCAATCGCTCCTGAACGAATCAGATGTTCAGCTATCTCAAGCGCCTGTTCACCATTATCAGGCTGAGATATCAATAGATTTTCTGTGTCAATGCCAAGTTTTTCTGCATATACTTTATCAAAAGCATGCTCCGCATCAATAAAGGCAGCCAAACCACCATTTTTCTGAGCCTCTGCAATGCAATGCATTGTTAGTGTGGTTTTACCGGAAGATTCAGGTCCATAAATTTCAACGATACGTCCTCTTGGAACGCCGCCGATTCCTAGGGCAAGATCCAGTCCTAGTGAACCAGTCGAAATAACCGGTACATCAACAACTCTTTCATCGCTCAGTTTCATTACTGTACCTTTACCGTATGTCTTTTCAAGCTTATCTATGGTAAGCTGAAGTGCTTTCAGTTTTTCTGCTTTGCTCATATATTTAGGGATGTTGGGGTTAAATATTTATACAATATTAGCAAATGCTAAAATAATTAGCAAACGTTCAAAAAGATTTTTTTTAGTTTTTTAAAATTAAATCAAAAAAAGCTGTTTATCTCCTTTTAAATCAAAAAGTTATTCACAATTATGTGCGATAGATTTTTTTCTATAAACGATTTAAATCTAAAAATCCTGTCTTTCTGAAACTTTATTTATAATTGTACACTTTACAGAAAAATGGCCTTTTTGCGAAAAAGTTTTAAGTGGGCAGGAATTACCATCCCGTCGTTCCTGATAATATTTTTAGGATACTATCATAAAGAAGTTGCTTATGGCATTTCTCAGGGTATCGCACAAATTAGAATAATAAAAAATGCAAGGCCGGTTAGCGAGCTGATGCATGATCCCTCGGTTCCGGATTCGGTTAAACAGAAGATTTTGCTTATTTCAGACATAAAGAAATTTGCTGTTGATTCCCTGGGAATCACACCTTCTGAAAGTTATACAAGCTATTATGATCAGCAGGGGAAACCAATTTTATGGGTTGTAACTGCCTGTCCCGCATATAAACTGGAGCCTTATGAGTGGAGATTTCCTATTGCAGGTGGTTTTACATACAAGGGTTTTTTTGATTATGAAAAGGCTGTGGGTGAAGAAAACAGATTAAAAAAGCTCGGCTATGATACTAATATTGAAGAAGTGAGTGCCTGGTCTACTCTCGGCTGGTTTAATGACCCGATTCTTTCCAGCATGCTTAAAAGAAAGCCAGGCTCACTTGCCAATCTGATAATACATGAAATGACCCATGGAACATTGTATGTAAGGGATGATGTGCGGTTTAATGAAAATCTGGCAAGTTTTGTTGGGGATAAAGGTGCTATTAGGTTTCTTAAGTATAAATATGGAGAAAACTCTTCTGAACTGGAGGAGTACCGTACAAGTCACCAGGCAAGGAAAGTATTTAGAATGAAGGTTTTAGAGTTGTCCTCCAAACTTTCGAGTTTGTATGAAAGTTTTACAGATGAAACCCGTGAGGAGGAAAAGTATAACCAAAAGCAGGTTTTAATTTCAGAAATTAAAGATTCTCTGTTGAATTACCTGCCGGGAGGGAAAAATACTGAAGAACTTGCTAAGGTGAATAATACTTTCTTTATGGATTATATTAGGTACCATTCTCAGGAAGAAGAGTTTGAAAGTGAATTTTCCAGCAGATATTCCGGGGATCTTAAAAAATATATAAATTATCTGAAAGATAAATATCCATCGTTATAGATGAAGTAATAATATTTTGGTACAGCCTTTGTATTATTTCAGGTAATGAAGAAATTTATAAATATGAAAATATTCAGGATTCTATTTTTTCCATTGGTGTTTTTGCTTATTGCCGGATTTACTGGTCCGGAGAAAATCAAGCTTTTACAGACCTGTTATGGTCCTAATGAAGTATTAGAGTACCGGTTGCACTATGGATTTATGAATGCGGGAGAAGCAGTGCTGGAAGTACATCCTAAGCTTTACATGGTGAATAATAAAGTTTGCTACAAGGCAACAGTTACAGGTAAATCTACAGGAGCTTTTGATCTGGCCCTCCGAATAAGAGATACCTGGGGATCTTTTATAGATACTTCTGTAAAAGTTCCACATAAATCCTATAGAATCATTGAGGAGGGAAAATATAAACTTAAAGAGCAAGCAATTTATGATTACCAGGGAAAAGTGGTGAATGTTGAAAGAGAAACCAAAGACCAGAAAAAAGCAGAAAAATATGAAATTTCGGATCATGTGCAGGATATAGTAAGCGGATATTATTATCTGAGATTGATCGATTACGACCGACTCAAAGTGGATGATACCATTACCATCGATGCTTTTTTTGAAGATAAAATGTATGATTTCAGTGTGAGGTACCTTGGAAAAAGTAAAGTTTCTACCAAATTCGGAAATATACAGGCTATTAAGTTGAGTCCTGTAATGCCTGACAATGAGTTGTTCAAAGGAGGGAATTCTATCAGAATGTATTTGTCCGATGATAAAAACAGAATTCCTTTGAAGGTAGAGGCCGAAATGTTTGTGGGTGCAGTGGAGGTGGATCTGAAAAAATACCAGGGCCTTAAATACCCGCTTAATTTCAGCAAGTAAAGTTTACCCCTGTATTTGTCTCGCCAATTTGTTATCTTTAACTTTTTAAGTTTCAATTGTAATGAATTATAAAAGTATTATTTCTGCTTTAATTATTATTTTTCTTGTTGCAGGCTCTTCATTTGCGAAAGGAATTGTGATAAAAGGCAAGCTTGACAATGTAAAGGATTTTAAGTGGATTTATCTATATAAAACCTTTGGTCCCGAAATGTCTGTACTGGATTCAGTACAACATACAAACGGAGAATTTCAGTTTAAACTAAAACAAGCCCTGCCTGACGGTTTTTACAGGCTTGGTGTTTCTGAAGAATTTTCTTTTGTTCTTGTTTTGGGAAGTGAGAGTCCTGTAATTTATGCAAACTTGGATAATCTTCCCGCATCCGTTAAAATTGATCAGTCAAAGGAGAACGACCTTTTTAAAAAATTTAAAAACGAAAGTGAATCTTATCAAACCTTTCTAAGCAATCTGGACAAACAGGCTCAAATGGTGATGTCACAGAATGCTAATAACCCTCAAAACTATAACATTGAAATCAGGAAATTGCAGTTAAAGCTTGATTCTATCAATAAGGAGCATAGCAATTTTTATAAAAGATTACATCAGGATCATAAGGATAATTTCGTAGGTAAAATTGCCATCCTTTACGTCGTTACTGATACCACCAACAGAAATAATTTCTGGAAAACCTCCGATTTTCAGAATCCTGTTTATGTAAGAGGTGACATGCTTTCAAGTAAAATTTCTATGTTCCTTCAAAGATATGTAGAACCAAACCTTGATGATTATAAAGCTGCCTGCAACCAGGTACTGTCAAAAGCTCCTTCCGGATCTGAACATAAGGAAGTTGCCTATATTACTTTCATTAAAATATTCTTCCCTTATGACCAGGCTTATGCAAGAACACTTGCAGTGGCATATAAAAATGAATACCCTAAATCGGTTTATGCTGAAAAATACATTAACCTGATTCCGAAAGGTGCACCAAATGTTGGCGAAGAAGCTCCTGATATTAAGTTATCCGATCCTACAGGAAAAGTAATATCATTATCCTCTTTAAGAGGCAAAGTGGTGCTTTTGGATTTCTGGGCTTCATGGTGCGGACCCTGCAGAAGAGAAAATCCTAATGTGGTAATGGCCTATGATAAATTTAAAGATAAAGGATTCACTGTTTTTAGTGTATCTCTGGATAATAACAAAGACAATTGGGTGCAGGCTATTCAAAAGGATAATCTGAAATGGGAAAATCATGTATCCGATTTGAAAGGATGGCAATCCCAGGCCGCTGCCATGTATGGAGTAAAAGGTATTCCTGCAACATTTTTGTTAGATAAAGATGGAAAGGTGATAGCCACAAATCTTCGTGGTGAGAGCCTTGAAAATATGCTGGAATCCATCTGCAAGTAGTTTTCTCATGAGTAAAAGAAACAAAGTTTTAGTAGTGGATGATGAATCAGATATACTGGAATTGCTTCAGTATAATCTGGAAAAGGAAGGGTATGAAGTGCAGACAGCTTCCGACGGACAAAAAGCTTTGGAAGTTGCAAAAGAATTCATGCCTCAGTTAATCCTTATGGATATCATGATGCCCAAAATGGATGGTGTAGAAACTTGCAGGAGGATCAGGGAGATGAATAAACTGAAAAATGTATTTGTTATTTTTCTTACCAGCAGATCAGAAGAATATTCTGAAATTGCAGCTTTCGATGCCGGAGCTGATGATTTTCTTACCAAGCCTATTAAACCCCGCGCTTTAATGAGCAGGGTTTCTGCTTTTTTCAGAAGAGATTCTAAGAACAAGGTGGAGTTCGATACCATACAGATAGGAAAGCTTATAGTTAATAAAGCCAGCTATCTTGTGAAAAAAGGAGATGAAGAGATCATTTTACCTAAAAAGGAATTTGAATTATTGTATTTCCTTTGTCAGAATCCCAATACAGTTTATACCAGAGATGAATTACTCAAAAATATCTGGGGAACAGATGTATTTGTGGTGCCGAGAACAGTAGATGTACATATAAGAAAAGTGCGTGAGAAAATAGGGGAGGATTATATTAAAACTGTTAAGGGCATAGGATACAAATTTGAAAATGCAGAATAAGTTTTTCAATCACGCCTCCATTGCTGTCTTTACTTCACTTCTGATAGCGCTCTTCAATGCTGTTACCGTTTACATCGTTGCAGAGAATGCCACTCGTGATGTATTAATTATTGTATCATCTGTTACCTTCGTCTTTTTCCTTGGGCTCCTCTATCTGGGATTGGAATTTTTTATAATAGATGAAATCAATAAGATTTATACCCTTTTGGTAAAAATTAAAAAGAAAGACTATAAACTTACTTCAAAAGAGATTATTAAGGTAAATAATCCATTGCAGGATATAAAGAATGAAATAGTTACTTTTGCAGTTAATAAGGAAAAGGAGATAACAGAGCTTAAAAAACTGGAGACTTTCAGGAGAGAATTTCTAGCTGATGTTTCCCACGAACTAAAAACACCTATTTTTGCTGCCCAGGGATTCATTCATACACTGATAGATGGTGCGATGGAAGATGTGGAGGTACGCGATAAATTTCTGAGTAAGGCAGCACATAATCTTGAAGGGTTAAATATGCTTGTGGAGGATCTCCTTACTATTTCCCAATTGGAAATTGGGGAGATTAAAATGCAGTATAAGAATTTTGATATTCACAGACTGGCGGAAGAGTTAATTTATCAACTGGAAGAGACAGCCGGCAAAAGGCAGGTGAGGTTAAAGTTTCATAAGAATACACCTAAATCTTGTTATGTTTTTGCAGATAAGTATAGGATCGGGCAGGTTCTTACCAATCTCTTAGTAAATGCAATAAAGTATGGCAGGGAAAAAGGGAATGTGATAATTTCATTTACACCGGAAGGTGAAAATGTACTTATAAAAGTAGAAGACGATGGTCCGGGAATAGAGTCAATACACCTTCAAAGAATATTCGAGCGCTTTTACAGAGTTGAGAAAAGCAGGTCGAAAGATAAAGGAGGTACAGGACTGGGTCTGGCAATTGTAAAACACATACTTGAAGCCCATAATACCAGGATAGAGGTTGAAAGTACCGTTGGAGAGGGTACTATTTTTTCTTTCAGACTTAAAAAAGGAAAGGTTATTAATGAAAAAGGTTGATTTTAAAGATCTGATCATTTTTGAAAATGAAGATTACATATTAATAAATAAGCCCCCATATCTGTCTACGCTCGAGGATCGGATTTACGGTGCTTCCAATGTACTTGCACTTTCCAGAGAGTATAATCCAGATGCCAGGGTTTGCCACCGGTTGGACAAAGAGACATCAGGCGTATTGGCAATTGCAAAAAACGACGCGGCATACAGGCATCTTTCCATCCAGTTCGAAGACAGGCAGGTAAAGAAGCTTTATCATGCCGTAGTTCATGGTGTTCATCAGTTTGAAGGTGTCGATGTGTATTTGCCAATTCTTGCACTTTCGGACGGCACAGTAAAAATTGATAAACAAAAGGGTAAAATTGCGGAAACTATTTTCAATACAATTGAGGTTTTCAGTAAACATACTTTGGTAGAATGTTTTCCGATAACAGGTAGAATGCACCAGATAAGGATCCATTTAAATTGCCTGAAAGCACCGATTGTATCTGATGTTCAATATGGAGGTGAATATCTTTATCTTTCTTCCCTTAAGAAAAAGAAGTTTAATCTTAAGAAAGATACAGAAGAGCAGCCGGTTATGAAACGTGTGGCATTACACGCCTACGGACTGGAATTTGAAGACCTGAATGGGAAGCCGCTTTCGGTGACAGCAGAATATCCAAAAGATTTTGATGTGCTGGTGAAACAGCTTAGGAAGTATTCCTGAAAAACAAGCAGTTAGGAATGATTCTGCGGTTTTTTTCCACATTTTAAGAAAAAAATTAACGGATGTTGCATTTAAATTAATAAAGACATATCTTTGTGTCCCTTTTTATAGGGCGGATTGTGCTATTATACGAATCGATCAAGTTTTTAAAAGATATATAAATACAAATTGTAATGGATAGCGTAAGTTTTAAGACAGTTTTTGCAAGCAAGGAGACCGTGAAGAAGGATTGGATTGTAGTAAATGCAGAAAATAAAGTATTAGGAAGACTGGCAAGTGAGGTTGCTAAAATTATCAGAGGAAAGCACAAAGCTTCTTATACTCCCAATGTTGATTGCGGTGACAACGTAATTGTTGTTAATGCTGATAAAATCAGACTTACAGGAAATAAATGGGAAGACAGAGTGTATATCAGACATACAGGATATCCTGGTGGACAAAGATTTACAACTCCCAGAAAATTAAAAGAGAAGTCTTCTACTATTATTGTAGAGAAAGCAGTAAGAGGAATGCTTCCTAAAAACAGATTAGGAAGAGCTCTTTTCGGTAATCTTTATGTATACGAAGGGACAAATCATCCACATGCTGCACAGCAACCAAAAACTGTTAATATAAATATTTAAGACATTCAATAATATAGATAATTGATGGAAGTAGTAAATGCAATAGGAAGAAGAAAGACCTCGGTAGCGAGAGTATATGTGTCTTCCGGAAAAGGCAACATCACAGTTAACGATAAGGATTACAAAACTTATTTTGTATCTGAAATACTTCAGAATACAGTAAATCAACCGTTTGCAACAGTTGAGGCGTTAGGTAAATTTGATGTTACAGTAAATGTAAAAGGAGGAGGAATTTCAGGTCAGGCGGAAGCTGTAAGACTTGCGATTTCCAGAGCGCTTACAGAAGTAAGCCCTGAGAATAAATCACCTCTTAAGAAAGAAGGACTTCTTACCAGAGATCCGAGAATGGTTGAGAGAAAGAAATATGGTAGAAGGAAAGCAAGAAGAAGATTCCAGTTCAGCAAACGTTAATATTGTTTATAGAAGATTTATAAAATGGCAAAAAAACTCGAATATAAAGATTTACTTGATGCCGGTGTACATTTCGGTCACCTTACAAGAAAGTGGGATCCTAAAATGGCTCCATATATTTTCATGGAGAAGAACGGCATACATCTGATAGATCTTAACAAAACTCTTGCATGTCTTGATGATGCTTGTGCGGCTATTAAAAATATAGTAAGATCTGGTAGAAAAGTATTGTTTGTTGCTACCAAGAAACAAGCGAAAGAGATAGTAGCTGAAGAAGCAAGAAGACTAAAAATGCCTTATGCAACCGAAAGATGGTTAGGCGGAATGCTTACCAACTTCATCACTGTAAGAAAGTCTCTTAAGAAAATGTCATCTATCGACAAGATGATGAAAGATGAGTCTTACACAGTGCTTGCTAAGAAAGAAAAGCTGATGATCGCGAGAGAAAGAGAGAAACTTGAAAAAGTACTTGGTGGTATCGCTGAGCTTACAAGACTCCCTGCAGCTATTTTCGTTGTGGATGCAAAGAAAGAGCATATCGCAATTAAAGAAGCTAAAAAGTTAAATATCCCTGTATTTGCAATGGTAGATACAAACTCCGACCCTTCAACGGTTGAGTTTCCTATCCCTGCAAATGATGATGCTTACAAATCAATTGCAATCATTACACAGGCAATTTCTCAAGCTATCGAAGAAGGTCTGATGGAAAGAAAGAAAGATAAAGATGATCAGAAGCTGAAAGAAGAAGAAGAGAATAAAAGAGCGGTTGACAGAGCTGAGATCGAAGAATAAGAAAGTAAATATTTAAAATAAATTAATTGAACATTGAAGAAAATTCAATGTTCAATTTTTTTATAACCGAAATAAGTGTAACATAAAAATTATAAAACAATGTCAATTACCGCAGCAGAAGTAAATAAATTAAGAACAATGACAGGTGCCGGAATGATGGATTGTAAAAAGGCACTTACAGAATCAAACGGTGACTTTGAAGCAGCTATCGATATCCTGAGAAAAAAAGGGCAGAAAGTTTCTGCATCCCGTGCTGACAATGCAACCTCAGAGGGTATTGTTCTTACTCAGATCAGCAAAGATGGAAAGAATGGTAAATTGCTGGCTTTTGCATGTGAAACAGAGCCTGTTTCCAAAACCGATCTTTTCCGTGACCTTGCTAAAGAAATATTTGCCCTTGCAGTTGAAAAGAACGCCTCTAACAAAGAGGAAATTCTTACTTATAAAATGAAGGACGGACGTACCGTTCAGGATCATATAGTTGACCTTACCGGTAAAATCGGAGAGAAACTTGTAATTTCTTCTTACGAAAATCTTAATGGGGACAGAATTATTGACTACATCCACTCTAATGGAAAATTAGGTGTATTGGTAGTACTTAAAAACGTAGGTTCTGCAGATGTTACAGAAGTAGGAAAAGATGTTGCAATGCAAATTGCTGCAATGAAGCCGGTGGCTGTAGATAAAGATCAGGTTGATCCTAAAACTATTGAAAGAGAAATCGAGATAGGTAAAGAGCAGGCAAGAGCAGAGGGTAAACCTGAAGCTATGCTTGAGAAAATAGCTCAAGGAAAACTGAATAAATTCTACAAAGAAAGCACTTTGTTAAACCAGGAGTTTGTTAAAGATAACTCTAAAACTATCAGACAACTACTTGATGAAACAAGCAAAGGTTTGACAGTGTCAGAATTCAAAAGAGTCGCTTTGGCTTAATCATACGAGAAAATATAAATATAATGAGCCCGGAGAGATCCGGGCTTTTTTGTTGATGATCGTTTTTGTTTATATTTTTCTTATAACAACTATTATTATAGCGTTATAAATACAATGTAACTTCATATAATATCCTCATTTTTACCAAGAATAATACAATTTTAGGCGTGACAAAAATCGCGGATCCTCTCATATTTCCAGGTCTGATTAATTAAATTATTTCTGAAAATTCTTCTATAATTAATATTTTATTATATCATATACGTATATCTAAAATTAAACCGGTACCGAATCCGAGACAACGTATATGAATACACCGAAACTCCCTGAATACAGAATTATTAGTCCGAATATTTCTGTATACTCCATTATTTTTGCGCTGATTTTTAGTGTCTTTCTGAATATATCATCTGGTTTTGCCCAGCTCCCATCCAAGGTACTGGTCGGATACCATGAAAACTGGAAAACTTTAAGGTTATCGCAAATTCACGCTAATTATAATGTAGTTTGTCTTGCATTTGCCTTACCTGTAAATTATCCGTCGGTCGGATATGACCTTAGATATACTCTCCCACCGGGATATACCAGTACTACACAAATGATGGCCGACATTGATCTACTTCATTCTCAAGGCAAAGTGGTTTTATTGAGTATCGGGGGAGCAACAGGACCTATAAAATTAAATAATTCAACCGAACAATCGGTTTTTATCAATTCTATTAACAACATATTCGCTACCTATGGACATAAGATTGATGGACTTGATATAGATCTTGAAGGTCAATCCATGAGTTTTGGAAGCACCTGGACAATGACATCCCCCGCTATTGGCCAAACTTTGATGGTCAATGCCATCAAAAGTGTAATGCAAACTTACCAGACCAGACATGGGAAAAAAATGATCCTGACCATGGCACCAGAAGTGGTTTACTTGATGGGGGGATTGTCTACCTGGCAGGTGGATAATGCCAATGGCGGAGCTTTTCTGCCAATTCTGGATGGTTTAAGAAATGAATTAGACCTTTTACACATGCAATTGTACAATGCAGGCGGGTCTTCAGGAGGTGTTTATGCATGGAATAATGTTATTTATTATGATAATGGTTCTCCGGATTTTGCCCTTGCTATGAATGAATCAATTATCAGAGGCTTTACGTGTGTAAGAAGTAAGGGGACATTTGTAGGTATCCCTGACACAAAAGTAGCATTTGGATTACCGGCAACTTCAGCTGCATCTACTGCCGGAACAGGTTATTTGACACCTACAAACGTTTGTAATGCAGCAAGGTATTTTAAGGGAGAAATTGCAAAGCCGGCCGGCGTTAACTATACAATGAGTGCCGCACGTCCAGGCTTAAAAGGTTTAATGACTTGGTCCATCAACGAAGATCAAACGAGCGTTAATGGGGCATGGAACTTTGCCATTAATTACCCCTGTGCGTTTCCAAATACAACCACAGCGCCTACGGCCAATTTTACTCATACTCCAACTACTGGTTGTACCGGTCAGACTGTAACTTTTACGGATGCCTCTACTAACTCCCCTACAAGCTGGTCTTGGAATTTTGGTTCAGGTGCTGTACCTGCAACAGCAACTACCCAGGGACCGCATAACGTAACTTATTCGACCGCGGGAACAAAGACAGTTACATTGACCGTAAGTAATGCGGGAGGAAGCAATATATCAACCAAGTCTGTAACCATAAATGCAACTCCCGCCCAGCCTTCTACCATCACAGGAAACACAACAGTTTGTGCAGGAACTTCAGGAACATATAGTGTGACAAACGTAACCGGAGTAACTTATAACTGGACATACTCAGGTACAGGCGTTACCTTCTCAGGAACCACTGCCAGCGTCACAGCAACATTTGCAAGTAATGCTACATCAGGAACTATTACAGTTACACCAGTAAGTAATGGTTGTACAGGTACCCCAAGAACACAAGCCATCACCGTAAATCCTGTTCCGGCTCAACCGTCCACCATTACTGGAAACACAACAGTATGCGCAGGAACTTCCGGAACATATAGTGTTACCAACGTAACCGGTGTTACTTATAACTGGACATACTCAGGAACGGGAGTGACCTTCTCCGGAAATACAGCAAGCGTAACGGCAATCTTTGCATCTAATGCTACATCAGGAACTATCACTGTTACACCAAGCAATGCCTGTGGAAATGGTACAGCAAGAACGCAAGCGATCACAGTAAATCCTGTTCCTGCCCAACCTTCTACCATCACAGGAAACGCTACAGTTTGCGCAGGAACTTCAGGAACATACAGTGTGACAAACGTAACCGGTGTTACTTATAACTGGACTTATTCAGGTACTGGGGTTACTTTCTCCGGAAACACAGCCAGTGTAACAGCTACCTTTGCAGCTAATGCTACTTCAGGTACCATCACAGTTACACCAAGCAACGCATGTGGTAACGGTACAGCAAGAACACAAGCCATTACAGTGAATCCTGTTCCGGCTCAGCCTTCCACCATTACAGGAAACGCTACTGTTTGCGCAGGAACTTCAGGAACATACAGTGTGACAAACGTAACCGGTGTTACTTATAACTGGACTTATTCAGGTACTGGGGTTACTTTCTCCGGAAATACAGCAAGTGTAACAGCCACCTATGCATCTAATGCTACATCAGGTACCATCACTGTTACACCAAGCAATGCATGTGGAAATGGTACAGCAAGAACGCAAGCGATCACAGTAAATCCTGTTCCTGCCCAACCTTCTACCATCACAGGAAACGCTACAGTTTGCGTAGGAACATCAGGAACGTACAGTGTGACCAATGTTACTGGTGTTACATATAACTGGACTTACTCTGGTACTGGCGTTACTTTCTCAGGAAATACAGCCAGTGTAACAGCTACCTTTGCAGCTAATGCTACATCAGGAACTATCACTGTAACACCAAGCAACGCATGTGGTAATGGTACAGCAAGAACGCAAGCCATTACAGTAAACCCTGTTCCGGCTCAACCATCGACTATCGCTGGAAACGCTACAGTTTGCGCAGGAACTTCCGGAACATACAGTGTGACAAACGTAACCGGTGTTACTTATAACTGGACTTACTCTGGTACTGGCGTTACTTTCTCAG
>JBKBUF010000066.1:0-3153 GCA_046290815.1 Cytophagaceae bacterium | reverse complement strand
CTAGGCTGAGTTCTGCACCTTCAAAGGATCGAAAACTATAAGAAAATAACATCACCCCTTTGCCTTTAGGGGTAATAATGTTTTTATATCTGTATGCGTTCCACTCAATTATATCTCCGTCTCCCTCACTAATTAAAAAATCCAGAAGAAACTCGCCTGTTTTCTTATTGTCCAATACCTGATAATTTGCTACGTGATCTTTTCCTTTTCTGCTTTCTATTTCTTTTATCTTGGCATTTACTAAATCAATAGCGTTGGCATCAGTTAGAAGTATTTCGATAAATATCATTTTGTTAAATGCTTCTAATTTATCGTTTGCTCTTACATATTCCTGTTTATAGTGGTTTTCTTGGGCGTGGCTACTCCATTTTAAGATATATTTTTCTCCTTCGAAAGTCAAAGGTCCAGGAACAGAGATGTAATCTGTAACAGGGCTATTTTGTATCATAGGCTTAAAACCTGATATTATAAAGCAGGATATTGTAATGAAAGTGATGGTTAAATATTTCTTCATTAATTCTATAAGTTAAACAAGGATATCAGCATCTAATCTCTTCTATAGAAATCCATCCGGGTATCATTTCGTTGAATAATCTGTGCTGGTTATTTACTTCAATGAGTAATTGTGAATTATTATCAGTTCCAAGAAACTTAAAAACAATCTCGGTTCCATCAGGTTGAGTGGCTCTGTAGCAATTTCCTAACCTAAGTACAAGTTTTCCCATAATGCTCTTACAAAGCCGCTACATTTTTTTGAAAGAAGTCTTTGAATTTTTTCTTGGTAAGAAAGGTATCGATCATTTTAAAGATCATGTTTTTTTCTTCCGGTTCCAATTCCTGAATAAGCTTTAATTGCTCTATCATTGATTTATCTTCTACTGTAACTTCCTGAGGAGTGGTTCCGTCAAAATTAACAATCTGGTCAATGGTCATTCCAAAATACTTGGCAATCTTGTTAAGAGCCTCTACAGAAATATCCCTTTGCCCGCTTTCTACTTTAGAGTAGTTAGAGCGGTGCATACTTATAAGTTCAGCAATTTGCTGCTGGGTAAGCCCTTTTTCCTCTCTTATCCTTCTGATATTGTCACCAATATTCATATGGTCAATGTTTTAATACAAATTTAGTCAAAAACGCTACAAAAAGTAAAATATGTTCCTTTTTGATAAAATTAATGTTGTCAAATAGGAAACAATTTTTTAATATTGTGCGGTATCAAATTGGCACAAAAAAATATGACTAAAGAAACTACCCACCCTTGCCCGGAGCTGGCAGAGTTTTTTAAAGAGAACTTTCCTGCAAAGGAGGTAACAGAAAGACTGGATGATATCCTTTATGTACTGGTAGACTATGCCAGGTTAAACCAAAGTTCAGTAGACAGACTGCCAAACCGCTACTACATATTAAAAGTGGTAAGAGATTTTTTTGAAGAGCAAAGTAAAAGACAATGGAGATAAAGGATATAAAGGCACAGCTTACACTTGCTCAGGTAATAAAGCACTATGGTTTTAAAGCAGACAAGCAGAACCGCATCAACTGTCCTTTTCATAATGATAAAACCCCAAGCATGCAACTGTACTGGAAAACCCATACAGCATATTGCTTTTCTTCTAACTGTAGTACCCACGGAAAAAGCCTTGATGTCATAGACTTTATAATGAACATGGAAAAGATAAATAAGCATGAAGCTATACTGAAAGCAGAAGCTTTGATAAATCCCAAAGAACAAATAACAAATCCCAAAGAGCTTGCACGTACAGCAGTGCTTCAGAGAATGTTCATTTACTTTAAGAATGCCGTCCACAACAGCAAACCGGCCAGAGATTACATAGAGCAGAGAGGACTGGACTTTACAAGACTGGAAATAGGATACAATACAGGACAGTTTCATCATGGAACAAGAAGGGATGAAGCATTAATAAAGAGTTGTGTTGAAGTAGGTTTGCTTAGTCCTTTTGGAGTTAACAACCGCAAGCCGGAGGAACAAGCTTACAAGCCATTTGCAAAATATGCTTTGGTGTTTGCATTAAAGAACAGAGCAGGACAGGTAACTGGGATGTACTTCCGTTCAACAGTGAATGAAGACAATCAAAAGCATTACTATTTAAAAGAAAGCACAGGGCTTTATCCCAAATACCCGGACAGCAATACAGAAAGGCTAATTATAGCTGAAAGTGTTATAGATACGGCGACACTATTACAGATAGAAATAATAAATAAAGAATATACTTTACTTGCTGCTTATGGTACTAACAGGCTTAGTCCTGAACATATAGAAGCTATCAGAGAGTTAAAAAATCTGAAAGAAATCATCTTTGCTTTTGATAATGACGAGCCAGGAAATAAAGCAGTAGAGAAATATGCAAGCCAGTTAAAAGAATTACTTCCAGAGGTAACACTCTCTAAGATGAATTTACCTGAAGGAGAAGACGTGAACAGTACAGGGTTATCCCATCAGCCTGAAATATTTTTACATCTGTTAGAAAACAGAACCTTTCTTCTTTCAAATGAAAAAGAAAAGTCTGAATCAGCTTCTCCAAACTCTGAAACCAACATTCCACAACTGAACACCAAGAATCCATTTAAGATCAGTTACAAGACCGATACAGCTAACTACTACATACAAGGCGGAGTGAGCAAAGTGCTGGATAGCATGAAGGTTACTTTAGTAATAGAACATCCTGAAACCCTTTACAAGACAAGAAACAAACTGGACTTGTACGAGGATAAGCAGGTAGAAAGATTATGCAAGGAAGTAGGCGAAAAGCTCAATCTGAGAAAGGATATTTTAGAAGCAGATATTTATAAGCTTACAGATTTATTGGACGAGTTCAGGGAAAGGGAATTGCTCAACTCAAATAATCAAAATGAAGAAGCCCAGGACTTGATTATACCTCTAACAGTTCAGGAAAGACAGCAGATAGAAAGCTTTGGAAAGAAAGAAAACTTAATCCAGAATCTAAACAATTTTTTAGGCAAAGCGGGCATAGTAGGAGAGGAAAAGAACCGTATTTTTTTACTCATTATAGCAGCCAGTTATAAAATGCCTGAAACCCTTCATGCACTTATACAGGGCAGTTCAGGAAGCGGAAAGACCAGATTACTCAAACAAATATCTGACTGCATACCCAAAGAAAAAGTAACCAAGCTGACCA
>JBKBUF010000048.1:0-19188 GCA_046290815.1 Cytophagaceae bacterium | reverse complement strand
ATCCACTCCTTTTCCAGTTTTGGATATGCTTATACATCTTTTTTTCCATATAAAATTTTTGCAGCAAAATTAATTCTGCTTAAATTCAGATGGAATATGTAGTTGGTCGTAGGGATACATTACGACCAGAGTTAATCCATTCGATTATTTCTGATTTGGAGAATAACAGCTTCTTTCCTTTTTTATAGTAAGGTATAAGGCGTTTATTCACCATTGCGTAAATGGTGGAATTAGATAACTGCAGCAACGATGCTAGTTCAGCCACGCCAAGGATTTCCTTTTCGGGCAGTCGGTCTTGCAGTTTCAAATCCATCAAACAATTCTTAATTGTTTCTCGGATTAGGAGGGTAAGTTCTTCTTTGGATGTTATTATTACTTGAGTCATTTTTATTGATGTTTATTATGACCCAAATTTCAGCGGGTTAGATGTATTTATACTAAGAAGCCTATAAGGGGCACAATAATTTTTCTATAACCCATTGATAATCTTAAAAATTTGTCTCCATTTCTTGGACTTTGGCGTTATGTAGGAATTACTTTTTAGATTTACGATTTTATTATTATCTAATTCCTCTCCGCAATACACAAAGTGTTTGGAAGTCAAAATTCCATGATTATCAAGGAATGAATTTTCCAGATAATTATTTATACATAATTTTTCGAGAAAATAATATAGATGATGCTTAGGCTTTGAAATCCAATTAATATAAGTATCAAAAGGTTTTCCGGTGAAATGATCTATAAATATTTTTTCGTCTATTGGATTTATAAATTGGTGAAGAATCAGATCATTTCTGAGTTTCTTTAATTTTCTAATATTGGAGACCCATTTGAGAGATCCAGGTACTGTCCTTTTTTTTCCTCTCCTAGGTTTGTTTAACCAAAAATTTATGATTTCTTCAATATTGATATCTTTTTCAATTTTCTTGAATAGCGCCTTATTATTTACTATTACTTTTCCTAAGAAGTCATTTTTATTTATTTTTTTATTCTGTGAAAAATAGAATTGCAGGAATTCTTCAATAGGACGTCCTGGATACATAGTGTAATTTGTAAGGCTTACTAATTTCAGTGCAAAAAGGAAGTAAATATTAGGTGTATCATTTCGAATAATAAATGAATCTGCAATATTATATGCTTTTTTCCTTAGGAAATCTATATAGTACCTGTTATAAATTCCATTGAAATTTTCTGGGTCAGATATTATTCCATATAATTTTTCGTAATCATCCAAGGATAGATATATCCCGGATTCTGATTTTAAATTATACATAGCAGAACAGTATTCCTTATAATACTTTATTCCCAATTGGTAATAATAAATGGCGTTGTAACAGTCAAACGCCTTTATCTGAAAATCTTCTTCATTCATATTCAAATTATTTAAAATCCATAAGTGTTTTCATTAGTTCTTTTTTGCTATCATCTTCAAAGCCGGCAAAATATATTTGAGTTGTTCTTAAATCCTTATGCCCTAAAGCTTCAGATACAAACTCCATGCTTGCGCCGGAACGAATAATATTGGTCGCAAAGGAGTGTCTAGCTGTATAAGTAGTAATCTTGGTATTTATTCCTTCTGCTTTGAGCATTTTTTGCAGATGTTTATTAATGAAAATGCTAAAATTTTTAATAGCTCTAAACTTATCCAATGATGACATGCTATCATTAAGGATAGGAAAAATATAATTCTTAGGACTTTTGTCTTTATTACCATATTTAACTATAACTGACTTCGCGTAATCCGTTAAGACTATCTTAATAGGGGAGAGGTCGCGCTTAGAAGTCTGTAATGTTTTGGCTCGATAAAAAACAATCATATCATCCTTAATATTTTCAAACTTAAGCAGGCAAATGTCTTTTGTATTTATACCATAACAGGAATAGATAAAAAACCAAAAATCCTTTGCCTTTTCCTGGCAATCTGTTCTGGGTGTTATCTCATATACTTTCTTTATTAAATCTTTATTTAATGCTTTTTTAACAGACCTTACCGAAGATATCGTGTATTTCTTTTCGCTCAGTTTTCCAAATGGGTATAACTCCTTATCTATTTCTTTTGAAGCAATGGCATTGTTAAAAACGGTTCTTAAGGCACGTAGATACATCGCCACAGTAGTACTGCTTCTTTGCTTAGTTTGAACCATATAAGTTTCATATTTCTGCAATAAGGAAGGGGTTATCTCTGAAAATGAAATTTGATCCGGTTCTTTACCTCTTAGTACCTTTAAAAATTCTTTTAATGATTTTAAACTAAGTTCATAATTGGAAGCATTCCCCAGCTGATTATTTTCTTTCAAATGCTGGATGGCAGATTCGTAATAGCAAACCAAATTATCCCTACCACTGGATTGTTTAAAAAACCTTTTAATAAATTCCTCAAATGAAAATGGTGTAATTGATTTTGCTATTTCATTGGCTTTAGATTGCATTGCCTGCAATTTCAGCCTTGCTTCAAAGTAATCTCTTTTAGGCTTATTGGTTTTCCATATATTTTCAAATTCCTGTTTGGAGTAATCCAGGTTCATAGAAATCAATTTCCCCTTATTTAGATAGGAGGAGTATAATCTGAGTTTTACCGGATGCTTGCCATTGTGTTTAACCCTTCTTATGTCAAGAAAAAATGAAATAGTAAAGTCGTTTTTCATACCTTTTAAAATACATTTGCACACAATTTGCACACAAAATTCATAAAAATCAATAAAAAAATATGAACATCTACAAATATAATTTCACTATTTTACTGATATACAAATAATTAATAAATATCAGTTACCATGTATAAAGTAGGTTAAACTGACTTGTAATCAGTAGGTCGTTGGTTCGATTCCGACTGGAGGCTCTTGATAAAAAAAGGGTTTAGATACTTAGGTACTAAACCCTTTTTTATTTCAATAGGGACAATGCATGCGTTGATCCTATCCAAAACCGGATTGTTCCAGCAATCATTATTCCTTAATGATCATTTTGGTTTCCTGCATTTCTTCAGCATTTACCTTCAAATAATATACCCCTGCCGGAAAATTGGCTATGTCGATAAATGAAATCCCTGTGGTAAGGCTGGACTGGTATACTGATATTCCACCGGGATTAAGAATAATAAGCTCTGCACTTCTCAATTTCTCATCCAATTCTATGTAAAGCTGCCCAGTATTAGGATTAGGAAAGGAATTAAAAATTTTGGAATTGGTTGAAATATCAAAAATTCCATTTACTGATGAATAATGGAAAATACTCCTGCTGGAATTCACCCAGGTTGAATTGTAAATTTGAAAAATAGAAGTATTAAATGTTCCATTGCTATTTAAAGTATAATTCATCTGGCTGGAATTGTAATACGAATTGGTATTACTATCCCAGCCTTCATGCTTTTCATTAGTCAACTTTCCATTGCCGTTATAGGTAAACATTGTTCTGAAATTGGTCTTCCATGCATTGTTAATATAATTTTCTGTTAAAGAATTCGTAATTAAATTTTGACTGTTGTAAGTTTTTGTCACTCGTACTGAGTTTGACCAGGCATTATTATAATAACTTTCCGATAATTCTAATGTAGGGAAACCGCTGCTGTTATTAGTATAAGTTGTGCGGCTTAAATTGTTCCATGTACCGTTTGAATAGATTTCTGTTTGGGCATTTGTTAAATAACCACTGCTGTTATACGTATTTGTTGTTCTGGAACTGGGAGTCCAGGTGGAAGATGTTTGACTCCATTGGTAGGATGTCATGTTAGAAATTTTGCCTGCACTATTCCTTGTATATTCAGTTTTTGAACCGTTAGAGTAAGAACCGTTACTATAGTTTTCATAAAGGAACATTATATAATTTCCGTTTCCGTCATAAGTATAGGATCCTCTCCCTGATCGCTGCCAGGTACCGTTAGTCCAGCTGTCATAATCAATGGTGGTGATCCTTTGTGAATACACTGAAATGCTAAAGAATAAAAAGATAAAACTAAAAGGTAGAATTTTTTTCATACATCGAAAATTTGGGGACAGTTAAAAATACATAATAATTTAGAATTGCATTTTTAAAAAGACAATGACATGAAATAGAATATTTATTAATGGAAAATAGTATGGTGGATTGGTAACCTAATGCAGGAATGCTCGTATAGTAGCTTTTTTAAAAACGGCAGTATTATTCAAAAAAATCCGGCAACCTTTATTGCCGGATTTTTTTATTATTGAGAAGATTTAATTCTTTATCAATTTTATCACCACTACCTTGTCGGCATAAGTAGCCTTTAAAAGATAAATTCCTGTTCTGAATTCCTGTCCGATGATAAAATGTTCGTTCACTTTATGCTTATCAGATTCATACACCATGTGGCCAGAGTAATCATAGACTGTTACAAGCATAGGTACGCTTTCTTCACTATCCACTTTGATAGAAGTATTAGTTGAAAATGGATTTTCAATCATTTCGTAGGTTGGTTCCGCGGACCCTTTCTTGGCACTTATTGTACCTGTTGAAGAACATATCGAAAGGTTTTTGATATAGGTATTTACCTCTTGTCCCGGCTGTCCCGGCCATTTTAATCTGATACAAAGAATACCCTTTGTATTAGAAGCAGCAGTAATGGTAACAGATTTTCTTAAATAAGAGGTAGAGGCTTCTGATGAGGTTGCTACAACAGGCTGTACCAGCATCGGACCGTCCCAGTTAAGTGAACTTGCAAAGCCTACTTCAATACCGGTAACAGGAGTAACTTCGTCATTTCTGAAATCAAAACTGATTGTATATGTAGCTCCTTGTTGTAAGGTGATAGACCTTGCTGACTCTATTACCCAAAGGTTATCCATTCCGTATTGACGGTGGGTAATTTTCATGGCATCAGTTATGTTGCTTACTCCTGAACCATTAGCTGCATCGTTCCATGCGTTTCTTACTGACCAATCTGAGGCTGGAGGATTTGATGCTGTACGGCAACCGCCGGTACTTCCGGTTGTTGAGTTTACTGTTATGCTTACAGCTGCAGAGTTTCCTGTAGCACCAAGATTATCTGTCGCTCTTGCTGTTAAGCTGTATGAACCTGCAGCAACATTTGACCATGTAATACTATACGGACTGCTTAAGTCTTCACCAATCTTAGTGCTTCCGTGAAAGAATTCGACCTTACTGATACTTCCGTCAGAATCTAATGCATTTGCACTGATGGTAATATTTGCAGGTGCGGTAAAGCTTGCCCCGTTAGAAGGAGAGGTGATACTAACAGTGGGTGCCTGATTTCCCGGTGTTGTAGTAGTATTGCCTACCGTAATATTCACTATAGAGGATGTTGTAACAGCACCTTTGTTGTCAGTAGCCCTGGCGGTAATTGCATAAGAGCCCTGATTAACCCTTTTCCAGGTATAGCTATATGGACTCGAAAGGTCCTCTCCTAATTTTACTGAGCCATTGAAGAATTCCACTTTGGTGATAGTTCCGTCAGGGTCTGATGCATTAGCAGCGATAGTAATATTGGATTTTGCTGCAAAATTTTCTCCCTGACCAGGGGAAGTAATGGATACAACAGGAGGTTGATTTGTAATTGTAGTAGAGTTGGTAACGGTAATTGAAATACCTGCTGATGTTGTAGTCGCTCCTGCGTTGTCTGTTGCTCTTGCGGTGATCGTATAGGAACCTGCGGCCACATTGTTCCATGAGTAACTGTATGGACTAGTAAGGTCTTCTCCAAGTTTTACTGAGCCGTTGAAAAACTCCACTTTTGCTATTGAGCCGTCAGGATCTGAAGCGGAAGCATTAATTGTTATAGAAGCAGGCGCTGTAAAGCTGGCCTGATTAGAAGGAGAGGTAACAGATACAGATGGCGCTTGATTTACCGGAGTCGTGCTTCCTCCATTACAATTGAAATTGTCTGCAGGAGAAGTTAAATTTCTTTTTACCCAGGTACCGGATGTTGAAGTGCTGTTCCATGCGCTTTTCCCACAAGCTCCTGATGTTAACGCTGCAGAAACTTCTGCTTTGTCTGCAAAGCTCCAGTTGCACCAGCTGATATTATTAGAGGCCATCCAACTCATCCATCTGTCACCTTCCTGAAGATAAGGACCTCCGTCACCGGATGCGAGACTGGTACCGAATTCTGTCACAAATATTGCAATACCCTTGGACAAAGCTGTATTTGCTTTATTTCTTAACCAATCAGAATGCGTTCCTGAATAAAAATGAAGCGCATACATTATATTACTGTAATTTAATTTATTATTTGCAGCAATATCCACATCCTGACTCCAGGTCGGGGTACCGCATATAATGATGGTAGATGGATCATTAGCTCTTATTCTCGGGATTATATCATCTGCATATTGTTTTACTCTGTTCCAGTCGACACCATTAGGTTCGTTACAGATTTCATATAGTACATGGTTTTTTCCTTTATGTCTTGATGACATATAAGTCCAGAAATCACGGGCTTCGTTGATGTTTGCCATAGGATCTCCGGGCGTTAACACATGCCAGTCGATCATGCAGTAGATTCCTCTTTTACCGCATTCGTTGACCATATTATCGATCCAGTTTTTCCAATATGTAGGATTATTTACATAGCCACCTTCCTGGACATACATGGCTATTCTGAAAATGTCAATTTTCCAGTCATTTACCAGAGCATCAAGGGCGGAGGTGGTATAGCAGTTGCCAAACCATTGTACTCCGTGAGAACTCATCCCTCGTAACTGTACAGGGTTTCCACATTCGTTACTTAGTTTGTTTCCTACAATTTTTAATTTACCATTAATGGCCACCGGAGATCCGGCAGGATATTGCGCCATCAAAGCTAAAGGAAAAAGGACTAGTAAAAGAAGAATAAGTTTTTTTGATAAAAAATTGATTAATAAGTACTTGTTTGTTTTCATATAAGGGGGCTATTAGTTTTTAAATGATGTCACCAATAACATGACCTTTAAATTTTAAAAATGCGGCCTGGAGAATGGATATTTTTTATAAATAATATAAATATTTTAGCTAAATATTTAAAATACAAGGGGGATTGAGGGTTATTAATAATCAAATAACTGAGGACTCAATTTTCAATTCGCATTTACCTTTCTCAGTTTATTGGAATATACAGCATCTGTTTACTTCTTTTGATTTTGAAAGAGTAATTTTTACAATAGTACCTGGTATTATTTTCAGAAAATTGAAAGTTAATAAGTCTCTCTATAATAATTTCACATTTTTTAAAAACACACCAAATATGAAAAAACCTATTACTTTAAATTCAAAGAAAACTTTTTTCAGGAATGTTTTTCTTTCAATGGCTACCGTCATAATCTTTATGCAGCAATCCACAGCTCAGGTATTTCCTGCAGGATTTTCTCAGGTGCAATTAGCGACAGGTATTGCCAATCCAACCGTGATGGCCTTTGCTCCGGATGGAAGAATTTTCATTTGTCAGCAAAATGGAGTTGTCAGAATTTACAAAAACGGGGCACTGCTGACAACCCCGGCACTGAGTTTAACTGTTGATTCCTGGTTTGAAAGGGGCTTACTGGGAATAGCATTTCATCCCCAGTTTACTACCAATAACTATATCTACCTTTATTATACAGTTCCGGGAAGCCCGGCGCATAACAGAATCAGCAGGTTTACGGTAAACGGAGATATAATAACAGCATCTTCTGAAGTATTGATTCTTCGATTGGACGACCTGAATGCCGGGAATCATAATGGCGGCGCAATTCATTTCGGTCCGGATGGTAAATTATACATAGCGACCGGAGAGAATGCTGTTCCATCATATGCGCAAAACCTTACAAACCATCATGGAAAAATTCTTCGTATTAATGATGATGGTACCACCCCTTCGGATAATCCTTTTTTCTCCAACCCCAGCGCTGCAGCAAAAAGAATTTGGGCTTATGGATTAAGGAATCCATATACATTCACATTTCATCCTACAACAGGTCAATTATATATTAATGATGTAGGTGCGAATGCCTGGGAGGAGATAAATGTGGCCACTACAGGAGGCTTAAACTTCGGTTGGCCTACCACCGAGGGTATGTTCAACCAAAGCACCTATCCGAATTTTACCAATCCGGTTTATGCCTATGGTCACGATCCGTCATGGAATCCGAATAATGACCATATAGGTTGTGCCATCGTTGGTGGAGTGTTTTATAACCCTGCTGTTTCTGTTTATCCGAGTCAGTATATTGGCAGATATTTCTTTATGGAGCTTTGCAATTCATGGATCAATACTTTAGATGCCAGTCATACCAGAGCGCCATTCTCTAAATTAATGGGTGGTGATATCCTTGGGTTAACCTTAGGAAACGACGGATATCTATATTACCTGCACAGAGCACAGGGAAGGGTTTATAGATTAAACTATAGCAGTAATGCGGAACCGGTAATTACCATGCAGCCTTCACCTCAAACAGTATCGGCAGGACAACCGGTAAGTTTTTCCGTCTCCGTATCAGGAGCTGAGCCTATAACCTATCAGTGGAGAAAGGATGGTGTAAATATTCCTAATTCCAATACTTCAACCTATACCATTAACAGCACAGTTCCCGGGGATGCAGGACAATATAGTGTGTATATCTCCAATGCGCATGGTAACACTACAAGTGTTCAGGTACAACTTACCGTAACGGCTTTCAATGCAAAGCCGGTTGCCCAAATAACCTCTCCGGCTAATAATACCTTGTTCAGGGCAGGAAATGTAATCAGCTTCTCCGGTGAAGGTACGGACGAGGAAGATGGAACATTGCCGGCAGCAAATTTTAAGTGGTTTATTGTACTACATCATAACACGCACTTTCATGACGGACCTGCATTTGCCACAGGTGTTAAATCCGGTACCTATACTATTCCGACAGTTGGAGAAACAGATCATGACATTTGGTACCGTCTTTATCTGGTAGTGAATGATGCCAACGGACTAACCGATACTACCTATATCGAACTATTGCCAAGGAAGTCTACTTTCACCATTAATACAAATCCTCAGGGCTTTACTGCTGTATTAGATGACCAGCCAATAAGCACACCTGCATCGGTACTATCAGTAGTGGGTATGTCAAGAAGCCTTGCCGTAAACAATATTCAGACGCTTAATGGGAAGACCTATCTGTTTGATAACTGGCAGCATGGTGGTAATGCATCACAAACCATCACCGTCCAGGATAACAATGTTACCTACACAGCAAACTACAGAGAAGTAGAGTTGGATACAATTCGTCTTTCACCAATTCATGATGCCTATGTAAGAGATGGAGCTAGTGCAAACATTACTCATGGCACTACAGATCCGAATATTCTGGCTATTAAAAATTCAGGAAACCCCGGAGACGGTTTTAATCGGGAAACATTTTTAACCTTTGATATGAGTGGAATCACAGGAACTGTTACCAATGCAAGGCTGAGATTGTATAATATTCAAAATACGGAAACCATCACAGCTGCGGTATATCCTGTCACAAACACTGGCTGGAATGAAAATACCATAACTTTTGCAAATAAGCCTGCGGCTTCTGCCACCATGCTTGATCAACAGAGCATACCTGCCAACGGTATAAATTCTTATTATTCATGGACAGTATCGGATTATGTTACAACAGTGAAGGAGCAGGAGATTAATCTGATATCCTTTCAGCTAAGAAACATAACAGTGACTGCACCACAAACCTGGTGGAATTCCAAAGAGGCAGCGCAGAACCGTCCGTTGTTAGAAATAGTAAAAGTCAGGGACCTTCCTACGACAGCTAAAAACACCTCTATGGGAAGGCTAAATGTGTATCCTAATCCGGCAACATCTTTTATTTTCCTTGAGTTGGAAGCCCAGACTACAGGTGAGGCCTTAATAAAAATATCTACAGCGCTTTCGGAAGAAATCAGGTCTTTGAAGTATAACATCAGTTCAGGCAGGAATATATTTTTACTTGACACAAGTGATATTCCAAAAGGATTTTATGTGATGACTATTGAATGTGGAGGAGAAGCTGATACCAGAAGACTAGTGATACATTGAGGTAAAAAGCTCAGGCTATAGTTAAGATTAGCCTGGGCTTTTATAAATTTTCTTCTTTCTTAAATCAAGCAGTTTATTATTTTTCATGCCATAGCATTGCGACTTTTCCTCTGGTATGCATAGCCTCAATGTAACTAATAGCCTGAGGTATTTCATTATAAGAATAAGACTTTTCAATATGAACCTTAATTTTTCCTTTTTCAATTAACTGAGCTAAAGTCTCAAGATCCCTGGTATTAGCTCCTGCAGTAAATTGAGCTAAAGGATATTTTTTAAATGTATTTTTTAGCTGAATAGATATCATGTGACCTATGGAAGTAAAACCTGTTACGACGCCTCTTTTTCCCATACGGATAAAATCATTCAGATAAAGATTTCCATGGGTGTCTAATACCATGTCATATTTGCCATTATGTTCATGGATATTTTCTTTGTCATAAGCAATGACGTGATCTGCGCCGAGGGACTTAACAAACTCGACATTTCTACCTGAACATACTGCTGTAACTTTTGCACCATAGGCTTTTGCGATTTGGACAGAGAAATGTCCAACACCACCAGAGGCACCATTGATCAATACCGATTCACCATTATTAAGTTTTCCGTGAGTAATCAAGGCTTGCAAGGCGGTTAAACCTGCGATAGGAGTACAGGCCATCGTTGCAAAATCTTTTCCTTCCGGCATCTTTCCGCAGACATCCGGAGATATGCATATATACTCAGCAAAAGCGCGTCCATCAAGAGATTCACCAAAAACTTTGTCCCCGACGTTAAAGTGAGATACATTATTTCCTACCTGTTCAACAACACCAGCGAAGTCCGCTCCTGCAATTTTTTCTTTAGGTTTAAAAAGTCCGAATACAAAACGAGCGAAAAATGGCTTGCCTCTTATAATGTGCCAATCTGCAGGATTAGCTGAGTTTGCTTTGATTTTTACAAGGATATGACCGTCTTTAACAGCTGGTTTATCTACTTCTTCAAGCTTTAAAACTTCGGGTCCACCGTATCGATGTTTGGTAAAAGCTTTCATAATATACTTTTTGTAAAATTGCGATGTAACATTTGTTTATTTTAAAGTAAAAGTAATACTTTTTATGTAATTAGAAATTTAAGCTTTCCTCGTATTTCACTAAAAATTCAACTTACTATTAGCACTGATATTATCATAATTTTTTCACCCTTTGGTATAGGACAAGTATCCGGTCAAAATAAAAATAGCAGAACATCGATTGTTTCATTTAAGTTACTCTTATAAAATAGATGCTATGGACAAGAATTTAGAATTAATCAAAAACGTCTTCAGAATTATGGAATCGGGAGATCTTGATGAACTGGATAAATATATTGATGCCAACATTAATGAACATACTCCTGACCCTGCGTTCAATTCAGAAAAAGAAGGGCTGGAAGGTGTAAAATCAATTTTGGCTAAATACAAGAAAATTTTTCCGGACCTGAAGGTGGAAATAAAAGAACTGTTTGGGGATGGAGAGAAGTATGTAGTATATTCTGTTTTTAAAGGAACACAAAAAGGAAAATTAAAAGAAATTCCGCCTACCAATAAGAAGGTAGCTTTTGAAAATATAGATATTTTCAAAATATCAAATGGCAAAATAACAGATCATTGGGGCGTGGGAGACAATCTTGGACTTATGATGCAATTAGGCATTATTACCGAGAAGGAGTTACAGCCTCATTAATTAAATCTTGTTTTGTAAAAGATGCTGTTTCCAACAATGAAATAGCATCTTTTATATAATTATTACAACTGATTAATACCATCTGGAAATATTCTCTTAAACTTACCAGGCAGCTCAGTTTCAAATCTCATTTCTTCTTTAGTTACAGGGTGACTAAAAGCCAGAACCCATGCATGAAGTCCAAGTCTTTTAATAGGATTTGCTGTTGAACCATACTTTTTATCTCCAATTACAGGATGGCCAATATCCTGCATATGAACTCTGATCTGGTTTTTCTTTCCTGTTTCCAGATTAATTTTAAGCAGGCTGAATGAATTAGCAGTTTTTACTATCTCATAATGTGTAATGGCTTTTTGCGCTCCTTCTATAGGTTTGGTGCTTGAATGCATTTTATATGCCTTACTTTCTCTCAAATAAGAAATGATAGTATCTTTTTCTTTTGAAGGAATACCTTCTACTATGGCCAGATAAATTCTTTCTGTGACATTATTGTTCCAGTCCAGTTGCAATAATTGTTGTACTTCCTGACTTTTGGCAAACAACATAACTCCGGAAGTATCACGATCCAGACGATGAACGATGAATATTCGATTGCTGAAGTGTTGGGACTTTACGTAGCTGCTTAGCAGATTGTAAGCAGTTTCATCATTGCCGTTTTCAGTGGCCATAGACAACAAACCTTCCTCTTTATTAATTACAATCAGGTGTTGGTCTTCGTAAATAATTTTGATTCCCGGTAGCTGCGTCTCAGACCTGGAACTGCCTTTACCAATACTTACTTCTTGTCCGACCGATAAAGGAGCATTGTACTGGCTTACCGGTTTACCATCTACATGCACCAGTTTGTTTGTTAGCAATGATTTAATTTCTGTTCTGCTTTTATTGGGCATCACATCAAGAAGAAATTTCATCAGTTCAGAGGCAGCATTAACTTTAAAGGAAGGTCCATTGGAAGATTTTGCCTGGGATTTATTGGAATTTCTGCTATTCATTTTATGCCATTATAGAGCCCTAAAGATAAGTTAAATTTAACTTGATAGTAATAATACCTTCATGCAAAGGCTTATCGTACTGTATTTCAATAGGTAACTTTTAATTCACATTAAAAAATCTTAATTTGGATGACCTATTTCAGAAGTAAGCAAAAACTTCGGATGTTTGTAGATTAAACCAAACTTATCTGTTTTTGAAGATGTTGCAATATGTATTAACCGAATGATTAATTCAAAATCAGGTAGGTTTTGAGTCTATAAATTCAGAACTTTGTGTTCCGTATGAAAAAGAAAATTGAAATTCTTGCTCCGGCCAAGAATTTATATCAGGGCATGGCAGCCATTAATGCAGGAGCTGATGCAGTATATATTGGCGCTCCCCAATTTGGTGCAAGGAGCAATGCCACCAATCCGGTCGAAGATATTGCACAGCTGGTGCAATATGCACATTTGTTTAAATGTCAGGTGTTCGTTGTTCTTAATACCATTCTTTACGACAACGAATTAGAAACCTGTCGTAAATTAATATATGAATTGTATGACATAGGGGTGGACGCTTTGATTATACAAGACATGGCGATTCTTGAGATGGATCTTCCGCCAATAGTAATACATGCCAGTACGCAAGCTAATAACAGAGACCCGCAACATGTAAAATTCCTTGCCGATGCCGGCATTAAGCGCGTTGTTCTTGCCAGAGAACTTAATCTTGACCAGATAAAAGATATCAGAAATGCTACAGATGTAGAGCTGGAGTTTTTTGTAACCGGAGCTTTGTGCGTTTCTTTTAGTGGTAATTGTTACATGAGTATTGCCAATGGTGAACGTAGCGCCAATAGAGGCTCATGTGCACAAAACTGCAGATTACCTTACAGACTGGTGGATGGTACAGGCACTACGCTTATTGAAAGCAGCCACTTGTTATCCATCAAAGATCTAGACCTAAGTGATCAGCTACCTGCACTCATTGAAGCAGGGATAACCTCCTTTAAAATTGAAGGCCGACTAAAGGACATAGTTTATGTAAAAAACAATGTGTCTTATTTGAGGAAAAGACTTGATGCTTTTCTGAAGAACAATGAAAATTATCAGAAAGCGTCATCAGGCAGAACTTTTTACAACTTCGACGCAGAGCTAGACCGCAGTTTCAACAGAGGTTATACCGACTATTTTGTCAATAAAAGAAAAGAAAAAATCGGTTCATGGGATACCCCTAAATCACAGGGCCAGGCAATAGGAGAGGTAAAGGAAATGAAAGGGAAAGGTTACCTCATTGAAAACTCCGACCTTTTGAACAATGGTGATGGTTTGTATTTTATCAATGAAGAAGGACAAGCCGACGGCGCATTAGTTAATGGTATCATTAATAATTTAGTAATATTAAACAGTGAGAAGAGTATTAAAGAAGGTACGATGATCTATCGTAACTACGATGCCGAGTTTAACAGATTGGTGGAAAGGGAGGATAGTGCTATAAGAAAAATAGGAGTGAAGCTGATTTTCTCTGAAACCACTGATGGCTTTATGTTAACTGCTATTGATGAAGACGGTCATCAATCCAGCTCCGTTCTTAACATCAATAAAGAAGTAAGTAAAAGTGGTGAAACCATTTCAGGAATTAAAAAGAATCTATCCAAAACCGGAAATACTCCTTTTATAGTGGATGAGATTGAAGTTAATTTAAGTGCAGAATGGTTTATTCCTATTTCTAAAATCAATGAAATAAGAAGGACCGTGCTTGAACAATTGATGGATGTTCGTGTAAACGAGTATCACCGTGAAGAATTCCAGATCACCAAAACTGATCATCCATATCCTGTATCACAGTTGGATTTTACCTATAACGTTTCGAATAAAATGGCCCGTGCCTTTTACCATCGTCATGGTGTGAAAGAAATTGAAAAGGCATTTGAGCTGCAATGGGACCCGGGCAAGTCAAGGGTGATGGTTACCAAATACTGTGTGAAGTATGAGCTCAATAAATGTCCGAGATACCAAAGAGACACGATGGGTGAAAAACTTACCGAGCCCCTGGTATTGAACCATGGTGAAGTGGAATATAAACTGAAGTTCAACTGCAAGCCTTGCGAGATGGAGATTTGGGAGAAGGATGCGGAGCTGGAGTTTGAGGAGGAGTAGGAGGTATTAAAACCAACACCCTTTCAGGGTGGGACCCTGACAGGGTGTTGGTTGGACGATGGGGAGATTATATTTTAAATTACCCTTTTTTATATTTCACACCCTTTTCCAGAAGGACATTTATTTTTTTAAGATATTCAATTTCTTTTTTTAGAAGTTCAATTTGTTTTTTTAGATCTTCAACTTCTGAGGTATATTTAGTCTGATCAATAAAAAACTGAAAGAAATCATACTTTAGTACCTCACTTATTTTCACCAGCAAAGCTGTGTCAATACTTTCTCTGCTATAAATATTGTAAATATTGTTCCTAGAAGTATTTAACTGTTTCGCCAGCTCTTTTACAGGATAATTAAGTTCCTTTACTCTTTTTTCAATTTCTTTTCCCAAATGGATCATGCCCACAAAATTCTTACTTTGCGCCCTTCAATTAATCGCTTTGTGGTAATTAATTTTGGTTGTTATGTTAAATTTATTTGGGCATTTTGTTATATTTGATAAATATCACAGCTATGAAAATTCACAGAAAAGAGGGTAATTCACCTTATAATGAATCAGGTAAGAATAAATTTGATAATGCTAAATTAAGATACCTCGAAGTACTGGTTCAAAGCCTTTCAAATGAAATTCTTAAACTGGAAACAGGAGGTATTCAGGTAAATGAATTTAAGAACTCCATGAAATTAACATTACTCAAAATTGAAATAGAAGTATTGAGTTTGCCTAATTACAGAAATAGCGAGTAACGCTGCATCAGAAAAGATTTACAACCCATTCAGTATATAACGCTTCTAGCTTAAGCTTAAATTCCATCAAAAAAAAACACCCTGTCAGGGTCGACCCTGACAGGGTATTTTTTGATTGCTATCTAGCTAGGACAAGCCCTTGTCAGCCTCATTCAATTCACTATATACCAGGTAAATTTCTTGTTTTCAAACCGACGCTACCATCTTTCGTTTCTCTCTGTTTTCAATTCAAAATATAAGTTTATTCATAAAAAAAATTGGAATAATGAAGAAATAATCGAATTGTTTAAGCAGGATTTTTAAAAACGCGAAAACAAAGATTATGAATAAAAGGCTACTATTCCTGCTTCTGCTAACGGTTCTCTCTCTTAACCTTGCATTAGCACAGCGCAGTCCCAAAAGGGGTATTGCATACGGAGGTCATTCATTGGAAGATATGAATGCCTTAAGTCCCGGTATTTCCTGGTGGTACAACTGGTCTGACCGACCGGATGTAAACCTTAGAGCATATTACGCATCTCTGGGGGTAGAATTTGTACCGATGTGCTGGAACAATAACTTCAATGTCAACGATGTCATCGCCAGAATTCCACAAGGAGCAAAATACCTTCTGGCTTATAATGAACCAAACTTTTATGTAGAAGCTAATATGAGTCCGGAATTTGCTGCCAGTGTCTGGGGAAGACTGGAACAAATTGCCGCTGCTCGGGGACTGCAAATTGTAAGTGCATGCCCTGCCTACTGCGGAGGTTCTGCATGTCCTCCTGAATTCTATGATCCTAATGAATGGCACAGACGATTTTTCGAAGCATGTCCAAACTGCTGGGTAGACTATATTGCCTTTCACACTTATGAGGCAGCTGGATCCGGTGGTGGCGCTATTAGTCTTTCCAATAATCTGAAAAGATGGGGCCGTCCAATCTGGGTTACGGAGTTTGCTGATTGGTATAGCAGTACGCTTAGTGCAAAAACTACCTGGATGAATAATGTGGTGAATGCTTATGAAAATGATCCTGATATTTTCAGATATTCCTGGTTTACCGGAAGATCATCAGCAAATCCGCAGATTAATCTTTTAGGAGCTAACGGACAGTTAACTCCATTAGGAGAAAATTATCTGAACAGGCCAATCGCAAAAAGATACCCTGCTCCGGGAAGAATCGAAGCCGAAAACCATTACCGTAGAAACAGGACTCAATTGGAAACTTGTCAGGATGCAGGCGGGGGACAAAATGTTTCTCATACCGATGCGGGTGACTGGGTGGATTATCTGATTGATGTTACAACAGCAGGCGCCTACACTTTTGAATTCAGAGTGGCAGGCCAGGGAAATGGAAATATCAACATACTAGTGAATGAACAGCTTGCAAAATCGAATATTGCATTGCCACCAACAGGAGAATGGCAAACCTGGTCAACGGTTCAGGTAAGAGACGTTATCCTTCCTGAAGGAATGAATCTTGTAAGATTTCACTTCAATACCGGTGGGGTCAATCTGAATTTTTTCAATGTAGTAACTCAAAGTAATTCTGCTCCTGTAGCTAACTTTTCAGCAACGCCACTTTCCACCTGTACTCAAAATGTCATAGTATTCACTGATCAAAGTTTGAATAAGGTAGGAAATGAAACTTTCTCATGGAACTTCGGCGCAGGTGCAACACCTGCAACAGCTACAGGTGTGGGTCCTCATAATGTCAGATATTCTACAGGAGGACAAAAAACCGTGAGTCTGACTGTAACAAATGCCAATGGTACTAACACTAATACCAAGAACAACTATATTACAATAGAGAATCCACCAACAGGTTGTATTTTCTCCGATGACTTTACAGACAATGTTGTAAGCTGGATAATTCCCGGGCCTTTCTCCTTTGCAGAAACCGCCGGTGAAATGCGTGTATCCAACAATGGCTATGGAGAATGGGATAATTTCCGGTATCAGTTAAATAACGGTTCTATAGCTTCATCATTTAACTTTCAATGTGCTGCCAACAAACCTGTGGTTAAGATCAGAGCCAAAGCTTCGGCTAATTGTCTTTTAAGCTTGTCCATGAGAGATGGAAATGGACGTACTGTAGATAATTATAATGCCATGAATCTGGAGTTGACCACTACCTACCAAACTTTCACTATAGATTTTGCAGGCAGGTTCAGAAATTTTTACAGTGGAAATCCCGGCATTCTTGATAGTACTAATATTACAGACCTGATACTTGCCATCAATCCAGCTTATTTTAGTTACCCGATAACAGGAACATCAGGAAGAGTATATAATTCTGCATTCGCAGGAAGAGTTGATATAGATTGGATCGGTATAGGGGATAATTGTTCTCCTTCCACGAACATTGTTGCAAACTTTGATGCCAACAAAACAGTAGTTTGTACTGGCGAAGGTGTTGTGTTTACCAATACAACTTCCAATGCTCCTGCAGGTTCTACCTATAGCTGGAACTTCGGTGCCGGTGCCAATCCTGCCACTGCAACCGGTGTAGGCCCGCATACGGTTACTTACAGTAGCAACGGATTGAAAACTGTAAGCCTGGTTGTTTCCAGCAATGGAGTAAGCAATACCAGAACGAGGACAGATTACATTAATGTGGCTTATTCACCCGCCGGATGTTTATTCTCCGATGATTACGATAACAATACAGTCAGCTGGATCAGTCCTCTAACAGGACCCTTTGCTCATTCTGAATCAGGAACAGATTGGAGAATAACCACCAATGGACATAATGAATGGGATGCCTTCAATTACACTATTAATAACGGCGCTGCCGCTCAACCATTAAACTTCGGTTGTTCTTCCAACAAACCTGTACTAAGGATCAGAGCCAAAGCTTCTGCGAATTGCTTATTGAGTATCTCTATGGCCGATATCAATGGAAGAACTACAGATGCTATGGCTGGTTTGAATAACCTGGAGTTAACTACCTCTTACCAGACATTTACCATTAACTACTCAGGAAGATTCAGAAATCTTTATGGAGCCAGTCCCGGTATGCTTGACAGTTTAATTATATCAAGACTTTCCTTTATGGTGAATCCGGGCTTTGCTTCCTGGCCTGTTACGGGCACATCAGGAAGAGTTTATAACACCGCATTTATCGGCAATATTGATATTAACTGGATAGGAATAGGAGATAATTGTACTCAGACTCCTGCGGTTGTAGCGAATTTTTCGGCAAACCAGACAAACACCTGTACAGGTACAAACATCACCTTTACCAGTAGTTCAACTGGCACAAGCTCAGGAACTACCTATTCATGGAACTTTGGTTCAGGAGCCAATCCTGCTACAGCAACAGGAGCGGGGCCTCACAATGTTTCATATAGTACAGCAGGAACTAAGACAGTTTCCCTAAGTTTAAATGGCGGAGCAGCAACGGAAACTAAAACCAATTACATAACAGTTACTGCATCAGTGACACCTTCAGTGAGCATAGCCATCACCAGCGGTTCTAATCCAACTTGTTCAGGTAGCTCTGTAACATTTACTGCCACACCAACCAACGGAGGAACAGCTCCAACCTATCAATGGAGAATAAATGGTACAAATGTAGCAACAGGAGCTACTTTAACCAGGAATAATTTAAACAACGGAGATCAGGTCAGCTGTGTGATGACCAGCAATGCGACC
>JBKBUF010000047.1:0-21248 GCA_046290815.1 Cytophagaceae bacterium | reverse complement strand
CGAGGACTTCATATTTAAAATTTATGTTGCTATGCCCGGCTCCTATTACCGGGCATTATTTTTTAACAAAGATAATGGTTTTCAGATTATTTACATGCTTAACTTAATGGCATTAAATGTTAAATGTTGAATAAGGTATAGGTAACTGTCAGGCTGATAAAATAAATAACTTCGTAGATAACAAATTAAAATAAGATGTTAGAAGTTTAGGGTGAAGTTAAAAAAGCGGTCAGGCTGAGCGGAGTCGAAGCCTTCTCAAAGGATCAGGCCGAGGAATACTTAAAGAAGCTCAACTCCCGCTCTGAGGGCTGTCAGGTGGTCTGCCGACCAATCTGATGTTTCCTCCTAATGTTACTTCACAAATTTCTTAATAACCACACTGCCGGATTTATCTTCTTTAAGATTTAGAAAATATGCGCCTGAGGATAAACTCGAAACATCAATACTGATTTTTGTTCCTACTGAAGCTTCTGATCCTCCTCTGGTTATTTCTTTGCCGGAAATATCTGTAATGATATAGTCGATCCAGTCATATTCCGGATCAAAAATATAAAAGTTGATATGTGTTGAAGCAGGGTTGGGGAACAGTTCGGATACTGAAGCGATTGAATTATTCGATACAACCACTATCTTACTGTATGAAGCTGCGGATTCAGGCTCGTCAATTTTAAGTCTGTAGAACGTGTTCCCGGAAAACAACAGTGGGTCATGATAAAGATAATCATAAATACCTGTATAAGCCCCCCTTCCTTTTATTTCTGCCAATGGGAAAAAGCTTTTTCCGTCCTTACTTTTTTCAAGGACATAATGCGTATTTTCTTCTTCTCCGATTACTTGCCATAAAATATCTGCATCAGTACCTTTCTTAGCAGCACTAAAATTTAGTAGTTGTACAGGTAAGGTTGATGAACAGACTTTAAAAACAATTAAAGTATCCGAGGGAACGGTGAATTCCTGACCGTCAGAAAACTTTACCTGTCTGGCAGGATTATTCGGTGCATTATAAATCATGTAATGCTTGCAGTTATCCTTAACAAATACCGAATAAAAGGCTATATCAGCAGAGGTATTAGCATCTACTCTTCCGACACTGTCCAGAGTTCCTATCCAATGGTAAGCATTTATCTGGTGTGATTTATATACTGCATTTTTATCAAATACTGATGGGTTATTTAATACTGCAGGTATAAAGGTTGAATGTGCAGCACTTGCATTAAATAATGCCATGTAACTAAGCATTTCAGATGTCCAGTAATCTTCAGCATTTGTACCAGATACATTTTTTCCGTAAGCAGTAAGAAAATCATTGTAGTTTCTTTCAGCTCCGGCAGGATTTACTCCCATCCATACCGATGCTCCTGTGATTGGCCAGTACGTGATCCCATGAAACTGGTAAGGCTCGTTACCGAAAAAACATCTGTAAGCTGCGCCCCATTTATAAACGATCCCTGCATGATTATAGGGGTATTCATGAGAGAAAGGAGCTCTATTGACATTGGTATTGTCCACATCATGCCAGTATTGCCTTCCTGCTTCCGATTCATTGACAAATAACATGGCTCCCATGTCTCTCATAGCTATGTTACCTGTGATTTCTCCCCACATCATGGCTCCTGCGGCAAATTGCACAGCTTCTGAAACCGATTCCTGGTTTTCGGTATAACTATGTGCCCATGAATGGCCTGCATATGGATCAAAGAATCGGAGATATGGAAAACAGGGGTTGTATGGGTCAGAAGGAGTTGAAGCGCAGGTCTTGTTCCAGTCATTTATATTTCTTACCAGCAGGTCGATCATAGGCTTCCAACTGTTAACCCAATTCATATTGCCTGTCCTTTTCTTTTCATACCTTCCTACCATGGCTGCACCATATATGAGATAGCCGGTTACAAAATGGGCGTCATGCATTCCAATGTCAGCATTGAATGCATCCGGGTAATAGGTCATCCAGTTAAAATCAGTTGAATAATGCACAAGTTTACAGTGTTCAGTAGAAGGGGAAGTCAGCCAGTCTTCAATATGATATTTGGCCGCATCAAGACATCTGTTTCTTGCGGTGTAGTTGCCAACCTGATGTGCGATTTCAGCTATTCTGGCTGCCTGTGAAATCATGATGAATACATTATAACTGTCACCGGTGAAAGATGAAGGATTACTGATTTCCGGGCTGTTAGAGTATTCTGTACACAAAGTAAAAAGTCTTGCTTTGTCTGCTTTGCTTGCGAATGCAAGACTTGGGAGAATACCATGGTGTTTCATAATGGTATTGAAATTATTTCCCTTTATCAATTGCATTGGTCCGCGAGGTGACATATAAGTATAACCTGTATTTTGAGTAGTAGCTTCAGGAGAATAAAGATATTGGTGCCGGTATAAAGCCTGCAGTGTTCCTTCGTTTGCTGTTCCATCTTTGGCAACTGTCGTTGCAGTGAATATATTAGTTACGGCGGCAGTATTTTCATGATAAAAATAACTAAAGTCTGTGCCGGTAATAAAATTGAATGCATGAGTAGTAAATAATGTCAATGCTGAGATAGAGGCTTGAGGCAATAATGCAACAGAAAAGTAATCTACTCCGGATGGCAGTCTGATCTGAATATCATTAAATATGTTTTGATCTGCTGTTAGTGTGGTATGATTGATAAAACTGCTTCCGTTATTAATACTAATCTGTGTTCCATTGGGTATAAATAATGCGTAATGAACATCTGGGTAGAAGAAAGCGTTTGAATTTACTGTAAAGCCTATTGCACTAGCATTAGTGGCAAATACCCTGATGTTTGCACCATAAATCATTGGGTCGGCATTTCCTTCTTTCTGGAAAAACACATAAGGACATCCTGCGGCGCCTGTAAAATGAAGGTTGTCACCACCACCCGTCTCCTGTACCATCTTTACATGCCAGTGTCCATAATCTTCAACATTAGTGCGAGTGGCGGTTTTATTTTTCAAATACACTCTCACATCCTGATCTGCTACGTAGTAATTGGATACATCGACATCACTCATATAATCTTTAGTTCTATGTCTTAAAACCAGACCGTTGGATACAGCATCAAGTATTAAAGGGTGAGGATGCATATGGTCTGAATGTAGATCTTTAGTGTTTGAACTGTAATCCACATTCCATAAGGCAGAGTTCCACCAGTTGTGCGTCTGAAATGGTCCGGGATATGTTGAAGCTTTTGTTATTCCCGGAGTGTTACCTATAGGCCTTTTGGCGAAAGCGCATGGAGAAGGAGAATAGGTGGCATTATAACTACCGCCTACTCCAATAATTCCGCCCGGGAATATCTCCTGTGGTCTGGCGGATATACTTAATAATGTTGAAATCAGGATTAGTATATATGTTTTCATAGGCTTGTTTATTGGAAAACTTTCATTAGTTATTGTTAAAAGTACACTAAAATATAATTATATACAATTAATATTGGATAAAAAATGTTTTAAGTCCTATTAGGAATTGTTTTAATGCACTTATAATCAGTTTGTATATCTCCTGTTTTCTGGTGTTTTCAAAAAAATCTTTGGAAATGCTTGCTTTTAAAATTACTTAGTGTTAAATTTACATTAAGTTAATCACAAAAATATACTTCCACTTAACACCAACGCTTATGACACTTGTTAAAGAAAAAAATCCGGCAACATCTGTTACTCTTGGAGACAAAGAATTCTTTAAGGGTATTTCTAAAATCAAATTTGAAGGAAGGAATTCTACCAATCCTTTAGCATTTAAATTCTATGATGAAAACAAGGTCATAGGCAATAAAACCATGAAGGAACACCTTAGGTTTGCTGTAGCTTACTGGCATACACTATGCGGAACAGGAGGAGATCCTTTTGGTGGTGGAACAAAAAATTTCCCATGGTTGCAAAGCAACGATCCTATCAGGCAGGCATTTGATAAAATGGATGCTGCATTTGAATTTATCTCTAAAATCGGGATCCCGTATTATTGCTGGCATGATTTTGATATTGCTCCTGAAGGACAATCAGTAATCGAATCAGAAAAAAATCTTGCCAGGGTGGTTGATTATGCTAAGCAGAAACAAAAAGAATCAGGTATAAAACTACTTTGGGGTACTGCGAATTGCTTTTCTAACGCCCGTTACATGAACGGTGCTGCTACCAACCCGGATTTTAATGTAGTATGTCATGCAGGTGCACAGGTCAAAGCTGCTATTGATGCTACAATTGAATTAGGTGGAGAGAATTATGTGTTCTGGGGAGGACGTGAAGGTTACATGAGTTTATTGAACACGAATATGAAAAGAGAACTTGATCATCTTGCTAAATTTCTAACAATGGCAAGGGATTATGGCAGAAAAGCCGGCTTTAAGGGTACTTTCCTTATTGAGCCAAAACCTATGGAGCCAACAAAACATCAATATGATTTTGATTCCGCAACAGTTATAGGTTTCCTGAGACAATATGGTTTGCTTGGCGATTTCCAGTTAAATATTGAAGTGAATCACGCCACACTTGCGCAGCATACATTCTGTCATGAACTTCAGGTAGCTGCTGATGCAGGCATATTGGGTAGTATTGATGCGAACAGAGGAGATTACCAGAACGGATGGGATACAGACCAATTCCCTGTTAATATTTATGAACTGACCGAGGCCATGCTTGTAATTCTCCAAAGTGGCGGATTAAAAACAGGAGGTATCAACTTTGATGCAAAAACCAGAAGAAACTCCACCGATCTTGAAGATATATTTATAGCCCATATTGGAGGTATGGATGCATTTGCAAGAGCCTTGATGGTGGCTTATGATGTAATTCAAAATTCTGATTTTATCAAAATGAGAAAGCAGAGATATTCATCTTTCGACTCAGGTGAAGGTGCAAGATTTGAAAAAGGTGAGTTAGGTCTGGAAGATTTGAGAAACCTTGCAGTTAAAAACGGGGAGCCAGCACTTATCAGCGGAAGACAGGAGTTGTTTGAAAATATAATTAACCAATATATTTAATCAAGTCCCTATTCCTTTCTCCTCAGGGAAAGGAATAGGGCAAAATCAGACATCTTTTTATATCAATGAAAAAGCTTATATTTGATGTAAATTTGCATGTCAGATGTCTAAAGGAAAATACCTGGAAACCTTGTCAATAGATTGTGTAATTTTCGGTTTTGACGAGGGTGAATTAAAGATTCTTTTAATTAAGAGAGCCGGAGAACCATCGAAAGGTAAGTGGGCTTTGCCCGGAGGATTTGTTGGAAAATACGAGGACCTTGAAGAATCTGCTAAAAGGATACTTGAAGAACTTACCGGGCTGAAAGATATTTATATGGAACAGTTTCACACCTTTGGTGATGTGAACAGGTTCCCTTTAAGAAGAGTAGTTTCGATTGCCTATTATGCTTTGATAAAAATCGATGCTTATAATCTTAAAGCTGCAGCCAATGCCGAAGAAGTGAAATGGTTTCCTATGTCTGAAGTACCGTCACTGGCATTCGATCATAGCAATATTTTACAGGCGGGTTTTGCCAGATTGAAACAAAATGTTCGTCATTACCCGATAGGTTTTGAATTGCTACCTGAAAAGTTTACGCTAACACAGTTGCAAACTTTGTATGAGTCAGTTCTCTCAATGCCTCTTGATAAAAGAAATTTCAGGAAAAAAATTCTTTCCATGGACCTTATCGTGAAATTAAATGAATCGCAAACAGGTGTAGCTCATCGGGCTGCACGATTCTTTAAATTCGATAAGAAAAGATATCAGGAATTAAAATCCAAAGGTTTTGTATTTGAAATCTAAGTATTGATTCTGTGATAAGAATTAATTAAGTAAAAATGTAAGAAACTAAGTGTAAAAAATACAATTATGCTGGAGGCATTAGAAGTTCAAAAAGCTAAAGACACAGATCTTGAATCTCTGGCTACTCAGGTCAGAAGAGATATTTTGCGTATGGTTCATGCATGTCAGTCCGGCCACCCTGGAGGTTCACTCGGATGTGTGGAGTTACTGGTCGCGCTTTATTTTAAAATCATGAAGCATAAACCGGATTTTGCCATGGATGGTAAAGGTGAAGATTTGTTCTTCCTTTCCAATGGACATATTTCTCCTGTATGGTATAGTGTCCTTGCTCGTGCAGGTTATTTTCCGGTAGATGAATTAAGTACTTTCAGGAAACTTGATTCAAGACTTCAGGGACATCCTGCCACAGCAGAACATTTGCCTGGAATAAGGATAGCATCAGGTTCACTCGGACAAGGATTATCCGTGGCTATAGGAGCTGCCTTGGCGAAAAAGATGAATAAGGATGACAGAAAGGTCTATGTACTTATGGGTGATGGGGAACAACAGGAAGGACAGGTTTGGGAAGCAGCCATGTTTGCTGCCCATAATCAGGTGGATAATGTAATTGCTGCTATTGACTATAACGGACAACAGATTGATGGTCCTGTTGACAAAGTATTATCCCTGCAGGATCTTAAAGGAAAGTATGAGGCTTTCGGATGGACTGTCATTTCTTTAAAAGAAGGCAATAACATGAACAAGGTTATTGAAGTGCTGGAAGTTGCCAACACATTATCAGGAAAAGGAAAACCCGTAATGATATTAATCCATACTGAAATGGGTTATGGGGTTGACTTCATGATGGGGACACACAAGTGGCATGGCTCTGCTCCAAATGATATTCAGTTGCAGCAAGCTCTTGCTCAGCTTCCCGAGACAATTGGTGATTATTTAATTAAATAATTTGAATCATGGTAAAATATACATACAAAGATAAAATTGATACCCGCTCAGGTTTCGGAGCAGGACTACTCGAACTGGGAAGAAAAAACCCAAACGTAGTTGGCCTTTGTGCTGACCTTATCGGATCTCTGAAGATGGGTGATTTTCAGAACGAGTTTCCTGATCGTTTCGTGCAGGTAGGAATTGCAGAAGCAAACATGATGGGACTTGCAGCAGGATTAACCATTGGCGGGAAAATACCGTTTACAGGTACCTTTGCCAACTTCTCTACCGGAAGAGTATATGATCAGATAAGACAATCCATTGCTTACTCCGGAAAAAATGTAAAGATATGCGCCTCACATGCTGGCCTAACTTTAGGAGAAGATGGAGCAACACACCAGATTTTGGAAGACCTTGGCATGATGAAGATGCTTCCCAATATGACAGTGATAAATCCTTGTGATTACAATCAGACCAAAGCTGCGACGATTGCTATTGCAGAATATGACGGACCTGTATATCTGAGATTTGGTAGACCAGCTGTACCGAATTTTACCCCAGCGGATCAAAAGTTCGAAATTGGTAAAGCAGTATTGCTAAACAAAGGGACCGACGTTACCATCTTTGCTACAGGTCATCTCGTATGGGAGGCAATAAGGGCCGGTGAAATACTTGAAGAAAAAGGAATAAATGCCGAGATCATTAATATTCATACTATAAAACCTCTGGATACTAATGCCATTCTTCAGTCTGTTTTTAAAACAGGTTGTTGTGTAACTGCTGAAGAACATCAACTCAATGGTGGCCTTGGTGACAGCGTCGCACAATTGCTTACACAAAAATTTCCATGCCCGGTTGAAATGGTTGGTGTAAAAGACACCTTCGGCGAAAGCGGTACACCTGATCAACTAATGAGAAAGTACGGACTTACAGCTGAAAGTATTGTTGAGTCGGTGTTAAAAGTCATCGCACGAAAAAACTAAGATTCAGATTCGTCAGATTGATTTTGATTTGTCAGATTAATCAGATTTTCAGCTATACTTTAAACTTTGAGCTTTAAACTCTATAAGTGTGTGTGTTTTTTTTATAGTTAAAAGGAGGTCAGGCCCGGCCTCTTTTTTTTATTGGAATTAGTCAGACTGGATTCGGATTTATCAGATTAAAAGATTAATCAGATTCGATTTAGCCAATTCGTCTTTCATCTTTCGGCTTTAAGCTTTAAACTTTTCGCTTTCTGCTTTAAGCCTAATAACTTTAAACTTTCCCACAAAAATTATTGCATTTTTTATATCTTATTGTTAAATTTACAATAAGAATTTAAATAATCCATTCCGGCATATCATGAAGGGCGATCATACCGGGGCATGAATTAAAAATTCTGGTGGATGGTATTTTCCTGATCCCAAGCCATCATGATTTTCAATTGTGTTTCACATTAAATTATTGGTTATGAAAAAGATCGTCCTTATCCTTTTACATTTGTTTATTTTACAAATCGCCTATTCCCAATGCGCCAAATATGAACCACAGGATGGGAAGGTTTTATTCTTTATAGGGCAGGATTGTAACGCCACAGGAGGTACAATTTATGGTAGCGGATATATCGATGACGCTGACCTGAGGACACACATGCCTGCAGGTATTACTACTTATTATAGTCTTGTTGCTCCTGCAGGTGCAGGATTAAATAGCATGGTAGATTGGGGAGCCGGTCCTCTTCATGCAAGCCATTATCTGGCGAATACTTATTTTTCCAATTCAGTAATTTCCATAGGGCTGTATATGACAGACGGACATCAGAATACATTAAATGTTACAGGGGGAGCTTACAATGCTCAGCTGGATGCTCTTGCTAACTGGATTAAATCTATCTCACCAAAACCTGTTTACCTGCGAATAGGGTACGAATTTGATGGTCAATACCTCAATAATCCTTCAGTGTATCGCAATGCATGGATATATATTGTCAACAGATTTAGAAGTCAGAATGTGCAGAATGTGGCTTATGTATGGCAGGCAGCTTCAGGCAATGGAGGCGTCAACTATCTTATGCAATGGTATCCGGGAGATGAATATGTTGACTGGGTCGGATACTCTCACTTTGAATTTGACGGAAACAGATTTGAAGGTGCTGATATCTTTACTATAGCAAGAAATAAAAGAAAACCGGTTATGATCGCTGAGGCTATGGCCAGAGGTTTCAGGCTCGACAATGCCACACATGCAAATGCTGCATGGAGCGGTTACTTTACAAGGTTGTTTAACAAGATTCAGCAAAACATTGACGTGGTAAAAGCATTGTGCTACATCAATCAGGACTGGGATGCTCAGGCAACCTGGGCAGGGCAGGGCTGGGGAAATTCAAGGATACAAAATACAGTAATTGAAGCCAACTGGATCAACGAGCTTAAAAAATCCTACTGGCTTCAGGCCTCTTCTCAATTGATATCAACATTGCAGAACAGCAATGTTCAAAGATCATTTACCGGAAGTCCGCAACCTGTACCCGGTATTATTCAGGCTGAAGATTTTGATCTTGGATGCCTGGGGGGATCTTACTTTGATAATTCGGGAGGAAACCAGGGTGGTTCAACCCATAGATATGGGTACAGCGTGGATATCGGACCAACACAGGATGCATCAGGGGGATTTGATGTAGGCTGGACAGCTACAGGTGAATGGCTGGAATATACAGTCAATGTGGCTGCAACCGGTACCTATAATCTTACCTTTCGTGTTTCAACACCTCTCAATGGAAATATTTTTCACCTTGAGCAAAACGGAGTAAATGTTACAGGAAATATCAGTGTCCCTAATACGGGTGCCTGGAGTAATTATACTAATCTCGTTGTTGGAAATGTCAATCTTTCAGGCGGAGTTTCAGTGATCAGAATATTCTTTGATAATGTGCCGGGCTTCAATCTCAATTATTTTAAATTTGATGGTATTACTTTGTCAGTAGAGTTTTCTTCGTTTACTGCCTTTTACAATAATTCATCAAACCCGGAATTACATTGGACAACTTCTGCAGAGATTAACAACAGGCATTTTATTATTGAGCGTTCAGAAGATATGACTAATGCGTTAAAAGTAGGAGAGGTGCTGCCGAACAGAAGCGGAACTTCATTAAAGAGTTATAGCTTTATCGATCATTCTATTCTATCCGGGATTTATTATTATAGAATCAAACAGGAGGATTTTGGCGGCAAGACCACCTACAGCAAGTGGGTAAAAGTAAGCAATAGTACTCAAGACATTCAAATATTCCCGAATCCGGCTCAAGGTTTCCTTTACATCCGGCATCCCGGAATTTCCAGGGTGGAGGTATTAAATTTAACCGGACAATTAATGCTTGAATCAAAATTCAGCCATGAAGATAATTCAATAGATGTTTCAAGTCTTGGCTCAGGTAATTACATTCTTAAAGTTTATCTGAAGGGTGATTCTGTATATTATTCCAGGTTTATTGTTCAGTAAATGTAAAGCGATAATCGATGGTTGGTAGTCAATAGTTTGGACTACTGACTATTGATTATTTGACCATAGACTATTATTAATTTCCTTCTTTTCCGTCAATTTACTATATTTAGTTTCAAAACATATCCAAAAAATGAAACTAAACAACCTTCTTAACCTAATTTTTGTCTTAGCTGCTGTATTGATGATTACGGCTGCAAAACCGCTACATCTTGAAAGAGTAAGCTTCAAAGTTTTTGGAAACTGCACAATGTGTAAAGAAAGAATTGAAAACTCTTTGAAGAAGGATGGAATAGTAAGAGCAGAATGGGATGTAGAAACAAAAATTCTTAGCCTTACCTATAATCCACACATGATACATCTCCAAAATGTTGTTGAATGGATTACAGAGTCCGGCCATGACACCGAAATGGCAAAGGCAAATAATGAAGTCTATTCAAAACTTCCGAAGTGTTGCCAGTACAGGAAGTCAGAGGAGAGTGAAAAGAAGTAAATATTCTTTTAAATTCCTGTGAATTATTCAGACAGCCACCAATTTGAATATTTGCAGTAATTATATTATATTCCGAGTCTGGCAATTGCGATTTCTATGACCCTCACCGACCTGCTAAATCTTTTACCGAAAATAAAAAGAACGGACAGTCTCCTTTTAAAAAAAATCATTGCTGAAATCCGTCCGGCTAATGCAGCAAATTATCTCTCCGCAGAAAAGAAACTTTACAGTCTTGTGGAGTTGATCAACCAGGATCCACAAACAAAGAGTTTGTTTAATCAATACATTTGCGGACTTTTTGAAGGGAAAAATATTATCCTGCTCCTTTCTAACTCAGGCATCCTTTCCAATGCTGGTTTCTTTAAAGAAGTAAAACGCAAGATCAATGAAGCAATTTTGCCTCCACTGTATAAAGATAGTGACTTGGTAAAGGTGGTTACAGAAGTGTTTCACAAAAAGAAAGATCACCTTTGGGTTAGCAACATCAATGAGGAAGTTTTGCAAAAGCTTTTACACATCATTTTAGCTGATAACACAAAAACTTTCGCAGATCTGACGAATCAGACAAGAAAAGCTATGCTTGTTTTGTCGCATAGACTTGCAAGTCTGGGATTGGAGCCGGAAATCACGGACAAATTACCTGAATCTGATTACGAGCAGTCCCCATTCTTAAAACAAAATCTTCTGATGGATGCATTCCTTGCATCAGGTGATTTTACTCCTGAAAATGTTTCTTTAATCAAATTGCGTCAAACCTTAGCTGAATGCGCTGACACCATCCATACTATCAGGATAAACAGAAATATTCACGGAGCAAGTTTGGATTTGACATATATCCTTCAAAGAATCACTCAGATTATTTCCAGGATAAACATATTACTTTACATTATTGCAGGTACGAAAGAAGAAAAAGAAATATATACTATCAGGTTATTCAAGCAGATTGTGAAAGCTGAAAACAAGAAAAACAGTTTCAGCGAGTTTTTGACTGATAACATGGAGCTACTTGCTTTTCAGATTACTGAACATGCTGGAAAAACAGGCGAACATTATATTACCTCTAATGAAAAGGAGTATAAAAGTATGTTTCGTTCTGCTTTGGGTGGAGGTTTTATAGTTGGGTTTCTCACAATCATTAAAACAGCAATTTATTATTTAAAGCTTCCTCTGTTTGGGCAGGCATTCATGTACAGCATGAATTATTCAATCGGATTCATGACTATTCATTTGACACATGCTACACTTGCAACAAAACAGCCTGCTATGACTGCCTCCAAAATAGCTGCAACATTAGATGCAAAAGAAGGAGAAGAAAAGAGTTTAAGGCAGCTAGCTAACCTCATCGCCAAAATCAGCAGGTCACAATTTATAGCATTAATAGGAAATGTAATCATAGCTTTTCCTGTGGCATTTATACTTTGCTGGATTTATTATTTTGTCACAGGGGATCATCTTGCAGATCCTGAAAAAGCTTTTAAAATGATAGAAGAAATCAATCCTATCAGGAGTTTATCTTTGTTCCATGCTTCTATTGCGGGAGTCTATCTTTTTATTGCAGGCCTCATTTCCGGGTATTATGATAATAAAAATGTGTACTCTAAAATTTCTCAGCGCATTGCTTGTCATAATACTTTAAAGAGATTAATTGGACACAAGTCATTACAGAAAGTAGCTAATTATATTGATAAGAATCTCGGAAGCCTTGCAGGAAATTTTTTCTTTGGAATATTCTTAGGTTCAACAGGTGTACTGGGAATTATTTTAGGTTTACCTATAGATATACGGCACATTACATTTGCATCCGGTAATTTTGGAATTGCAATGGCAAGTATTGGAGATTTGGTTTCAACGAAGACTATTTTAGTTTCAGTTGCGGGAATTCTTGCAATCGGAGTGGTTAATTTAATTGTAAGTTTTGGCCTTGCCCTATTTGTAGCTATAAGATCAAGAAAGGTAAATTTTAACCAAAGCAGAAAGTTGCTGTGGCTTGTTCTGAAAATGTTTATTCAAAACCCTTCGGAATTTTTTGTACCTCCACCTCAAAAGTCAAATACCAATGAGGAGGATAAGTTAGCTATTGAACAAATCGAAGAAAAAGTATAATGAAGCATCCACCCTGACAGGGTGTTACTTTTTATTCACCGTTACCAAAATATCATCTATTCCAACTGCATTATGATTATCTCTGGTTGTTAACCGAAATACATAGTTCCCCTGCTTTAACCCTGATAATGATAAAGTGGGGGTATTTGTGCCCGACATTTTTACTCCACCTCCGGATATTTTTGTCCATTGATATGAAACTACAGTTCCGTCTGGATCTGTTGCACTTCCTTTGATGGTTACACTGTTTTGTGGCAACCTGATGGTTACGTCCGGTCCTGCATTAGCCACTGGTGGCCTGTTAACTAACACAGTTACTTCATCTGATTCTTTAGCTCCATCATTATCTGTAACTGTTACACGAAATACATAATTCCCAGGTTCAAGATTTGAAATCGATACATTGGATGTCGTGGCATTATTAAGAGTCGCATTTCCACCGGAAACTTTTGTCCATAAATATTCAGTAATAAAACCATCATTATCATTTGCTGTTGCCTGAAGCGAAATACTATTGACAGGAAAATGAATAACCACATCTTTTCCTGCATCCACAACTGGTGGTACATTTTGTTTTGCATTGGTGGCTATCACATCTATGTCTTTCTGGCTGCTTGCATTGGCATTGTCCGTCACTGTAAGCCTGAATTTATAAGTACCTTCTGTAATACCGGATATTTTTAATGAATTGGTTTTTGTCCTCTCCATGGTCACGTGCGGACCTGAAATTTTTTCCCAAAGATATGAATCGATTTCACCATCCGGATCTGATGCAGTGGCACTAATATTTACTGAATCTACAGGTAAGCTGATTCGTAATTCATCGGCCATGGCTATAGATGGTAGCTGGTTTGGTGTATCAGGACTAAACTCATATGCGCCAATATCATATCCTGATCCGGCAGGCCGAGCTGTATTTTCAATATCAAAATGGATTCCCCACATTGTTGCATTAGCACCTCTGTTTTTTGCGGGGGAGGATTGCGTCAATTTAAAATTCCCTACGGCATGATTTTGAAAACCTGCAGTATTGATATCATCAGAAGTGTAATTGTTTGACTGTCTTATTACAGGCACTCCAGGCCCCCCTTTGTTATTAATGTATCTTCCGGTTCCCGGATTAATAATTATGTTATTGACTATTTCATTGTATTCAATTAACTCAGCATAAGTTTTAATACCATCTTGTCCGGGTTCTATAACTGTATTGTTTATAAATTTAAAATAGGTGCCTGCACCTGTTTGTGTGGCTGGCGGCCTTTCATCCATAAATATTCCGTTTTCTCCCGGTCGCACTATAACATTGTTAAATAATAAATTGTCACCCAGGCCAAGAAGAATTATTCCTGACGACCCTTTAACAACTGATCCTGCTGATATGTAATTATTATAACATAGCCCTCCGGTACCTTCCCCAAGTTGGATTCCGTTTTGTTGACTGGGATGATTGTTAAAAGGTCTTTGTCCGTACTCTGAAATGATATTATTAAATATCTCACAGCCCTCAATCACACATCCTACTTGTAAGCCTTCTGCACCTGTATTGTATATGTTGTTGTGGTGGATACTGGCGTTGATTATTGAATGGGGAAAGGCAAAAGTTGTGTCACATTTTATTCCCGTACCATAGGATGAATAACCAATATATATTCCTTCACCGGTTGCAGTGTTATAGACTTCATTGTGGTGAATTTTAATATTTCTCATGATATAATTCTTTCTCCATGTGAGTGTGTCGCTGCAGTTCGGATCTGTTTTAGCTACAATTCCTGCGAAACCTACATCATGCACTTTTGTATGATCAAGTTCTATATCACTGCTTAGCGTTGTCAGGTGAATACCAAAATGGGTTCCGATTACTTCTATGCCTTGCTCTATAGAAGGATCTCCTGTTCCTGTAATCCTTAAATGACTTGATCTTTCAGTTTGAATGCCATAAGAGGTACTTGCGTTTATTGTCAGCTTGCCTCCACAATTTTTTATGACAACAGGTTGCTGAGAAGTTCCTCTGACATTTCTTATTAAATAAGAAGTACGGGTTCCTGCCATAAGACAAACAACATCACCTGGTTTTATTCCAAGGGTATTTCCATCAATCAAATGCCCGTGCGTAATCGGAATAACTTTGTCGCAATTGCAGTTCTGTCCTAAAGTCCTTATGGAAATTAAAATGAAAATAAGAAATACCAATGATGGACGGTTTAAGGTTATCCTGTTTAGCTGGTTGAATAACATATGATTATTGATGAATAGTTTTTTTCTTTACGTATTTGTAATTAGCCAATTAAATTTTTACCAGTCGGAATAATTCTGACTTTTCAGGGTAAATTAATTTTACTTCATAAATCCCTGGCTTCAAATTCGTGATATCAATCGTTATCTCTCTGTTATTACTTCTGTACCTGGTTTTTTGGGAATCATATGCTGTTTCTCCTGTAATTGTGATAATATTGATTATCGGACTGTCCTGGTTTATACCTATTCTTATCACTAATTGGTCTGACGCAGGGTTTGGATAAATTGCAGGGTGATCTGTTTCTTCAATATATCCGTCTCTGGTATTTTTTACTCCTGATCCACTACCTACTTTAGCAATAAATGCAGATTTCTTTTGATCAGATTGTAAACTGTTTTCATCAAATCTTGCATTTCCTTTAAATGTACCGGCAACATATAATTCATTATCAGCATATGGGGCGATGCTGGTTGCTGCATCATCAAAATTAAATATTTTATCTTCCGGTGTACCTGCAGTTTTAATCCATTCAACCTGACCTTTTTTATTTAGTTTAGCAATATATAGATCTGTGTCAAATAATCCACCCGATCCTTTTACAGCATGACTTCCAAGAATGAGCTCTCCATTGAAATATCCTGAGCTGTACAAAAAAGATTTTTTGTCATATATAATACTCTTTCCAAAGTTCTTTACATAAGAATATTCAGGTGTGTTGTTAATAATTATCCACTCAAAAATTCCTGCAGGATTGCATTTGGCGATAAACACTTCCTGATTCCCCAAACCAGTTCCTGAAACTTTTTTCTTGCCAAAATAAGCGCCGCCTGAAATTGCACCTGTTATGTAAATGTTTCCATCTTCATCTATTGCCGGAGAAGATCCGGAAAACAGATAAGAATCCATGTTTGCTGCAGCTATATTTTGAAGCCAGACTACATTTCCTTCTTTGTATATCCTGGCAAGAAAGGATCCTGGTAATTTCATAAAGGCTAAGCTGCTGTCAGCAAATGCTACTTTGTCTTGAAGGGTCAGATTATCCTGAAGGTTTCCATATAGGTATAGGTTGCCTGATTTGTCGGAATTTAATCCTGTAGGCAAAGTGTTTTCATCCTGACATAATCCCGTTAATACATTAAATGGAATGCCGGATCTGTCAAGCCAGATAAGGAAGATGTTACTTGTTGGTCCTGCTATCAGTTGGTGTCTTTCAACTCTGAAAGTGCTATTGTATTTTCCTGCGATGGTAATCGTTCCGTTATTCAGAATGGTAAGCGCCATTCCTTTTTCAGAACCTTCTCCACCCAGAGATTTTGCCCATAAGCATTTACCTTTTTGATTATACCTTGCAATAAATATATCTTCTCTTCCGGCTGAATGTAAAAGATAATCTCCAAATCTGGCTGATCCTGTAAAATTTCCGGTAATAATTAAATCACCGTTGTTATCTAGAATGATGTCTGAGACTTCATCTCTCTCAATGCCTCCTGCTTTTGCTGCCCAAAGAACTTTTCCTGCATCATTCATTTGAGTGATGGCAATGTCTGTATTTCCATAACCGGAAATAATTACTTCGTCAGATATATTGAGTTTGTCCTTGAAATTTTTGACAACATATACAACATCTTTGTATGAGACGATCTTAACAGTTTTATCCTGTAATTGGGTTTCAGTTCCGATAGCCCATTCAAATGATTGCGAGAATCCGGATACAATTGTTAATAATACCAATGGAATCCCTGTTATAACTTTCATGACCATAGCTGATTGACCTCTATTTTAGTAAGCTATTTGCCTGATCAAAAGTTGAAATTGCCTGATAACCCGCTGATGACTCCCGTAAGTTTTTTTTTTGTTTGTGGGAATTCTGAAGACTTTGTTAAAGTTTAACTGTAGCACATGGGTCTTTATGATCCTTCTGAATCAAAATGTAGATAAATAATCGTTTTTGTAACTGGTTAATTATTAGACGTATCTGTTATCAGGATGTTATCCCCATTTGTAGTTTTTCAAATTAAAACAGTACCTTTGCAGCTTCAATTACGACCCATGATTTATTTCTTTTCCAATCAAACCGATAAAGTTTTTGCCTTACAAATCAGGCAAAAATTAGATGCTCAGGATATCTCAAAACTGGAATGGCTTTTTGGCAACGCAAAAATTAAGCAGGAATCAAGCCTGAATGGTTTTTTTGTCGGCCCTCGTGCCGCCATGGTGACTCCATGGAGTACGAATGCGGTTGAAATAACCCAGAACATGGGGATACAGGGAATTATTCGTATTGAAGAATTTAAAATTGTAAATGAAGATTTTATTGATTTCGATCCTATGCTTTCTCAAAAGTACAATGGTCTGAATCAGGAAATCTATACAATCAATATCAAGCCTGAGCCTGTAATGCCGATTACAGATATAGCAGCTTACAATAAACAGGAAGGTCTTTCACTAAGTGAAGAAGAAGTTGAATATCTGAACAAGCTTTCTCAAAGATTAGGGCGACCTCTTACGGATTCTGAAGTATTCGGTTTTTCACAGGTAAATTCAGAGCATTGCCGTCATAAAATTTTCAATGGCAAATTCATCATTGATGGAGAAGAAAAACCTACTTCACTTTTTAAACTGATACGCAAGACTTCAGAGGCAAATCCGAATGACATTGTTTCTGCCTATAAAGACAATGTAGCTTTCATCAAGGGACCGGTTGTTCAGCAATTCGCTCCAAAACGTGCAGATCAGGCAGACTTCTACACAGTCAGTGAATTTGAATCGGTAATTTCTTTAAAAGCAGAAACACATAATTTTCCAACAACAGTCGAGCCTTTTAACGGGGCAGCTACGGGTTCAGGTGGTGAAATCAGAGACAGACTGGCAGGAGGACAGGGTGCGCTTCCACTGGCGGGCACAGCGGTGTATATGACAGCATTGTCCCGTTTGGAGAAAGATCGTCCATGGGAAAAAGCAAATCCGGAAAGGAAATGGCTTTACCAGACTCCTATGGATATTTTGATCAAGGCATCTAACGGCGCTACAGATTTTGGAAATAAGTTTGGTCAGCCTTTGATTACCGGTTCAGTGCTCACCTTTGAGCATGATGAAAAATCGGACGGACATCAGTCTGCAAGAAAATTAGGTTATGATAAAGTGATCATGCTGGCTGGTGGTGTTGGTTATGGCAAAGCAAGTCAGGCTCAGAAAAAACATCCAAAACCGGGAGATAAGATTGTAATTCTTGGTGGTGAAAACTACCGTATTGGCATGGGGGGAGCAGCTGTTTCTTCTGCTGATACAGGTCAGCACGGATCAGGAATTGAATTGAATGCTATCCAACGTTCCAATCCTGAAATGCAGAAAAGAGCTGCAAATGTTATCAGAGCAATGGTCGAGAGCGACAATAATCTTATTGTTTCAATACATGATCATGGTGCGGGGGGACATCTTAACTGTTTGTCAGAACTGGTAGAAGAGACAGGTGGCAAAATAGATCTTGATAAACTTCCTGTTGGTGATCCTACACTTTCTGCCAAAGAAATTATAGGTAATGAATCTCAGGAGAGAATGGGCCTGGTGATCGGAGAGAAGGATATAGCTATTTTGCAAAAAATTGCGGACAGAGAACGTTCTCCTATGTATACAGTAGGTGATGTTACAGGTGACCATCGTTTTACTTTTCAATCTTCTTCTACAGGTGAAAAGCCAATGGACCTGGATCTTGGTGATATGTTTGGCAGTTCACCCAAAATGGTGATGACAGATAAGACTGTGAATAGGAATTATCAGCCGGTAACCTACGACAAAACTCAACTTCATATATACCTTGAGCAGGTATTGCAATTGGAAGCAGTAGCTTGCAAAGACTGGCTTACCAATAAAGTGGACCGTTGTGTTGGAGGAAGAGTTGCCAAACAGCAATGTGCAGGGCCTTTACAATTGCCATTGAATAATTGCGGTGTAATGGCACTGGACTTTCAGGGTAAAGAGGGGATTGCAACTTCAATAGGTCATGCACCTGTTGCCGCACTTATAGATCCGGCAGCAGGAAGCCGCAATGCCATAGGAGAAGCATTGTCTAATATAGTGTGGGCACCGTTGAAAGATGGTTTAAAAAGCGTATCTCTTTCTGCTAACTGGATGTGGGCTTGCAAAAATGAAGGTGAAGATGCACGCCTTTATAAAGCAGTTCAAGCTTGTTCAGATTTTGCGATAGCCTTGGGTATTAACATTCCTACAGGTAAAGACTCGCTTTCGATGAAGCAAAAATACAAAGACGAAGAGGTAATAGCTCCCGGAACAGTTATTATTTCCGCGGCTGCAAATTGCATTGATGTGAGGAAAGTAGTAGAACCGGTATTGCAAAAAGAGGGCGGGAATATTTATTACATTAATCTGGCTAATGATAAATTTAAACTAGGTGGTTCCTCTTTTGCACAAGTAGTTAATAAAATAGGAGATGAAACTCCTGATATCATTGATGCAAAGCGTTTCATCAATGCCTTTAATACGATTCAACAATTAATACTGGAAGGTAAAATATTTGCAGGTCATGATATAGGCAGTGGTGGATTGATTACTACTTTACTTGAAATGTGTTTTGCAGATAATAACCTTGGTGCTAATATCGATTTAACTTCATTAGGTGAAGCTGATACAATAAAAGTTCTTTTTGCTGAAAATATAGGACTGGTATTTCAGGCATCGGAAGAGGTGGAATCGGTTTTGAAAGCTAATAAGGTGTTATTTTATAAAATAGGAGCCGGCACTTCTTCCTCAACGCTGCAATTAAAGAATGGTGATGAATCCTTCAGCTTTAATATTTCGCAGTTAAGAGATACCTGGTACAAAACCTCGTACCTGCTGGATATAAAACAGAGCGGAGTTGATTGCGCTAAAGAAAGATTTGAAAATTATAAAAACCACGAATTGATTTATAAGTTTCCTCAGTCCTTTAATGGAAAGAAACCGGTTATAGATCATTCCAAGCCTAAAATTAAAGCAGCGATTATTCGTGAGAAAGGAAGTAATTCAGAACGTGAGATGGCTAATGCCATGTATCTTGCAGGATTTGATGTGAAAGATGTTCACATGACCGATCTCATATCAGGAAGAGAAACTCTGGAAGATGTTCGCTTTATTGGAGCAGTAGGAGGCTTTTCAAATTCTGATGTACTAGGATCAGCAAAAGGATGGGCCGGAGCTTTTATGTATAACGAAAAAGCGAAAGCCGCTATTGAGAAATTTTTCAAACGTCCTGATACATTGTCAGTAGGTATCTGCAATGGATGTCAGCTTTTCGTGGAACTCGGACTGATACACATGGATAACGACCCTGCAAAGAAGCCTAAAATGCTGCATAATGTGAGTCAGAAACATGAAAGCATCTTTACCTCTTTAACCATTCGCAAAAATAAATCAGTGATGCTTTCTTCTCTTGAAGGCTGTACTCTTGGTGTGTGGGTTTCCCACGGTGAAGGACGGTTTTGTCTGCCTGATACAGAAGATAAGTATCAGATTGTGGCAAATTATGCCTATAAGACTTATCCTCACTGTCCTAACGGATCTGACTACAATACCGCCATGCTTTGTGATGAAACCGGTCGTCACCTGGTGATGATGCCGCACATTGAAAGATCGTTATTACAATGGCAGTGGGCACACTATCCTAAAGGCCGTCATGATGAAGTTTCTCCCTGGATGGAAGCATTTGTTAATGCCAGGAAGTGGTTGGAGAGGAATGTCTAAAAAGGTGGGGGATAATCGAGATTAATCTTTCTTAATTTTCCCAATCTTGAATTGATTCGAAAACTACCATATCATCATCTGTCCCCTGCTTATTGTCCGGACCTACAGAAGTGATTCTGTAGGAGGAATCATTCTGTATTTCATAAACCATATTATTTCCCCAGCCATCGGCTTTTAAATGTCTTTTTAATGGATTTTTTCCTGTAACGGCCTCTAAATCCTGCGGAAGTCTACCGTTAAAACTTTTTTGTCTCTTTACTTCTTCTTTTATTTCTTTAAAGATTTGAAGAGTTTTGTTTTTTTTATTTTCATTATAGTTAGCACAGTTCTTAAAACTTAAGATTATGACTACGAATAAAAGTATTGATAAAAATATTCGAAATATTTTTGATTTACCGGCTTTAATAGTGTAATCGGAAAATAACAATGCACCATTTTCGGTAAATAGGAATGCACCAATTTCGGCAACAAGAATGCACCAGGTGAGCAAATATATTTGATTAATTTTCCTGATCA
>JBKBUF010000046.1:0-22068 GCA_046290815.1 Cytophagaceae bacterium | reverse complement strand
AGAGCTTGCTCAAACAAGCCCTCAAATTCCTTTAATTTTTCGTCTTTGTTGTTTTTGGTGTTCATAAAAGTATAATTTAACATTTTTTTACTTTTATGACACAGTTTATTTTACAGCCTCTGCTTACGCCTCCCTGCTCATAAAGAACTCTCCTTCTGCATGAAAATCATCTTCTTCATTCATCGGTTTTACATCGACTATATCTTCTACAGCAATATCAACATAATTTTGCCCTAATAGCAACATTATTAAATGGGAACATTGATAGGGAGTATTCCCTTTGCAGGAACATCCCACCAGTTTTCCATGGTAATGATGATCATCCCTGGTATGAATAATTAGTTCCCTTCCGTGATTCTCCTGCAGAATTTTTTCAAAGTTAAGGTCCACATCTTCTCCTTCTTTCCGGTTTTTCTTATAATAACAGAATGGAGGGGGAAATGGTGCAAGCGGGAGATTTGGCAGGGAGTAGGTGAAATTGCAGGCAGTAGGCAATAGGCGGTAGGCTGTAGGCAAATAGCAGTAGGCAAGTCAGTCAAATATCTAACATCTAATATTTACATATCCAACATCCAACTCAATTTCCTATAAGTATAAACGGTGACCAATAATAAACATCCAGCTTACCCTCCGCATGTGGGGTGCCTTCTTTGATCATTTTCAGTTTGGCAAGTCTGAGGGCTTCTTTTCTGGATTGTCCTTTCAGCAGATTTTCGTAAAAGTCTATCATCAGGCTGGAGGTCGACTGGTCATTAACTGTCCATAGGGACACGGATAGATTTTTGGCTCCCGCATACAAAAGCGCTCTGGTAAGTCCGATGATGCCTTCGCCTTTGGCAATTTTCCCCAAGCCGGTCTGGCAGGCCGAGAGGATTACCAATTCGGCATCCAATTGCAGGTTGTAAATTTCTCCGGCATAAAGATTACCATCTTCCATCTTTTCAGGGTCCGGACTCAGGAATATCTGCGACAATTCCGGATTGCTTTCATTGACAACACCATGGGTTGCCAGGTGAAGGTACCGGTATTTCCTGATGTCGTTATGTTTAATAGTGTTTTCCTTCGCATTTTCCTTCAGACAAACCCTGCAGGATTTTCCAAGCCTGGTAAACAGTTCGTTGATGCTTTGTACTTCCTTCTCCGTCGCAGGAAGGGAGTTCAGACTATTCTTTCCATATTCGAAATTCACAGGGGCACAAAGGAAAATGTCATTCTCATACAAGTTTTCCTGCTGCTTAAACTTAGCTACGGTGTAGTAATACAATGTAGCGGAATAGGCATAGCTTACCGAAGCCTTTTGTATCAGGTAAGGAAGGTTTTTATATTCCCCTTCCTGTACTTTTACCTTTTTGGTTAACAACACTTCGAACGGAATTGAACCCAATGCGCCGTCCGGAATGATAAGCAGACTCGTAATCCCTGAAGGCAAAGATTTAGGGAATAACTGCTCGTACAGAACAGAAGAAGTCAGTGCAAAAGTATGTTCTTCCTTAAAAAGAATGGAGCTTCTAAGTCCCTTTATATATTTAGCTGTCTTAGGATCTTTGGGTGTATCCAGCACATCAAAATGCTTATGGGTGATCCTGAATATGTATATCCTTCCTGTATTTTCCGCCAGGAAATAGGAAATAATGGCGGTACTTTTATCCAGGTTTTGCTGCAGTTGAGGAACAGTTACCTGCTTCACGTCATACTTCAGATTATAGTATTCAGGATATTCTTTTTCAAGTTTTTCTACGAAATCCCTGTAGTCCATATTAAGCTGAAAAAGCTTGTTTCTCTGGTCTGTTATTTCTTCAGCAGTACCTGAACCGGATGCCAGCTTTTGCTCTATCATACTGATTTCGGCTTTCAGCTTCCGTTCAGAATCTATCACATGGTCGGGTATATTGGCATAGTGCTTCGCATCGGTATCAGAAATCGCATCCAGCAATATGGCTGACTTGCTTTTTTCGGCGAAGTAAAAGGCCTGATGCAGGTAGGACTTCTTCATCGTAAAATCATACAAGGCCAGGCATATCCGGATGGCATCTTCATAAACCTCAGAAGCTGTTTTGCCTAACTGAAGTTTGTCTGATTTTTTGGTTCTTGACCTTCTTATTATATCGGTCAGGGAGTCGCAGCTGTACAGTGTTTTCAAAGCCAGCTTCAGATCTTTCAGCTTCACGGATTTGCCATAATACAATGCTTCCAGTCCTTCTGCTTTTAACATCAGTGAAACCAGCATCAGGTCTGCATTGTAGTATGACCTGACCGAAGGGTTTTCTGAAACCTGCAGGTTTTCAAATCCTGGCGAATTGGCGATTAAAGCTTTCTGGTAGTATTGAAGCACTGTTTTGTGTTTGCCTTTTTTGCGGTAAAGGCTACCTATCTGATTGTAGGTATTGGCAATATCGGGATGCTTCTCACCATAAATGCTTTTATAAATTCCAAGTGCCTTCTCATAAAAATATAGTGCCGGCTTGTCGTCATTCATCTCGGCATAAACAGATCCGAGGTTCACATAAGTGAAGGCCACATTGGGGTGTGACTGGCCATACAATTTTGTCCAGATCTCCAGTACCGATTCCAGGTGCTTTTTGGCTTCGGAACCTTTGTTCTGTTTCCTTTTTACCAACGCCAGGTTGTTGTATGATACTGCAATGGAAGGATGGGTTTCTGATAACGCTGCTTTATTAATTTTAAGTGATTGGTTGAAGTACTCTTCTGCTTTTTCAGGCTCTTCCTCAAGATAAACAAGCCCTATATTATTGTATATTCCTGCCAGTTCCACAGGATTTGCCGACTTCAAGTTTTGCTTTAATGCCAGGCTTTTATTGAAGTATTCCAGAGCACTTTCCTTGTTGTTGGTTCCCCAATATACCAACCCGATATGGTTGTAGACTGATGAAAGTCCGGCTTCATATTTTTCCGGTTCTGAGTTGTAGATATCTTCCGCTTTTTCAAGGTATTCATGGGCCAGGTCATTCCTTCCTTTATGCATCTGGATTAGTCCGTATGCTTCGAAGGTTTCGGCTTGCAGTTCTTTAACCAGTATCTCAGATGACCGGAGTAATTTCAGATTATCATTAATCAGGGATTCAGCGCTGGTAAGATCGCTCTTACGGATATAGCAATGGGCTGCTTTGCATTGCCACTTAATCTTCGTTTTTGCATCCGAACCGGATTGTTTGACCAATTCAGAATAAGCGGAAAGGGCCAAATCGTATTCTGCCGAATAAAAAAGTGAATCGGCTGTGCTTAGTTTTTGAGCAACCAATGGCAGGCAGGAAAGCCAAAGTATCGCTGAAATACAGCTGATTAATAATGAGGGGTTCGATTGACAGGAGAGCTTCATATTTGGGAAATCAAAATCTGTACTGATAGTTGAGGTTGATTACATATTCCCGTCCAAGTCCGTCAGGGTTAGTGTCCCTTTGCCTTAGCTGGATTCCGGTCAGCAGATTCAGGGCAGACTTGGCAGTAAGGCGGAAGCCCATTCCATTAATTAAGGTCAAAGCTAGTCCTTCTGAACCGCGAACTTCAACACGTTGTTTTGTCTGCGGCGATGTAATTTCATCTCTTGTTATCCTGTAAATCGGCAATAAACCGGTGTAAAGGTTGAACCTTGAAAACCTGAAATTCCTTTCTATGCGGATCATTATATCTTTACCACGTTCCAGCTGATTTGCAACAGGATAAAGGCGTGCAGTTGAATTAAATTCTGAAGTATTCCAGGCGCCCCATGTAAAGCGGTTTCCGTTACGGTTCAGGGCCTGCTGGTACCCAAAAGCAAAGAGCCATTTTTTAGTCAGAAGAGAGCCTCCGAAGATAATGTCGTAAGTTCCCAGGCTGGTCTGATAGTACATAGGCAAAGGCCTGTTGTCAGATTTAAGGTTGGCATTATTAGTCGGAAATTTGGCTCCGGCAGTGAGGCTGAAGGCATATCTTTCTTTGGTGATAAGAGCATGCGATAGCGCCAGAGAAATATCCCCGAATCCCTGTGTATTGCCTAATGGGCCGCTGACAAAGGTATAAGGAAGCTTTACCTGAACGGCCGTAGTTTTGTTAATTCCGACAGTAAAATCTGCAATGTAGGAAAGAATCAGATCATTGAATCTGGTGGCCCCGATGTATTGGCTGATGTCGAGAGACTTCACCCGGATGTCATAATGGTGAGCGACATGCTGGTTAGGTTTCATGGCACCCATGGTACAAAAGCCTGCGTCGCTGCAGCCTTGCGAAAAGCTGAGATAGCTGCCTGAAACAAGCAAAAATGTAAGGAGTGAGGCTCCTAAGGATTTGATAGGCATGAGAATATGAAAAATCTAAATTAGCGAATCTTTTCTCAACACCCAACTATAAGCTCCAAAATCCTGTTCCAAAGTAGGGAGATGTAAACATGCAGGTCAGGCGAAACACAAAGCATTTTAAGCAGGTTGCAAAGGCTTTTGAGGAACACAACAAAGCTCTGGATAAAGATGGAAATCTAAAGATCTATATTACTCAGCCTGGACATGGAATTAATGACGCTATTGATTTAGATGACTTGCCTGAAAAAGAGGTATTTTATGATCTGACTCTGGATGCGGTGAAGCAAAATCTGGCGAATCATCAGCTGACCTTGCAACAGGACGAAAGTGGGCTCTATTACTTCACAGATGGCCGAAATCCGGCCTGGGCGCAAACTCCTTTTTACTTAAATTTTAACTTTATATATCCTAACACAACAGCAAATAAATCAGCTGAAAATGGGCGTAAAAACCCACTAAGTACCAGATCCCCGAAAAATCAAAATATACCGATCGGTTTAAAAAATAAAGTCCGGAAAAAGAGTCCGAAACTAGCTCTGACGGGCAGGCTTGCGGATGAAAAACTTAAGAAAACGGATCCGAATTATGGACTTAAGAATCCTGTAAAGTTTCATTATCTGACTAAGACCTTATTTAAAGAATTAAAAGTCACCAAAAAAGACGTTCTTGATTATTACGACTCCATGTTTGAATTCATCATCCCATATATAAAGGATAGGCCGATGTATTTCCGCTGGCACCGAGGAGGAATTGGCAGCAGCAATTACAATAAAAGCCTGGAAAGTCTTAAAAGAGACAATAAGGCGCCGATTCCTGATTGGATAGAAACCGTTACTATAGAGTCGGTTACCTATAAGGAAAACCGGCATTACATGTTGTGTCAGGACAAAAGTCACCTTATGTGGATACTGGAAATCGGTTGTGTAGAGCTGAGTCCGTGGCATTCAAGAGCACAAAATTTGGAAAATCCTGATTACCTGGTTATAGATTTAGATCCTGTGGAAGTTGATTTCCAGTATGTTATCGAGGTGGCCATAAAAGCCGGTGAGTTGCTGCAAGGCTTAAATATGCCGCATTATTACAAAACATCCGGCTCCAAAGGCATTCATATTTATGTACCATTAAACGGAAAGGCAGATTTTGAGGTCAGCCGGGTATTGGCTGAGCTTATTTGCAACCTTATTCATTTGAAAATTAAGGACATAACAAGCCTGGAGCGCATTCCTTCAAGCAGGAAAGGCAAAGTTTACCTTGATTATCTTCAGAATGCCCACGGGAAAAGCCTTGTTGCGCCTTATAGTTTAAGGCCAAACGATTTTGCCGGTGTGGCCATGCCTATAGAAGCCGAAAAATTGGCAGAACCCTTTAAAATTCAGGGATTTAACATATTTAATGTCATGAAATTGGCTGAAAAACAAGGAGATATATTTAAAAACATGAGAAACCATGGGATTGATGCATCCGAAGCGCTTAAATATATACGGGAATTGTACGGGTTTCTGATTTGAGGGATTTGAATGAAGTTCCCGAAAGTCCGGAATCAAGGCGAAAGATTAAATGGTTCGTGGAGACATGAACCGCGGCGGCGAGCCAAGGTGTGGATACATAAACCACGACGTGGATTGCACTAGCCATGGTGGTAGAAATCTTAAGCGTTCTGGATGGAAAATGGATCAGAATAGGTGTGCTGCAAAGATCAGCGGTTATTGTATATATGATTTATAATGGGGTATATTTCCTTTATTTCACTTAACATAATATAAATTATATAACAAACATAATAAAAATCTCCACAATACGAGGAACGAGTATTTAGCATAATTGCAGTTATCGGCCACGCCAGTGCGATAACGACAGCAATTATGTTAAGGAGATTTTTATGGCTAAGGCCTGCCCGGTTATATAATGATATTATGTGTAAATAGCGCAGCCGTTTCCAAAATAGAAATTAAGCGGTGTCTGCGACGCTTTAATTTGTCTGTTATATAATTTGACGTTATATTAAATAGCCGCGCAAGGCCGTGCTGCTGGGCCATCGACCATCCGCACAATCCTGGCGCACCTATTAAAGATTCAGTTTTTTCCCCACGCTCTTTTTGGCTAACCCAAGGCAAGAGATTCGCCGAGCGAGAGTTCGTTTAAAATTTAATATCCGTAGAATTATCCGGAATGGTTTCAATTATTGAATTCTCGTGCCTTTGGATTTCGCTCGTCAAAACACATGCCAGCCAACGCTCTTAAAGAACTCACCAAAAGTGTTTATGAAGCCTACGGCAGTATGGCGTGAGTTGTGCTGGTGCCGCACAGGCAAATACTTTTGGCATTACCCCAAAAGTATTCAAAAGCTCTAGGCAAAACAAATGCTTCAACCCTGCAAGGCTGACACGCACCCCCGCTGTTTTGCCCTTGCCAACGCTCATGGCGGTTTTCAACCAGAGCATAACGGCCTACCGGCCGTATTCTTCCGTCTTTCTATTTAACATAATGTAAAGATATGGTGATTTCCCCCCCTTATTCCGCTATAACTTATTCCAAATTTAGATCTATGGCTTTGGTGGTTCTTTTATGGGATTTATATCTGTGAAAGATGAAGGTTTTGGGCGTGCCCCTAAATGCTATGGCTCAAACCTGCGTTATTTAGGGTCGTGCTATCCGTTCCAAGTCCTCGTGCCTCCCTCAGGCAACCCAAACTGCGGGCTTTCCTCTGCTATCACTCACGCAAGGAAATTGGTATTGGCATTAACCACACCAAGCCAAAGCAAAAATACGGTTCGTTGGTTCGGGAGCTGCAAGGGTTCGCTACGCCTGCTCATAAAAAAATCTCCACCCTCCCCTCCCATTCATCCGCACAGGCTCCGGGTAGTATTTTTTTATGGCAGCCCTTGCACCTGCCTTACCAAAACCGTGAAGTCGGCTTTCCTTGGTGCGGTTATCAGGGGTTCACTTTAATTTATCTCGTTATGTACAAGTCATTATTTCGTCTTCATTTCTTTGGTTGGTGGTTAGTCGCAGGTGTTTGGCCTCGTCCTACGTTTTTACTTCGCTTCTGTCGCTTAGGCGGTGTTTGGGAGTTTCGCCTTCGCATATTCAAGTTTGAGTTTGCATTTTCAGAGCTCCCATTTTAGGGGGCTTTTTTATTACCCTTGGTGTGGTTGCCAAGGGTTCACTTAATCTTTATCACTATGTTTCACATTCACATTCACATTCATTTCAAGTTCAAGCTCGGTAGTTGGTATCTGGTGGGTATCACCCAGTCCAAGTGTTCATTCAAGTGTCGCTATCGTGTTTATCCGGGTGACTGGCGAGACTTTTCCATTTATTTACTATGGTTCAAGTTTAGCATTACTGAGCTGCCTTTTTAGGTAGCTCTTTTTTTGTTAATGTCAATTATAAGCATCTGTACACCCAATAGCCTCTCTAACCTTCCCTCTTCCAAGCTACAGAATAAATATATCTGCTAAATTGAATACATAACAGCCTGTGGCAGTTGTAATTAGTAGGCTATTTCATAACCATTGTTTTAAGCTTTAGGAAACACCTGTTTTAAACAAAAGTATTTCTGCTTTTAAAGGTCAAAAGACTTTAGTTTGAAGCAGTCAATTTGCATTAGCCAAAATTTATATCCTGTTATCTAAATTAATTAATCTTTCCTGAGAGAATTATTTTTATTATTTTAGCTATTCCCCATTTGCCCTTCCCAAGGGCCATAATTTTTAACCTTAATATAGTTGAAAAATGAGCGAAGAAAAGAACGAAAAAGAACAACTAAAAAAAGTCCTCAAAAAGATAGACTCCTCTATAGAGGCAATAGAAGATCGAATAAGAACTCAGGTAGATGATATCAATAGAGCAAAAACGCACCTCCAGGAACATAAAAGAGACATGGACCACCTGGAAAAAAATTCGGTTAGAGAGGCCGTTACTCAGATAGCAATGATGGGTGACGCTTCTGTAGATAAAAAGAAAAGACTTTTTAGGTTGAGAAATGTCCCTTATTTCGGCAGAATCGATTTTACGGACAGGAACAACGGTAAGCCTGAATCAATTTATGTAGGCATTCATAATTTTCAGGACGAAGTGAATAAGGAAAACCTTATATATGATTGGAGAGCCCCTATTTCCAGTATGTTCTATGATTTTGAACTTGGAGAAGCGTATTATGAAACTCTTGAAAAAAAAGTTGAGGGGAACATTTCTTTGAAAAGGCAATTCAGGATACGTAGGGGAGAAATGGAGTACATGCTTGATAGTGATGTAACCATACAGGATGAGGTGCTACAGAAAGAACTAAATCAGGCTTCATCAAGCAAGATGAAAAATATTGTGGCCACAATCCAGCGGGAACAAAATGCCATTATAAGAAATGAAGATGCCAGAAATCTGATGGATTGCTTTTCTGTTATACAAGTTTAAGGAGACTATTTCTTCTGAGGATATTCTTATTATTTCTCCCAACAAAGTGTTTGCAAGCTACATTTCCAATGTATTACCAGAGTTGGGAGAAGAAACTGTAGAGGAAACCAGCATGGAGGAAATTGCTCAACAACTTTTAGAATATCAGATAAATTTCCAGACATTTTTCGACCAGGTGTCTGAGCTTTTATCCAAAGATGACCAGGAACTGATTGAAAGAATTCAGTTTAAGTCTTCAGGTGCATTTTTGAGAAAAATGGATGAATACCTGCTCTATTTGGAAAATAATGCATTCAAACCTGTAGAAGTAATCATTAATAAAAAACCGGTGCCTGCGTGGTTTATTGAAGAAAAATTCAAGCAATACAGTCGTTTGCCCATTTTAAAAAGATTTAATGAAGTAGTCCGGGAGATAGTAAATAATGTATTCATCCACTATAAATATGAAGTGCAGGGAAAAGAACGAACAAATTTACATACTGCTGTTCGCAAGATGTTTCCTTCGGTAAATTTAAAAGTCCTTTATAAAAACTTTTATAGTTGGGCAGGAAAAGAAAACCTTCTCAAAATAAGAAAAGGCAATTTTTACGAATATAGTGATGTTTATCCCCTTATTTACTTAAAGATGAAAATGGAGGGAATTGCTCCTTTCCACAAAGTGAAGCATCTTGTGGTAGATGAAATGCAGGATTATTCGGCTGTGCAATATCATATTTTATCTCAATTATTCCCATGTAAAAAAACAATATTGGGGGATATCAACCAGTCGGTAAATCCTTTTAGTTCTTCAAACCTTGAAACTATCAAATCTGTGCTACCTGATGCTACCTGTATGTCTATGCTCAAAAGCTACCGCTCAACCTGGGAAATCACAGAATTCACAAAAAAGATCAGTCAAAAGGTTGAAGTAGAAGCTATAGAACGTCACGGCGAACAGCCTCAAATCTTGTGCTTTAACACAGAAGAAGAAGAATTTGATTGTCTGAAAGACTTACTCAAAGAGTTTCAAAAAAATGGTTACAACTCTATGGGAATTATTTGCAAGACCCAGGAACAGGCCAACCATCTTCATAAAATTTTATCTGAAAATGCAACTATAAATCTCCTGCATGCTGCAAGTGTTGCCTTCGGAAGTGGTATTGTAATAACAACGGCCCATCTTGCAAAAGGACTGGAGTTTGACATGGTGGCAGTACCTTTCTGCACCGATAAAAATTACCAAACAGAACCTGACAGACAGATGTTATACGTGGCCTGTACAAGGGCTATGCATAAGCTTGTTATCACAGGCCAAAAAGAAATATCTAACTTTGTTAAAAGATTATAATTATATTTTTCACTTAAACCATTATTACTATGCCCAATTTATATGAAAAACTACTGGAAGGCAATAAGCATTTTGTAGAAGAGAAATTGAAAAAGGATCCTGATTATTTTAAAAACCTCGCCCAAGGGCAGTCTCCTGATTATTTATGGATAGGATGCTCCGATAGCAGAGTTCCCGCAAACGAAATTACCGGCACCAATGCAGGGGACATTTTTGTGCATAGAAATATTGCCAATATGGTAATAAACACAGATATAAATCTCTTAAGTGTCTTAAACTATGCGGTAAAATATTTAAAAGTAAAACACATCATCGTATGTGGCCATTATGGTTGTGGGGGAGTGCAGGCAGCTTTGAGCAATAAAAGGTTTGGTATCATTGACAACTGGATAAGTGGGATAAAAGATGTATACCTCAACAATGAGAAAGAAATAAATTCTTTGAAAGATGAAACGCAAAAAGTCAACCGGCTCGTGGAACTGAATGTAAAACAGCAGGTTATTAATCTTTCTAAAGTATCTTATATCCAGGAAGCCTGGGCTGAAGGAGTTTATCCGGTCATTCATGGATGGGTGTATGATATTAAAGATGGCATTTTGAAACAACTTGATGTAAAAATCAATAAACAAAATGAATACCTGGCATTGGTTTTAAACTCTTCAATGATTTCAATTACATCATAATCAATATAGACAGATTTTTTAGCATCAATTATCACTTGTGAATTTGCAGGTAGGTGATCAAGGGTAAGCATTATACTTGCTTTATTAAGAAAGGTTACCTCCTCTGAAAGTATAAGGTGTATCTTTTCGCCCTCTTTATAATTTTCTTTGTCAAATTGAAAGATGGAATTTTTATAGTTGTCCCTGAGAATACTAAACACAGCAACAGCACCACCAATCATAATACCTGTTATAAGATCGGTAAACATAACAGCAACAATAGTTATAATAAAAGGCAGAAATTGCTTTTTCCCGGCCTTATACATATTTACATATAGCTGAAAAGATGTTAGTTTATAACCTACCACAAACAAAACTGCTGATAAAGAGGCTAAAGGAATCATGTTAAGTATCTTGGGAATGGATATAACACAAACCAATGTTCACCTATTAGAGAGGAAAATTTATTAGGGGAAAAGCAGAAATCACTAGATATGTTTCGCTTAACAGTTGTACCTTTGCGGTAAAAACTCCCCTGCAAACCAGAGTGCAAAATTATGAAAAGAAGACACTATTTCATAGTTTCTGAGTACTTTTAATATGCTTTAGAAATCCAAAATTTTCTTTCTTAGCTGTCTGTTTTTTATGTAGATTTCACAGAGTCGAAATTATCTCTTACCATTTCTAAAGTCCTATTTTTGTCACTTCTAAATAAAACCAGAACACCCTATCTCATCCTGCATTGGAGAAGAAAAACTATATTTTGCCAGAACGCATGAGGCTGCACAAAAACTGCTTTGATATATTTTTTTCTATTTTTTAAAGCATAAGGTAAGTACTTATTAAGACTAAACATATTCTGGAAAATATCATGACCATAAATAATTCCGTAACTTATACCTGGTTTGTCCTGGATTACAAAAGAATAGTCTTCCACTAATCATAAACAGTTAAAAATGATCACAAAAAAAGATGAGAAGACACTTACAGTCCTCCCATCTTTTTATATATCGTTGTTTCGCTTAAAAACCAATGAGTATGAACATTCTTAAAATTATTTATACTTAAACCTTGTAATGTGTTTAACAAGATGTAAATCCTAAACAGCATCGGTTAAAGGTGCATCAGTTGTTGGTTTATTTATATCAACAACCGGTGCCTGGTAATAATTTAAATGAACGATTTTTTTAGCATTCTTTAGAAGCAGCCTACAGCTGGAACTCAAACCCATTAAGTACACTTTCTTTCCTACCTTCTCATACCTTTCGGTGATTTTATTAAGTGCATCAATTGCAGAATGGTCAACCACTCTGGATTCCTGAAAATCAATAATTACAGTATTAGGATCGTCTTTAATGTCAAATTTTTCCTGAAATTCAGTAACAGAACCAAAGAAAAGCGGACCATAAATTTGATAATGCTTATTCCCAAAAAGATCAACATGTTTTCTGGCACGTATTCTCACAGCATTTTCCCATGCAAATGCAAGAGCCGAAACTACCACACCAATTATTACTGCAATTGCCAGGTTATGGAATATAACTGTGACGGCCATAACAATAAGCATTACCACAATATCGGTAGTAGGTACTTTATTGAATATTTTCAAACTCGCCCATTCAAATGTCCCTATCGCCACCATAAACATTAGTCCAACCAAAGCAGCCATCGGAACTTTTTCTATAAGAGGTGCGCCGACCACTACAAAAAGCAGTAAGGCTATTGCGGCTACTACTCCTGATATCCTACTCCTACCCCCACTACTCACATTAATAATACTCTGGCCAACCATGGCGCAGCCACCCATACCACCGAAAAAACCGGTGACAATATTAGCAGCACCCTGAGCTACACATTCCTTATTGGTTTTTCCACGGGTTTCTGTCATTTCATCAACAACAGTAACAGTCAATAGGCTTTCTATTAAACCAACGAGGGCTATAATTAAAGAATATGGGAAAATAATGTATAATGTTTCAAGGTTTAAAGGAACCATAGGTATATGAAATTCGGGCAATCCCCCTGAAATAGAGGCTATATCTCCTACAGATTTTGTTGATACTCCTCCCATAATAACAATTCCTGAAATCACAATAATAGCAACAAGTGAGGCTGGAACCGCTTTGGTAAGCTTAGGCAGAAAGTAAATAATAGCCATTGTTGCAACTACCAAAGCCAACATAATATATAAACTCCCCCCGGTTAACCAAGAGGCAACACCTGAGGAGTCAATAGATTTAAACTGGTCTAACTGAGATAGGAAAATTACAATGGCCAAACCGTTTACAAAACCAAAAATAACCGGATGAGGCACCAGCCTTATAAATTTTCCAAGCTTAAGCACTCCAACTGCCAATTGAATAAGCCCCATCAATACAACTGCAGCAAACAGATATTCTACCCCATGAGTAGCAACTAAACTTATAATTACAACAGCAATGGCACCTGTAGCTCCAGAAATCATTCCCGGACGTCCACCAAAAATTGCAGTAATTAAACCAATAATAAATGCACTATACAAGCCAACCAGAGGACTTACATTGGCAATAAGAGAAAAAGCAACTGCTTCAGGAACGAGAGCCAGAGCTACGGTAAGCCCTGATAATGTTTCATTTTTTAAATTTATTTCTTTGTTTTTTAATTGTGATAATAAAACCATAATTGTTTTTGTTGAAAAGATTATAAAAAAGACAATAGTATTCCACCCTTTTCTATTATTAGAATAGTGAAATTTTTAAAGATAAAATAAAAGAATTTTAACCTAGGGTGGGGTGAGTGAAAATTGGGGCAATAATTTAACTTTCATAACGAAGATGCAATTTACCATATTTTGGTCATGTAAAAAATGAAAATCTTGAATAAATTATGACCAGAATCATTTTTTAAGAATTGATAATAATTATTCTTAATAAAGTTATATTTATAAAGAATATCTTATTGGAAAAAGTTCATTAATGGAGATGGGCAATTAAACAAGAAAACTCCATTTGAAAGAAAGGAAGTTTTCTTGGGTTTAGAGAGGTTAAATTTTTTCCCATTCGACTTCATAAACAGTATCATTGTTTTTAATAGTCGATTTTTGAGAAAGTATTTTAATATTTTCTCTTAAAAGATCACTTCCGTTTGCCGCTTCATTCTGTTTTACATAAGCCGGAATCAGGTTTTCAAATGTTTCGGCGTGAATTTCGCCATTTACATTAGTAAGAATTGTAGTTTTTCTCATAATTGTATTATTTAAATAAAAATTAAATTCAAGAGCATTTTACACATTGGGTTGCATGAGGCATAAGTAATATTCTTCCAATAGGAATTTCATGTCCACATCTTATACATTTACCAAAATCTTGCTTATCAATCTTTTTTATGGCAGATTCAAGTCCTTGAAGTTTTACCCTCTTATCTCTAAGAGCTGCTTCATTTACACTTTTATTATTTATTGCATCCATTCTGGAAATTCTTCCAATAGAATTTTCCGGAGCAATAGGTTTAGTGAGGTCTTCCAGAAAAGAAATTTCTTTAATGGTTCTTTCTATCTGTTCTGTAATAAGTGCCTTTATTTTTTCTCTTTCCTCAGTAGTCATTGGTTACAGTTTTTAATAATCCCTAACATTGTTGAAGAAGATTGCCTATCCTGCCTAAAGTCTCTTTTTTTATAATCTCAGCAGATACATGATCCATGTCCATTCCCATTTTTTTTCTGGTTATATTATTGATTACTATTTTGCTTGACTCAACCAAAAATTGTGACTCCTTTTCATCTAAATTATAGATCAAAGAAGAACTATGCAGCTGTGAAATAAAACATTCAAGCCATATCTGAAGGTCTTCATCCTTTTGTGGTAATTTTTGAATATTACAATTTTTCATTTCTTACACTATTTCTAATTTCCCGGACTTATTATTGATAATTTCTAGCAACCTCACATTTAATCTTTGACCTATTCTATATTGGCCTTTCAGACTAAATGTGTTAGCCAATACAGCATCTTCTGTAATGGACAAGAATCCTTCTTTACCAGGCATAAAATCTATTGATAGTCCATTAGGAAGGATGCCTGTAACTATACCATTGTATATGCTTCCTATTTGAGGTTGTAAAATAAAATCATCCAATATCTTTCTTGCTTTGTTAAATTCATTTTCGTTGTTGCTAAAAAGAACTATTTGAAGCCTTTCTTTCACAAAATAAATTTTGCTGCCATTGCCCAACTTTAAAAAAATCTTACTCCTCTCGTTATAGACCTTCAGATACTCTTCACACGTAAGATTATACTGATGAATTTTCGGGAGATCTATTCTGGAAATATGATTTTGTAATTCCTCTTTTAGGTGACTTTTTAAAACCTCATTCCCATCCTTTGCGGTTTTCACAAGCTCATTTAATGTTTTTCTGGATAAAAACTGAACTCTGTTGTAGTAACGGATGAAGGTTTTTTTCTTGTCTATAGATAATATCTTGATTACCGAGTCACACAAAAACTCTTCTTCATAAAGAAGGTCTGTTAAAAACACATTGCTTTTGGCTCCTTTAATCATGCCTGCAGATACTCCTGAAATGAGATGAGGAACTGGAATATTTAAATCATTTAAGGCTAAAAATATACCCAGAAAAATATTTGGATCCCAGAAACCGTCTTCACTTAAAGTTTCAGAAGTAATTTGTAAACCAAAGGAAAAATCAGATGGTAATATTTCTTTAAGGATCTTGACAGAAATGTGCTCTAAATCATTTTTGATGTAATTGGGATACTTATAAAAAAAACTTTTTAGAAAATCGATTTTAACATTGATTCGGTTTACGAATTTAAAAGGATCTCTTATAGTTGCCGTAGTTAATACCTCTGTATCACCCATAGATACTCTTGATGATCCATGAAAGGATGGCAGGAACTTTAAATCATAAACTAGCTCTCGAATTTCTTTGTAATCTCTCCCATCAAGTCTTTTTTTACTCGTAAGGGTACGATTCTTAATAATTTTTAAAATATTATCTTTTACAACTTCATATTTTATAAATTCGTATTCACCTGCTGAGAATTTCCTAAAACTTTTATCAATACCGTTATAAGTTTTTTTCCTCTCAAAAGCTTTCATCCCAACATTACATAGCTGCTCAACTTCAGGTAAAATTGCTTTTTCCACTTTTTCTGAAAAAACATTAAACTTATCCAAGTCTAATGACCTCTTGTTTTTCCCCCCTGCCTCTACCCAGAACTCTTTTTGAGCCTGACATTGGAGCTTAATATACTTATGTGCCTTACTGATGATGTCATAGAGCTCTTCTTCCTTGTTGTTAAGAAGAAAACCTTCAGCCATAATAATATTATGAAAAGTTCCTCCTACCAAAAAGTCAAGATCCGGAGAAACCCCATTTTTGTTTTCAGTTAGTTGTTCATCTTTTCTATTTAATTTATCAACCTTATAAAAGGCAACCGGACCATCAAAAGGTATGTCTGAAAGCGTTAAAGCAGAGGATGCGGCAAGACAGGCTAGAATTTCATGAGAGAACGTATAATCCGATGATAATAAGGAAATATTTACAGTTATGCATCCGTGATATTCTTTAGGTATTAGTGCGGAAATCGTTTTTTCTATACAGGAACTCAAATAATATTCATAGGAAGATCTAAACTCATTATTTTTATTAATTTGTTCATAAGATCCAGAAATTTTCTCAGTATATTTTACAAACAGTTTCTTATAGCCAGTAAAAGATGGTTCTTCATCAACGTTTGCCGTTGCTAATAGCACAGTACCACCTGAACTAACAACCACTGAAGCTTCGCCTTCTGAAGATATTCTTCCGGTCTCCATCTTTATGACGGCTTGGCCATCAAAACTTATTGTTGCTGAATGTATTTTCTTTTTCATCAGGGACTTTTAGATTTAAACTTTCATTCCATCTCTTTAACCTGGGAATTCTGCTCAAAGAAGAATTTATTACATGCGTTGAATGACCTCGTTCCAATAATTTCCTCTTAACCTTTTTCTGCATCTGTTGAGCAGAAATTTCCAATTCACAAAAAACTCCATCAACAACACAAAAGCTGCAAAAATCTTCAACAGTATCCCTTAACCTGGTTTTTAAGTAATCTTTAATTAAAGGCATGCCGCAGCTCTGACAAATTAAAGGGAGTCCGCATGATTGATATATATCAGTTTTATTCATATACACTCACCTCCTTATTTTGCAGTACAATCAATGGAGAATCATCAGTAACAATGGTTTCAAATCCAAATTTTTGGCATATATATTCCATGGTATTCTCATGATAAATATTAATTGATTTCTTCTTCTTTAGATTATTAATCATATCGCTACTTAATGGTCTTTTCCACCTTTCAGACATCAGAATCAAATATCCATCAGGGTTAAGAAGGCTTTTTAGATATTTAATTTCTTTTGCAGGAAAAAAGAAATTTTCAAAACATCTGGTTGCGAAAATAAAATCATAAGGAGGTTTGATCTCTATATTAGAATGTGCGGGATCGTATGCATCACAGGTGACACCTGTAGGTTCCAGGGCAAATGGAATGATAGGATCCTTTCCACAGTAATAATCCAGAACTTTTTTTGATGGCGTAAACTCTTTATATAAAAACCTTAAAACGCTATTGATGTGTTGCCCATAGGCTTTTAATATGTAAGGTTTATCTCCTGATATATTATTTAAAGAAACTTTAGTGTCAGTAAAAATTAAATTACACTGCTCACAGAGGAAGTAATTCCTACCTACAGATTCTAAATTTTGAATTTTAGTTCTGCTTAAACATAAAGGACAGATCATAATAAAGATATTTAATTACAACTAATACACATTAAGCAAAGAGTTTGAACAGGGTTGTGCATAACCTCTTTAAAATACATAATATTTTAATCCTTTTGGGATAATTCTTTTAGCATTTCTTCAAGTTTCTTTAACTTGTCTTTTTTCTGCTGTAAGGCAATCTCATCTGATTTTACAGTGACAGAAGAGTTGGTTCGTATGACTCCAAGCAGAAAGGAAATATCAAGATGCGCTCTTTCTATTTCGTTTTTTAATTTATCCTCCATAATCTTTTTTCTTTTATAGTCATTTCATATTCTTAAAGCCGCACTTGAATATTCTGTTAAAAAATTAAAATTTATCGTTGGGTATTTCTGCATTACAGTGTCCAATATCCATTTTGATTCAGCCAGAAAGACTGGCTTTTCGTCTTTGTCACGAACTATGTAAGCTGACCTTAAAATCATAAATTCCTGAACAACCTCTTTGTCCTCAGACTCAATCCAGCAGGCTTTATAAAAGTTTAAATTGGCAAACTCACAGGAAGCTCCATATTCATGCAGGAGCCTGTATTTTATGACGTCAAATTGAAGTTCACCAACGGTACCGATTATTTTCCGATTTCCCGGCTGTTGAATAAACAACTGAGCAACCCCCTCATCTGTAAGTTGTCGTATTCCTTTTTCCAGTTGTTTGGTCTTTAAAGGATCTTTGTTAATTAATTCTTTGAAGATTTCAGGTGAAAAAGTAGGGATACCTTTAAAGAAAAATTTTTCGCCTTCAGTTAAAGTGTCTCCAATTTTGAAATTCCCCGAATCGTACAGTCCAACAACATCACCCGGATAAGCTTCATCAAGAAGATTTTTCTCCTGAGCAAGAAAATTTACCGGAGAGGAAAATCTAAGCTTCTTATCCAACCTGGTGTGCTGGTAAAATTTATTTCGTTCAAATTTTCCGGAACATACTCTTAAGAAAGCAATACGATCTCTATGCTTGGGACCCAGATTTGCATGTATTTTAAAAACAAATCCAGAAAAGCATTTTTCTATCGGATGGATGGTTCTTTTTGTTGTTTCTTTTTCTTTAGGAGAAGGAGCTATTTCAATAAAGCTTTCTAACAATTCCTTCACCCCAAAATTATTAAGAGCGCTTCCAAAAAAAACAGGGGCAATTTTCCCTTTTAAGTATTCATTTCTATCAAAAGGTTCATAAACACCTTCTATGAGTTCTACATCTTTTATTAGCTGTTCATAGTACCTGCCAATTGTTTCCTTTACAACAGGCTCATTTAAATTTTCAATCTGCAATACATCTTTTTCTACCTTGCTTTTATTTGGCCTGAACAGATTTAGCCTTTTGCTAAACAGGTTATAGACGCCTTGAAAGGAGATTCCCATACTTATTGGCCAGCTTAAAGGTCTGACTTTGATATTTAATTTCTCCTCAATTTCATCAAGCAAATCATATGGATCTTTACCCTCTCTATCTAATTTATTTACAAAAATGATAACAGGCGTATTTCTCATGCGACAAACCTGCATAAGTTTTTCGGTCTGGATTTCAACACCTTTTACACAATCTATTACTAAGATGACACTGTCAACAGCAGTAAGTGTTCTATATGTATCTTCTGCAAAATCCTTATGACCAGGAGTATCGAATAAATTAATGTGATGTCCATTGTATTCAAAAGCCATTACCGAGGTAGCCACAGAAATACCTCTTTGCTTTTCAATTTCCATAAAATCAGAGGTGGCAGATTTACTTGCTTTATTGGATTTTACAGCACCGGCAACTTTTATAGCTCCGCTAAACAGTAGAAATTTTTCTGTTAAGGTAGTTTTGCCTGCGTCAGGGTGACTGATAATAGCAAAAGTCCTTCTTTTAGATAGCTCTTCAAGAAAACTCATTTAATAAAATAAAAGGTGAAATGATAATTTAAAATAGAAAGGCAGCAGGACTATTAGTCCTTAAAAAAAATTCAATCTGGAGTAGCAGGATTGTGTACTAAAATAATCATCGTTTGCAATATACTAAAATAAAAATAAATACTCAACCTCATTAACCTAAATATTAAGTAAATTGTTCTTCTGGTTAAATGTATTTTCAATGCCGGGCCAAATTTTCTAATTTAAAAGCTTTTGTTTTTATTATAATCTGCTAAATTCACAGGTTCTCTTCGCTCTAGAATAAGTGCATCTGCTACATTGAATACATAACAGCCTACGGCAGTTATAAAAACAGCACGTCTTTTAAAAACCATTGTCTATGTTTTAGAAAATTCCCTATTTTGCAATATGAACATCCGGCTATCTAAAGATCAAAAGATTAAAATTCTGAACTCGGAAGACTTATACAAAATCATGCAGCAGGTGTTGTTGCGTGAAAACAAGATAGAACGGAACAAAGAACACTTCTGGATAGTGTGTCTGGCAAATAACAACCAGATCCTGCTTATCGAGCTTATCAGCTTAGGTACAGTAAATAAAACGCTGGTGGAACCCATGGAGGTTTTCAGTTTTGCACTTCAAAAACGTGCTGTTAAAATCATCATGGTTCATAACCATCCGAGTGGGGAAAAAGAACCTTCAATGGGAGATATTGAAATTACTGATAAGATGGTGGCTATAGGCAAATTTCTTAATGTGCCAGTAATTGACCATCTCATAATTACAGAAAAAGATTATTACAGTTTCATAGATTCTGGCTTACTTTCTAAGATTCAAAAAGAAACAACCTTTGATTTATCTTTTAAAAAGATTAAGTCCTTAAAAAAAGAAATACAAGTGTATGAAAAGAGTCAAATAGCCAAGGCCGTGCTGGCAAAGAATGTTGATTTAAAGGTTATTAAAGAATCAACTGGTTTAACAAAAAAACAGATAGAGAAACTGTCTAAGAAATAATATGGAGTTGCCTTCGGCCGGGCTATTCTCTCCAAGTCCGTCTTCCCTCATGCCAACGCTCTTCGGGCTTTCCGCTTCTATCCCTAACTCAAACAATCCAGCGCAAGCATATGCACACATCCCATAGCCGCACAAGGCTTGGCTCAACCAAAGCTATGGCATAAGTGCATCTGCCCTACCCGATGATCCAGCCCTGCCCGCTTTGCTCCCTGGCCCTTCGCTAAAAATGTCCTAAGGGACATTTTCTTACGCTCCGTCCCCCTAAAAAAACTAAATCTTTACCTGCCCAACCCCTAAGCTATGCTTAACATAACGCACCCCATTATATAACAATTTATATATTAAAAAACTGGGCGTCAGTCACATACAAAATGCCCTAAACAGGCCATTCCAAAGGCCCCGGCAGATCAAGGAATCAAGGTTGATCCATGGAACAGCTGTTCTGGCCATTCCGGGATCAGCCACCGAAAATGTCGCTTTTGGATTTCTTCCGCCAGCCCCTCATAATTCCTTCATGTCCTCTGATGTAGCATAGCCGGTGTTCTCGCACTGAACCACCTCATCGACCAGTTGAGCCCAAAGTTCGGCGAGCCTAGGCAGCGTTTTTAAAATCCGAATATTTTTGGACATGGTCCTGAAGACGGGAACCTGGACGAGGACGATAGATAGGATGGTGAAGACACGAATCAAGACGAAGTCATATAAAAAAATCCAGACTTCACAGTCTGGATTTTTGGCATAAATATTAGCCCTTAATTCGAATATAAGCCAGCTAAATTATTATTAGTGAACGAAATACCTTACCAATCTCATTCCTACCCGTCTTCTTGAATCCGGAAGGTAATAATCTTCAATCCTAATAATACCAATATTATTTGCATATTGAATAAAAGTTTCCCCCCTCGCAAACTTCTCATTACCAGAAACATATTTATGCTCTACCTCTGATTTAAAAGTTACAGTGGAATTAAATATACCAGCCGGAACCATGATAGGAGAATTTTCACAACAAACAAATGATTTTACATTACTTAATTCATTGCTCCTATAAAATGTATCTTTTTCCGAAGGAGAAAGAATTTTGTTTGAAACATTAAAAAATCGATGATGAAGAAGATAACCCATAGAGTCTCCGATTAAACCAGGGTAAATTATAGTATTTGAATACGACTCCCTTGAAAAGAAAAAATATTTTTGATTATTAATTACTGTATCAGAAGCCAGATATATGCTATCAATCCTTATATTCTTTTCAACTCCATTAGTATCGGTTTGATAGCTCTCATAAACCCAGTAGTTCCCTAATTTCATAGGCAGATAGTTAAATTTCTTACTTTCCGGTCCCGGCGTTTGCTTTTCTTTTGAGCAAGCAATTAAAAATAAAAAGGCTGTCAAATAAACAATTGTTTTTTTCATCATAGGTTAAATTAAGGTTAATGATGAATTTACAACTAAATGCCCCTGCTATTTATTATATTGTTTACTTGAAATTTATAAATAACAAAGTTAACTCATAAGATTTTTATTGATTTTATGAGGTATCTTGATATTCGTAAAAACGGTGGTTAAGCACAACTTCGCCCTATTGTAATCGGAAAATAACAATGCACCATTTTCGGTAAATAGGAATGCACCAATTTCGGCAACAAGAATGCACCAGGTGAGCAAATATATTTGATTAATTTTCCTGATCAAGGAAAGTCT
>JBKBUF010000045.1:0-22752 GCA_046290815.1 Cytophagaceae bacterium | reverse complement strand
CTCTGTCCTGCTATAACTATGTTGGTCCTTCTCAAAGGAGCAAGATAAGGTTCAAGTGTATTCAGGTCACCGGCAAGAGTACGTATTTCTTTTTCTTTCTGCTCCGGATGTTTATTGCTGTCTATTATTTTAATGATTTTATTTTTCTTGTCTGATGATAAATCAGAATCTTTTATTTTTTGTCTGAAGCCTGTCCAGTCTTCCCCATAAGCATTAGTCTTGATGGTTTTTCCTTTCATGGTACCTGCAGGTAATTTGTTGGTTTCTTCCTGCACCCAGTTTTTGACTTCTCTTGCTCTGTTCTTTGACAACATTTTGTTATATGCCATGTCACCTTCCGGAGATGCATATGCAGAGATTTCCAATGTCGCAGGAGAAGCTTTCATATGAAGGAAAGTCATCACAGTGTTAATGTCTTTTTCAGAAAGTGTGCTTATGTCAAATTCATAAACTCCTCTGGGAAAATTAAACTGTCCTACCAGTTTAATAGGAGTTGGATCACCGCCATAATAACTCTCGGAAATCAGATACTTATCATCCGAGCTTAACAGATCACCACTGCGGACACAGCAATATGCCAGCTTTTCCATTTGCGGAAATGTTCTCTTCCTGCCTTTTCTTTTGTACCAATGTTCTGCATTCAGGTAATTTCCCATCATGCTTTCATCAAACCTTGCCGAATATCTGAAATTGGAATCAACTCCAACCTCATTAAGATCCACACATTCGTCTGAGTAAACTTCCATGGTATCAAATCTGTGCGCGGCAAGTACAGGTGAAATTCTGTATTCTGTCCTTGTTCTTATGCCTGACCTTTCAGGGACAGAAACATGTGCATTGTAGTAAACACTGTCGCCGTGTACTTCCATGATTGCAGGTCTTACAGCAACATTACCTCCTTCAAAACTGCGGCAGGCGCCAAATAAAATTAAAGCTATCGCGAAGAATAGCGGGGTAAACAATCTTTTCATATATCAGCATCTATCTTTTTCCCTACATTTTTAGAACTTCCAATTTTTAAATATTGTTAATAAGTTATTTAAAATGCATTGGTAGTGGCTGAACCTCAAAAGGAAAAATAAGTAGAATTTTCTGCGGACGATATAGAAACGGACGTTGTAAAAATAAAAAAAAGCTGTCCCTGAAAAATGAGACAGCCTTTAATCAATTAAAGTTATTGACCAATTATTTTAACTTCATATCCTGAAGTACTTTTTCTATCTTATTGTCTAATTCTACGCTTACTTTGTCAAAATCCTCCTTATTGGCAAGCTTGCCGTTTACACTGACATAGAATTTAATTTTAGGCTCGGTGCCTGATGGTCTTGCTGAAATAAGTGAACCATCTTCAGTCAGGAACTGAAGTACATTTTCTTTCGGCAGGTTGATGGGTGATTGTTTGCCGCTTTGTATGTCGGTCTCCATCTGTGCCTGATAATCTTTAAGCTTTATTAATTTAGATCCTGCAATCATTTTCGGAGGATTGCTTCTCAAGTCTTTCATCATTTGCTGTATTTCTTCCGCTCCTGATTTTCCTTTTTTGGTTATAGAGATAAGCTTCTCCTTGTAGTATCCGTACTTCACATACATATCTCTCATCATGTCAAAAAGACTTACTCCTTTGTCTTTAGAGTATGCCACCATTTCTGCAATGAATGCACAACTTGCAATAGCATCTTTATCTCTTACATCGTCACCAACAAGATATCCATAACTTTCTTCACCACCGGCAATGAATTTTTCTTTTCCTTCAAGTTCTTTGATCAAAGCAGCGATGTACTTGAAACCTGTCAAGGTGTTATAACATTTTACTCCGAAATCAGCGGCAATTTTATCGATGAGGTAAGTGGTAACAATGGTTTTTACGACGAACTCTTTTCCTTTGATCTTTTCTGCATCATTCCATGCATTCAGCATATAATTGATTAAAAGACTCCCGGTTTGATTTCCATTTAGCAACTGGAATTCTCCTTTGTGATTCTTGATAGCTATACCTACTCTGTCAGAGTCAGGGTCTGTTCCCATCAAAAGGTCGGCATCAATTTCTTTTGCTTTTTTCAAGGCCATGTTCAATGCCTCTGATTCTTCAGGATTGGGATAAACTACAGTTGGGAAATTGCCATCCGGTTTGGATTGCTCTTCTACCACAGTTACGTTATTAAAGCCAAATTGCTTCAGTATTTCAGGTACAAGCACTATGCCTGTGCCGTGAATAGGGGTGAACACAATTTTAAGATCTTTTTGTCTCTTAATAGCTTCTTTAGAAACAGAAAGAGAAACGATTTTATCTAAGTATGCTTTATCAACTTCTTTTCCGACTGTTTCAATAAGAGAGTCATTTCTTGTAAACTTCACCAGTGAAGGATCTGTTATTTTCTGTACTTCGGTAATTACGTTTTTGTCATGTGGAGCAATCATTTGTGCACCGTCATTCCAGTATGCTTTATATCCATTATACTCTTTGGGATTATGGCTTGCTGTTATCACCACCCCACTATGGCATTTGAAATGTCTGATAGCAAATGATAATTCAGGTGTTGGGCGCAGAGATTTAAAGAAATAAACTTTTATACCATTAGCTGAAAAAACTTCAGCTGTCACCCTGGCAAAAAAGTCACTGTTGTTTCTGTTATCGTGTGCAATAGCAACTGAAAGTTGCTCATTCGGAAAGCTCTTTTTTAGGTAATTGCTCAGACCCTGAGTAGCCATGCCTATGGTGTATTTATTCATTCTGTTGCTACCAACACCCATCACTCCTCTAAGTCCACCGGTACCGAATTCAAGGTCTTTATAAAAACTATCAATCAGTTCATCATCTTTACCCTCCTGAATAAGTTTTTTTATTTCAGCTTTGGTTTCTGCATCAAAATTTCCTTCCAGCCATTTATTGATTTTATCTTTTGTTGCCTGGTCAATTTTTCCCGATGTTAAAGTGCTTTCCATAAATTCAAAAATTTTATAGTTAAGTTATTGTCGTTTCAAAAGTTGATGTACTGAATTACATTTTTCCCGGCTGGCAGATATTTATTATCCGGATTAATTGGTTAAAAATTCAGAGTAATTTAAACTGAAAAAGCGTTAAATGGTTTAATTCGCCAAAATTAATTTTTTCATTATACGGATAAAATATTTTAAAGGTATCTTTTTTCGGATAAATAATATGTATATCTTGATGGGAAATAAAATATAAGTTTTAAGTAAGTCTATGAATTTAAGTCAATTAGATAATGCAATTGTAGCTATTATTGAAAAAAAGAAGGCGTTAAGCAAGCTTAGCTACGACGACAAAAATTATGACAAGATAGAGGAGGAATTACATAATCTGGAAGATGATTTTGTGGAAAAATATGGGGATTATATGGAAGATGTATTGCAGGATATCCATGATGAGCTTTGTCCTGATAATGATGTTCTGCTTCCGATAGCCTATTTTGCCAATAACTACCAGGAAACAGGCAAAAATCCTGATGGTAGCACCATATATGATGTAGACTATAAAGAGGGTGTTTTTGTAGATACAGATAAATATCCGGGAAAGGATACAAGACTGGTTCTACTACCTAACCCTGTACGAGTTGTACTATTGGTGGGAGGACAGAAGAAAGAAGTGGTTTGGAAAGGAAAATAAGAATTGCGAGGTACGATTTACGAGGTACGATTTCAAAATATTTTGGCTGTAAAATGAGGGTCAGGCTGAGCGGAGTCGAAGCCTTCTTAATATAATTAACCGGGGCTTCAACTCCGCTCAGCCTGACTTTTATTTATGCTTTACAGGTTAAGAATGAAAATTTTTTAATATTCTTAATTCTTAATTCTTAATTCTTAATTCTTAATTCTTAATTCTTACCCACCTTATTGTATCCTAACTTTTCTCTCACCCTCCCCAATACATCATCAGCAATCACCGAAGCTTTATGAGCGCCTTTTTTAAGTTGATTTTCCAGTTCAGCAAGGTTGTTGATGAAAAAGTTGAATTGCTCTCTTTCTTTAGAAAACCTTGTCATAATCTGTTCAAATAATTCCTGTTTAGCATGCCCATAGCCGAAGTTTCCGGCCAGGTACTTTTGCCTTAATTTTTCTGTATTTTCTTTGTCCGCAACTACCTTATATATCTGGAACACATTGCATGATTCAGGGTCTTTCGGTTCCTCCATTGCTTTGCTGTCAGTGATAATGGACATTACCTTTTTTCTTAGGTCCTTCTCCGGCAGAAATATATCTATGTAATTATTGTAAGATTTACTCATTTTCTTTCCGTCAATGCCAGGTATAATCATCACGGATTCATCAATTTTGGATTGAGGAAGTACAAATGTATCTCCATATCTGCCGTTAAAAGTCTGAGCGATGTCTCTTGTAATTTCAAGATGCTGCAATTGGTCTTTTCCAACAGGAACAATATCAGCATCATATAGCAGGATGTCTGCTGCCATTAGTACTGGATAAGTAAATAATCCTGCGTTCACATCAGATAAACGATCTGATTTATCTTTAAATGAATGTGCATTGGCAAGCATCGGATATGGAGTGAAGCAATTCAGATACCAGGCAAGTTCGCACACCTGCGGAACATCAGATTGTCTATAGAAGATATTTTTGTCAGTATCAAAACCAAATGCCAGCCATGCAGCAGCTACGGCATAAGTATTTGATTTTCTCTCCTCGGGGTCTTTTATTGCAGTTAATGTATGTAAATCAGCAATAAAAAATAAAGATTCATTTTTTTCGTTTTGAGACAGTTCTATGGCTGGTACAATGGCTCCCAGTATATTTCCCAAATGTGGCCTTCCTGTACTTTGAATGCCTGTTAATATTCTTGACATAGTGACAAAATTAATAAAAAATAATAAGGAACTGCCTGATTATATTAACCCGGAACAATTATTTCAAATATATGGTTTGCTGAATTTGTCAGGAATGCGAAAAGTAGCATGCTTTTTGATTAATCCTTATATTAGCAGACTTTTTAAATATAAGTAATTAACTATGAGAAAGATTAGTTTACTGTCTTTATTATCATTACTGGTAACATTGTCAGTTTTTGCACAAGGTCCGATTCTGGAGTTCGAAAAAACAACACATGATTTCGGTTCCATTAAAGAGGAGGGTGGTCTTGTTTATTACAACTTTGTGTTCACTAATAAAGGGAGTCAGCCTTTAAAAATCGATTCAGTGAAACCTTCTTGTGGCTGTACTGCTGCAGAATGGACAAAGGATCCGGTACCTCCGGGAAAAACAGGATTTATTAAAGCGCAGTATGACCCGATGAACCGTCCGGGAATAATCAACAAAAATCTTACGGTTATAGCTAATACCGAACCTCAGACGAGTATGCTTTTCATCAAAGGGGAGGTGATACCTAAGCCTAAAACTCCTGAAGACGAATATCCTGATACATTGGGAAGTCTGAGATTGAAATCAAGATATCTGAATATGGGTCCGGTGACAACCAAAGAGCCGTTCACAAAAGAGTTTGATGTATATAATGCCAGCGAAAAACCTGTTACATTTACTCCGGCAGCCAATCTTCCCAAACATTTGAAGGTAGTATACGAACCTGCAACATTACAGCCGAAGCAAAAAGGAATAATTAAAGTTATCTATGATGCTAAAGCAAAAGGCGATTATGGATATGTAAATGACCAGTTTGTTCTTGCAACCAATGAAGGAAAAAGAAATGTAAATGTCATTGCTACTCTGAGTGAATATTTTCCTCCTATGACCGATGAGGAAAGAGAAAAGGCTCCAAGAGTTACATTTGAAAAAACTGTTCACGATTTTGAAAAAGTAAAAGAAGGTGACAAAGCTGAAACAGAGTTTGTATTTACAAACAACGGAAAGCAGGATCTGATAATCAGAAAGACCAAAGCAAGTTGCGGCTGCACAGCGGGAGAGCCGGAGAAGACGACACTTAAACCGGGTGAGAAAAGCAAGATTAAAGTTATTTTCAATTCGGCAGGCAGAGAAGGACAGGAAAGCAAAACTGTATCTGTCTATACCAATGATCCTGTAAATCCTGTCACTACTTTAACTATAAGAGTGAATGTTGTGAAGGAGTAATAATAGGTTAAACTAAAGATATACATAAAAGAAGGCCGCCTCAAAAGGGTGGTCTTTTTTTTAAAAGAGGCGATTAATTTTAAAATTGATTAATCAGAGAGAAGCCTGACAGATCCCTCCTGCGTCGGGATGACATTTCATTTTTGGTGGGCTTCATTTTAATTTACCATTCCCGAACTCAATTTTTCTCCAGCAACCTGATATAAAAGTTGATCAGCCTTTTGTAGTTGTCTATACTTATCCTCTCATCTTTCCCGTGAATTCTTTCCAGGTCAGATTTTTCAAGTAGTAAAGGTAAAAATCTGTAGGTATTGTCAGTAAGCTTTATGTAATGTTTTGAGTCTGTTGTTGCCAGCACCAGATAAGGACTCACCAATGCCTCAGGAAATACCTCATGTATGGTAGTCTGAATTTTTACAAAGGATTCTGCTTCTGTAGAGGACACAGGTGTGGGGTCGGAGTGGTTAGGCAAAACTTTTAATTTTACTCTGTCATCCTTGATGGTTTTTTCCAAATGATCAAGAATGAAAGTAAGGGAATCTCCCGGCAAGGTTCTTAAATTTACAATTGCCTTTGCACGAGTGGGCAGTACATTTTCTTTTACTCCCCCTTCAATTACAGTAGCAGCCATGGTCGTGCGTATGCTGGCATTGGTGCTGTTCTTCCCGCTCATAACTTTTTTAATGATAGGAGAGAGTATTCTGTAATTGGCGAATACTATTCTGTTGCCAAAGCCCATTTCAGGACCGGAGTATTGAAATAATTTTTCAGTAGCGCCTCTGATTCTTCCTCGGAAAGGTTTTTCTTCCAGTCTGCTGATTGCTTTGCTAAGAATTCCTATAGCCGTATTGGCAGGTGGCATAGAACTATGTCCTCCTTCTGATTCTACTGTTAATTCTACAGAGGTATATCCTTTTTCAGCAATACCTACTACGGCAAGTGGTTTATCAATACCCGGCATTATTCGGTTTATGATAGATCCTCCCTCATCGAGTACATATTCGAATCGGATATTTCTTTTTTGAAGATCTTCTGCAATTTGTGCATTTCCGCTTTTCCCTCCTGTTTCCTCATCGTGACCGAAGGCAAAATATATCGTTCTTTCAGGGCGAAAATTTTTTTCTATAAGATATTCGGTTGCCTGTAGTATTCCCAATATTCCTGATTTATCATCCAGTGTTCCTCTGCCATGAATAAATTCATTGTCTGTGTTTCCTTCAAATGCAGGAATCTCCCATTCTCCTTCTTCGGGTACTACATCCTGGTGCGCCATCAGAAGTATAGGTTTTAATGAAGGATCTTTTCCTTCCCAGATGTACAACAGGCTTAGTCCAAACTTTTCTTTCTTCAATGCAGCATGTGCTTTCGGAAAGGTACATTCAAGAAAAGTATGAAAAGACAAGAATGCAGAAGTATCAGTTCTTACACCCTGGTGTGAAATGGTTTTGAACTGAACAGCTTTGGACAGGTTTAATACTGCCTCTGCATCCGGTTGGATAAATTCTGCCTGTGGTACTTTTAACTGCCGTGAGGAAATTAAAAGTGCATTTGTCACCAGGTAAACCAGAAAAAAAATAAATGCTGCAAGTACAAAAAATAATGCCTTTTTCATTGACTCAATAATTTTTATTTGAATGCATGGATTCCCGTCACATCAGCACCGGTAATCAATAAGTGAATATCATGTGTTCCTTCATAAGTGATCACTGACTCAAGGTTCATCATGTGTCTCATGATGGAGAATTCACCTGTTATACCCATTCCTCCTAAAATTTGTCTTGCTTCTCTCGCTATTTGAATGGCTGTTTGAACATTGTTTCTCTTGGCCATAGAAATTTGTGATGAAGTAGCTTTTCCTTCATTTTTTAATACTCCAAGTCTCCATGCAAGAAGTTGCGCTTTCGTAATTTCTGTAATCATCTCGGCAAGCTTCTTTTGTGTAAGCTGAAATGAGGCTATAGGTTTTCCAAACTGATGTCTTTCCAGGGCATATTTTCTTGCAGTCTCATAGCAATCCATAGCAGCACCGATGGCTCCCCATGCTATTCCGTATCTTGCACTATCCAGACATTTTAGAGGCCCGCTCAGACCGTCAGCATTAGGTAGAATATTTTCCTTTGGTACCAGTACATTGTCAAATACAAGTTCACCCGTAATGCTTGCTCTTAAAGACCATTTGTTTTTTATCTCCGGTGCAGAAAATCCCTTCATTCCTTTTTCAACAATCAATCCTTTGATCCTGCCTTCTTCATTCTTCGCCCATACCACAGCTATGTCTGCAATAGGTGAATTGGTGATCCACATTTTTGAACCATTCAGAATGACATGATCTCCATTGTCTTTGATATTGCTAACCATAGCGGCAGGATTACTTCCGTGGTCAGGTTCAGTAAGACCAAAACATCCCAGCATTTCACCTGAAGCAAGCTTAGGTAAATATTTTTTCTTTTGCTCCTCACTGCCATATCTGTAAATAGGAAACATCACCAGAGATCCCTGAACAGAAGCAGTAGATCTCATTCCTGAATCACCTCTTTCTATTTCCTGCATCATCAGTCCGTAGGAGATATAATCAAGTCCGCCTCCGCCATATTCTGTTGGAATAGTAGGACCAAATGCTCCCACCTCACCGAATTTCTTCACCATAAACTCCGGAAATTCAGATTTTTGAGCATATTCCTCGATGATAGGAGAAATTTCTTTTTTTACAAAGTCTCGCGTGGTATTCCTAACCAGCTTTTGTTCATTGGTTAATAATTCATCCAGATTATAATAATCAGGTGATTGAAAACTGTCTGTTGCCATTGCAGTTGTTTTAACAGAATTAAATGATCAAATTTACAACTTTTAAACGCATTTAATGTTCCCTAAGATGCAGAATCAGGATAAAGATAAAGAAAAAAGAATTAACCAGCTTCTCGGACAGCTGGAAGAAAGATATTCTAAAGACGGACAGGATCTTTCCGGTCATTTGGAGGGCTTGCTTAATTCTCGTTATATTAACTATTGGGATTACATCCGCCTGGATACACTACTGAGTTTGCAAAATCCCGTGACTGATTATCCTGATGAGTTTATTTTTATCACCTATCATCAGATTACCGAGCTTTACTTTAAGATGGTACTCCATGAGCTGAAACAGCTCAGAGATGCAGAGCAGATCACAACCGAATTTTTTCAATTGAGGCTAAACAGGGCAAACTGGTTTTTCGGACAACTTATCCAATCTTTTGATATCATCGCCGTGGGTATGGAACAGGAGCAATTCCTGAAATTCAGAACCGCTCTTCATCCTGCCAGTGGTTTTCAATCTGTGCAATACAGATTGGTTGAATTAGCATCATCAGATTTAATCAATCTGGTGGATAAAGACCATAGGGATGGTTTTGATGACTATTCAACCATTGATCAGATGTTTGAAAAAATCTACTGGAAGCAGGGAGCGATAGATAAAGAAACGGGCAAAAAAACACTTACACTAAAGCTATTTGAAGAAAAGTATACTGATCTGTTACTTAGGACGGCCAATGAATGGAATGTACGTAACCTATATTCCTGCTTTAAAAAACTTCCTTTTGAAGATCAGAAGGACCCGGCCTTGGTGGCAGCCATGAAAACCTACGATGCGCACGTTAATATCAACTGGCCGTTAGCGCATTACAAGTATGCTGTCAGCTATTTGATCAAATCTAAAAAAATAGCCCCGGCAACAGGGGGGACAAATTGGTTAAATTACCTTCCTCCGAAATTTCAGAAAAGGGTATTTTTCCCTTCATTATATACTGAGACTGAAATTGAGGAATGGGGAAGAAAATGGGTTGAAACTGAAGTTTTCAGCAAATTTTAGTAGTTTTATTTATATTTAAACTAAACGGACTATTAAATAGTCCGTAAGTTATTTTTCAGCCGGTTCTGATTCGGGTAGCTGTTGATTTATTATTTCATAAAATGATCGGAAAATACCGGATGCAGCCTGTTTTATCGTTAGTATAAAAAATCCTTTCATTCTTGAAGTATTATCTTCAAATATTGTTCATTTTCCTACCTCTGCTTACCTATGGTCAGAATACTAAAGTTCAGACCTGGTATGACAACAAGCAATTAATTCTTAAAGAAGAATTCTATGTGCTGCCTAAAGATCCTGAAGTATTGGATAGCACCTACATTTCCTATTACCAAAGCGGAAAGGTTAAATCCCGCGGACAATATGTAAAAAACAAAGCCAACGGTATCTGGGAGTACTATTACGAAAACGGGAATCTGAAGATGAAGGGAATGATAAAGGATAATGTTAACCAGGGTTGGTGGATTTATTATTATGAAAACGGGAATGTCAACATGGAAGGGGAGGTGAATAAAGATTCAAGAGAAGGTCCATGGAAATTTTACTATGAAAACGGACATATAAAAAGTCAGGGTAGTTTCTCTAAAAATCAGCGTGTCGGACCCTGGAAGTATTACTATGAAGATGAGAAGGTAAAAGGTTCTGCCTATTTCGAAAATGACAAAGGAAAATACATGGAGTACTATCCTTCAGGGAAGGTAAAAAGCCAGGGAGAAATTGTGGATGGTAAAAGTAATGGCTTATGGAAGTATTATTATGAGCAGGGTGGCATACAGTCTGAAGGATATGAAAAGAACGGAGTGAAAGAGGGGATGTGGAAAAATTACCATCCTAATGGCAAGCTAATGAGTGAAGGTGTCTATCTAAAAGGAAAGTCAGAAGGAAAATGGAAATTTTATCATGACAATGGAGTACTCAGCGCAGAAGGAGATCAGAACGAAGGAAAGAAGGACGGGTACTGGAAAATATTTTACAGAAACGGTGCATTCAAAGCAGAAGGAACTTTTGCGGAAGGTGATGGTCCCTATAAAGAATATTATGAGAATGGTAAGCTGAAGATAGAAGGATCACTTAAAAACGATAAAAGTGATGGTCCATGGAAGTATTATTATGAAGACGGGAAGGTGGAAGGAACCTGCTTTTTTAATCAGGGAGAGGGTGTATATACAGGTTACTATGAGTCGGGCAACAAGAAAATGGAAGGTAAAATAAAAGATGGAAATAAAGTGGGAATTTGGAAACTCTACAAGGAAAATGGTGAGTTGGCCGGGTACTATAGAACGTATTACGAAAATGATGCTCCGGTTTTCAGGCAGGTAACCGATACCTTAAATGCAAAACCGGACAGTGTTGCAGTAACCTATGCAAAACCGAAGTTCAAATCGCCAAAAAAGAAATCAAGATATTTTACCAAAAAAGTTAACGAGTTTAATGGATTCGTTACCGGGTTTGGTCCATTAGGTATTTTCAGAAGAACACTTCCATTTTCTATGGAGTATTATTTTCAGGAAAGACTTGGTTACGAAATCGGTGGTATATTATACAGAGATCCGTTCTTCCGTTCATTCCGTTCAGTTGGCTTAGATGATATTTACAGTAAAGGTTACTCGGTTTACCTGCGGCAAAAGTTTTATCAGAAAGATCAGGACAATGGTATGTTTTATTTCGGACATGAAATAAGATATACCAATGTGAACCATTCTGCCAAGGTAATTGATTCTACCTATAGCTTCAATAAGCCAAGGGTGCTTACACAAACAGACAGAATTTTTGAATACAGCATAATCTTTGGTGATCGTTTAATCCGCTCTGCACATAAGTCAGGTTATACCATAGATATTTTTTGCGGAGTAGGAATCGGTTATCGACTTGTATCCAGAGACTGGACTGATAAGAAACTGGAGATAGAAAGAGTATTCAATGCGCAGCGCCGCACAGGGCTGACATTTCCTATCAGGTTAGGTGTCACCATTGGCTATATGTGGAAAAAAGCATTTTAAGGATAAAAACCTTACGACATGATTTTTGAAAAAGAATTTACTGTCACTCCTGAAGTGGCAGGAAATGAAGAATTACTAAGAGCAGAAATACTGGCAGATATCAAGGCTGGCACGGGTAAAGTCAATTTCCGGGTCAAAAGGCGATCTATAGATGCCAGGTCGAGAGCAGTTAAGGTCAACTTACTTGTTGAAGTTTTTGTGGATGAAAATCCTCCTCTGGAAAAATTCCACAAAGAATATCCTGATGTTAGAAACAATCCGCAAGCTATCATTATAGGAGCTGGTCCTGCAGGTATGTTTGCAGCATTAAGGTTAATTGAAAAAGGAATAAAGCCAATAGTTTTTGAACGAGGTAAAGATGTAAGGTCGAGAAGGCGGGATCTGGCTGCAATCAACAAGGAACATAAGGTTAATCCTGAGTCGAACTACTGTTTCGGAGAAGGTGGTGCCGGAACTTATTCCGATGGCAAGCTATATACCAGATCTACCAAAAGAGGAGATGTAAGAGCTGTATTGGAAGCATTGGTGGCACATGGTGCAACTTCTGAAATACTGGTGGACTCGCATCCGCATATCGGCACCAACAAACTTCCGGTGGTAGTACAAAATCTCCGCTCTACCATAATTGAACATGGAGGTGAAGTTCATTTTAACAGCAAAGTAACTGATTTTATCATTGATTCGGATGAGATCGCAGGGGTTGAAATTAATCATGAAGAAAAGGTAAAAGGACTCGCGGTGATTCTTGCTACCGGACATTCCGCACGAGATATTTATCATCTGCTTTACAATAAGAAAATTGAAATAAAAGCAAAGCCTTTTGCCATGGGGGTAAGGGTAGAGCACTCCCAGCAACAGATAGATTCCATACAGTATCATTGTACCGACAGGGGTCCCTATCTTCCTGCTTCATCTTATTCGCTGGTAAACCAGGTAGTTTATAAAGGCCTTCAGCGCGGAGTATTTTCATTTTGTATGTGTCCGGGAGGATTTATAGTTCCGGCAGCCACCTCTCAGGAAGAGATTGTAGTGAATGGAATGTCCCCAAGCAGAAGAGATTCTCAGTTTGCAAATTCCGGCATTGTAGTGGCTATCGAAAAGGAAGATTTCAGAAAGTATTCTAAGTTTGGTGAACTGGCAGGATTGGAATATCAGAAAAATGTTGAATATGATGCATGGGTAGCAGGAGGTCGGACACAAACAGCGCCGGCGCAAAGACTTGCAGACTTTGTCTCAGGTAAAACTTCATCAGGATTGTTGCCTACATCATATCAGCCCGGAATTATCTCAGTGAACATGAACGAAATGCTTCCTGAGGCAATTAGCTACAGGCTCCGGGAATCTTTTAAGGTATTTGGAAAGAAAATGCGCGGATATCTGACCAATGAGGCCCAGATAATTGGGGTGGAAAGCAGGACATCGGCACCGGTAATGATACCACGGGACAAGGAAAGGTTGGAACATTTGCAGATCAAAAGATTGTTTCCTTGTGGAGAAGGGGGAGGATATGCAGGAGGTATTGTTTCGGCTGCAATTGACGGACAAAGGTGCGCAGACGCTGTGGCAGCGATTTACGGAAATACTGGGATTTAAAAAAACTACAAATAAAACACATTCTATGCCAGGCAAAAAAACAATTGTCCTAGGAGCCACTCCTGATTCTTCAAGGTTTGCTTATAAAGCAGCCAATATGCTTGTAAAATATGGCCACGAAATGGTTCCCGTCGGGATAAAAAAAGGTCAGGTGGCCGGTGTAACAATACTCAACGGACAACCTGACGTGCCGGAAGTCGATACCATTGCATTATATGTAGGACCTCAGAACCAGGTAAACCTTTACGATTATATCATCAAGCTAAAGCCAAAAAGAATCATCTTCAATCCGGGCACGGAAAACGACGAGCTTATAGATATGGCTAAGAAGAACAACATTGAGCCTGTAATGGGCTGCACACTTGTGATGTTGTCTGTAGGCAGCTATTAAAGGCTTTTATAGTCGTTTGTACCTCATTTAGTCTTCGGTTTTTTTAGCATTTATCTGTCATTTATCAGCAAAAATAAATGCTAATATTATCTGTCTGATTTTATACTCCCGGGGATTTAAAACATTGTACAGCTATTTGGTTGTAAAACAATGGTTTATAATAGTGTAATGTTGATAAATATTTTGCCTTGATCCCACCTCAAAACGGTGATTTTTAAGATAAAAATCAGTACATTTACATATTGCAAAAACCTATAAAGCTAATGAGTGAAATTACAGAGAAAGTTAACAATTATTCAGCCGATAATATTCAGATTTTAGAAGGTCTTGAAGCAGTAAGAAAAAGACCAGCCATGTACATTGGCGATATCGGATTAAAAGGACTTCATCACCTGGTTTGGGAAGTAGTTGATAACTCAATAGATGAGGCGCTTGCCGGACATTGTGATCACATCCTTGTTGAAATACTTGAAGGTAATTCAGTTAGAGTTACAGACAATGGAAGAGGTATCCCTACAGGCATTCACACAAAAGAAAACCGCTCTGCACTTGAGGTGGTAATGACCGTTCTTCATGCAGGTGGTAAATTTGATAAAGATACTTATAAAGTTTCAGGTGGTCTCCATGGGGTAGGTGTCTCCTGCGTAAACGCGCTTTCAAAACATTTGAAGGTAATTGTACAAAGAGAAGGAAAGATTTTCGAGCAGGAATATGAACGTGGTAATCCTCAATATGCAGTAAGAGTAATTGGCGATAGTGATAAAACAGGAACCTCTGTAGAATTTACTCCTGATGATACCATTTTTACTGAAAAGGTTTACAAATACGAAACTGTAGCTACACGTTTGAGAGAACTTGCCTTCCTAAATAAAGGAATCAAAATAGATTTAGTGGATGAAAGGGAAAAAGATGAGAATGGTACTCCAAAGCAGGAAAGTTTTTATTCTGAAGGCGGATTAAAAGAGTTTGTTCAATATCTGGATAGCACCAGAGAGAAACTGATTCCCGAACCTCTGTATATGGAGAATGATAAAGGAGCTATTCCGGTGGAGGTTGCTATGCAGTATAATACTTCCTATACAGAGAACGTATTTTCTTATGTGAATAACATCAATACCATTGAAGGAGGTACTCACGTTGCAGGATTCAGAAGGGCTCTGACAAGAACCTTGAAAGCTTATGCTGAAAAATCAGGATTGCTGGATAAATTAAAAATCGACATCAGCGGAGATGACTTCAGAGAAGGACTTACTGCTGTTGTTTCAGTAAAAGTTGCCGAGCCACAGTTTGAGGGACAGACTAAAACAAAGCTTGGTAATTCTGATGTTATGGGAGCCGTAGACGTCGTGGTGGGGGAAATGCTCTCCACTTATCTTGAGGAACATCCTAAAGAAGCAAAAATTATAGTATCTAAAGTTATCCTTGCTGCACAGGCCAGACATGCTGCCAGAAAAGCAAGAGAAATGGTTCAGAGAAAAAACATTCTTTCAGGAACAGGTTTGCCTGGTAAACTGGCAGACTGCTCTGAGTCAGATCCTGGATTGTGTGAATTATACCTTGTAGAGGGTGACTCTGCGGGTGGTTCTGCAAAGCAGGGAAGAAACAGAATGTTTCAGGCTATCCTTCCTTTAAGAGGTAAAATTCTTAACGTAGAAAAAGCTCAGGAGCATAGAATCTATGAAAATGAAGAGATCAAGAATATGATCACTGCCCTTGGGGTAAGTTTCGGTACTGCAGATGATGAAAAAGCATTAAACCTTGAGAAGCTCAGATACCACAAAATTATAATCATGACCGATGCGGATATCGATGGTAGTCACATCCGTACTTTGATTCTTACATTTTTCTTCAGATACATGAAGAAGCTTATTGAAAGCGGTTATCTGTACATCGCATTACCTCCGTTATATCTTGTTAAGAAAGGTAAAGAAGAAAGATATTGCTGGAATGAAGAGCAGAGAGATCAGGCCATAAAAGAATTGGCTAAAGAAGGTAAAGAAGACTCAGTAAACATTCAGCGTTATAAAGGTTTGGGAGAGATGAACCCTGAGCAGCTTTGGTCTACTACTATGAACCCTGAAACAAGAAGTTTGAAAAAGGTGTCTATAGAATCTGCTGCAGAAGCAGACCACCTGTTTTCAATGTTGATGGGTGATGAGGTAGCACCAAGAAGAGATTTTATTGAGAAAAATGCTAAATATGCCAAGATTGATGTTTAGCATCGATTGTACCAATTTTTAATTTTAAGTTAATTGTCAAAACTGGTTTTTGACATGATAAAAAAAGATCATATAACTGCAATTAAGTGAGTTTGATAAAAGACTTAAAGGGCTTCATACGAGTTGAGCCCTTTTTTCATTGGGTAAATAGCTTTAGCAGGAAAATTTCAATGTTAAGTTCCGAAAAAAAAGCCATTGGGAATAGCCGTTACATAAGCCGTGATCTTAGCTGGATGAAGTTTAATTACCGCGTACTTGACCAGGCTAAGAAAGCGGAACGGACAATTTTTGAGCGGTTAAAATTTTTGGCTATTACTTCATCCAACCTGGATGAGTTTTTTCAAATCAGAGTAGGCAGTCTTTATAATTATATTGATTACGGAAAAGAAAGGGTAGATTATTCCGGTCTAAGAGAAATACCATTCAGAAAAGTATTACTGGAGCAGGTGCATACTTTCACCAATGACCAGATTAAATGTTACAGAGAAGAGTTGGCTCCCGAGTTTGAAAAGAACGGGTTTGTCATAGCAAAGATTCAGGAGTTGAAAGATGAGGAGCTTGAGAAAGCAGCAGATTATTTCAAGAAAATAATCTATCCGATGCTTACTCCCATGGTATATGATAGTTACCATTCCTTTCCGATCCTGATGAATAAAATCCTGATCTTTGGAGTGATAACAAAAAACAAGGACGCATCAGGAAGCCAGAGAAAATTATCTTTTGTTCAGATACCTCAAAATCTGCCCAGGTTCTATGAGATAAAAAGAGAAGGTACCAGTGTTTTTGTACCTATTGAAGAAATCATTCGTTGGCAGATTTATAAATTATTCAGAAACGTAGACATACTTGCTACCAACCTTTTCAGAATTACCAGAAATGGTGATTTTTCTTTGGAAGAAAGTGACGATATGGAGGCGCAGTTCATCGATGAAATAAAGCGTAAGCTTAAGACCCGTCGTACTGCCAGAGTTGTTAGGATAGAAATTGAGAAAGAATACTCTGACTGGATGATGAAAATTCTTAAAGAAAGGTGGGAGGTAGATGAGCACAATATTTTTATCAACGACAGCTTCATTGACTTCACAGGGTTGTGGCAGATTATAAACCACAAAGATTTTAAAGACAAGCTGCCACCATTACCTAAACCCGTTCTTCCTATCAGCTATTCAAAAACTGCTGATGAAGATCTTTTCGAGTTCTTGAAAAATCAGGATGTGCTGCTTCACCATCCTTACAACAGCATGATGCCTGTTGTGGAACTAATTGAGAAGGCAGCAGAAGATCCTTATGTATTGGCCATCAAGATTACCATATACAGGTTAGCAAAAGAATCAAGAATTACCAATGCCTTGCATAAAGCAGCAGAAAACGGGAAACACGTTTCTGTGCTCTTTGAGGTGAAAGCAAGATTTGATGAAGAGAATAATATCAAAGAAGCCCAGAGATTACAAAAGGCCGGCTGCTTTGTAATCTATGGTGTAAGCAGTTATAAAACGCATACTAAACTTTTGTTGGTGGTGAGGAAGGAAGAAAATGATAAAGTAACCAGGTACGTCCATCTTTCCAGCGGTAATTACAACGAAGATACGGCCAGATTTTACACTGACCTGGGATTGTTGACCACCAATGAAATCTATGCGCACGATGTAAATGAATTTTTTAATGTTATCACCGGGCATTCTCAATCTCCGGAATACAAACACTTGATTACTGCTCCGGGGAATATGAGAAACAATCTTATAGACCTTATTAATAAGGAAGCAGAAAACGCTAAAAATGGACTTCCAAGTGGTATTGTTATTAAAATTAATTCCCTTCAGGATAAAGAAGCTATAGATGCACTATACAATGCTTCTTCTGCCGGTGTGCCGGTAAAATTAATTGTAAGAGGTATGTGCTGTTTACGTCCGGGCGTAGAAGGTTTAAGTGAAAATATCAGTGTTAAATCCATTGTAGGAGACTTTTTGGAACACTCCAGAATATATTATTTCCACAACAACGGTGACCCAAAAGTGTATGGCGGTAGCGCTGACATGATGGTTAGAAGCTTTGAAAGAAGGATCGAGTCCTTGTTCCTGATCGCCGATCCGCTGCTTAAGCAACAGACCATAAATATTTTGCGCTATAACCTTATGGATAATGTTAACAGTTACCAACTGCTTCCCGATGGTAATTACGTCCATTATTTAATCGGAGATTCCCGTCCGTTTAATATCCATGAAGAATTTTTCAAGGTAAAGAGAGAAGATATCATGGATGCCAAACTTTTCTGAGGTTTTCCGGCTGCTAAAAAAGCTCGTCTTTGCGAGGCATTGGATCGGAGTATATTTAACTGGGTAATAAATAATAAACTTAAGGTTTATAAAAGAAATGCCGAAGCAATCTGGTATTATTAACAGATTGCTTCGGCATTTTTTATGTCAACTGATTATTATTGAATACGATGCTTAAATATCTTTATTCAATGCCTCGCAAAGACGTTTAACTTTACGACATTAAATTTTTTTTTATTGTTTTCTAACCGAATCACGGAGGGAATCCCTTAGGGTTTTTTCCTTATTTTTCAGTTTCCGGGATGTTATGTAAGCGCTACCATCTGTTATTAAATCACTCATTTTAAAATACTTAAATCACATTTTTTACCACAACCCTGTTTACCTTTTTTATAAATCCGAGATTATTGGTAAATGAATTCAATTTTTGAAAACTATACCTGGGAAAATGAAAACAACAGTAATTATTAATCGTAAGTCTTCAGTAGTTTTTGGTTTTATGTTGAGAACGTATTTTGGTTATATCCGAATTTCGATCGCAGGTTTTCTATTATTGTTAACCTCCCGAGTAGCAGTAGCCCAGTTTCAGGTGAATAATGATGCTTCAGACCTGGGTGGGGGATTTTACCAACTGACTCCTTATGAATTGAATAAAGCAGGTTCTGTCTGGTATAAACTGCAGCATGACCTGAGAGATCCATTTACCGTGGAGGGCAGGTTTAATTTCGGAAACGACCCTGCGGGGGCCGACGGGATAGCCTTTGTGATGCAGAACAATTGCCTTACTGCAGGTACTGCCGGCGGAGGTATAGGCTATAAAGGCTTACCCGGAAAATCTTTTATTCTCGAGTTTGATACCTGGCAGAACTCAACCGGAGGAGGAGACCAGAACAACAACGACCCGGCTTATGACCACTTCGCCATAATGAAACATGGCGTGGCAAACCATGTCAGTGACAGCAACCTACTCGGGCCACTTGCTTTGCTTCCGGCTAATGCAAGTGTGAAAACAGGTCAGTGGTATGACTTTCGAATAAGCTATGATCCTGTCACAATGGAAGTGGAGGTGGAATTTAACAACAGCATACTAGCTAATTTTACATACAATATTCGTAACGAAGTTTTTGATGGAAACCCTTACGTTTATTGGGGATTCACATCTTCTACCGGAGGCTTCATGAACGATCAGAGAGTGTACATCAATAAATCGCTCTCCACTTTTGTATTAAAAGACACTACTATTTGTGATTGGGATGTAACTGTGACGCTTCCTCCTCTTACCAAATTTATTGGGATGAACCTTGCCTTGGGCAAACCTGCAACTTCTTCCAGCAATGAACACGGAGGTACATCTGCCAATAATGCCGTGGATGGAAACATGACCACCAGATGGTCAAGCCAGTTTTCAGATCCTCAGTGGATATCTATAGACCTTGGATCTGCACATGACATAGACAGTGTGAGATTAAACTGGGAAGGAGCTTATGCTACTGAATATAGGATACAATATTCTTTGGATGGTGTGAGCTGGACCAATGCATTTCATGAAACTGCAGGAAATGGCGGATGGGATGTTATAAAAGTACCTTCCACGGATATAAGATATGTAAGAATGTATGGATTGCAGAGGGCAACAGGTTACGGATATTCGCTTTGGGAATTTCAGATATATGGTATGCCGAAATACATCTGGTCGCCCAACAACGGGACCATAAGCGATATTTACAGCAACAGCCCTACTTTTTCTCCGACAGCCACCACTACCTATACCGTGTTGATTCCAGATCCATGTACAGGAGCGACGCCGTACAATTATACCATTACGGTGGACTGCTCTATATTACCTGTTGAGCTGATATCATTCAATGCTGTTGTGGTAAATAACAAGGCACAACTGACATGGACAACAGCAAAAGAAGTGAACAGCCATTCGTTCGTGATTATGAAATCCAATGATGGAATAACCTTCCATCCTGTGGGAGCCGTTCCGGCAAAAGGAATAAGTAATACCATTACCAACTATGTCTTTTCAGACGACAGTTTTGATGGCAGCCTGAGCTATTATTATTTACTGCAGAAAGATCTTGATGGCAGCGAAAGCAAAAGTCCTGTAAGAACAGTGAAAGGTGCAGGAGGTGAAATGTATTTGACCAGCAATCCATTCGATTACGAGACAACGCTTGTAATAAACTTCGAGACAGAAATACTTCATGTGTCGATATGCAATGTGCTGGGTCAGGAATACTTTTCCAGAACTTATAGCAATCCATCGCAAATCATTTCCTTAGGAGCAGAACTACCTGGAGGCATATACCTTATCAACGTACGGACCGAAGAGATAAGCAAAGTTTTTAAGGTAAAGAAGGACTAAGCAATAAACTGTTTAAGCCTATATGAGACTGTTTCCTAAGGGGAGGCAGTCTCTTTTATTGTGTAGGCTTAAACTCTAAAAATTGGACTTTAGGAGTATATTTTAAATGCGCAACCAGGTCTATAATTATTTAGGAAAAATCCGTTGGATTTTAGTAACATTTCGGATAGATTTAATAAAAGAAATATATACGCCATATGGCGTATACACAAACGTTATAGCACATTTAAAAAATGATTAGCATTCAAGAAAATTATCATTTGGAATTTGGGTAATAATAACAATTCTTACTTGCTTGTCTTGGTTAACACCATTAGAATACACTCACAAGTTAATTTCATATTTGATGGCGCTATTCTCGATATGCGGATTCCCATTTATATTATGGCTGACAACATTTGATGTTAATGAGAGAATGAAATGGAGAAAAAAAACATTAATAACTTTTTCTGTAATTGTATTATTAATATTTGTAATTGACTTCATTACTTGGGGTGGAGGATATAAAACTCAGGATATATTATTCAGAAATAAAAGATTTTCAAACATAAGAATTGAGTTTCAAATGGAGGATATTGGAGCGTTTGGATATAATAGAAGAACAGTAAAGGTTGTACAATTAACTCCATTGCTTAGATGGACAACATATACCGAGATTGATAAAATCGATATGAACGAATGGATAAAGGTTGACGAATATGTTAATGAGTTAGAATTAAAAGGAGGATAAAAACGTGCTATAACATCGTGTACAAAATATGCCGGGGTGATGATGTTAAGGAAATTGTACTGCTTCTAAATCCCGCACATTTTGTTTATTTTTAAAAAGTGTGCGTGGTTCGGTGCAAGCGGATACTTTTGTAGTTCTAAACCCGGCACATTTCGTACACTCACCGTTAAGCCGCATACAATGAGACCAGTTGTCCAAGTAAAACTATTGGCACTGTGAAAATCGCCATCAACTAAATTGGAAATACAAATGGAAAGATATATAGAAAGTATTGATAACCAAATAAAGTTTAATCAAGGTAAGAATATTTTTCTTGATAATTTGGATTTTTTTCAATTTGCTGAAGATACGGTAAAAGCTATTTCTAGTATTGATAAGTTAAATCCAGATTCAAAAGAGACCTTAATTGGTTACGCTAGCGATAAAACAATAGAAGAATTTTGCAGAATAAACCAATATTACTCGTTTGACTCAAAAGCAAAAAATGATTTAAGAAAAATCTACTATGATTTATTTGGAAACCTTCAGACAAAGACAGATTCGATTCAAAATATTTCTAAAAATCATTATGAAAAACTAAAAGATTGGATTAGAGAAAGTAATCCTTTTGCTGAGAAAATTTATAGAAAAGACAACAAAAATGTTAATCCGGTTGCTTGTTCGGAATATAGCGGTGACTTACAAATCAATGTCTTGAAAATCGATATTAAACATTTAATGGAACCTGTTTTAGATATAGGTTGTGGGAGTCAAGGACATTTAGTTAATTTTTTTAAAGATAATGGGATTGAAGTTATTGGAATTGACAGATTTAAGTTTACAGCCTCAAATTTGATAACAGTAGATTGGCTAGAATTCGATTATGGAAAAGAAAAATGGGGAACAATAGTCAGTAACTTAGGATTTTCCAATCATTTCAATCACCATAATTTGAGAGAAGATGGAAACTTTATTGGATATGGAAAAACATATATGAATATTTTGAATTCATTAAAAGTTGGGGGATGTTTCCACTATGCACCAGATTTGCCATTTATCGAAAAATTTCTTGACAATAATCAGTTTGACTTGAAGAAATACGAGATAAATGAATATGATTTTAAAACAACGATCATAAAAAAAATGAAATAAAGAACGACGGCATAAAATTAGTGTAATCGGAAAATAACAATGCACCATTTTCGGTAAATAGGAATGCACCAATTTCGGCAACAAGAATGCACCAGGTGAGCAAATATATTTGATTAATTTTCCTGATCAAGGAAAGTCTT
>JBKBUF010000044.1:0-23920 GCA_046290815.1 Cytophagaceae bacterium | reverse complement strand
AGGATTGCCCGCCACCCTGGTATCTGAAGGTATACTTTTCAAAACATTACTACCTAACCCAACTAATACCCTTTCTCCTATTTCAATATTATTTATAATATTAGATCCGCTGCCAATATAGGAGTTAGCCCCTATAGTTGTATTACCTGCCACAACTACACCAGCACCTATCATGGAATAAGCTCTGATTATTGTGTCGTGGTGAATAACAGAATTGGGCAATATACACACGTGATCTTCGATCACAGCGTTTGCAGTTATCACAACATTGGCCATTATCAAAACATTTTTACCAATTTTTGCATAGGGCGAAATTTTTGAAGAAGGGTGAATAATATTTATAAATCTCTCTTCACTTACTTTCAATGATGAAATGGAATCGATCTTACCGAGAAATGACTGAGGACCACCAGGCATAGCCAGTACTCTGGCATGGGGATACTTTACTAAGGCCTCTCTTGAGAAAACCTCAAAGCCATACATTGTTTTTCCTTGCTTCTCCTTTATGTCGTCTACAAACCCTATAAATTTCTGATCGGGTCTTAAACAACTTAATGCCTCAAAACCATTGCCGTTATAAGGAAAAATCAGCACTTCCGTCATCAGTGAAATTGGTTTATTACATGGATGATATACTCAATCTCTTCATCTTTTAACTCTGCAAACATTGGCAGACTCAAACATTGCTCTGAAAGCAATTCGCAATTAGGCAAATCACCTTTTTTATAGTTTAAATGAGCATATGCCTTTTGAAGATGACAAGGAACAGGATAATGAATGCCCGGGAAAATTTGATTCTGATTTAAATGTTGAATCAACTTATTTCTTTCTTCACACTTGACAACAAATAAATGAAAGACTGAATCAACATTATATTTGGAAATAGAAATTAAGGAATTTTTTATTCCATTCAAATATTTTTTCGCAATAACCCTTCTCCTGTTATTCCAATTATCAAGGTATTTTAACTTGACAGAAAGTATTGCTGCCTGCACACCTTCCATCCTCATGTTAAAACCTAATTCTTCATGATGGTACTTATCTGAAGAAGCATGTGCTCTCAATTTTTTAATACGATCAATATATGAATTATTATTGCTTAAAACTGCTCCGCCCTCCCCATAGGCACCAAGATTTTTACCCGGATAAAAGCTAAAACAGGACAAATCCCCAAAAGATCCCACTTTAGACCCATTATAAATAGCCCCATGCGCCTGTGCGCAATCTTCAATGAAAAGTAAATTATTGACAAGTGCTATGCTCTTTATTTCATCTACCTCAAAGGCCTGTCCATATAAATGAACTCCGATGATAGCCTTGGTTCTTTCGGTAATTGCTGAAAGAACTTTTGCAGGATCTATTTGATAAGTATCAGGAAGGCAATCCACAAAAACAGGTGTCGCACCAACATAAGAAACTGCCCACGCAGTAGCAATAAAGGTATTCGCCTGAACTATTACCTCATCGCCTTTCTTTATTCCTGCTGCTAACAAAGCTAAGTGCAATGCAGATGTTCCACTATTCACCGCTGCAGCATAAGAAACATTGCAATACCTGGAGAAATCGTTTTCAAACTTCTCAACAAAAGGACCACCGGAAAATGCTGTAGCCGAAAACACTTCCTGGACTGCAGACAACACCTCTTCCTTTATATTAGAATATTGTCTTTTTAAATCCAGGAAAGGTATTGGTTCCATATATTAGATCAGAAAAAATAACAGAGATCAGAAAGAATCCTTAACATCCGCATACACAGAAGCAATACCATCTTTAAGATTAATTTTATAATTCCAGCCAAGAGATTTTAGTCTTGACACATCCATCAATTTCCTAGGTGTACCATCAGGTTTGGTAGAATCAAATTTCAAATCGCCTTTAAACCCTACAATGTCTTTTACCAATTCAGCAAGTTCCTTAATGGTTACATCTTCACCCGTACCAACATTAACAAATCCTTTCTCATTGTAATTTTCCATCAAAAACACACATGCTTCTGCCAGATCATCCACATGAAGAAATTCTCTGCGAGGAGACCCTGTTCCCCATACTTCAACAAAGGGTTGATTTTCCTTTTTTGCAGTATGAAACTTTCTGATCAAAGCCGGCAATACATGGGAGTTATTCAAATCATAATTATCATTCGGACCATAAAGATTGGTTGGCATGGCCGAAATAAAATTACAGCCATATTGATCTCTGTAGGCTTCACACATTTTTATACCGGCGATCTTGGCAATAGCATATGGTTCATTGGTCGGCTCCAAATACCCTGAAAGCAATGACTCTTCTTGTAAAGGCTGGGGTGCCAATTTTGGGTAAATACAGGAGGATCCAAGAAACAATAATTTCTTTACCTTTTGCACGTAAGATGCATGGATAACATTATTTTGTATCATCAGATTATCATAAAGAAAATCTGCTCGGTATGTGTTATTGGCATGTATCCCTCCCACTTTCGCTGCAGCAACAAAAACATAGTCCGGCTTTTCAGTCTCAAACATTTGTTGTACCGCAGTCTGATTTCTCAGATCCAACTCTTTGCTTGTACGCAATATGAAATTATTAAACCCCTCTGACTGCAATTTTCTGTGTATTGCTGAACCAACCATACCTCTATGGCCGGCGATAAATATCTTAGCACTCTTCTCCATTCTATTCGTAATAATTAAATATCTGATGTCCGCCGGTTTTTAAATACTCATCCCTTTTAAAAAGTTCGACATCACTTGCCATCATTTCTTTAACCAATGCCTTCAAATCATATTTAGGCTTCCATTTCAACTTACGTTTAGCTTTGGCAGGATCTCCGATAAGCAACTCAACCTCGGTAGGACGGAAATATGCTTTGTCAACGCAGACTACCTCAGTACCCTTCTTGATTTGGAATTCAGGTTTGCTGCATGACTTAACTTTAGCCACTTCTTTCTCACCTTTGCCTTTAAACTCCAGTTCAATACCCACTTCTCTAAACGCCATTATTACAAAATCTCTCACCTTTGTGGTAGTACCTGTAGCAATAACAAAATCTTCCGGTTTAGTTTGCTGAAGCATCAGATACATCGCTTCAACATAATCCTTTGCATGCCCCCAGTCTCTTTTAGCATCAAGATTTCCCAGATAAAGTTTATCCTGCAGACCTAATGCAATTCTGGCAACACCTCTGGTAATTTTTCTGGTCACAAAGGTTTCACCTCTCAGTGGCGATTCATGATTAAAAAGAATTCCGTTTACTGCATACATTCCATAGGCTTCTCTGTAGTTTACTGTTATCCAATAAGCATATAGCTTGGCTACTGCATACGGGGATCTGGGATAAAATGGAGTCTTTTCACTTTGAGGAACCTCCTGTACAAGACCATACAATTCCGAAGTAGAAGCCTGATAGATTTTTGTTTTTTCTATTAATCCTAGCAACCTTACTGCTTCAAGTATCCTTAGTGTTCCTATAGCATCAACATTAGCTGTATATTCGGGAGTATCGAAGCTTACCTTTACATGCGACATGGCCCCAAGATTGTAAATTTCGTCCGGTTGAACCTCCTGAATAACTCTGATAATATTTGTAGAATCAGTTAAATCGCCATAATGAAGTTTGAAATTTACATTCTTCTCATGCGGATCCATATATAAATGATCGATCCTGTCGGTGTTGAATAAAGAAGTCCTCCTTTTGATTCCATGAACTTCATAACCTTTGCTTAACAATAATTCTGCAAGATAAGCGCCGTCCTGCCCGGTAATTCCTGTAATAAGTGCTTTTTTCATTCTGATTTTATTAATCCTCAAAAATAAATATAATATGTTAAAAGTTAAGGTATTTTTTATACCAATATTGAAATACAATTAGTTGCCATATTACCCCCTGCTCCAAAAATTGACCTGACTTAAGCTGGTTTTTCAATTGCGAAATCTTATTCCTGTTAAATATTCCTTGTTCCTCAATCAGGTCATCAGCCAGCCATTCGTTGCAAATCTGATTCTTAAACTCCCTTCTGAAGATGTCTGTCAGGGGCACTTCAAAACCCTGCTTTGGCCGGTTATACAATTGTTCAGGCAACAATTCTCTGAATGCATCCTGTACAATCCTTTTCTTCATCTTCCCATTTAGTTTATACTCTTCAGGCAATGAAAATGCAAATTCAACTACTCTGTGATCAAGAAACGGAACTCTTACTTCCAGTCCATTTGCCATAGACATAGCGTCTACCTTATGCAGCATATCATTTGGCAATACCAGATTAATATCGGATAATAATGTTTCATTTAACCCTCCATTACTCACTGTTCTTAGCAGCTCGCCTTTTCTTTTTTGAAATGTATTTGTCCCGGTTGAAATAATATTTTTTTCAAGCAGACTTTGTCCTTCGGGGTTCAAACATGCCCAGTTCCAATACCTGTCTTTCGGAGAACAACCGAAAGCACGGGTAAATTTCTGAAGTTGTCTGATTTTATTACCAAAAGCTGTGGACCTAGAGGGTGACAAATTAGAAATTATGGGACTTAAAATATTGAGTAGACTTATTTGAAAAGAACCATGATACATTTTATACTCTGCCATATGTTTGTTGTACCCACCAAACAGCTCATCTCCTCCATCGCCCGACAATGCGACCTTTGCTTTTTTTGAAGTCTTGTTACACAAATAGTAAAGAGGAATAACAGAGGAATCTGCAAATGGCTCATCAAGATTTTCCAATACCGAATATATCTGTTCTGAAATATCGCTTTCGGAAAGTGAAAACACCGTGTGGTTGGTATTGAATTTTTCTGCCACAAATTTTGCATACTTCGTCTCATCATACAAAGGATAATCCCGATATCCTATGGAAAATGTATTCAGGTTTTTAGTATAGCTGGAGGCCAATCCGACTATAATAGAAGAATCAATACCGCCACTTAGAAATGCCCCTATAGGTACATCTGACATGAGCCTCATTTTAACAGACTCATCCATTAACTCGACTAATCGCTGTTTTGCCTTCTCATAATCACCGTCAAATCTTTCATTTGCTTTAACCTGATAATAGCGTTCAACTTCCACTTTTTTCTTTCCTACCGTTACACAATGGCCAGGAAGTAATTTAACTACGTTTTCAAAAATAGTTGAAGGTGCAGGTATGTAGGTTAATTGCAGGTACTGCATCATTGAAGCAAAATCAATATTCTTAGGAATATTGTATGCCATCAAGCTTTTCATTTCGGAAGCGAAAATAAATTTATCATCATCATAATAAACCAACAGCGGTTTTATACCCATTCTATCTCTTGCCAAAAAGATCTCTTTGGTTTCTTTATCATAAATGGCAAATGCAAAAAATCCTACTAACCTGCTAAGAAAGCTTTTTCCAAAATGTATATATAATTTGAGTATTACTTCGGTGTCTGTATCGGAATTAAATTCGAAACCTGCCTCCTGAAGTTCTTTCCGTAATTCTTTAAAGTTAAAAATCTCTCCATTATACACTATCACATACCTTCCCGAGTCATCTTTCATGGGTTGGTTACCACGACCGGAAGTATCAAGTATTGACAACCGACGATGACCTAATCCAACATAATCATCAACAAATGTACCTTGCCAGTCAGGCCCCCGTTTTGAAAGCTTTTCAGTTGCCTTTACAAGATTGATCATGTAAAGACTTCCTATCTGGTTAAATGCATAAATACCGGTAATTCCGCACATACAGTCTAAAAAATTTTGTTGGGATTGAGGATACCATTGGGATCGAAAAGCTTTTTAATTCCCCTCATTAGTTCAATTTGTTTTTCCCCGAGCGCTAAATGAATATATGGTCGCTGAACATATCCTATTCCATGCTCTCCGGATATTGTCCCCCCGAGTGAAACAGTGTAGTTAAATAATTCTTTTATACCTTCAGTAACATTCCTGTTCCACTCTTCTTCTGAAAGGCCACCTTTGATAATATTAATATGAAGGTTTCCGTCACCTGCATGCCCGTAGCAAACAGATTGAAATCCATAGTTACTACCTATTTGTTTCACCGCTTTAATCAGTTTTGGCAATTCTGCTCTCGGAACCACTGTGTCTTCTTCTTTATAAATAGAGTTTGCTTTAACAGCATGGCCGACATTTCTTCTAAGTTTCCACAATTCTGTTTTCTGATCAGCACTGTCTGCAAACAAAGGCTCTTCAATTTTATATCTGCTAACAACCTCATAGATAATTTCTGCTTCCTTTTGCAAAAGCTTCATATCGTTACCATCAACTTCAATCAGGAGATGAGCCTGAACATTTTCAGGAAGATTAACCTCTACATTAAGATATTTAGCGGACCAGTTGATAGCATCTCTTTCCATAAATTCTAAAGCAGACGGCCTGACACCGGAATGCAAAATAGCATTAACTGCCTCGCAGGCTTCTTCGGATGAATGAAAAGGAACGAGCATTACAATATCTTTTCCTGGTGCAGGAATTAATCGAAAAACAATTTTAGTGATGATTCCAAGCGTACCTTCACTACCTATCATCAATTGAGTAAGATTGTAACCTGTAGCATTTTTAAGCACATTGGCTCCTGTCCATATAATTTCGCCGGTTGGTAATACTACTTCAAGGTTTAGCACATAATCTCTGGTGACTCCATATTTTACAGCTCTTGGGCCACCAGAGGATTCCGCGAGATTTCCTCCCAAAAAACAACTACCTCTGCTTGAAGGATCCGGGGGATAAAACAATCCTTTCTCCAATACTTTTTCCTGAAACAGCTGAGTTATTACACCTGACTCTACCGTTGCCTGAAAATTCCTTTCATCTATATCAAGAATCTTATTGAACCGCTCCATAGAAAGAAGGATACCTTTATTTACCGGTAAGGCACCGCCGCTTAATCCGGTTCCGGCTCCTCTTGGCGTAACAGGAATTTTATGTTCATTAGCAAAAATTAAAATTTTACTTATCTCTTCAGGTGTTCCAGGCTTAACAACCACATCAGGAAGAAACCTTAAATCTTCCGTTTCGTCATGTGAATAAGAATACCTGTTTTCTTCATCCCATAAAACATAATTCTCCCCAACAATTCCGTTTAGGATTTGAATATGCTCATCGGAAACAACAGTAATATTCATTTTATTTATTGACAATATGTTTTAATTTTAACGAAAAGCCCTGAAAGAAAATGCCTGTTACTCGCAAAGTTATTAAATCCTGCGTTCTAACTACGCTTTTTTTAACCATTTCCATTTGTTTTTTAGCTTCATGCAAATCCCAAAAGACAACAGGCAAATCTCCAGGAACAGGCAATGATAACATCAAGAAATCTGATGTGAATCAAAAAGCTGCAACCGTAATCAATACCGCCAGATCCTACCTGGGCACAAGCTACAAATATGGTGGATCCTCCAGGGCTGGAATGGATTGTTCGGGGCTGGTGATTACTGCTTTTAATTCAGCCAACATCCAATTGCCACGTACCTCCCAGGAGATGAGCAAAACCGGTCGTACCGTTTCCATTAATGAATTACAAGCAGGAGATTTGGTTTTTTTCGCAGAGAAAAAAGGTACAAATACTATATCTCATGTGGGCATAGTCACTGAAAAAAAGAATAATGAGATAATCATTTTTATACATTCTACCACTAAAGCCGGAGTGATCGAAGACAATCTTTTCAATCCCTATTGGCGACCGTTATTTATTAAAGCAGTAAGAATTATTTAATCCCTGCACTGGCACCTATTCAATTTATTTTATTTCAGCTTCTATACCATATTGAAATTTTAATATCTTTGGGGACAAAATGGGGGCTTAGCTCAGCTGGCTAGAGCGTTTGCATGGCATGCAAAAGGTCACCGGTTCGACTCCGGTAGTCTCCACACACCTCCTCTACTTCAACAAGTTAAGGAGGTTTTTTTATGCAGTGCCAGCTTTAGTGCCATAATTATAGGAGTAATAAAAGGATTAGAAAAGGCAATGAAATTCCCTTATGATATCGACAGAACCAGGCTTGTCAAGGCTGCGAAAAGCCGTTGGTATGTAGAATTTTATGTTTGGAATCCAAAAGCAGGGAGTAAAGGCAAGTTTGAAAGGTTCCGGGATATTATTCCAAAGTCAATCCAGGATGAAAAAACAAGGGAGGATTTTGCAAATGATAGGATCCGGGAAATTAATAAAGCCCTAAAAGATGGGTTTGTAGTTGGACCCAAAGAGCCGGCCAAACCAAAACCTCAAAAGCTGGAGAAAGAAATGAACGTCCAGGAGGCGCTGGACTATGCCATCAAGCATAAAAAAAACACCTGCAAATCAGTTACAAAGTTTAAGCAAGTTAAAACCGCCTTTACAGATTTCCTTGCCTCAAAAAATCCTTCTATTCTTAAAGAACCAATCACATCAATTAATAAAAAAATAATACTGGATTTTTATGATTATGAGTTCCTGGAGTGTAAAAGAACTGAATATACCAGGAACGGGCTGAAGAGAATGCTAAAAACCCTCTTCCAGTTACTTGTAGATAAGGATAAAATTACCAGTAACCCGGTCCCTAAAAATAAAAAGTTAAAAACCAGCTCTACAAAAAACAGGGCATACCTTCCTGATCAGGTTAAGTCTCTACTTAATCATTTTATAAGTAATGATCCACAACTTTATATTTTCGTTCGTACAATGTTTTACACATTGGCCAGGAGGAACGAATTAAGGCTTCTAAGAATAAGAGATATTGATTTCACCAAAGAAAAAATTCGAATTATTAAGGAGAACAGCAAGAACAAGCTATCCAGAATGATTGATATAAGTCCTCATTTATTGCCGGACCTCAAAAAAATGAACCTTCAGAATTATCCCGAATTTTATTATGTATTCGGCAAAAAAGGAGCGCCTGGAGAAAAACCAAGAGGGATCAACTTTTTTTCGGACCGGCACAAAACCCTTACCGAAGAATTTAAACTGGGACCCGACTTTACTTTATATTCCTGGAAGCATACTGGAGTATGTGAGCACTTCAAAGCTGGAGTAGATTTGGATGCAATTAAACAGCAAGGAGGCTGGGAGGATTGGGAAAGCTTTCTTACCTATATAAAAAGCCTCGGACTGGATGAAAACAAGCGATTTAAAGAAAAAAGCCCCAAAATTTAGTTCAAAAGTGCATTTCGACCTTTATTACCTAATGCTTTTTTAAAGTGGCGAATTTTTAATTAAAATGATTTTGAACTGAGGCGTAGGTAATAAATAAGGCCAAATTGACCCTGATTAACTTTTGCACTCTTTGTTTGCATCTCTGCAGGGCCAATTTGATTTTTATATGCCCTCCGGGCAGTTTCATTAAAAGAATGTTGGTGATGGCAATATTTGCGCCCTGGCCAGGCTGCAGCTTTGGATTTTGATTGCAAAATTCATTGCCGGCGCCGCTTCCGGAAGAAAATTTTGATAGCAAAAAAGCCCAGGGGAGGCCTGGGCTTTCTGAGGTCAAAAAAATAAAAACTATACGGACTGAATGTACTTAATAAAGTACACGATTTTACCTTCTGTAAGGTCATTGGTTCCAATCTCTACCTGAGGAACCCTGGCTGCAGTTGTTTTTATCATATTCTCTACAGTTCCATCAGGTATTCCGGCTACTATTCCATCGGTACCTGCATCTGCAGTAACGTCCTCCGTAAGATCACCATCCACTGCAAGTTTCAGCTTTATTGTTCCGTCATCGTCCGTTCCGGAATCAGGAGCAGTAACAATGTCCTGAATAACTTCAGTAATGATAGCATTATCAGGAATAACAACACTTGGATCCAGTGCTATATCTCCTACAGCTCCGCCGTGTAAAGCAAAATCATATACAACTCTTACTGTTTTTTCAACCGGAGACGCCTCTGCACTGGACAATAATGCATCGATCGCTGATATTGATTGCTCTACTACAATTGTGTCCACCCTCTTTACATCTTCATCGAGGTATCTGAAAGTAGAATTTAATCCGGAAGGGATAATCTGGCCTTTTATAGCGCTCAGCAGGAATATTCTATTTTCAGGAGTGATCTCTGCCCCATTAATGGATAAAACATTCAGGGTTATGCTAGTTTTCGACATATGTTTAAAGTTTAAATTAAAAATTATTCTTATAGCCAAATATAATCAGGTGTTAACAAGGGGTAGGGAGATTTAAGACTAACAAAAAGCCCTGGGACGCTAGCACAACGCCCAGGGCCAAACCTAACCTATTCTACCTATTGTAGAGCTTTAAAATTCTATAAGATTATAATTCAAGCCTGCTCCAATATACCCTCCGGGACCCTTGGTAGTTAATCCATACCCGGCCTGTATAGACAAAGAAAATCTCTTGTCTCTATCCTTTACAATAATGTTTTCCATCTCAGTTACCTTTGTGTAGGGGTTTTTATTTTTCACAGCTATCGTCATTACATCCGGCTTAAACAGGTCTTTAAGCTTTTTCTTCTTATACCCATATGTTACTGTATATTCATTTTTAATTTGAAGGGTATCAATTCTAAACCCTCTCTCGGTTATAAATCCGTAAATTTTAAACCATTTACTGGTGTCCAGGGCCAGAGGGTGGGGAAGCCTTAGAAAATCAGTACCGCTAGTATCTTTTATGATCACAGGCGGAACCTGGTAGGGCACCAACACTTCAACCATTTCTGTTACAGTGGTAATTTTAGCCTGAGAATTGATCCTCTTTAAACCTTCAATTTCCTCAATGGCTTTTTCCAGGGCAGATCCTTTTTCGATAATTACACTCTCCTGGAAGGCTATTGTTTCTCCCAGTTTGTTAACTTCCTGAGTAAATTCAGAACGGTCCTTTAAGTAATTGGCGGTTTCTTTTGCCCTGGATGCTTTCTCGGAACATAGCTGCAGTAAAAGTGCGATCGCCAAGGCAAGCAAGCCGGCAATAACAATATTTTTAATTGTTGTTTTCATTTTGATTTTTCTTTTTTGACAGCATGGCCGGAAGACTTCCGAACCCTAGGCCAGCAGTGGCCAGGCCGGCAATGGTAAGAAAGATAAACTCTGTCGGAGCTTTGCCCCAGACCTGGTCTATTACTGCAGAAATTATTATGTATAAAAATGCCATAAAGGCTGTAATCTTAGATGCATCGGCCTTGCCTGTGCTATCTTCGAAACTATTCCTTAGCCATTCAAGAAATTTCATTGTTCTTCTGCTTTTGGGTTAAGTATTCTCTGAGTTTTAACAAAAAAGTTATGATTCCTATCAGAAGGCCAAACAAAAGACCTAGGGCCTGCAGTATCGGAATGATCTGTATTGCAAATTCGTCTAGCAAGGGGAGAAGTGAAGTCAATAATGTAATGATCATCCCAAGTTTGGGGTGTGTTGAAAGATAGTGTAAGAAGCTTTCTATTATACTTTTTTCCGGCATTGATTTCATGATTATTCAATTATACTTTTATTAAAAATGGAGTATTTAATGCCTGTTTCTCCATAGCGGTTTTTGCTGGCATAGGCATAATTATCTTTGTGATCGGGCTGCTTAACTACTTCAAGGTTTATACCTGCATCAAACAGTGGGGCCGTCCCGCCTCTTATCACTTTCCCTGAGGTTCTCTGAAAAATTGGAATCCAGATCGTATTGGGGTAATCCTTCCTGAGCTTGTCGAGCTCCTGAGAGCTGCACTCCAGCTTGCCAAAACTATCAATGATCCAGACGTCCATATCATTGGCGTGCTCTCTTATTGTATTTATCCCGTCAAACCGTTTGCCGGTCATCTCTTTATAGCGCTCCTGATCAATCCCTTTGACATTGGACATATTTTTAGGGTCGATATATTCATCTCTCATTTTACGAATGAGATTTGATTCTATTCCGATTTCAAGAGACCATATCCCTACATTAAACCCTGCATCTGCAAAAGCATTTGCAAGCTGATAGGTTAGCCTGGTTTTTCCTGAGCCCTGGTCGCCTTCGAGCGTAATTGCCAGCTCGTATCTTTCCAGGTCTCCCAAAATCTTTCCTATATACCCAGGCAATCTGAATGACAATAACTTTTTATTCTTATCCCGGATGTTTTCAAGCTGATCAAAAGGAAGAAATAGGCCAGTGCCGGCCTGATCCGGAGCTCCGGATAATTCTGTCTTTACTGGCTCAGGCATGGGATCTACTTTAAGGGCTTTCTTTTCCTTTTTTTTTATCTGAAGATTTTTCTCCTCCGGGAAGCTGTTTACGATGAAATAAATTCCATTCAGCTCAGACGATTCAACCTTGACAATTCCCCCGGATTTGATTTTGCTTAGCAGCCTAATCAAGCTCTGGATTTTGGAATAATACGGATCTTCATTCTGGATTTTTGAGGCTGCAGCTATGAAAGACTTAATTTGCTCCTGGCTGGCTTTTTTGCCTTCCATGGTAATGAATCTCTTTATAAGCCCGATTGATGGATAAACACTCTCTCCTCCGGATATTGCCACAAGTCTGGATAGATCTGCCTCGTTAATTTGAATCTTCAATTTCTCCTGATCAGAATAATCATTATACGTCATTACAAGCTTTTCTTGAATACTTATAATCTCAGAGGCATACTTGTCAGACTTTCTAATGATCTTCTTTGTAATGGCCCTCTGGATGGCCTTTATGAGATTTAATATGGTTGAAATCGGTTTCTCTTTGTCATGAAAGGCTGCGTATCTTCTGATCAGTTTTACGGATTCTGAAATTTCATTAACCAGGATACTTTCTGGCTTAGGCTTTTCCTTTGCCGGCACGGGTGGCTTCTCCTTTACCGGCACCGGGTTAATACTGCTTTTCTGTTTTGGCTTTTCTGGCTTAACAGGAGGAGTAATTTTCTTTTTCCCTACTGGATCCAGCTGATCAGCGGAAACTTCAAAATATTCTTTGTGCGGAAAATACTTATGGTGAAACTCATTATACTTTTGAGTCTCGATATAAAAAATATATCTGGGATATTGGCCGGCAATTACCCGGTCTATGACAACTTGATAGTCTCCAGGCTCAATGATAGCCGGGTTATTGGGAGCCCAGAAGTCTTTCTTTGGGTGTTTTAGAGTAAACACAACCTTTTCGCCTTTCTTAAACTTCTGCTTTAGCCTCGGGTCCTCATTTTTTAGTGGTGAAAGCTGTGATTCAGAAATATTTTCAAATACTACTCTGTGCGGAGGAGAAACCTCTTTTTCCACTCCATTTTTCTTTATTTTGTCAACAAAGAACTCGATGGTATACAAGCTAAATGTGGCACGGCCATTTGGGCTCTTCAAGATTCTGGCTCGGTACTCTCCGGCCAACAAACTCCTGGTCTCGCCGGTTTTGTACATTACATAGCTGTTTTTAGGATACTTCCCTCTTCTCTCTGCAGCTTTTTTATTTCTCTCTGCAGCTTTTCTATCGTACTCTTCACTCCATTTTATTCGGTCGTTATTTTCTTTATTTTCCGGATAGAATTTTTTGATCAACAAACTATCCTCAATCCTAACACTGGAGTAAAAATTTACATGAAAATAATCAATCATTGAGTCGCTGTCATCAAAATTGTATTGGTCTACAATCTTCTTAATCCGAGACATTAATTTTTCTGCACGCTCATTGTAAATTTTTGGGTAGGTATTGTTGTGTTCATTTCTGTATTCATCCCACCTGTCATTTGCCTTTAAATGCTTGCTGTAAAGCTCTGAAAATGGGTCAAAATTCAGATCAGTAATTTTAACGCTCAGGCTTTGGCCTCCGGAATATCTATCAATAGTTACACTAAACTTTCCTTCCTCTTCAAAAAGAATATTCAACTCCTCTCTTACGAGTTTGGCAATCTCTTTTATGTCGAGGTCCTGGGTATTCTTATATTTATTCCCTGTGAATTTTCTTCCGGAATATCCTTTATCCTCACCTTTAAAAATTTTGCCCTGGGCACTTTTTGGAAGGGATTTAATATATTCGTTTATATCATTCAGGTAGTCCTGGATAGTTTCTCTTATTACTTCATTGGAATGATATTCGCCCTTGTTTTTAAACAAAAAATCGTGCCCGGACCTGAGGCCTTCCGGAAGGGAATCTATACCTAATCGGTGAAAGTAATTGAAGTAATTGTCAAAGGTTAGAGCCTTAGGCTCCTCTCCTGAGAGACCAGAAAGGGCATTGTCAATAGCCACCGTGGCTCGTTTCTCTGCAGCTTTCTCGTTCTTGGAAATTACCTTATCCTCAAATTTTAATTCTCCATTTCTATGAATTTTACTGGTTATTCCCTTTTTGCCTTTAACCAATTCAATAGTATAGCCCCTATAAACAATATTACCTTTTTTCATCTGAACAAAGTGATTTAACCAAAAATAGGAGTTTACCGATTGTTAACAGGGAGGTTTACCAAGAGGGAGGAAAAACAAAAAAGCCTTCAAAATCTGAAGGCTTTTTATAATCAGCAGTTTCGTTTACACAAATTGCTCAATAAAATGTTTCGATACGGAGAACTTCGATGCATACTACAATTAAATGAATTTTTACTTCCTACAGTTTTATAATTGCTCCTCTGGATATTTCGTTGTCGATTACTTGAATTGTCGGGCAATTTTAAACTAAGTGGTTCATTATAATAACCGGGGAGTTCATTATAAGAAAAAGAAGGCAAGAGTAGAATATATCCAGCATTAAAGTCTGATTCACATGCAAAGTTTACCTGTGACTTAAACACAACAATATCCGAATTGAAAGAAGCATCTGACGTACATTCAATCCTTTCCTTTTCTAATGGTTTTTCGATAACATCAGAACCTAGACTGACGGCTGAAACGACAAATAACAATGCCATACACAGCAATAAATGAAATTTTTTCATGTCATTATTTGAATAGATGATCAATATTACAAAACCAGAATCTGTTAACAGGGAGGTTTGCAGATACAAGAAAAACAATAAGAAGATTGCAAAACTATGAGCGCTCACCAGGGCGGCCAGTGGAATTTGATAGCAATTTAAAAGAGGTCCTTCCGGATCCGGAAACAGTAATGATTGCAAAAAATAAAAGCTCCCCTGGCTGGAGGAGCTTTTTTCATCATCAAGGAGTCAATTCAGTGAATTGCAAAGGTGATGTTTACAAAGCGATTCAAATATACAAAAGTGCAATTCCAGGACAGGGAGATTTGGCGCTACTTTTTCAAAGTTTGATAAAGAAACATTGCTGATACAATTACAATAGAAAAAATGGAGGCATAAACTACTGACCGGGGCCAGGGGAAAATTAATATGAATACAATTAGTCCGGCCACAAAAAACAGACCTAAGGCATATATGATTTTATTCCAATTAATTCTCATAGGCAACTGGAGATTTTGGCAAAACCTGGCAGGCCGGACAGCCTAACCAGGTGTATTGCACATTCAGAAAAACTATATTGGACCTACAGGCCCTTTGAATATTTTTTCAGGATTTTTTCCACTTCTTCTCCCAGCACCTTATCAACAGGTCCTGGAGCTTGTTCAGTGGCAAGGTTTACCTGATACGTTGTTATAAAATAATATAACTTATGAACCTCATCGTCTGTCATGGTATCTACAATGCCGGCCATGTTAGCCCAAAAAGGCTTGTTGTACCCATTGAAGGTAGTTTTTAGAAAGTTTCTTCTCCCGTCAATCTTTTCTCCAGTTTTGAAACTACCATCAGATTTTTCTTTTTTATCCAGAGCTTTCATTACCAAAACGGTACCGGCAATGGATCCTAATACTAAAAATAAGCTTCTCGTTTTATATGAATTTTTAAGTTTATTGCTATCATTTATTTGTTCCGGAGCCAGGCAGCGCTGTTAATTTTGCCATCATTATTTTGACCTGCAGCAGCTGGCCAATTAATATTTTGCAATCATTACACCTTTATGGCTTTCCCCAAAGCTGAAACAGGAGCTCCACTTCCTTTTCATTTAGCCTATGCCTTTTCTTATCATAATTGATCGCCTCAAACTGCTCTCTAAACCTGTTGATCACGCCGGATATATAATTCTTTCCCCGATTGTACATTCTGTTAAGCTCTTTTTTAGTATAGCTTTTCACAGGAGCGTCCGCCTCGTCCGGGAAATCGATGAATACTACTTTTGTTTTTATGCTTTGTATTGACATGGTATTAATTCAAAATGAATACCCAATAATTAAGAGGTAAGGAGATTTAGAAAAATCAAAAGATCCGATGCCTAAAGGCGATTGTACACCTTTAGCCTGAGAAGGTGAAGGAATTTCTAAACCTGATAACATATTACTCTAAAATTATAAATGGATTAGAACAGTCTTTAAGATCAAATCCTGTACTTTCGATCATTGATTTAAGGTGATCTATTTGATGCCCATCATCATTTTTGAAAGTTTCCTTAAAGTCTCTAAAAAAATCAGTCCCTTCTATTTCCGAAAGACGAAAAGAATTACTTGTATTTTCATCATGAAGACTTTTAAGAATCAAAAGATTGTATGTTTTTGCCGCTGTTACAATAATTAATTTCATATTCATTCCATTTAGCTTTTCACAATATAGATTCACATTTTAAAACCCCAACTCTGATATTTCTACTCACCGCATCAAGGGTGCATAACCCTGTTGCTGGTCGTAAGAAAGAAGTAGACTGAGGGGTGGAGGTGATAAACCCACTGTGTCTTTTTTTGTCTGTAATATTCCAAATCCTCCATGCTATTCTAGCCGTCTGAGGTTCTTGTAATATCCAGACATCATAAACTTTTTGAACTTCAAACGGAACGCCTGTATCTGTTAGGTTTGTTGAAGCTCCGCCCCCGGCTTGTGCGATATAAAAATTCGTGTGGCCTACATTTGTGTTGTACCAGAATCCAACTTTTGATCTATTTTGTGAATTAGAAACTGCTGCATCATCATTCTGTAACTCAACAGTTGTAGAGGCTGACCCCAACAGCATACCGCTCCAAAATCTAATGCCTGTCGAACCTGAACCGTAAGAAGCATCAGGGAATGCAAACCTATCTCTAAAAATATACCCACAGATACCTTGGTCTCCGTTTTGTCCTCTTGTAAATTTTGCAGTTGAACAACTTCTCTCAGCAATACTGTTTGCGCTTGATGCAGATGCAATATTTGCCATTGCGCCGTAAATTTGCGTAACCGTTGGATGTGATATTGTACCAACGGTTGAAGCGGTATCTCCAAATGCATCTAAGTTTGTTGAAGATTTCGGGGAAATAATAGTTATATGCTTTTGTCCTACCTTATCAACCTCAATACTGTTTTCAAGTAGTGCATTTGTATCGTTCCCAACTCTTAGTCGTATATCATACCTATCAAAGGCGTTGTAAAATCTTCTTTGAAACAATCTTTCGTCTTGCTTGTAAACAGACTGAAGCAATCCTAGGTCTCTAAGTAATATTGAAGCTCTGTACTTATTAGAGTAATCAGAAGGGTGAACATTGTCACCATGCCATGATAAAGTATTTTGAAAGTATAGTTCATCAATTACAGGAGAATAGCCATCCCAGTACATTAATTTATTAGCAATAGCAAAATCACGCATTACTTCGTTTTGCTCCAACTGATCGTTATTATTTTGAGCGTTTGATGTAACAGGTGTTGATCCTATGAAAAGAATATTAACTGCCGGATGTGCTGTTCTTAGTTTGCTTAAAAAATCAGGTAAATGAGTTCTTAAATTTGTAGCGTTTTCTTTCCATTCAACAAAAACAAGGTCCGGCGCAATTGTACCGATTAGGCCATTTAAAATATTTGTATTAGTTGAATTGATTTGATCTATTGAAATCCCACCCACTCCAATATAACCGCTAAAAAACCCTACGCTTGAAGTATTTTCAAGCATTGCACCCAATATTTTCACTGTGCCGCTAAGCCCTGAAGCTCTTATTAAATAATTAGCTAAAACGTTCTTAGTAATTGTTATAACTCCAATGTCTATTGTTGCGTTGTCTGCATCTATTAAAGTGTGTCCTGTCTCGTCTGCGAACGAACCATTATTTACCGCTGTCTGAATCTTGAATGTTCCCGCGCCCGGCTCTTTGACATAGAATAAAGTAAGCTTATTTGAGGCTCCAACTCCGCTGGCGTATGCAATAGTATTTCCCGCACCTATGGTGTGGTACAAACCATCAGGCGAATAAGTAAAATCTCCGTTAACGGTTGTGTATCCCGAAGAACCTGAGCCGTTGATTGTAACATAGCCGTTAGCGTTCTTTCCAAATGCTCCTGCATCACCAAACGTTCTTCGTAGTGTTGGGTATAAATGTTTCGGGATATTATCTAAAATAGAATCGCCAATGTTCAGAAACCTCAATGAAGTTCCTGCTGTGCCAGCATGAATATCATACAGCTTGTTTCCAAGTGAGGCGTAAAAATCGGTTCTAAAATTATTCCTTAATTCCGTGAATGCCATTATGTAGAAATTTTAAGTCTTATTGTTATTGCGCCAGATGTTAGTGCACTGATATTTGCGCCGAATGTTGTAAGCTTTGCAACGACCTGTTCAGAAGAAGTTCCTACTTTGTGAGAAACAACACTCATTAAAGCATAATCAGCAGGAATATCATATACATTAATTTCCCTAGAAAATTTCAACGGGTTAAAACTTGTTCCCACAGAAAGAAACGCATCTGTTACACCTCCGCCGTTAAATCTTGACGTTGGCACTAACTCAACGGCTTCTAACCTTGCCCCTGCCGGAAGTTCATATATATTAATTGTGTTAGAAGATGCGGCTACTGAAAAATCTTGACGACTTTTTGTTATTTCGATCCACCCTGAGCTTCCACCAACAACCGATTCCGCAATCATTTCCCTCACAAATCCAACATGCGGAATACTAAACTCCGTCATACACTTTGACCTATCGGAATCATACCCGATAACTCCCGTCAATATGCCTCCTGCTTTCCGGACCGGAGTCATGTCTATCCAATCGGTACCGTTACCGGCCAAATAAAAAACCTGGTTGGGTTGGATCTGGTAAACACCACTATTCAAGCTATTGGAGGCTGAATTATAAAGTTTTTTCAGATCCTCAAGTATCAGAATATTTCTTACCAATGAGTTGGTTTCTGCATGCGCCTCCTGTCTAAGGCCTACAGCATCAATTATCGAGATGCCTCCAGAGCCCTGCAGGCAAGGCACAAAAATTTTATCCTGGTATAGTTCCATGGCACCGGCGCCACCAGGTCCGCCACCAACGGGAATATTGGTAATGAAAGTATTTTCAGAAAGATCAATAACAGATACATTGGAGCTCCCAAAATTACAAACAAACAAATTGCAGGAGTATAATATAGCATCGCTAGGAGTTGTACCTACAGCAATGTTAGTTATGATGCTATCGGTGGCGGTAGAAATAATTACCGCATGGCCTGTATTTCGGGATAAGCCAACAATCTTGTCATCAAAAAAAACGTACGCGTCTCTCATTCGTCCTGCAGTGGTACCCGAAGCACATACAATTGTCCCTATCAAGGTATTTGATGCATAGGAAATTATTCTTATTGCAGTATTTGTGAATGAAAATGCATAAATCTTTTCCCTTATTGGGTCTACTGCAAAGCTAAAAGGATTTGTAACAGCCAATGTTTCCAATAGAGTAAAGCTTGCTGTGTCTACTATAAACACCTCATTACTGTCCCTGGCTGCCAGGTACAACTTACCTTTAAAATAAATAGAGGAAACCGGGTTTGTTCCTACGTTTATTTCTTCTACTCCAAGTTCTTCGGTATCTATATTCAGATACATTAGCTGGCCACCGGTATTTTCGTTCTTTACAAAGTAGATCCGGTTTTCATCTTTTGCATGATACCTCAGCAATGCTGCTTCCGGAACATCAATAATATTTGTAATAGTGTCGGTAAGTGCATCAACAATTCTGATTTGAGAGTGACTGAAGAAATACACTTTGTTTCCTACATTGATAAGCGATACAGTAAGAAACCCTGTGTTGGTTTGGATTTCAGAGAGGAAAATCAGCTTAAAGTTCAAAAAATAGAACATGCCCGGAGCCTTGTTTTTCTGAGCGTCCCGGTCTGCAGTAGTATCACCCTGCCTGTGGCCTCCTATTAGCTTAAAAATCTCCTGAAGGCCCTTTCTAAGCAGATATTTGGTGTATTTAATTTTCTTACTCATTTCAAAATTGTTTACAATGAAGCTTCGTGCTCAAAGTCGTTATCAGCATCATATTTTAAATATTCTTTCCCCACGCATATTCCTCCGGAATAAGTCTCAGTTAAAGGATCATATTGCCCTCCCTTGTAGTATGCTATTTCCAGAGGATTACCTTCTGCGTCTTTCGATAATACCTGTGAGTAGTCAGAGTCTATTTCCTTTCCCATAGTTATTGATTTTTTGATTTGTTGAATGTAAAGTGAACTGAGCCGATGGCAGCAATTAAAGACAGTGCCATGGCGATCCGGAGCCTTGTAAGCCTTCTTGCTGCCCGGAAATCTATAAGCGTATAGGTAAACTTGTTTCCGTAAATCTGGCGGTGTCTCTCTGCCAGTGTCATTAATTTGATATGATCAACGTTGTACATTGGCACCTGGCAGCCGGCAGAGTCTTTGTCTACATACTTTTCTCCGGATTTTTCAGAAGGCCCATGTATGTTTATTCCAAAGTGCCCGGTCTCCTCTTTTTTCCCCTTAAAGTCCAGGTAATCGTCCCTATCGAAATCCCGGATCACTGTTACCGGTCCTGCCTGGATCAGTCCTGGTCTTGAGCCTTTATGGTACCCGATCTGATAAGCATCAACATACTGGCCCGCTTTTAAGATGGCAGTACCTTTAGGAAACTCCGGATTCCTGAGCCAGAACGTGCCAGGATCGGTAGTACCTTTAAAAACATGGTAATGCCATTTCTTAAATTCGTCTATGTAAAAGATGTGAAACTCGTCATCGAATGTATTGGGCGTAGTATTTTTGGACCTCAGACCAACGATATTTAACTCATAAGGTCTGTAGAATACCTTATAGTCTTTGCTTCGTAATATCGCTTTGATCTTTGATAGTGTCATTTTAGCCAATTTTTAATTTCATCCCTGTATGCGTATGCCACGCCTCCCAGGATTGCGCCTATGCCTAAGGCAATGGCTACTTTTCTTCTCGAAAAAAAAAACTATCTGCTCTCTCCACCAGCTGAGGTTTTATTTTATCCAGGATCTTGGTTGAACTGTTAATAAAATTTATCCTGGCTTCCTTCAGCTTTTCAAAAAGTGTTTTCTGATTAGCTGAGTTTATAGCTTTAATGGTTACCGGCCCGATCACTCCGTCCTGGACTAAGCCCAGGATTCTCTGTATTGCCTTTGCCGGCGCTCCGGTACCAGAGTTAAATCCAAAGTCTGCTATGAGATTTGCAAGGCTTTGGTTTCTGACTTCATCCAACCGCATTACGTCCCAATATTTTTTCTTTGCCAGGTCCTTTACCATTTTATTTAGGACCGGATCCGGAATTATGGCATTGTGCTTAATCTTTCCTCCGTTGGCTGCTTTATATGCATCTATGATTTTCCATCCCTCCCAGGTAGGGTTATAGTTTCTTGCTACGCCTTTATAGGTTTCTCCACCGGAATCACCGATGGATGCAGCAGTAGCAGCGGAAACGTAACCACCTTCATTAGGCTCTAAAATCGGATAGAATTGATCAAAGCTGGCCATAGGTTAATAAGGTTTTAAAAGTGCCACAGGAGCATAAATTACAGTATCCTGGATAGTAAGGATCTTCATAATCCCATTGTCATCCCTGGAGAGCTCTCTGCCCAGGATAGTATTCTTATCGATTTGTCTGGTGCGGCCAAATGAATCTCTGATCATTAAGGCCTCTCTGGTAATAAGCTCTGGACCTACCGGTACTTCATGGTTGTAATATCCAAGTCCACTAAGGCCGGAAAGGCTCCATTTGTCTGAAAGAGCGTCGTATTTGAGGCCCATCCGGAGGAACTCATTTCTGATCCTCTGCTTATCAGATTCATTTTTGAATGCAACTGATAACAGATAGTTAACAAGTGTATAGGCAACAAAAAGCATGTTTTTGGTATGCTTTTTCATTTCCTCACTCACGGCGGTGTAATCATTTACATCTTTCATTCCCTTCAGTAAGGAAACGGTGGTTTCGATATTGCGAGAACCGTAAAGATCCTGGGCGATTTTTTTATAGTCCGTTCCGGAAGAAAGCAATAGACTATTTCCTGCACCGGTACCTACAATCTGATTAAAGGTCTGTTCGTCGATCAGCAGAGGATAAGCTGCAGCTTCCAATGCTGACTTGGTGCCGTTGCCATATATCCCATCCGCCCCTCCTGATTTTCTGATAAGGTCCGCCGGCGCTCCTCCTTTTGCAATCAGTGCATTTTGCACGGTCTGTACTTTTTGGTTTTTATCTCCAAATTTTATAGGAAAAGAACCTACGGGCAATGACTTGGATACCGGAGGCAGGGAAGGTATCGAAATCGAGGTAGTAGTAACATTGTAGTTATTTTCTACTTTCCGGCCACTGATAGCCTTGTAAAGGAAATATGCTCCGGCTCCAGCTGCAGCAACGCCCAGGGTGCCTATTACAATTTTTTTCGGATCAGGTTTTTTTCCTTGAGCGGTTTTGTTAACTGCCGGTTTACGTTTAGTTGTTGCCATACCTTATTTCAATGGTTTCATAGATAAATAATTCATTACCTTCATAAAGTCTGCAGAGGAGAGCTCTTCTTTCAGATCAGCATTCAATTGCCTTCCGGGATTCAATGCAGCATAAGCAACCTGGATCGCTTCATACTCCTTTTGGGTTTTTATCTCCCGGAATACCTGAAATATTACTTCTTCGTCGGTACCCCAGCCAAAATAATTATCATTTTCAAAAGCCATTTTCAGCCTGGCTGCATAAGAAGCAGCAGAGCCATAGTTTAGCGTGTCTTTGGTTACGCTATTCTGTCTCATGGTTCTGATCACATACCGGCCTCCGAAAAACAATCCAGCAGCAAGGCCAGCTGTCATGGTACCATAGATCAGGTATGCCTTTGCATTTTCTAAATTCTGTACTGCATTGTTTTTCATAGATATTATTGGGTTACTTTATGCCTAGCTTTTTATTTACTGCTGTCCGGATCATAAAATCCTTCTCGTAAGTATCATTCAACTTGATCACTCCGGATGCTTTCATTTTATCGGCAATACTTTGAATTGCCTTTGCTGCAGAAGCTGCCTCAAGCTCTGAGTTTGCCTCTATTTCGATTGTGATAGCTTTTTTCATAGGTATAATATAGGTTTGATGTAAACTGGTTTTACTGCTGCTCTTGTGAGGATTCCTCCTCAACATTGTGCTGTTGAACAGACTGAGGGTTCATTACCCTTTGTATTACTTCCTTTATAATAGGCAATAAGCCTTTCTTATTAGATATTGCCACTACAAGGTCAAGGACCTCCTGAAACTCGCTTCTATCAGGAAACAGGCTATTGAGTTGTTTTGCCAGGTTAAGCAGCTCTTGGTCTTCCTGAGAAAGCTCTGCAGCCTCCGGAAGCGATATCTGATCAGAAAAGAGACCGGAAAGGCCTTCGGCTATGCGTTTGGCCTGCCCCGGGAACTTGTGCGAAAGTCCGTTAACAATAGCAGGAGTAAACTTTTCTACTTTGGCCATGAGGTCAAGGTCCTTTTTCAAAGACTCGTTTTCCTCCTCTACTTTTTCCAGCTCTTCGTCCTTTTCCTCCAGCTTTTTCTCCAGCTTTTCATATTCTTTCTCCAGCTTATCGTGAGCGCTTTTTAACTGCTCAAAATCTCTCTGCATTAGCGCTCTCTGTACCTGATCTGCGATCTGCGCAGGTATGCCGTCCAGGGTATTGGATCCTTTGTTTTCAATAAGACAAAGCTTTTCCTCCAGAAACTTTATTCTGGCCTCCGCCTCTGCCCTTTTCCTGGTTTCCTCTATCAATTCATTGGTTCTGTCCGGAGCAGTTACTGCCGGCTCTGGCTTTGGGCCGGGAGCGGGAGCCTGTCTCATATAGCTTTTTCGGAATAGCCTTGCCGGAGGT
>JBKBUF010000011.1:0-151221 GCA_046290815.1 Cytophagaceae bacterium | reverse complement strand
TAAAATAGAATACAGTCGGAAAGGTCAATGTTTTCCTAGAAAGTTTAAGTTAAGGAAAAAATACAATTCAAACTGTAAATCAACTTGAAAAATCCATTAACTTAATGGCATTAATTCAACATTCATCATTCTTAATTCTTAATTCTTAATTAATTTTAACTTCCTTTCCCTTTAGCGGTTATATAAAAAAGCCGTAGTTGTGAATGGTTTTATAATCCTTCGGAAATTCAACATCTTTTTTATTTTTTTATTAACCTCGGTTCTGATTCTTTACCTGGGGGCAGGATTTCTTAAACCATTCTTATTCGCTGTATTCCTTTCTGCCCTGATGAGGCCGGTAGGAAATTTTATGGAAAAATCTGGCGTAAACAGAATATTATCTTCTTTGATTTGTGTGCTTGTGGTCTTCATTATTATTTCGGGTTTACTGATTTTTATCACCCGGTATTTGGCAGAACTAAGGCAAGATCTACCCTATTTCAGAGAGCAGTTTGACAATCTGATACAATACATTCATAAGCTATTGTCTCAAAAGTTTGGTATAACCAGGGAGGCGCAGGAAGGATTTATTGACGAAAGATCTGACGACTTCCGGTATGGGTTAGAATTATGGATTCGAAACTTTCTTGCCGGACTTGCAAGTACATTCTTAAGCTTTCTGATTATACTGGTGTATGTTTTCCTATTATTGCTGAACAGGGATGAGTACGAAGAATTTATCCTGTTATATGCAAAGGAAAATAAGCGCGAACAGCTAAAGTCGGTAATTGACAGAACTTCTACAATAGCTCAAAAGTACCTATGGGGAAGAATTAAGGTGATGACCTTATTGGGTATTATGTACATTATCACATTTCTGATATTCGACCTCAAACATGCTTTATTATTAACCTTATTTGGGGCTTTGGTCACGGTAATACCTTATTTCGGACCATTTATCTCTGGGGTATTGCCTATGGTGATGGCACTGCTTACAATGAATAATATGAGCACCATACTATTATTCTCAGTTATTGTATTAACTATCCAATTGATCGAAAGCTATGTTCTTGAACCCTGGATTCTGGGCGCCGAAGTCCACCTGAGGCCATTGTCAATTATTATTGCTATCATATTAGGCGGTATGTTATGGGGCATTCCTGGTATGGTACTATTTGTACCCATATTTGCAATCATAAAAATTATCTGTGATCAGATAGATAGTCTGAAGCCAATTGGTTTTCTACTTGGTAAAACCCCAATTACAAAACCTAAAAATAGTTTATAATTACACTCTTACTGCTCACTCCTCGCTGTTACTTCTCACTCTTCACTCTTTCTCCTCACTCCTACTCTTACTTCGCACTTTACTCTTACTCCTTACTCTTCCTGCACTCCTCTGTCAGTATCAACAATTCTGTCTTCAGATGTTCTCACATAAGCCTTCTCTTTGTAATAATATGCCACAATAATAAATAACATTGAAGTTACAGTCATTAAAATTACAAAGAACCAGAAGTAACTTGGCCCTTCAAGTTTGGAAGTCTTATCCGGATTTTGAATAAACCAGTTGATACCTGCAGTAAAAAGACTACCAAGAGATATAGACAATAGAAAAAAACCCATAATTAAAGATTTCATGGACAATGGTGCCTGAGTATATGAAAATTCAAGTCCGGTACCATAAACCATTACTTCGGATAGGGTTAGAATTACATAAGCCAGACACTGCCATAATATAGAAATGTCTTTCCCCGCACTCAGATTAATCTGCATGTAAGCTACAATAACAAAAGACAGGGCGCATATAAACATGCCTATAGATATTTTTCTTAAAGAAGTCAGAGGAAAAACTTTGCTGATAAGCGGATATCCGATGGCATCCATAAATGGTACCAGAATAAGGACAAGAACCGGATTCAGTGCCTGAACCTGATCAGGAAGAATTTCAAAGGAAAAACCAAACACATTAAATCGCTTGATCATATGCGGGTCTAAGGCCTGAAGAACCCAGGAAGATCCGGTCTGCTCATAGAGTGACCAAAAAACCGCAAGGAAAAGGTAGATAATAGTAAGACTTTTTAAAGCCTCTAAGCCCTCTTTACTGAATACATCATTTTTATATTTTTTCCATCCAACCGGAGGGTTCACTTTGTATTTTGATTTACCAAGCCAGAAAATGATGGTAGCAAGAATCATCAAAGCTCCGGGTATACCAAAAGCAACCGATGGACCAAATTGTCTTAACAATATCGGGGTAAGTAGGGATGAGGCAAATGCTCCTAAATTAATAGACAAATAAAAATAATTAAATACTCTTGGAAGAAGTGATTTATTGGACTCATCAAACTGATCGCCTACATTAGCGGATACACATGGTTTTATCCCACCTGATCCTATGGCGATCATAGTGAGTCCCAAAGACAACCCTAACCTCGTTTCATCCAGTGAAAGGGCTATGTGACCTAAACAATATACAATTGAAAGAACAATTATAGTCCTGTATTTACCCCATAAAATATCAGACAGTAAGGCCCCAAGAATGGGGAAAAAATAATTTGCGCTAACAAATAAATGGTAATAAGTTTTACTTTCCTCTTCTGTCATTACATCCAAATTCCCCGCACTATCCATCAGATACTTTGTCATAAAAACCGTAAGAATGGTTTTCATTCCATAATAGCTGAACCTTTCTGCTAACTCGTTTCCAATAATGTAAGGAATACCCTTGGGCATTGACATCTTATTCGAAGGTTTATTTGTCATATTTATAGATCCTAATAAAACAATATTACAAAGATTTTACCTATTTCAAATCTAATATATAAATTTAGGAATTAAACTTATCATTTTTCAAAATACGGGGTTGATAACAATTTTCCCTTAAAGGAGGTTATTTATACATGTCATTTTTATTAGAATTATTTGCGACCGGAGTTGCTGTCTGGATAGTAGCTATGATTGTTCCCGGTGTCTCAGTAAAAAATTTCGGTACTGCTGTCTGGGTTGCTTTTCTGTTAGCCTTAATCAATGCAACAATTGGCTGGGTTTTAAAACTGCTCACTATCCCATTCAATTGGCTGACCTTCGGTTTAATACATTTTATCATTTCAGTATTAATGATAATGCTGGTTGATAAGCTTGTGAAAAATTTTAAAATCAAGAATTTCTGGTGGGCAGTTTTATTTGCAATTCTTATCTCGGTATTTACTAATTTTATATTAAGGCTATTCTGATAAAACTTGTAAAAAGTTATTTTTCTAATACCTTTTCAGGTTTTGAGCAAAACATCTAACACTTCTTCAGAAATTTTATCCAATTTATTGTCTGCTTCATATTCCTCATCCAGAGTTTTCTGCAATAGTTCAGAATCAGGGTCGTACCCCATCATTTTCGAATATGTAACAGCACTTGAATATGCAGCAATTTCAAAATGCTCTACTTTCTGCAATAAATTAATAATAGAAACTTCTGCTTCATCATTTATCTCTCCCATGCTGGAGAACCTGCTAATTTCTGCCAAAAGGTCTTCTATGATCCTGCAATTATGTACTATAGCCTTCTCCTTACTCCTTATCTCCAATATTGTAACCAGCCTTGATACATGGTTTCTTGTATCTTCAATATGATTGCTGATAGCCAGCCGCAACTCTTTGGTCCTGATACTGATTAATAATTTTGGAAGTGCTTCAGAAAGTTGCTTTTCACAATTGAATAATTCCGACAGCTGGGTTAAATAGATTTTTTCCAGAGAGGTTTCCATAAAAGTCTTTTTTAAAAAACCTTAAGGGTAAATTAATGTTATCCGATTGTGTATAAAAAGCCTAAAAAAGCTAAAAACGTAATTAAAAGCTTATATATTGGATAAAAATGCATATCTTTGGCTTATTATTAAACTTTTCATGCCCTTTTAAGGGTTCTCCTTAAGAACCTTTTGAAATTTAAACACTGTATTTTTACAAAAAACATAAATAATCTATTTTACCCCTGAATCTTTCCTGTTTGGAAACCAAGCCACACCTTCTGATTTGGGGAATCAACAACAAACATTATGAGTGAATTGAAATTTAATGAATTGCCTATTTCTGATGAGATCATACAGGCGGTGGAAGAAATGGGATATGAAACACCTTCTCCTATTCAGGAGAAAGCAATACCGGTTATATACCAGGGAAAAGATGTAATAGGACAAGCAAAAACGGGCACTGGTAAAACAGCTGCTTTCGGAATTCCATTAATAGACATGGTAGATCCTAAACTTAAAAAAGTTCAGGGATTGATTATGTGCCCGACCAGAGAATTAGCTCTTCAGGTAAATAATGAAATCAAAAAACTTTCTAAATATATCAAAGGTCTTAAAACCCTGCCAGTATATGGGGGAGAATCCATAGAAAAACAAATCAGCAACCTGAAAGCGGGTGTGCAGATTGTAGTAGGTACTCCAGGCCGTATTTTAGATCACCTTGAAAGAAAAACTATCAGGTTTGATCAGATCAAAATGGTAGTGCTGGATGAAGCGGATGAAATGCTGAATATGGGATTCAGGGAAGATATCGAAGACATCCTGAATCAGGCTCCTGACGAAAAGCAGACTATTCTTTTCTCCGCCACTATGGCCAAACCTATTCTGGAACTTACTAAGAAGTTTCAAAATAAACCTGAACTAATAAAGGTTACAGATGATAATCTGACAGTAACTGCCATAGATCAGGTGTATTATGAAGTAAGAAACTCTGAAAAACTAGACCTGCTTTCTCATGTTATCAAAATTCATGATTTGAAGCTTGTGGTAGTTTTTTGCAATACCAAAAAAGACGTGGACAATCTTGTAAATGAATTAAGACTTACAGGAATTAAAACTGAAGGCCTGCATGGCGATTTGAGACAGAATCAGAGAAATGAGGTAATGGCTAAATTCAGAAAAAGCCAGGTAAATGTACTGGTGGCGACTGACGTTGCTGCAAGAGGGATTGACGTAGAGATGGTAGATGCAGTTGTAAATTACGATGTACCTCAGGAAAGTGAATTTTATGTTCACCGTATTGGACGTACCGGAAGAGCCGGCAGATCCGGTAAAGCTTTTACTTTCGTAACTCCTTCTGAAAAATACAAGCTGAGAGAAATTGAGAAATACGCCAACATAAAAATTGAAAAGGCATCTCCTCCGTCGGTAAAAGAACTTGTTGAAATTAAAGTTAACAGCCTGTTGCAGGCAGTTTCTGAAATGGCAGAAACCAACATGAGTGGATATGAGAAATTAGTAGAGCAGTTTGAGGAAAAAGGAATATCTGCCAATCAGCTTGCCGCAGGGTTGTTGAAATTGCATATAGGAGAACTGAAAGAAGAAAGAAAAAAAGAATACAGAGAAAAAGAGGATTTTGGCAGAGACAGAAATACGAGAGATAGAAACTCAAGAGGCAGAGATGGCCGCGATAATGGCAGAGGTGATAGCAGAAGAAAAAAAAGTAATGCTGGGATGGTTAGGCTATTCATCAATGTAGGCAAGGCAGATAAGGTAAGCAAAGGTGATATTTTAGGCGCAATTACCGGTGAAGCTTCTATTGAAGGAGACGCTATTGGTTCTATTGATTTGTATGATAAATTTACCTTTGTAGATATTACCGAAGAGTACGCCAATGGCGTAATCGCTAAAATGAATAACCAGAAGATTAAAGGTAAAAAAATCAACCTTGAGATAGCTAAGAAAAGATAATGCAACTTTTCTATATTCCTGATATAGACAACAAAAGCATTGTTCTCCCCGAAGAAGAATCCAGGCATTGTGTTAAAGTGCTAAGGTTGGAGCAAGGGGAGCTTATTCATCTTACCGACGGAAAGGGATGGGTGTTTCAGGCGGAAATTATTGATCCGAATCCTAAAAAATGTGGGATCAGAGTTGTAAGTGAGGAAAAAGTACCTGAAGTTGAGTGGCATATCCATATAGCCGTTGCTCCCACCAAAAACAGTGACAGAATAGAATGGTTTGTAGAGAAAGTAGTGGAACTAGGAATCCAGGAAATAAGTTTTATTCAATCAGAGCGTTCTGAAAGGAAGTCTTTGAATCAGGATCGGATGATGAAGGTTGCTGTCAGTGCAATGAAGCAATCTTTGAAATTTCATCTTCCGAAAATTAATCCCCTGATTAAACTAAAAGAGTTTACAGACAAAAATCCGGGTGGGGAATTATATGTTGCTCACTTGCTTGAAAGTGAAGAGAAAAAGCATTTGAAAGATGTTGCCCGGCCAGGTGGAAAATATACTGTTTTGATAGGGCCTGAAGGCGATTTTTCTCCTTCAGAAATTGAAAATCTTTTGAATAAAAAATGGAAACCTGTAACATTGGGTAACAATAGATTAAGAACAGAAACAGCTGCTTTAGCCGCTTGCCATATACTGAATTTAATTAATGAATAAGTACTATGAAATTTAAGAATGTGATTTTTCTTTTAGCGTTGGGGCTTATTTGCGTTTTCGACAGCGCAGCTCAGAACCATAGCTTTAAAATTGCTAAGCTTAAATATAACGGAGGAGGAGACTGGTATGCCAATAAAACTTCACTACCCAACCTCATCAAATTTTGCAATCAGAATTTAAAATTGAACATTCACCCGGAAGAAGATATTGTTGAAGTCGGAAACCCTGAAATATACAATTACCCTTTCATACACATGACCGGACACGGGAACGTGGTATTTTCCGAACAGGAAGCATCAAATTTGAGAAATTATCTTATTTCCGGTGGCTTTCTGCATATAGATGACAATTATGGCATGGACAAGTTCATTCGGATTGAAATGAAAAAAGTATTTCCTGAATTGGATTTCATAGAATTACCTTTCAATCATCCTATCTACCACCAGAAATTTAAGTTTCCAAACGGGCTTCCAAAGGTGCATGAACACGACGGAAAACCACCAAAAGGTTATGGCATTATCTATAAAGGACGAGTAGTGTGTTTTTATACCTATGAAACCGATTTAGGAAATGGTTGGGAAGACCAGGTCATATACAATGATCCTGAAGAAATAAGGCAAAAAGCACTTCAAATGGGTGCAAATATTGTATCGTTTGCCTTAACTAGTTATTAAATAAAGAGATACAACCCAATAAAAATTTTGGCATGTTATATATAACTGTAATCGTTATTTAATTAGACAAATTTTTGTTAAACTTGCAATTGGTTTTTAGAGGCTGAAGGCTTCAAAAAACATACTAAATCGGTCACTTAAATGTAAACCATCATTAAATTTTCCGGTTTATTTGATAAAATAAACTATAATAAAAGTAAATGGCTATTTTAATTTTCTTTGTTGCGCATTGGTATTTATCCTTGTTCAGCCAAACGTTTTTTCTGCACAGGTATTCAGCGCACAAAATGTTCAATATGAATCCGTTTTGGGAAAAGGTGTTTTATGTTTTCCTTTACATCACTCAAGGATCTTCCTATTTAAACCCCAGGGCTTACGCAGTACTTCACCGTATGCATCATGCTTACAGTGATACTCCAAAAGACCCTCACTCACCACATCATACCAAAAACCTGTTTACCATGATGTGGGAAACAAAAGATATCTATAACAGGATACTTAATAAACAGGCAAATGTTGAAGAAAGATTTAGCAAGGATGTTCCAAGTTGGGAATTTATTGATAAGATCGGAGATATGTGGATCAGCAGAATTGGCTGGGGAACGTTTTACGCCTTGTTTTATATACAATTTGCCACTCATTGGTGGATGTTTTTACTTCTGCCCATCCACTTCCTGATGGGACCTGTTCATGGTGCTATTGTAAACTGGTGTGGTCACAAATACGGTTATTCCAATTTTGACAATAATGATAAGTCAAAAAATACGCTGGTAATGGATGTGCTTATGGGAGGAGAATTGTTTCAAAATAACCACCACAAACATGGTAGCAGACCAAACTTCGCTATGAAGTGGTTTGAACTAGACCCTACCTATCCTGTGATAAAAGCTTTACACTTCTTAAGGATTATAAGATTAAATCAACCTGCATCGTAGGTATTAAAATACTAACAAAAATAAAAGAGGTTGTCCTTCCGGACAGCCTCTTTTATTTTTTAATCTAATCATAACATTCTATAAATAGTCTTAAGCCCTTCTGGAATATAAAGAAGAAGGTCATGCCTATGGAGTTTCTAATAATCCATTTCGGTTTTTCGATTTTCGAATTTCGAGCTTCTAATTATTGGTATTTCCTTTCCATTATTGTAGACAGCACTATTGCCTGCTTTAAAGTCTGAGGGTTCTTCAGCATTGCAGCGTAAGGATTGATAAAAGTCTTTGGGGTTGTATAATGCTCCAGATGCTCATCCGGAAGCGATATTCTGTCATTTTTATAAGCCAGTCCTCTTTCATAGTGGGACTTTACTGTCTGTTCAGCCAACAACTCCTCGTCTTCAAACTCTGAAACCTCAGGTTTATATTCAATTTTCTTCTCCTCTATCTTCTCCTTCCTGAGCATTGGTTTGTTAAAGTCAGGCCGGGGTCTGCTGACAGGAACCACAGGAGCAGGTTTAGTCTGTTCAACAGGCTTTTCCTCCTCCATTTGCATCTGAAGGTCTTTAAGCATATCCTCCAGTGTCATAGGTTTTTCACGTGGACGAGCAGGCTCTGTCGGCGAAAACGGGGGCGCACCTGTCTCCTGAGTTTCACGGCTTTTTTTAGCTGCCTTTCTAATCTGGGATATAAGGTAGATAATCCCTATTATTATATACACCAGTATTTTTAAAAATCCATCATCCATTCCTTTATTATTTTTTTTGATTATCTGAATATTACCTCTTTAACAATTGTTAAGAGGATAGTATCCAAATATAGGAAAATCAATTAAAAACCGTTGAATAAAATAGTGATTAACTCACTTTTTGGTGTTGATAACAGGTTGAAAAAATTAAACTCTTAAACTACTTTAATCAGCCCCGAAGCCGTAATTTTAAACTTCCTGTAAAGTAAAATAAGGCAAAAATTTGCCTGAACTAATCTTTTGCTTCCCAGGATAAAAACTAAAGAAATCCAAAAAAACTGAATATATAAATGCAGCTTAGCAAGTTAGAGATTAAAGGATTCAAAAGCTTTGGCGACAAAGTAACTATCAATTTTGATGAAGGTATAACAGGAATTGTGGGCCCCAACGGTTGTGGAAAATCAAATGTTGTGGACGCTATCCGGTGGGTACTGGGTGAACAGAAGACCAAAGCGCTCCGTTCTGAAAAGATGGAAAACGTTATTTTTAACGGAACCAGAAACAGAAAGCCTCTACAAATGGCCGAGGTATCTCTTACCTTCAACAATACTAAAAATCTCCTTCCTACAGAATATAGCCATGTAACAATCACAAGGAGATATTACCGCTCGGGAGAAAGCGAATACCTGCTCAATGGAGTTACCTGCAGATTGAAGGACATTACAAACTTATTCCTCGATACAGGTATCGGTTCCGATAGCTATGCCATCATCGAATTGAAAATGGTGGATGATATTTTGAACGATAAAGACAATTCTAGAAGAACTCTGTTTGAAGAAGCTGCCGGTATTTCAAAATTTAAAGTGAGGAAGAAACAATCTCTTAAAAAGCTCGAAGAAACAGACAAAGATCTTGAGAGAGTTGAAGATTTGCTATTTGAGATAAATAAAAATCTCAAAAGTCTGGAGAAGCAGGCAAAACAGACGGAGAAATACTACAATATTAAAGAAGAATATAAAAAAGCCAGTGTAGAATTAGCTAAAGTAAGCATTCAGAGTCAGAAAGACTCCTACACTGACCTTGTTAAACAGGTAGAAGTTGAAAGTGACAAAAAGACCCAGCTGAATGCTCAGATAGCAGAGAAAGAAGGCTTCGTAGAGAAAGAAAAAGCGGATCAGGTAAATAAAGAAAAAGTCCTTTCCACAAGGCAGAAAACCTTAAATGATCATGTCAATAAAATAAGGAATTACGAAAGCGATAAAAAAATAAAAAATGAAAGGCTTAATTTCTTAAATGAAAGAAATAACAGCCTTCTTGAGCAGATCGATCAGGATAAGAAAAGCAACGAAAGAGCAGAATTCAGTATATCCAGCCTAACTGCAGAAAAAGAAACAGCTCAGAAAATACTTTCAGAAATTGAGATCAGACTTTCATCCTTCAAAGAAGAATATGACGAACAAAAGTTAAAAACCAATCAATTACAGGAAGAAGCAAGTGTCCTTAATAATCAGCTGAGGAAAAAACAGGAAGAAGTATTTCACCTGAATAAAAACATTGAAATATATCAGATCCAGATTTCATCTTTAAAACAGGAGCTGGAAAAAACTGCATCTGATACCAGCAGTCACAGTGCTAACCTTGCTGAGTTCGAAAATAAAGTCAAAGAGATATCCTATGAACTTGAGCAAAAAAACAAAGAGCTTAAGGAACTGGAAGAGAATGAGCAGAAACTAATCGGTGATATAAGTAATATTGAAAAAGAAATTGAAGAGATCAAGGAAAACATCACCCAGATAAACAGGAAGCTTGACTCTAAACAAAATGAATATAACCTTACAAAATCCCTTGTAGATAATCTTGAAGGATTTCCTGAAGCGATAAAATTCTTAAAAAAGAATTCTCACTGGGTTAAAGAAGCTCCTCTCCTATCTGATATACTTACATGTGAAGATAAATACAGAATTGCAATAGAGAACTACCTTGAGCCTTTCATGAACTACTATGTGGTAGAAAATCAGGCACAGGCTATCCAGGCTGTAAAACTTTTGAGTGACGCCGCCAAGGGTAGAGCAAACTTTTTCCTGCTTTCTTCATTTGAGAATTTTAATCCGGCAGACAAAAAGCAATTTTCAAATTGTGTACAGGCAAAGGACATTGTAGAATTTGACCGGAAGTACAAAAATCTTATAAGTTACATCCTGGACAATGTTTACATCGTTACTGAAAATCAGGAAGAGCTACCGGCAGATAACACTGCAGTATTTATCACTCAAAATGGTAAACTTGCAAAAAGAAAACATAGCATTTCAGGAGGTTCTGTAGGTCTATTTGAAGGAAAAAGAATTGGTAGAGCAAAAAATCTGGAAAAACTTCAGACTGAAATTACTGAACTCACTGGTGAGCTTGACAATATTAAACTTAATCTTGAGAAAAAACAGCGCGAACTTCACAGGCTTAAGGAGGCAACCCATAAAAACCAGATCGAAGACCTCAAGAAAGAGATCAATCTTATAGGACAGAACTACATTTCTGTCAAAACCAAAAAAGAGCAATTTGCTGAAATGATTAACAGCAGCTCTTTGAAAAGAGATGATATCAGTGATAAAATTCAAAAGCTCGAAGAAGATCTGGAAAATGCGCTACCTCTCGCAGAAGCAGGAAAACATGAACTGAATACACTTGAAGAATCATTGAGGTTACTCAATGAGGATCTCGTTTACCAAAATGAACAATTAAATACTAAATCTTCTGTATTTAATCAGGAGAACATCCTGTTTCATCAGCAGACAAACAAAGTGAGCAGTCTGGAACAGGAAATTGAATATAAGCAGGCGGCCTATGAAAGCAGCAAGGAAAGAATTCTGAAAAACCAGGAAGAATCTAAAAGAACAGAGGAAGAAATAAAACAATTGCTTGAAAGGTCGGACGTAAGTGATGAAGAATTGATAGAGCTTTACAAGGAGAAAGAAAGCATAGAGCTTGGAGTTAATGAATCCGAAAAAGATTATTATGCTGCCCGGGCACAGATCGATGAGATGGAAAAAGAAGTAAGAGATTTAAGGAGACAAAGAGAAAATTGCGATGCCTTAATTCTTGAACTTCAAACCAGAATTAATGAAAGCAAATTAAGCTTAAGCTCAATTAAAGAACGTCTATCAGTAGAATTTAATGTTGATATAGATGAAATCCTGAATGAAAATGATACAATCGAGGGTGACGAAGAAGTGCTGAAACAAAAAGTACAGCAATTGAAAAATTCTATGGAGAAAATAGGACCAATTAACCCGATGGCCATGGAAGCATATCAGGAAATTCAGGAGCGTCATAAATTTATTACCGATCAGAAAGATGACCTTTCTAAAGCCAAAGAGTCATTGCTGCAAACAATCAATGAAATTGATGCAGTGGCGAAGGACACCTTTATGGAGGCATATGAGAAGATCAGAGACAACTTTATAAAGGTATTCCGTTCCTTATTCTCGGACGAAGATAGCTGTGATCTGAAGCTTACAGAACCCGATAACCCATTGGAATCTGCTATTGACATTATAGCAAAACCAAAAGGAAAAAGACCATTGACAATAAACCAATTATCAGGTGGGGAAAAAACACTTACAGCAATCTCTTTGCTGTTTGCCATTTACCTGATCAAACCTGCTCCTTTCTGTATCTTTGACGAGGTAGATGCTCCTTTGGATGATGCCAATATTGACAAATTCAATAACATCATCAGGAAGTTCTCCCAGGAGTCGCAGTTTATTATTGTAACTCACAATAAGAGAACCATGTCGAGCACAGATATAATTTACGGAATTACAATGGTGGAACAGGGAGTTTCCAGACTTGTACCGGTAGACTTAAGATCATTAGCATAATAAAAAAGCCCCTTTCGGGGCTTTTTTTATGACAATAGCTTTTGCCTTAACAAAAACTCTAATTGTTCATTTGCACGCAGAAGGCTTTTAATCAACTCTTTATTTTCCTGACGCAAAGAATAAACTTCATAGGCTTTCTCAATAATTATTTTCAAATGCCCCTCTTCCCATGGTTTTGAAATATACTGATAAATCTGCCCTTTATTGACAGCATCTATCACCGCCTGCAAATCGGCATAACCTGTTAATAATATCCTGATAGGATCAGGATATTCATTGATAATAGAGGATAAAAATTCAACACCGGTCATTACCGGCATTCTTTGATCTGTGATAATAATATTTATTTGAGCCCCCTTTTCCTCCAGGATTTTTTTTCCTTCCTCAGCGGACAATGCTGTAAATATTTGAAAATATGGACGGAAGGTGGCTTTAAATGTCACCAGGTTGTTATTTTCATCATCTACATATAGAATACATATCTTTCTTTTTTCAGAATTTACACCTGTTTCCATAAACTAATTTATATAAATACGTACAATACTCCAATTTTAACCTAATACGTAAGTACCTGATAATCGATATGAAATTCAGGTAAGTTTTGAAAAAAAGGTTCTTTTTATTTTAATAATAAATTTTATATTAGCGACTAAAATATATTATTTATTATAAATCAACAAGTTTGAGTAAATTATATATTTTTTAAAACTTTCAAGCAGCAGCCATGACCTCTTTTTTAACTAATTTTTTCCTTGACAGGAATAAACCTGAAATTGTTTATAAACCTGAAATTTTCGATTTAAAGAACCCGTATGACAAGTCGAAATTAGAAGAACTAACCAAGTCAGGGAAAGTCATTCAGATCTATGATCAGATATTGGGACAAACAGAAGAGCTTGTAAAATCTCTTAATCCCAAAATTGTCTATAAAAAGCCTGAATTGACTAAGGCTGCAACAGACTACATAAATTCAAATTCTTCACATCCGGATGAATTCGGGGTATGGGTTTATTATCCTTGGTCAGGCCGGTTGATTCACGTTTTGTCTAAAGAAGATTTTATTGAAGTAAGAACCAATAGAAACAATTATAAAATCTCCCCTGCGGAAAGAGAAATTTTATTTAAAAAGAGGATTGGAGTTGTAGGCCTCTCAATAGGTCAATCAATAGCCATGACACTTGCTACAGAAAGAATATTCGGTGAAATAAGGTTGGCAGACTTTGACATCATAGAGTTATCCAACCTGAACAGAATCAGAACAGGAATACAAAATCTTGGAGTTTCTAAAGTAGTGGCAGTTGCACGGGAAATCGCTGAATTAGATCCGTTTCTTAACGTCACCTGTTTTCTGGATGGCCTTACAGAAGAAAACATGGACGAATATTTTCTGGGCAATGGTAAATTAGATCTTGTTGTAGAAGCATGTGACGGGCTGGATATCAAAATCCTTTCAAGAAGAAAAGCAAAATCATTAGGTATTCCTGTGGTCATGGATACCAGCGACCGGGGAATGATAGATATTGAAAGATTCGACCTTGAACCGGGTCGACCAATCCTTCATGGTTTAATCGAGCACCTGGATTCATCTAAACTTAAAGGACTGACCAATGAAGAAAAAGTACCATTCTTATTAGCTATAATAGGTATAGATACAATGTCTGACAGATTGAAGGCGTCCATGCTTGAAATTGAACAGAGCATTACCACCTGGCCCCAGTTGGCTTCCTCTGTTACTCTTGGAGGGGGAGTTACCACTGACGTTTGCAGAAGAATACTTTTAAATCAGTTAAAAGATTCGGGACGATATTTTATTGATGTAGAAGAAATAATTACAGATAAGGAAAAACCAGTTATTCGTGAAATTCCATTAAATATCCGTCCGTCACTTACCTTTCCTCAAATGATGGATATTATCAGACAATCACCTTTATGTAAGGTCTATCCTGAGCAAGAGGAAATTGACTCTCCTACCTTAAATGAAATTATAAAAGCAGCAGGAATGGCACCTTCCGGTGCCAATATTCAGCCATGGAGATGGATATACGATAATAAAAACCTTTATTTATTTTTTGATGATGTTTATTCTGCAGGACTTCTGGATTGCGGTAATACCATTTCTTTTGCAAGTCTTGGTGCAGCCGTTGAAAACCTTGTACTTAAAGCACACGAAAAAGGCCTTGAGGTGCTGCAGGAAAAACCTGTTCTGAAAAAAGATACCCAACTTGTGGCTGTTTTTCATTTCTTTAAAACAATCCCTTCCTCATTGAAAGATCGATTGGAAAAACATGTTTGCGATAACCTTGTCAAAGTTATTCCTGACAGACTTACAAACAGAAATATCAGGAAGAGGCAACCGATAGCAAAAGATAAATTGAAATTGTTGCAGGAGGCCGCAAGAACCGTCCCTGGTGCTGAGATGAAGTTAATTGACGATGAAAAGACTTTACAATTGCTTGGAGAAGTAACTGCAAAAATGGATAGGATTAGGGTAATGCACGAAGGTGGTCACAAAGACTTCAGGGCAGAAATACGGTGGACCAGAGAAGAGGCACTACAAGCATGTAATGGTGTGGACCTGATGGGTACAGTAGACCTTACGCAAACTGAGCTTGCCGGCTGGAGAATTGCAAAATCCTGGCCGGTCATAAAACTACTTAATGATTGGAGAGTTGGCTCAGGACTCGAAAAGATTCAAAGAAAAAATGTCGCTGGTGCAACCGCATTGGGATTATTGACCGTACCATCTTTCAGTTGTGATACCTTTTATGACGGAGGAAGGGCAATGGAGAGAGTTTGGCTGAAGGCCACTGAATTAAATATATCTGTACATCCGGCATCACTATCAACATTGATATGGAACACTCTGATGTATAATGAGGAGGATGTTTTTCCGGATTATATGCGTGAAGAAGCCAGGCAGTTAAGAAAACAATTTGAAGAAATTTTGTCATTACAAGATAAACGAGCAGATGTGATTTTATTCAGATTTTTTATATCCGACCCTCCTAAAGAAAGAGCTGTCAGGTATCCTATTGAAAAAATCCTTTATGTAAACAAATGAGTACCAGATTAAAACTAAAAATTAATTAGCAGGGACTTTTAATGATAAGATTTAGGGCATATCGAGCTATAGACGAACCGGAAACTTGTCAAAAGTACCTGGAAGGACATATCAATGTGCTTTCTGTTTACGGAGTGACAAAAATCACTTCCGCAAACACTGATTGGTTCTATAACCCTGCCTCTTATGTTATTATTGCTGATTATATTCCAACTGGTGAATTAGTTGGTGGGATAAGAGTCCATCTGGTTGGCGGGACCCAGCCATTGCCTGTGGAAGAAGCTATCGGAGAAATGGACCATAACATTTATAAGATGGTGAAGGAATATGGCGTTAAAGGTGCAGGGGAACTTTGCGGTCTGTGGAATTCTAAAAATTTCGCCGGCTGGGGAACAAGTGTTTTCCTAACCCGCGCAGGGGTGGCTTTATGTTCTCAAATCAACGCCAAAACTTTGTTTGGTATCTGTGCTGATTTCACACTACCAATGTTTAAAAACGTAGGATATGAAGTTGCCACCAATTTGGGAAATAATGGACGTTTTTATTATCCAAAAGAAGACTTTAATGCCAATGCCCTGATTATGGAAGCGGTTAACCTGGAATCGGCAAACTCATTTGATCGAGATATAATAATGTCCCTTAGAAATAACCCAATCCAAATAAGAGAAGAGGCAGGCCCTAAAGGTCCTGTTCACATAGAATACCAACTTCAATTGAAACAACCAGCTAAGCCAATATTATCATGAAATATTTAATTCATATTTCATATGTGTTTATTTTATTGTTAGTAAGTCCGTTTTCATTCGGCCAGGAAAACAATAAGATTTTAATTTATGACGGGACAAAAAACATCCTCGAATATCCTGGTACTTATTTTCAGATATTGGAAGATCCCAGCGATAAGTTAACCATTGATGACGTTAGAAATTCTGATGATTTTCAGTATAATGATAAACCTGTAACGAATCTGGGTGTAAGTTCATCAACATTCTGGATCAAATTTGACCTGATTAAAAAAACCGATCATAATCTCTTCCTGGAAATTGCCTATCCAATATTGGATTTGGTTGAAGTAACTGTTGTCGGAACTGATGGTATACAAACTAAGTCTGCCGGGGAATTCAAAAAATTTGGTGATAGAGAATTTAACCACCAAAACTATATTTTTAGTCTTGATTTAACCAAAAATGATAAATACACTTTGTTTCTGAAGGTCAAATCCAAAGAACAAATATTATTACCAATAATAATAGGAACTCCTGAAGCCATTTTTGAAGGAATACTATACAAAGATTTATTCTTTGGTATTTACATCGGTATTATCCTGGTTATGTTCTTTTACAATTTATTCTTATACTACACAATAAAAGACATCACCTACATTTACTATTGTGTTTATATTTTGAGTGTAGGTATGGTGCAGGCATGCCTGCAAGGTTATACTTTCAGATTTTTGTGGCCCAATCACCCTGAATTTACTATAAACAGTACATTTATCTTCAGTGCAGTAATCGGAATAACACCAATTTTATTCCAAAAAGCATTTTTACAAACAAAAGTTTATGTTCCAAAGCTCAATAAAGGACTAAATATTTTTATTGGTATTTATGCTGTATACCTTGTATTATTTCTTGCAGGATTTACTAATAAAACTTATATACTGATACAGGTAACTGCAATGATGCTTTCCTTCTACATGCTATATGTTGCCTTCGTCTTATACAGAAAAAAGCATCGAACAGCCAAATTCTTTCTGGTGGCATGGACTATTTTCCTAATAGGAGTATTTATATATGCACTTAAGGATATTGATATATTACCTTACAATAACATAACCTTTTATACAATGCCATTTGGTTCTGCTGTAGAAACTATTTTACTTTCATTCGCACTTGCAGACCGGATTAAAATATTGCAGAAGGAAAAAGAAGATTCTCAATTGGAAGCTTTAAAAATGATGGCAGAAAATGAAAGGCTTATCAAAGAACAGAATATCCAATTAGAGGCCATGGTAGAAAGAAGAACTGAAGAGTTGAAAAGCTCCAATTTCCAGCTTAGTAAAACATTAAAAAATCTTAAAGAAACGCAGGCACATCTTGTTAATTCTGAAAAGATGGCTTCTTTAGGTCAGCTGACCGCAGGTATTGCTCATGAAATAAATAATCCCATTAACTTTGTAACCAGCAGTATTAATCCTCTTAAGCGAGATATACAAACCCTCCTTGAATTGCTTAATAAGTATGAAAAAATTAAACCTGAAGATAACATTAATGAATTATTAGAAGAAATAAATAGGCTTAAGGAAGATATTGAATTTGATTATGTCAAAGAAGAAATTGATATGATGCTAAAAGGAATATCAGAAGGAGCAGGAAGAACTGCTGAGATTGTTAAGGGACTAAGAAGTTTCTCCAGACTAGATGAAGATGACCTGAAAAAATCAGACATAATAAAAGGAATCCAGTCTACTCTGGTGCTATTAAGAAACACCATTAGCCCTAATATATCTATAATCGAAGATTATGAAAATATACCTGAAATAGAATGCTACCCGGGTAAACTTAACCAGGTGTTTATGAATATGATCAATAACGCCATTCAGGCGATAAATGCTAAAAAGAGTAAAGATCCAGAACAGATAACAATAAACCTTCGGAAGGTGGATGAAAATGTAGTGATAAGAATAAAAGATACCGGAATTGGGATGTCTAAAGAAATTCAGGAAAAAATATTTGAACCCTTTTTTACTACTAAAAAAGTTGGTGAGGGTACCGGTTTAGGATTATCAATTGTGTATAGTATTATACAAACCCATCATGGAGAATTAAATGTTATTTCAGAACCTGGTAAAGGTGCAGAATTTATTTTATCTTTACCAATATCAATTTCGAGGAAAAATAAAACCTCAGCCTTAAACGGAGATCTGATCTCTTAGCCATGGAAGAAAAAATAAGTGTACTTTACCTGGATGACGATGAAATGAACCTGCATGTTTTTAAAGCAGGGTTCAGACAATATTATCGTATTTTTCTGGCACAAACAGTAGAGGAAGCTTATGAGGTAATAAGAAACAATGAACTGCAGGTAATATTGGCAGACCAGAAGATGCCTCAAATGACAGGTGTCGAATTTTTTGAAAATATTCTGAATGAATTCCCGGAAATTATCAGGATTCTTATCACAGGGTTTACTGACATTCATGCTGTAATTGATGCCATCAATAAAGGTAAAGTTTATCATTACATTAAAAAACCCTGGGACGAAAACGAAATCAGAGTGGTGATAGACAATGCCGGGGAGGTTTATAGAACTCGTCAGTTATTGAAACAAAGAACTGAAAACCTTAAAAAGGTAAATGAAGAACTTACCAGATTCGTCTATAGTGCCTCCCATGAACTTAAATCTCCGCTGATGACAATACTGGGGATTTTAAAAGTGGCAGGAATGGACGAAAAGAAGGATCCCACCATCTATTTTGACATGATTGAAAAGTCAGTTAAAAACCTTGATGTATTCATAAAAAATATTGTCAATTATTACAAGAACGCCAGAATAGACGAACCACTTGCCGATATTAAATATGAAAATATTGTTTTTGAAATTATTGAGAGCTATAAATTTTACGACAGAGTAACAGATGTAAAATTTATTGTAGATGTTGATCAAAACCATTCTTTTACCAACGATGAATTCAGAGTAAGAGTAATCATTAATAATATATTGTCGAATGCTATAAAATATCAGCAGGACGGAGTAGATAAGCTTGTAAAAATATCCGTTAAAACGACTGCTGATGAAAGTGTGATTATTATTGAAGACAATGGCATTGGTATAGCTCCTAAACATCTGCCTAATATTTTCAAAATGTTTTTCCGTGCAACGCACCACAATACCGGCTCTGGTATTGGATTGTATATTGTAAAAGAAGCCGTAGACAGGTTAGGAGGAGTTATTAATGTAGAATCCACTGAAGGTGTAGGAAGTAAATTTGTTGTTAAACTACCTAACAGGGTTCAGGAAAAAGTCTACAAACCTCAAAAAGTATAAGGATAATATATTATTGCTTAAGGTAAACTTTAAAGCATGTGCCCTTATTTAACTCCGACTCCACTTCTATCCTTCCACCATTATTTTCAACAATTTTTTTAACTATATATAATCCTACCCCGCTCCCCTCTACATGATCATGTAATCTTTTAAACATGGAAAATATTTTTTCCTTATTCTGTTCTCCTATTCCTAAACCATTATCCTTAACTCCCAATACCACAAATTGGTCACAACTTTCAGTAAAAATTTCTATAACAGGATTTCTTTCAGGAGATCGGTATTTAATGGCATTGGTGATTAGATTATACAAAATACTTTTAAGATTTACTCTGGAGAAACGGATACTTCCGCAACATGAAAAGTCATTGATCAAATGTGTATTGTTACTGCTGATCATCGCATTGATGCTGAATTTAATCTCTTCGAGTAATTCATACAAATCTACTTCAGTCTGATTGTGCTGAACATCTACCTGAATTTTGGTTATTTCACTTAAATCTTGTATAGTCCGTTTAAATTTTAAAATTGATTTATTTATTAGTTCTATAATATTATTAACTTCACCATTATTGTTTATCAGTTCATTTGATAGAGTTATAACCAAACCTTCAATATTTGATATAGGTGCTTTAAGATCATGTGATGCTGTATACACAAAATTATCCAACTCCTTATTGATTGTAATTAATTCCTGATTTCTTTTTTGTAAAGCTTCTTCAACTTTAACTCTCTCTCTGATCTCATTTTGAAGGCTGTCATTCATTATTAAAAGCTGAGCAGTTCTTTCTTCCACCCTCCTCTCCAATTCATTATTAATAGCAATCAAAGCTTCTTCAGCTTTTCTTAATTCATCATTTTTCTCTTGTAAAGCCAGATTTTTGCTATGTACTTCCTCTTCAGCTTTTTTTCTGGCAGTAATGTCATATACCGTTCCCATTACTTTGTATGGGATATTATATACAGTAACTACTTTACCCCTGCAATAAACAATACGTTCCTCTCCTGTTTTTGTAGAAACCCTGCATTCAAATTGAAAATGGGTCAAATTTCTGAATGAATCACTTATCATAGAGGAAACCCTTCCTCTGTCTTCATGATGAACATGACTTAAAAACAAATCCATATCCACCAGTACCTCTTCAGGATGATATCCTAAGATTGCAAACATCTGGTCAGACCATTCAAACTTATTTTTCTTAATATTCCACTCCCAACTTCCCAAATGTGCGATTTCCTGAACTTCTTTCAATTGGCTTTCCCTGCTTTTAATTTTATCTTCTGCTATTTTTCTGGGTGTAATATCATGAATGATACATATACCTCCTGTTACTCTTTTTCTGTCATTAATTAATGGAACCAGATGTGCCTCAAAGAAACCATTTCTATCTGTATAAGGCTTATCCCCTATTGCCACTTTATTTCCCTTTAAAACCTCCTCAAGGGAGTTACCTTCAAATGAATTTTTATAATGTGGAAATATATCATAAATGCATTTTCCTATTACCTCTTCTTTTTTCAGGTTATTATGAATTTCTAGTGTCTTATTCCATGCAGTAATCTTAAAATTTTTATCAAAGGCCATGATACCATCCACACTATTATTTATCAGGGCTTCGGAAAATTCTTTTTCTTTCAATAAAGATCTTTCAGTTCGCTCTTTTTGTTCTATTTCCTTAAGAAGCTTTAAATTCATCTGCTGCAACTCTTCATTTTTTCGGATTACAATTTCCTGTTGTATTTCCAGGTAAGTATTGAAAAGGATTTCTTCTATCAGCAAATTATATTCATTCAACTCCCTTATTATCATCAACGCATCATCAATGTTGCTTGTGTATTGATTTATAAAGCCCAGAAGGGTATTGGCTCTGGCCGTATATGCGAGAAGAATATCGGAAGGTTGAATAGTATATTTATCTATTGCCCAAGGTAGTTTATTCTCCTTCCATTGGTTAGTGAAATAACATATTTCAGAAAAGGAATTATCATCCAGCGTGCTTTGAAGAAATAGTTTCAATCTTTGAAATGAATAATTTCTTAATTCATTTTCATCGATCTGATTAAACAAGGTATTCATTAAAGGAACATTAAGCTCTTTAATTGCGGAGAAGTAACATTCACTTATTTGCTGAAAACGATTGTGAAGGCAATAATCAGCAAATTTCTTAAAATGATGGAAAACAAAATTTTCTTTCAAAACCAGCATGGAAAATAGCTTTGAAAAAGAAAACAGGGGGGTATAATAAATGTTTGGATTAAAAAATTACCTAAACCAGCAGAGAGGGAAAAATCTAAAAAATATTAAACAAATATCGATATTTATGGTATCTACCTTTTCAGATAAATATTAAAAACAGAACCTACACCTGGCTCGCTTTCTACTTCTATCCTACCTTGTGCATTTTCTACTATTCTTTTTACTATATATAAGCCGACACCGGAACCGTCAACATGATCATGTAATCTTTTGAACATTGAAAAAATTTTATCTTTGTTTCCGGGATCTATCCCTAATCCATTATCACGGACAGAAATCTTTATCTGGTCTTCATTATAAATCTCAGATCTTATTCTTACAACAGGAGTTCTTTCCGGTGAACGGTATTTAATAGCATTTGAAATAAGGTTATACAATATACTCCGCATGTTCTTTCTGGAAAAGCTAAGTTCCGTGCAGGAAAATTCTATTTCAATACATGCAGAATTTTTATCAACTATTTCTTTTATACTTAAAAGGGTATCATTACATAATTCTTCAAGATTAACCATCTCCACATCCTCCAAACTTTCTTTCTGTATTTTAGTAATATCCGTGAGATCCTGTATGGTCTCTTTTAATCTAAATATGCAGGTATTGATCATATCCAGAAATAATGAAATTTCATCAGATCTGTCTTTTAACTCCTCCTTAAGCGTCATTAACAAAGCTTCCAGATTAGAAATAGGTGCTTTCAAATCATGAGAAGCAGTATATACAAAATTGTCAAGATCAGTATTTATTTTCTGCAGTTCTTCATTCTTCGCATTCAATTCAAAGTTGGCTCTTGATAATTCTTCTGTACGTTCTTTTACCCTTTTCTCCAGTTCAAAGTTTACTACCTTCAACTCTTCCTGAGCATTTTTTAATTCCTCAAAGGCTTCAGTCAGCACCTTCTCCACCTGCTTTCTTTCACTTATATCTTGCATATAACCGGAAAGCTTTACTATCATGCCATTATTATCTGTAACAGGTTTTGCAAGCCCATATATATACCTTTCGTCTCCATCTTCACGCAGTATTTTGTGCTCGAAATAAGCCTGTTGGTTGGAAGAAATTACTTTTTCTGTCAACTCTTTGAGCTTAATAACAGCTTCTCTACCGAAAATTTTAACAAAGTTTTCCTGGGTAATTGCCCCCCCCTGTACAAGTCCAAGGATTCTGAATAATTCGTCGGAACAAACCACTTCATTGGTTTTAAAATCCCATTCCCAGTTTCCGAGGTGGGCCTGACCTTGAGCTTCCAGAAGTAGTGCTTCATTCTTCCGTAACTTATCTTCTGCATCCTTCTGATCAGTGATATCAATGCTAAAACCAATCAATCCTTCATCTTCCTGATCGGCGAAAAAGTAGCTTTGGAAAAATCTATCCTGTATTCCCTTTCTTACTTCAAGAAATCTATTAAGTTTTTCATTAAAGGATTTGTGAAGATCCTCCATCGTATGGAAAGATTTATCATATAGATATGCGCCGTTTAACTCGTTATCTTTTATACCTAACCTTGTAAGTCCCATTCCGATGGACTCAGTAAACTGACCGTCTTTATCAACTCTGGATACCACAACAGGCAGATTTGACAAAATCCCGTCCAGAACCTGATTCTTCTTCCTTAACTGATCCTCCGCATTTTTCTGCTGCGTAATATCAAGCATTAAACCTGTGATGCCTTTATTTTTGTCAAGAAAGAATGTATTCTGATAATAAACAACCTTTTCCTGATAAATGAAATCTGATATAAAATTAATCTGCCTTCCTTCAAGTGTTTTTTTTATAAAGGAAGAGTACTTATCAAATAACTGATAAATACTTGTACCTGCATGCTGATTATCCTTATAATTAAGTTTTCTTAATCCTGCACCTCGTATTTCTGTGATTATACCCTCCTGGTTGGTTTGAATAACCACAGCAGGAATATTATAAATTATATTATCAAGTATCTGATTTTTTTGTCTTAGTTCCGTTTCTGTCTTAACCCTGTAGGTAATATCAAAACAAGTACCAACATACCCTGAGAAGAATTGCTTTTCATCGTTGATCGGCTGGCCTGACATAAGCATGTATCTGTATTCTCCGTCATGTCTTCTCAGTCTTATTACAAAAGAAAATGGTATTCTGTCATTTAAAGCCTGAACATAACTCTGAAGTACATTTTCCTTTTCATCTTCATGGATGAGATTGATCCATGCATCTTCATTGTCCTGAGACGGATACCAACCAGTGAATTGTTTCCAGGTATCATTGACATACATTAATCTTCCATCGATACCTGATAACCAAACCAAAGTAGGCAGTGAGTTGAGTATAGAAGAATAATAATCTTTAAGTTTATTCATCTCCTGTTGCTCCTCTACCCTGTCACTGGTATTCATGACTAATGCCACACCTCCGTATATATTTCCGGCCTTGTCTTTTAAAGGAGATAAAAATGATTCATAATAGCAATCTGCATTCAGCCTGTAATTTTCTTTTACATATACAGGCTCCCCCTTCAATACCTTATTAAAATATCCTTCAAATTCGGTACCATTATAGGCAGGAAAGACTTCAAATATTTTCCTTCCGATGACATTTTCTTTCTTTACACCGGTAAGATTTTCCATTGCAGGATTCCAGCGAGTGTATCTCAATTCCTTGTCATAACTCATCAGAGCCTGGCCCAGATTTTCAATAATTTCATTTGGAGTGCCGGGTATCGATTTAATTTTCTGCTCGAAAAGTTTTTCTACATCGATCACCAGATCTACTGACTGCTTCACCGTAGATACATATTGAGGAACTAAGGTTATTAAGGATATTTTTAGAAGAGTGCAATAGTCATATACCCATTCTGCAGGTATATGTAAATCAGAGTTATTATCATGTTCAATTAGTGTTTTAAGACTATTGAAAACCTCATGGTGGGATACCTGCACGTTTCTTTCCTGTAATAATCCGGAGAATGCTCCGAATATCTCATTTTCTTTTTCAAAAAATACCCAGCGAATAAAATCTACGGCTTGCACTTAAATTTAAAAGGAAAGAAATGTTAATTATGACTAAAACAGCCTTAAAAAGCCGTCAGAATACATGAGTTTATTAAATAATAGGGAAATTTTCTATCTTCTTAAACATTTTCCACAACATAATGTTATAAGATAATTTTATAATATTGTATATCAGTAACTTATTAGGATCAGGCTAATAAGGAGCAGGATCCGATTTTTCTTAATATATTAATATTTATCATAAATTAATTTAAATTGCAGACACAACAGCAACTGGAAATTAAGGGAACAATCATGAGTTCGGAATCATACCGACATCTTGATATAATGGTTGTAGATGACAGTGAGATGGATAACCTTCTCAATAAAATAATTTTGGAAAAGGTCCAATTCAGTCAGCATATACATGTTTATCAAGATCCAGAAATGGCAATATCCGATTTACAAAATCAGGTATGTAAACCAGAAATTATTTTTATAGACATTAATATGCCTCAAATGTCGGGATTTGAATTTATTGAAGCAGTTGAAAAACTTGAAATCCCTAAATTCAAGCCAAAATTCTACATCATTTCTTCTTCCGACGACCAGGATGATATTATTAAAGCGCAAAAGTATAAGTCTGTTCACCGGTACATAAAAAAGCCGCTAGATCCTTCAGATCTGTAATTAATGCTGCAGAAAGCCCGGACAAATTAGTAATTAATGCGTCATACTTTTGAAACAATTTGATGGAAATTCCTTTGATGAATTAACTTTTATACGGTTTTCTTTCCTTTAAATAGTGATAATTTTTAAATTCTGAATTCATAATTATATATCATGAATATCAGATTAATATTAGTTTCATTTGCCATTTCTTTGGGATTCACAACCCATGTTTCCGGTCAATTTAAAGTTGTTGGATATTTACCTAATTGGGGAAATTTTTCCACCAACGCATCACAGGTTGATTACAGCAAAATCACACATCTTTTTATCGCCTTTGTCAATCCGTCGGGCAGTTCCGCCGATTTATCCCCCACCAATGGCCTTTCAGAAGTTGTTACACTGGCACATACTAACAACGTGAAAGTTTTTGTTTCTTTTGGTGGTGGCACTGTAACCAACCAGTACCGAGAGTATTTAAAACCTGAAAACCGGGCGCAACTTGTTCAAAAGTTCATTGATCTGGCCGTCAATTACAACCTTGATGGATTAGATTGTGACCTGGAAGGAGCTGCCATTGATGAAAATTATGAAAGTTTTGTTACAGAATTAAAAGCAGGTCTAGTAACGCATAATAAACAATTATCTGCTGCATTGGCTTTGTGGACTGCTAATAAAGTGTCTAATACTGCGCTGGCTGCATTTGATTTTATTAACCTTATGGCCTATGACGCAACGGGCTGCTGGAATCCTCAAAACCCGGGACAACATTCTCCCTATGAGCAAGCCGTGAATGAAATAAACTATTGGCATATCACAAGAGGAGTAGCTAAAGAAAAAATCATACTTGGGGTCCCGTTTTATGGCTATCATTTCAATAACAACAATTGCAATTCAGTAACATACAGAAACATCACAGCTTCTTTTCCTGGCAGTCAAAACAATGATGTGGTGTATCCTCAAGGTGGAGGCACTATATTTTATAATGGTATCCCCACCATAAAAAGTAAAACTAATCTTGCCTGGGAAAGTGCAGGTGGTATAATGATATGGGAACTGACACAGGATGCTACAGGAGCGAATTCACTGCTTAGTGCTATTGATGAAGTGATCAAGCATGTTGATACCAACATACCCCCTCAGGTACATCTTAGCATTGAAAACCGTAGCTACAATGAAGAAGAATATATATCCATTGCTGGTACTGCAACCGATGAAGATGGAAGTATATATAAAGTGATGTTTTATGCAGATGATATTGTAATACACCAAAGCTTTGCGGCACCATATGAGTTTGAATGGCATGGATCTGCCCCTGGTACTTATATTATCAAAGCCATGGCCATTGATAACATTGGTGCGTCGAAAACAAGTGAACCAGTTTCTGTAACCATTACAGCTGCTGAATCGCAGAAAGCATACCGTGGCACCCCTTGGCTTATTCCCGGTGTAATCGAATCTGAAGACTTTGATTATGGAGGAAGCGGAGTTTCGTTTATTGACAATACACCTACCAATTCAGGAAAAGCCTATAGACTAGGGCCTGTGGATATTGAAGCATGTACCGATTTTGGAGGAGGATTTAATATCGGTTGGACTGACACAGGAGAATGGCTGGAGTATACTGTAAATATAGAAAAAGACGGAATTTATAATCTTAAAATACGGGTAGCATCCTTTGTAAACAATTCAAAAATATCAGTGCTTATGGATGGCACTACCATTACCGGTACTTTAACTGTACCAAATACGGGAGGATGGCAAAAATGGCAAACTATAGATGTTACAGATCTGAACCTGACTGCAGGACTTCATATATTAAGAGTTAATGTTGTAACATCCGGATTTAATCTCAACTACCTGCAATTTGAAGAAAAACCTGCTACCGGATTGACCAAAAATAAGTCATTGAGTACTGCGTTATTCTATCCTAATCCCTGCAATGAACAAGCATTCTTAAAATTCTCACTTACAGATGCAGGCAAAACAGAAATTCAACTTATAGATTTCTTTGGGAGGAAAGTGTTTGAAGGATTAAATGTCCATCTCAGCCAGGGTGATCATATTTGTGAATTTAATACTTCTGACTTACAGGAAGGAATCTATTATTGCAAAATTATGACAGAAAATTATGCGCCTGAAATTATAAAAATAAAGGTGATGAAATAATTATAGAACGGGAGTGCTCAGCATTCCCATTCTATTTCTAATAATAATTCAATACTTCCGAAGCAATTCATCAAAAGCCTTCTTTGGAGCAGCACCTACTATTTTATCAGTAACTACACCATTCACAATTACCAAAAAGGTTGGTAACCCTTTTATACCATATTTTGAGGTAATTAATGGATTGCTATCTACGTCCAGCTTACTTATTACAACTTTTCCATTATATTCTTCAGCAAGCTGATCAATCACAGGGTTCATCATTTTACAAGGGCCGCACCAGGCTGCGGTAAAATCTACCAAAACAGGAATCTCGGATTTTAATACTTCCTGATCAAAATTCTGGTCAGTAAGTTCAACATACTTTTTTACAGTCTCCATAATTAAAAAAATTAACATTGACACATTGATATATTTCAATATGTAAATTTATCAATATTTTAACTCTAATCAAATTTTATGATAAATTTTATTTAAATAATAAACCGCCTGATTATCAAATAAGTTCTAAAATCAGCATGTTATTCCAGTTTACTGAGAAAACCGGTTAGGAATTCTATTTGAGAAGAATTAATGGAAAGTTTTACAAAGCGACCTTCTTTATCAGTATTTAGTAGACCTGCTTCAGTGAGAATCTTAATATGATGAGAAACGGATGGTTGGGCGAGGTTGGTAATCTCGAGAAATTCACTGCAATTGATACATTTCTTTTTTGCCACTGCCTGAAGAATCATAAGCCTGTTTTTATCGCCAAGTGCTTTAGCTATTTTTTCCAACTGTTTCAATTTATCTTCAGATTTCATTGCATGATTTATTTCTTCTAACAAATCTAACATTATATTGAAATATTTCAATATAATAATCTGTGAATAATTAAGCTAAATACATCAGGAATCCCCATATGGAGAAAAGAATAAGGGCAAGAAGAATAGATAAGTTGATATCTTTCCGTTTTACATTTAGATCTTCTTGCAGTTGGATAACATTACCGGAATTCCTGTATTTGTAGGTGAGCCCAAGTATCTGACTTTCGTCCGGTTTCTCAGTTAGCAGACTTACGACTATCATTAAAAGAACATAAAAACCAAAAAGAAAAAATGCCTGATACAAGAAATTTAATTCAAGAATTGTATCCATAATACCTCCCTGTTCGAATGAATCTTTGTACATATCAAGAGTGATCCTGCAAAGAAAAAAGATTCCTCCTACAAGTAGAACTGACATAGCGGCCTTGTTATTTGCACGGGACCAAAGCATACCAACCAAAAATATGGCAGTATATGGAGGTGCTACATAGGATTGCACAGTCTGAAGATTTCTGATGATATCCTCTGAAAAATAACCTATGAACGATACCCATACAATCGCAAGGTTTACCAATACGATCGTGGAGATTTTACCTATGTTTACTATTTTAAATTCATCGGCCTTTGGATATAATTTTGTGTAAATATCCAGAGAGTATAATGTTGAAGCGCTGTTAAAGCTTGCAGCAAGAGATGATATTAAAGCAGACAATACAGCAGCAACAGCAAGTGCTTTTACTCCGGTAGGCAATAATTGCGTTACCAATGAAAAATAAGTTTTACCATCCACCACACCGGGGCCGAATTTCACATAAGCCAACAACCCCGGAACAAGCAAAATAAAGGAAGGTAATAACATTAGATAACCGGCAAAAATAGCTCCTCGCCTTGCATTGGTTATATCCTTACCGCTAAGTACTCTTTGAAGCATATACTGGTCTGTACACCAATACCAGATTTGTAATATAGGAGCGCCAAGCAACATACCTGTCCACGGATACACTGGATGATCTTTAGATTTAAAAACCTGGAAATAGGATTCAGGAACATTCTTTAACTCTGATAACCCTCCTATCTCATAAATGCCTGTAATAAGAACAATGGTAGAACAGAATATTAATATAAAACAATGAAAGAAATGTGAATGAATTTCACCTTTAAAACCACCCGCGAGGGTAATAATACCAGTAATAACAACCAGTATAAGCGAAGATGTGTATTTATCCCAACCCAATAGTGCTTCCAGAAACAAAGCGCCGGCAAAAAGAGTAACAGACACTTTTGTGATTATATATACTATAATGGAAAGCCCGGAAATAATCCACCTTGCTCTGCGGCTGAATCGTCTTTCAATATATTCGGGGGTTGTAAAAAGATTATTCTTAAAATAAAAAGGCACGAAAAACCATGCAAGAAGCAAAGTAGTAAGGCATGCTCCCCATGCAAAATTTCCTGCGGTAAACCCTTGGATATAGCCCGAGTCTGGAAAACCGATTACATGCTCACTTGATACGGTGGTGATAAATAATGAAGGACCGATAAGTAACCAGGAAATCTTTTTACCTGCCAGAAAATGTTCTGCGATTCCTTTCTTATCGTTACTATACTTGTATCCAATATATAAGACCGCCAGGAAAAATATTCCTAGGATTATAAAATCAAATATGGTAAATCCATGAGGCATACAATACGGGGGTCAATTCTTTTACGAAGATAAATGATTGGAATGTTACATTTAATTATTTATCCTTTAAGAATTAAGGAGTTATATATAATTTTATTCACTAAATTGAAATATTCCAACAAAAAATTAAACTTAAGGAAAATAGTTAATTTAGTATAAAAGGGAAATACAAATGACTTTTAACAATTATATTTAAAAAGTGTTAAACAAAAAAATTACAAAGTTATGTTTGTACCATTAGCAGTAACAACCATCATCTTCATTTTAGTAGTATTATTACCGGCATTGTTCACCTCAGATCAATTAAAAAGCCAGCTTCAAAATGATGTATTGGAGGTGGGAAAATTTGTTGTCATGTTCCTTATTGTAGGTGGCTTATTTACATTTAGCCTATATTACCTGATGCAAGGATCAGTTGAATGAGTTATAGATAATGTAATCCAGGGACTCTTCCTGGTTTTGTTTACCTTTCTTAGACTCAGCCATGGCTTCGAGGAGTTTCTTTTTAAACTCCCAGACAGTATTTTTTCTCATGTCAAGTTCCTTGGCAACCTGATTACAATTTATATCATCACCATGCTTATTTACCTTGGCCATGATATAAAATGCTTTCACCAGGGGGAATTTACATTTATGCAGAAAGGTATATGCTGTTACCGATTCGTCGTAGCGACAACGTGTACACCTTCTTGAAAACTTCTTATTTCCTTTGCAAAATTTTTCATTTCCGCAACGCCTGCATTTGTATCCATCTTTCCATTTAATCTCCTCAATATAACGCTGACAGCTGAGATCGTCAGGAAATATTTTAAGGAACTCATCATACAATATATCCTTAAACTTTATTCTGGCTTCTATAGCATCCTTTACTTCTTTCTTCAGCTTATGGTTATCAAGATCAAGCACTTGATTCCAGCGACTGATTTCTTCCGCTTGTTTCGCCAGTTGAAGGTTGGCCTGCTTTAATGCTTCTGATGTTTCTATAAGTTCTGCTGTACGCTCCCTTACTTTTAATTCCAGCTCTTTATTTACTTTCTGACCCAAAGCTTCATTGATTTTTAACTGTTCTATAACCTGATCCTGCGCTTCCTTCTCCTTTCTCTTGTAATAGTTAATTCTATCTCCTAATGCCATTGACATTATGATGATTTCAAGGATCATTCCTATGTTCATCCCATACACTCCGATGATGGCTACCACCACATTGTCAGTGAACGAATCAGTGAAGCCAATATCTTTAAGTACTTTGATAACCACTCCTACTACTATAAAGCTATTACCAAGAATAAAAAATCTGGCTGGCTCAAATCCTTGATTGTATATACGTATGGATATATAGTAGATAATTATAAAAGGAACAGCAAATAAAAGCGTAACAAATGAAAAGTTAATCCCTATAAATTGAAGGAATAAGTCAGATACAACATATGTTGCAAGGAAAACACCTATTAACTGATCAGTCTTAGGAAAGAAATTACTGATATTAAGAAACAGTCGTGAGTATAAAACGAAAAAGGATATCAATAATGGTTTGGAAAATATAAATCCAATGGTGGTAATTTCAGGTATTGAATTCCAAAAATACTGATATCCTATCCCATCATCCAGCATACATCTCCATGCCCATACCAATACATAGAACACGTAAAAAAGGTAAATTCTTTCTCTGGTAGCAAAAAATATGATTAAGTTATAAAGAGCAATTATTATCAGAATTCCATAATAGGTACCAAGGAGATAGTATTCATTAAATGCGTAAGATGAAAATTCCTGATTTGTCCTTATTTTGAACAGTAAGCTTCCAACTAGACGGGATTTACATTTTACATAAAAAATATTTTTTTCCTTATTACTAAAATCCAGATCCAACACAAAGTTTTTATGCGCATAAGCTCTTTGTGCAAAAGGATAATCGATACCGGACTTCATCAACTTGAATCCGTTTTGATCGTGAGAGTAAAGTTCTATTTCATTGTGTCTTGAATCAAGTACTTCAAGAACCCACTTCTTATTTTTATTAAGTTCAGGACTTACGACAAATTTGATCCAATAGGTCGAATTTTTATTGTCATTGTATAACTTGGAATAGGTAAATAATGAATCAGGAAGCTGGGCAATTTGATTTATACCCAGGCTCCCTGTTTCATCCTCATATATCAAAACATATTTTTGAATTAGTTCAAAAGAATCCATACCATCATGTAATACTACCTCCTCTGCCGCCTTTAGCTGCAGACCGGATAGCATTAAAATACAAAGTGAAAGCAGGATTCTCTGAATCATAAATCTGAGCTAGTATTATTTGGAGATAAATTCAAATTCATCTTTTAGATTCGCAATCATTACATTGAACTTCCCGGGCTCGGTGATCCATTTTAGATTTTTATCTACAAAAGCAAGGTCATCTTTCGTCAAAGTAAATTCCACTACTTTGGATTCTCCAGGGTTAAGTTCAACTTTAGAAAACTTTCTTAATCTTTTTACACAAGGAGTTATGCTTGCCACCTGATCATGCGTGTACAACTGCACTACTTCTTTCCCTTTTATCTTTCCGCTGTTAGTAACTTTCACACTTATTTTGATGGCTTCTGTGCCTTTCATATGTTTTTTATCCAGTTTAAGATCAGAATATGAGAACGTGGTATAACTTAATCCTGATCCGAAATGAAATAATGGATTGAAAGCATTTAATCCGAAGTTGGCATCTTTCTCTTCAGAAAATTTGTGATCATAGGTGACAAAATCACCGGTGAATCTTGGATAGGTGAAGGGAAGTTTTCCTGAAGGATTATTATCACCGAAAAGAGTTTCAGCAATTGCTCTTCCTCCTTCGTCTCCTGGTCTCATGGCAACGAAAACTGCCTGCATTAATGGTTCAACTTCCGTAAATATTCTTGGTCTTGACTGAAGAAGAACGGTAATTACGGGCTTTCCTGATTTATGTAAAGCTTTTACCAATTCTATTTGTGCAGCAGGTAAAGTAAGGTCATAAATATCACCGACTTTCTCTGTTGATGGAATTTCACCAAGGCAAACAATAACATAATCCACTTCTTTAGCCTTAGCAGCAGCTGTGGCAGTATTGATATCTTTATCGTATCCTGTACCTTCAACATAGATAACATTGCTGCTTCCTATCTTATCTGTAATTGCCTCAACAACTGTTTTCTTTCCTTTAGTATTGAATTTTGATTCAATTCCCTGCCAGGTATGCGTCCATGCTCCGTTCAGATAATTTAAGGAATTAGCACCAACCCCTGTAACAAGTACTTTTTTGTTCTTAGGTAATGGCAATAAATTATTGCTATTTTTTGAAAGCACTATACTTTCTAAGGCAGCTTTATAACTATAATCAGTAAATTCTGCAGATGCGAACTTAGTATAAGACTCCATCGGATGGTAAGCCTTTTCAAACAAATTTAATCTGTATTTTACTCTAAGTATCCTTCTTACTGCATCGTCAATTCTGGACATTGGTACTTTTCCTTCTTTTACCAGAGCTACCAAATGATCAGCAAAATCCAATTGCAATGGTACCATACTCATATCTACTCCCGCATTGATAGCAATACCAACAGCTTCTTTTTCTGAGTCAGCAATTTTATGTGTGTTATGAAGCATTAATATGTCTTCCCAATCAGTAACGGCAAATCCGTCAAACTTTAATTCATCCTTCAAAATTTCTGTCAGAATATGATAATCGGCGTGCACAGGAGTGCCATTGATTTCTGTTGAGTTGATCATAACGGTTTGAGCCCCTTGTTCAATTGCTGCTTTAAAAGGAACCAGGTAATATTCTCTTAATTCTCTTTCAGACATTTGAATAGGAGTCCTGTCTTTTCCTGACTTGGAATTGCTATATCCAACATAATGCTTCAGACAGGCTGCCAGTTTATCCTGGTGCGCTACATTATCACCCTGATAACCTTTAACAATGGCTTTACCCATTTCGGTCGCCAGATAAGGGTCTTCACCGAAAGTTTCGAAAAATCTGGACCATAGCGGTTGTCTTCCCAAATCCAATACCGGAGAGAAATTCCAGGTAATAGCAGAGGCTTTTACTTCATAAGCAGTTACAGCACCCGTATATTCTGCGTATTTAGGATCCCAGGTGGCGGCAAGAGATATTTCCTGAGGAAACAACGTTGCTCCTACAGTATAATTGGCTCCGTGAATAGCATCTATACCATAAATAACCGGGATTCCAAGACGGGTTTCTTTGGTTGCAATTCTCTGAATCTCAGAAATCAACTGATACCATTGTTCACGCGGGAGGGTATACATACCGGTGTTTAGAATGGATCCTACCTTATATTCAACAAGTACCTTTTTAAGTTTTTCCTGGTCAAGCTCCATTTTTTTATTCAAATCAAATGGAGTGCCTTTACATACTGCATCCAGCGTAAGCTGGGTCATCTGGCCCACCTTTTCTTCCAGGGTCATTTTTGCCAGCAAATCATTCACCTTCTTTTCAAGATCTGCCTGAGCATTGGCCCCGAAACTGATCAAAAAGGCAATCAAAACTAAAAAAGAGTACCGTTTCATAATTTAAAATTGGTTTTAATCAAACATCAATGGTTTTTTGTGCGTGTAGGTTTTAAGTAGTAGGATTAATGATTAAAATCAAAATCCTGACTAATTATTTTACTTTAAATAGCAAAAAATTGCGATCAAAACTGCCAGGAGAATCACTCATAAAAAACAATAAAAAATGCTGTTTTCAGCCCAAAAAAGCCGATTTAAGGACTACAATTGCACTTAAAGAACAAACCTGAAATAAAATCAAAAACAAGTATAAAATTCTATTTGATTCTGTTGATTTTGATATTTGGAATTTGCAGCAATGAACGTTTTTATAAGTTAATTTCGTTTAAAATTCAGCAGATAACCCTATTTTTAAGCTTACATTCTCAATAGATGCAGGAAAATGTCATTTTAGTCAATCCGAAGGACGAGGAAATCGGAATAATGGAAAAACTTGAGGCTCACCGGAAAGGATTGCTTCACAGGGCTTTTTCGGTGTTTATATTTAATTCCAGGGGAGAGTTTCTGCTTCAGAAAAGAGCGGAATCTAAATATCATTCCCCCGGATTGTGGACCAACACCTGCTGCAGCCACCCAAAACCGGGCGAAGATATTTTGAAAGCAGCCAATAGGAGACTTTGGGAGGAAATGGGTTTGAAAACCAATTTAGAACATAAATTCAGTTTTGTTTACAAAACTACCTTTGAGAATGGACTAACAGAACATGAATTTGATCATGTCTTTTTTGGTTACACTGAAGTAACACCCCAACCCAATGTCACAGAAGTCGGAGATTGGAGATTTTGTAGTGCGAATAATCTTAAAATCGAACTTCAGGAATCTCCTTCCGGGTTTACCGAATGGTTTAAAATCTGCTTTGAAAGAGTTTTAGTCCACCTGGGCAACCAGTCCTTTAAATAAAGCGCAATAATCTTTTTGAAAATTATTACACAACGGATTAGGAACTATTTCGTCATTTTTTCTATTTTTACGAAATACATGTTTAAACACATAATTTATTTTAAACTTATGAAACTTAGAAATTTATTTATCGCTGCTGCAGGCACAATGGTGATTTTTGCCTGTGGTACTAATGAAAACAAGGAAACTACTGCTGATGCATCAGGGCCGGAAGCAATTTATGTTTTAAATGCTGACGCATCCAATTTAAACTGGAAAGGAACAATGCTTGGAGTAAAGGAGCATACAGGAACAGTAAAATTGACAGAGGGAAATATCACTGTCAAAGGAAATGCAGTGACTGCAGGTACTTTTACAGCCGACCTTAAATCAATTAACCCAACAGATGCCAATTACAATGAGCAGTACACTAAAGAAATGCTGGTGGGCCATTTGCAAACTGCAGAATTTTTTGCAGTAGACTCCTTTCCTACAGCTAAGTTTGTAGTAAAATCCTTTGATGGCAACACTCTTACTGGTGACCTGACAGTTCGTGGCAGAACAAATGAAGAAAAAGTTACCGACGTAGTGGTTACCAACGAGGGTGATGCAATAAAAGCTACAGGTAAACTGGTATTCAACCGTCAAAAATATGGGGTTTCATGGATGAATCCTGCTAAAGACATGGTTCTTTCAGATGATATTGAAATCAATGTTGAATTAAGCGGTTCAAAACAGTAAAAATACAGACTGAAATATTTAACTAATAAAAAAAGGGGCTCATTTTAAAAGCCCCTTTTTATTTTTTATTTCTGCTCTCCCGCCCCTTCATTCTTAGCATCACAGCATGCTTTTTTCTCTTCACAGCAGGCTTTTGCCTTTATGCAGCAATCAGCCTTTGCCTTATTTTTTTCGCAACAGACTTTCTGTTCTTTGCAACATTTTTTCTGCTTTTTGCAGCAATCAGGCAAATTATTGTTGCCGGCGAAAACGTTTGAAGACAGAGCTAAAAATAAGCTCATGAAGATTATTAAAATATTATTTTTCATAGTGATATCAGGTTAAAATTTTAAAGAATGTTTTAAGAACAAGGGAAAACCTTATTGTACTAAGGCAGTTTCCATTATGCCCCCTGCTATTATATTCTGAATACCTGATTGAATACAGGAATATCCCTGTGGAGAATGGGTGGTGAATAAGAATATACCCCGATGCCTGAAACTATTAGTTGTTCCAGATCGAGGTCATTTAGATGTTCGGTTAATAACAGATAAATGTCTAATACTACAGCTTCATTGGTTACCTTAAAAAACTCCGGGTTAGCCAATTCCATTTGAGCCATTCTCTCACAACAATCATCCTTCTTTTGCGACTTTTTACAGCATGACTGCGCGCTTTCCTCTTTTACATATGCACAATAAGCCTTGCATATATCAGGTGAGACCACTGATATAAGAATAAATAAAAGTACCATTTTAATATAAGGCTTATTCATCATAGTTTTTAACGTCAATCAAAAAAATTGGTTGAGTTATGCTATAAACTTGTACAAATGTAACACAAATCCCGTCCAAAGATTTTATAAAATTTTCAGAAAAATTTATAAGTTAAAATTAAAATATTATTAATTACTTAACTATCAATATGTTTACAAATTTAATTTGTTTCTTGTAAGATTTTAACCTGCCAGATGTAGTGGATTTGCAACCCAGTTGAAGCGATAGAAAAACCATTAACAATCTTCAATTTATTGTAAATCAAAAAGAATATGAAAAAACAATTATCCAGCAAAACAAATCCAATTCCTGGTCCGGGAATAATATTTTCTTCCCTGACTAAAAAACTTACCCAAATCATTTTTATTTTATTTCTGTCTGTTTCTGTAATAGCACAACACAAACATACAGATGAGAAGCCGGTAAAAATCGGATCTCTAAATGAGTTCACCTCCAACTTAAAAGGGGCTGCAGGTGCAAGAACAACTAAAGAGAGAAGGGTTCAAACCAGTGAAGGCGACATTACAGCCATCATCAATGTAACTAAAACTGAAAATGGTGAAGAAGTTTTCATAGGAGAAATTAAAGGTAAAAAATCTTCCAATATTTCATTCAACATAGGAAATGGAAAACTGGAAGGTGTTGCTGTAATGCCGGAAGAAAAAACAGCGTTCAAATACTCTTCCGATGCACAAGGAAACGTGTATGTTACTGAAGTAGATATTCACGATGTGATGTGCATCGAATTTCAGCAGGGACAAACATCACAAGTGCAGGGAGATGTTCAATATGCAATACCTCCATCTTCTTCTGCTGTTTACAAACTACAAAGTTTACCAGGAGCTACCGCAGTGGCTTATCTGGACTTCGATGGAGAATTGGTTGTAGGTTCTCGCTGGGCCGGTGGTGCAACCATCGATGCACAGCCGATGGACCTTACTGAAGCACAAATACAGGCAATATTCAATCTTATCAGCGAAGATCTTCGTCCTTTCAATATCAATGTCACTACAGACAGAGCTGTATTCAATGCTTCTCCTTTGAACAGAAGACAAATGTGCATCTTTACTATTACTAAAACAGCTGCACCTTCTGCAGGTGGAGTGGCATATCTGAATTCATTCAGCAGAAACAGCGATGATAGTCCTTGCTGGGTTTACAATCAAGGCATCAAAGGTGCAGGAGAAACCGGTTCACATGAACTTGGGCACACCTTCGGTTTGAGCCACGATGGAAATGCTTCTACTACCTATTATGGTGGTCATGGTAACTGGGCTCCTATTATGGGTAATTCAATGGGATCTACCAGAACGGTTACGCACTGGAGCCGTGGAGAATATCAGGGTGCAAACATGACTCAGGATGATATTGCGATTATTGCTAATACGACAAATGGTTTCGGTTTCAGGACAGACGATGCAGGAAATACTCCTGCTACAGCAAAAGCATTGGTGGTAGCTTCTAACGGTTCTGTGGCTGCTGCCCAAAACGGCGGATTAATTTCTACAAGAACCGATATTGACGTTTTCAGCTTTACTTGCGGGGCAGGAACAGTTAATCTTACCGCTAACTCTTCTGCAGCTTACGCAAACCTTGACATTTTAGCTTGGATAACCAACGCTTCAGGAGCTACAGTTGCTACAGCAAATCCAACCAACAGCTTGTCCGCCACTATATCGGTGAATGTACCTGCAGGAACTTATTATTTGCATATAGATGGGACAGGAAATGGTGATCCTTTAACAACAGGATATTCCGACTATAGCTCGCTTGGTCTATATACTATTTCAGGAACAATACCAACAGCAACTGTGGTAAATCAACCTCCTGTGGTAAACATCTCTTCACCTGCTAACAATGCAAGCTTTACAGCACCTGCAAACATAAGTTTTACTTCCACTGCATCTGATCCTGACGGAACGGTTACAAGAGTTGAATATTTCAATGGCAGTTCTAAAATCGGAGAGGCCACTGGCAGTCCATATACATTTACATGGTCGAATGTAGCTGCCGGTACATATTCTATCACAGCAAGAGCTACAGACAACTCAAATGCTACTACCACCTCATCTGCTATCACAATCAATGTAGTACAGCCAACCTGTGATGTACCTACTGGATTAGGAGCTAACAATATTACAAGTACATCTGCCAACCTTACCTGGGCTGCTCAGGGTGGCGCAGTTTCCTATCTGGTATTTGTAAGACCTGTTGGAGGTTCATGGCTGCCAAGTGTAACAGCTACAACGAACAATGTTAATTTTACAGGATTACAGGCTTCTACTCAATATGAATTTACAGTAAGAAGCAATTGTTCTTCTACGAATTCGGCTTATTCAAGCCCTTACTTCAGATTCACTACTGCAGCTGTGGTAGCTACCTGTAATGTTCCGGGGTCACTTGGAGCTAACAATATCACCACTACTTCTGCAAACCTTACCTGGAGTGCGCAAACAGGAGCAGTTTCTTACCTGGTTTTTGTAAGACCTGTAGGAGGTTCGTGGCTTCCAAGCGTAACTGCTTCTACTAACAGCGTAAACTTTACAGGTCTTCAGGCATCTACTCAATACGAGTTTACTGTAAGAACAAACTGTTCTTCTAATTCATCTGCTTATGCAAGTCCTTACTTCAGGTTTACTACTACTGCTGTAGTTGCTACCTGTAATGTACCTGCATCACTTGGTGCAAATAACCTCACTACTTCGTCAGCCAACCTTACCTGGGCTGCTCAAAGCGGGGCCGCTTCATATCTGGTTTTTGTTAGACCTGTAGGAGGTTCATGGCTATCAAGTGTAACTACAACTACCAACAGCGTAAACTTCACAGGTCTTCAGGCCGGTACACAATATGAATTCACAGTAAGAAGTAATTGTTCTTCTACTAATTCTGCTTATGCAAGTCCATACTTCCGATTTACCACTTCCACTGCGATTAGCTGTTCAGCTCCTGCATGGAACAGAGCCTCAATTTATGTGGGCGAGGACAGAGTATCTCACAATGGAAGCATCTGGAGAGCTAAGTGGTGGACTCAGGGAGAAGAACCGGGAACTACTGGACAGTGGGGCGTTTGGGAGCAGATTGCCGCTTGTTCAGGCATAGCTGCTGCGGATGAAGAAACCGATGTTGTCCTTTCAGTTGATGTAATTGCTGCTCCGCATCCATTTACTAACCAAACTGCTGTTTCTTTAAGCAATGGCGAAAAGATTGTTGCTGTTAACATTTATGATGTACAGGGTAAGCTTGTATCTACCGTTAACGGAAATAATACAGACAACCTGACTGTAGGAAACGATCTTGGTGCCGGTTTATTCATCATGCATATCATTACCAACAACGGTTCTTACAAGAGAAATATCATTAAGACCTATTAATACATTAACCGGGCTGCAAATATTGCAGTCCGGTTAATTTTTTTCTTAATAAAAAAATGATTAACTTATTTGAAATTGTATCTGAAAAGGCATTCAAATAATAAATCATTAGAAAAGGTGAAATTTAAGGACCAGGATATACTAAAAGCAATAAAAAACGGTAACGATCACAAAGCTCTGGAGTCTTTGTACAGGGATCTTTACCCTAAAATAAAAAAGCTGGTCAATTCAGGAGAGGAAGCAGAAGAAGAATGCAAAGACATATTACAGGAATCGCTTCTTGTATTTTATAAGCAGGTAATGCTTAATAAATTTGACGAAAAATATGAGATTGGCGGATTTATCTATACTATTGCAAAAAATCTATGGATAAACCGCGTCAAAAAGAAAAAAAGACAGATAAATTATGAACCGGGTCAGCTTCCCGAATTAATGGATTCCAATGTTCTGGAAACTATGGAACTGGAAGAAAGACGAGTAATGGTTCAAAATATTTTTTCCCGACTGGAAGAAAAATGTAAAAAACTACTGTCATTGACCATTTACGAAGAGTTAAGTATGAAAGAGGTGTGTGAAAAGTTGGGTTTTACTTCAGTAAATGCAGCTACAGTAGCAAGTTTCAGATGCAAAAAGAATCTTATTGATCTGATAAAAAAACAAAAGTCGGTTTATACTAACCAAAACTAAAGTGACAGAAGTACAAAAATATCAGTTGATTGATGATTATCTGAAAAACAAACTTTCAGATAAGGAGGCATTGGATTTCGAAAAGTTAATGGTGGAAGATCCTGAGTTTAACGAGGAAGTTCTAAGCCAGAAACTTGCCAATGAGATCATAATCGAAAACAGGTTTTTTGATATAGCTAAAAAAATAGACCTTACTCCTGCTGCTGCACTCAAAACCGGACTTGGAAGTAACTTTAAAAATATTCTAGGTATCTCTGTATCTACAGGTATTGTGCTTGTTTCAAGTATCTTTGTTTACAAGTCATACAATGATACTGTCACCCCCTCCTCTGCCATTGTGATACAAAATGAAATTACAAATGAAGTCACTAATGAAGAACAATTTCCAACTGTTTGTGAAGATGAAGTAATAGTTGAAAGTTTACCGGAAGAACCGGTATCAACACCTACCTCTGAAACGGCAAAAAATTCGGAAAAAGACAGGAACTACCTGCTTGAAATTCCTCTGGAGAATCCTAATGTTAAACCCTTCACTTTTGATCCTGAAAAAGGTGAGTTATGGACCATCCCTCTTAAGGGCAGAAAAAATGCCGTGTTGAAGATTGTAAATAAGAGCGGAAAAGAAGTTTACAAAGCCGTAATCAGAAAAGGTTACCCATCACAATGGGATGGCCTCTCCTCCGGCAAAAAGATTTCCGGAAGCCTTATATATATTCTTGACTTCGGCCAAGGAAAGGTGGAACATGGCTACCTTCATCTCGGAACTGTAGAGTCCGAGCCTGCTGAATAAGCCTGGTAACTTACATCCCGGACAATACCACTTGTATTATTCCAATTCGGGATATCAATAAAATCGACTTTATACAATATTGCATATATCTATTACTAAAATATTGGATAAAGTAAATTTTTTATAAAGATTCTCTTATTTCCCTCTGAATAATTTATTATTTTAGTAGCCCCTAACCTACATGGGGAGGCTTTTGCAGGCAATCAAAAGTCCTTTAGAATAATAATTACCTGATGAAACCCGCAAGAAGCAAAACTTCAGCAGTAAAAATAACCAAAACTTGCGGGAACTTTCCAGCTCTTAAGAAACAGTCCTTTACCGAAAAGTCAATTAATCAACACATACCTTACATACTGTTTACACTAATCAACCTGCTTCCATCCTTCTGCATTGCTCAAACGATTTATTGTGCAAAAGAAGACACTTTAATTTTGCTGCATAACCAAGCTGAGGCCAGATCTAAGGGAAGTCCTTCTCCTGATCAGATAAGTTTTCCGGATGAAACCGTGTTCGGACCTCAGGTTTCAGGCTCCATCGTTAATGCTTATTGTCATGGCAGTTCTGATGGAAGAATTTTATATACAATTTCCGGAAGTTCTTCACCCTACACATATGGGTGGAGCAATGGCAAAGGAGGAAGAGCTTATGGTTCATATTACAGGATCGTCACAATAAACAATCCCAATCCTACTTTAACAGATTATCAGGTACGAATAGAGTTAGGGAAAACGCCTGAAATGAAGGCTGACTATTCAGATCTTCGTTTTTCCGATACCAGCTGCACTACACTCTACTCCTGCTGGCTTCAGCCTCCTCTTTCTTCCACTGCCTGTGTATTCTGGGTAAAAATTCCGGTGATCCCCTCCGGAATATCTCATATGAAAATTTCATACGGAGATCCTGCAGCAGTGCCTGTGAGCAATGGTGCGAATACATTTGTATTGTTTGATGATTTCAATGACGGAGATTTTTCTGATTGGACAGCAGAATGTTTTAACATCAATGAAGCTGGTGAAAAATGTACGGCCACCATTAATTCTGAAGCGAATGGATATAGTGTAAGATTATCTGCAACTGCGTCCTGTAATGCCACCACCACCAATGGTGCAATGTCTGAGATACGGAAGACATTTACCATACCTGGAGGACAATACAGAATGGATCTTACCAACCGTTTATATACTTGTCTTATCGGCAACTGCCAAGATTCTACGCGTTTCAGGTCTCAAGCTATGTATGGTACATCATTTATTATTAATTACTGGTACCTGCCTAGAAGAGGAACTTGTGGCTGCTCAATGTCTACTCTCTTCAACCCGTCCAGTTCCATTGTTACATCAAACGGTTCACCTACAGTGATAAGATTGCAGGGTGTAGCTAACAACTGCGGTGAAGGATATCTCCTGGTCGATAACTTCAGAATAAGAAAAGCTGTAAGCGTAGATCCATCTATAAGCATTGGACCACAACAACAACTTGCTTTGGACGGATTAGTTGCAGGAACATATACCATTACTGTCACGGATGCTAATGGTACTAACAGTTCAGAAACATTTGAAATTAGCCAACCAACTTTACCGGTGGCTGAAAACAAATCCATATGTCGACCTGGCCAAATTACCCTTAGCACCCAAGGAGGCTACGCCGATTACAGATGGTACGATTCTGAAGCCGCATCTCCTGATATTAACCAGGGAGCAACTTTTACCACCAACATCAGCAATCCCTCTGTATTTTATATAACAGGCATTGGTACCAACGGTTGTGAAAGCAGTCCTAAAGTAGAAGTAAGAGCTGGTATAGATGAATATTCTGCAGGATTTATAGGAACGAGTCATGTCATACTTCCAGGCCAGAAGATGGATACTATCAAAGTACTTTCTAAAACAGGAGAAGTATTATCATGGAAGAAAACATTGTATCCATATAACAACGAAAGTGTGTCGAACCTTACCAGCAATACTTTCTTTGAACCTATTCACACCACTACCATTTACTCAGCGGAAATTCAATCAGGTGTTTGTCCACCCGTTTCATCCAACCGGATTAAAGTAACTGTCAATAAACCGCATCAGGTATGGCCTGATACGATCTTCGTGACAGGTACGACTTACCAGTCTTACATTAATCTTCTTTCTAATGACAAGGATCCTGAAGATGATTTCCTTTCTATCCGGCAACCTCATGAAGTAAAATCTTTTTCAGGAGGAGATGTAAGCTTCACTTCTCATGGAAATGTAACATACAAAGCCTCCAATGACTTTACAGGTATTGACTCTGTAATTTACTACGTCTGTGACTTCCACCCGGAACAAGTCAGACATTGCATTCCTGTAAAACTTATTATTGTTGTTGATAATCCGAAAACTACCTTAAAAATTTATCCTGCCATTTCTCCCAACGGGGACAACCTTAATGACACTTGGATTATAGATGGTATAGAAAACTATCCTTCCAATACTGTAAGAATATTCGATCGATCTGGTACTGTGTTATTTGAACAGACAGATTATGACAACTCCAACGCTAAAGTGTGGAAGGGACAAAGTAACTATGGCAGCGGAAGTAATGGGTCAGAAATTCCTGATGGTACTTACTATTATCAGGTAGATCTGGGTAACGGAGAAAAACCAAGAACAGGATTTGTAGTCTTAAAAAGATGAGAGCTACTTTTATCCATACCGTCCTCCTCTTTTTGATGCTTCTTTCAACAGGCATCCATGTAAGTGCACAGCATTTGCCGCTTTTCAGCCAATATATGTTTAATCCTGTAGTAATAAATCCTGCCTATGCAGGAAGCCAGGAATCATTATCACTTTCGAGCTACTGCCGTAAGCAGTGGACCAATGTAGAAGGAGCTCCTTCCACCCTGACGCTGTCGGCCCACTCCCCGTTAAAAAACAGAAAAGTTGCATTAGGACTAATATTGACAAATGATCAGTTTGGTGTAAATAACCAAAACATTATCAATGCCATTTATGCCTACAGAATAAGGCTTTCAGAAAAGTCTGTACTGTCATTCGGACTGCAGGCCAATGCAGGAAGGTTTACCAGTGATTTCAGTTCATTGGACACAAGAGACCCTAATGACCCTACATTTTCACAAAGTATCCGTAGTGCATATTTGTTAAACTTTGGTGCGGGCATATACTATAACAGACCAAAATTCTTTGCAGGATTTTCTATGCCTTATATACTGAACAATGGTATTACCTCTGATATGTCAAATACTGTAACCGGAATTAACAGACATTATTTCTTCAGCACAGGAGTGGTGATAGACATTTCTGATGATTTAAAATATAAACCATTCCTATTATTCAGAGCAAGCAATAATATGGACTCTCAGATCGATTTAAATAATATGATCCTGTTCAGAGATGTGTTATGGCTGGGTGTTTCCTACAGGAGCTTTTCTTCTATCAATTATATAGCAAGAGTTTTGATTAACGATCAGTTAACAATAGGTTACGGATACGATCAGATGATAGGAAAGCTAAGACCTGGAATCGGAGGATCACATGAATTTCTGATTACATACAATTTCAGATTTATGGGTTCGAACATCAGAAGCCCGAGATACTTCTAGAGGGGAAAATTCGAAACTCGAAATTATGAAATTCGAAAAAGAGGAAAAATTTACACTAGAGCTTAAAAGTATCTAAAATAAGATACTGATTTCATAAAATTTAATATGAGATTAATAATATTCTTTTATTCCTTACTGCTTCTAATGCCATTCACCGGCACTAGTCAGAATTCTGTTTTTATTGCATTTAAAAGCAATAAATCCAGAGCAGGATATTATTATTCCCATCAGGGTTACCTGGAAGCAGCTAAGCTTTACAAAAAAGTAATCAGGAAAGACAGTAATGATTTCATGTCGATGCTGAACCTGGCGGATTGCTATATGAAACTGAATGAAACCGAACAGGCAGTTTACTGGTATGAAATTTTAAACCAAAACAACATCCTCAATACAAAGGAAAAAATAAAATATGCTCAATGCCTTCTCAGCAATGGAAAAATCGAACAGAGTAAGATTCTATTTTCCATCACAGAAAATGATCTATCTTCTGACAGTTTAGCTGCAAACAAAATCAAAGGCATCCATAATTACAGAAACTTCTTTGCCGACTCATTAAAGTATCCTGTAAAACCGGTTAACATAAATACAGACAATGCAGAATGTTGTCCGGTATATTATTCCAATGGCATAGTTTTCCTCTCAACAAGGGACAATGGCTTTTTGTCCCAGAGGAAATGGAACAGACAGCAACAGGATTTCTATGATTTGTACTTTGCTGAAGCAGATTCCTCCGGAAATCTATTTGAACCCAGAATATTTGATAAGCAAATCAATTCAAAGCTGAATGAAGGTCCATTATCATTTTCCAATGAGGGAAACAGAATTGTCTTTACTCGAAATGCCACCTCATTCATCAGCCCATCCATTTATCCGGAGGATAATAAACTTATTCTTTGTTCTTCGGAAAAGATAAGTACCGGAGAATGGAGCAATGCAAAACCCTTGCCTATAAACAATAAGAATAACTCCTTTGCACATCCTACATTAAGCAATGACGGCAGCACCATGTATTTCGTCTCAGACAAAGCGGGAGGTTTTGGAGGCACTGATATTTATGTCAGCTATTTCAGAGACGGGCAATGGACTGATCCTGTTAATGCAGGAGCAGAAATTAATACCTCAGGCAATGAAATGTTTCCATACCTGTACCGTGACTCGGTATTGTTTTTTTCGTCTGACGGACATCCGGGACTTGGCGGGCTGGACCTTTACCGTTCAGATCTGATTAATGGGAAACTCACCATTCCTCATAATGTAGGGTATCCCGTCAACTCTGCAAAAGATGATTTTGGGCTAGCGATTAATGAGAGCGGAGATAAAGGATATTTCTCAAGCAACCGGATTAAGGGAGGAACAGATGACGATATATTTTCATTCGAAGTAGTTACTGTTGAAGTAAAAGGAATAGTTCGTGGACGTTTGAAGCAGGACACCTTGAATGATGTAAAACTGAAACTGGTTCATGCAGGAAATTGCAGGCAGGAATTAATGATAAAAGATGGAAAAGTAAATTTAAGATTAGACCCCGGAAAAGATTATAAAGTCAAGCTAAGTAAAGAAGGATACCGAACAGTAACGATGCCGATTTCTACCAGAGAATATAAAAAAGGAGAAATAAAAAAAGTGGTATTGGAAATGGATAAGGAAGACAAAGCATTTGTAAATGGAATGGTGATGGGAGGCAAAGAAGAAGACATGTCTAATACAGAAATCTATTACAGAGATGTAACCAGTGGAAAAATCAATAAAGTGATGACAGATAAAAGCGGTGAATTCAACTGTGAGATAGATCCTGAAAATGATTATGTATTCTTTGCGGTTAAAGAAAACAGGTATGGTGCTATGACATTAAAAAACTCCGGCAAGAAAAATGTGTTATTTTATGTAAACCTGGAACTGAAGCCACAACCATCAGGAACTGTTGAAGGAATAATAAGAAGAAAGAATAAAGCCCTATCAGATACCGAGATGGAGATTCGTAACCAAATGACCGGAGAGATACAAATAGTTTGTTCTGATAAGGAAGGAAAATTCAGCTACCCATCTCTGGCACTACCCTATACCATCACCATAAAAAACCACGATGGCAAAACAATACACCAGCAGGAGATAATACCTGAGATAGGTCAGAAGGTGGTGATGGAGATAAGGGTGGAGTGAGGTATAAACTATAGTCTTTACCAGTAGTTATTTATACAGTATTTTCACTTAGTTTTTTTTTAGTAATTGATTAATCATTTCAATATAATATAACCTCCTGGTCTTACCCTTCTTATCATTTTTATACTCCTGATGAATATCAGGATAATCCTTAAGAATGCTTTTCATATTGGCTTCATTCAATCGTATCAACTCTCCGGTATACATATCAATAACACATTCTTCAATTTTTGGAGGCGTTGAACCAGTGGCACCATACTGACCCGAAGTAACCATGCCTGGTTTTAAATCTATATAACCCGCATATTTTCCAAGGAAAAGTATTTGAACCACCACATCCGGTGAAAAAATATCTGCGGGTCGGGAAAGTATATAAAGTTTTTTTCCATCGCTAACCGCGAAAATTGAACTTTCGGTTTTAAACCTTTTATCTTCCTTATTTTTTAGTTTAAACAAATCAATTCCACCATTATCACAGTATTGCATTTTTGGACAATCTGGTGATTCAAAAAAATCATATTCAAGATAAATGTCCGCAGGCACTACAACATTTTTTCTGAAATTTTCAAAGCTGGTGTAATAACCTCTTGTCAGTTTGGAAGAGTCAGAAATAACTTGGGAGATGGCTAAATTTGGAAACCAGTTAAGTACTGTAAAAAGGAAAAAACATAAGCTGACATATTTCATAAAAAATAAGTAAATGCAAAGGTCATAGTATCGAAATTCTCAATCTACTTTATGCAATACTTTTCAATATAATAATACTTTCTCTTAGACCAATTTTTATCAGAAAGAAATTCATTTCCGCCTCGGTTGGCGAAAACAGCTTGAATTTTGCACTACCATCGCGGTGGTTGTGCCATCGGCCAACAACTCACCTTATTTATCCTTCATAATGGCTCAGCATACTCCATTCATCATTTTCAGTATAATAAAACCTGCCACTGGAAAATAAATAATCTTCTGGAGTTAAGCATATTCCCGCTGTGACAGGATTATTGTAAATATAACTTAATTTCTGCTCAAAAACATGACTGGAAAATAATTCTACAGATAAAGGACGACGTTTCCAAAAATGATAAGTTCTATCACGTTGTTTGAAGCAAATATTCTAAGTACGTCTGGATGATTTTCATTTAAATCATTTTTAATTTGTTTGGATGTTCTTTCCAGGAAACGTTTTTGAATTTCAGACGAGAAATAATTATTTCTTACCTGCCAGATCAAATGAATATGATTACTCATTATGCAATAAGCAAAAAGATATATTTCATCTTCCTTGACCAACCTTTGAAGATTATTCAGAACAATAACTTTATACTTTTCAGGTTTAAGCAGATTTTTCCAGTTCCTTATTGTTCCAGTAAAGAATACTGGATAGTTTAATAAATTTCCATAGCTGTGTAAATTTAATAACAGGATTTTTTTACAAAAGGAGGGTGGTTGGCTGATGGCGCAACCACGGCGACAGCAGTGCTGGACATTTGGCGACAACCTGGCGGAAATGAGCATAAAAAAGACCAGATCACTGTGACCTGGTCTTTTATCTTGTGATTCCGATTGGATTCGAACCAATGACCTACTGCTTAGAAGGCAGTTGCTCTATCCAACTGAGCTACGGAACCATCATAAATCAAAAAACACCCCAGAGGATGTCTTTTGTAATTAGTCGGGGTGGCAAGATTCGAACTTGCGACCTCCTGGTCCCAAACCAGGCGCGATAACCGGGCTACGCTACACCCCGAACTTATTAAAACCCAGCGGAGAGGGGGGGATTCGAACCCCCGGTACGGTTTGACCCGTACGACGGTTTAGCAAACCGCTCCTTTCGGCCTCTCAGGCACCTCTCCTGCTTTCTATACTGAAAAAAAGTGTCGCAAATATAGTGTTTCTAATTTGAAATAACCAAAACCATCCCGAAAAATTAAAATATATTTTTTTCGTTTTACATATTCTCAATACTTACAATACTTTATGCAAATTGCAACATGATCTGGCATTTCAAACCCGGCATTTTTGAATACACCATAATCGGAATTTTCATCTTCCTCTATATCCTATGGATCTTAAGGATCATCATCATCTCCCGCAAGATCAAAAGCAGCCCTAAGCGTGTCTTCTATAAATTCTTCCTCCGTTCTGCTTATTTTGCTCTTATTATCCTTTCTTTCCTGGGTCCTTCCTTCGGAGACATCAAAAAGGAAGTGAAAGTGGTAAGCAAAGATATCTTCATCTGCCTCGATCTCTCCGCTTCTATGAATGCCTATGACGTTCCGCCCTCACGACTTGAAAAGACCAAAAATGAAATTAAATATCTTTCCAATGTGCTGAAAGCTGACCGAATGGGCCTGATCGCTTTTGCAGATACTGCAGTGCTGTTCTGCCCTCTTACCTACGATGCCTCTGCCCTGCAACTATTCCTCCAGTCATTACATACGGGAATATTCCCAAAAGGCAGCTCAGATCTCTCGTCTGCTCTCCAATTGGCCCTGAACAAGCATCTGGATGAAAAAATAAATTCCAGAGAAGATAGACCTAAAATAGTTATCCTGTTTTCTGATGGAGAAGATTTTGGAGAAAAAGCAGCCAATATGGCCAATCATTATAGAAATAAAAACATAATTCTGTACACAGTTGGTGTAGGCACTGAAGAAGGAAGTAAAATCCCTTATCAGGGAAGCTTTAAAAAAGACCAAAACAATATTCCGATAGTTAGCCGTTTAAACAGAGACATTTTGGAAGAAATTTCTATTCTCACAGGTGGAAATTATTTTCAAATTAACGAAGAGGTAAACCAGGTAGAAATACTCGCTGCTGAAATCAACAGAATAAAAGGAATAGTTACCGATGTAAGAAAGCTTGATGTATCTGCCAATAAGTATTTTTATTTTCTTTTAATTGCACTATTTCTTATACTTATTGATATTTTAGTGACTGTCCGAACAGTAAGAATATAATTTTAATATGCATTTGTTTCTGCTTGCAAATATCTTTCTGTCTATTCTGGAGTTCTTCAACAGAACATCCAATATCAATGCACATATATCTGATGCAGAAAAAGCATTTGCAGAACATGATTATAAACAGGTAATCTTCCACTATCAGGAGCTGGAGAAAAAATTCAGAATCACAGATGACAACATTCAGTTTAATCTGGCACAATCGTATTACTACACCGGAGATACAGCCTCCTGCAGAAAAATCTATAAGAAATTAGCTGCCGGAGATAAAAAAAAACTTAGTTCCACTGCTAATCAGCAACTGGGAAATCTTGCATGGTTTGCTAACAGAAAAAATGAAGCTGTAAATTATTACATTCAGGCGCTAAAGTCCGATCCTGACAATCAAATTGCGAGAGAAAACCTTGAAATAGTTAAAAAGCTGCTGAAAAAAGATTTTCAAAATGCTAAGATGAATACCGGCATAACAAGAAATAATTTGGACAACCAAAGCCAGTTAGCTGCAACAGGTGAAACAGGAGAATCAGATCCGTCTGGCAAAACTCAGGAATCCTCAGGCGGCAGCAATTCACAAGGAAATTATAAAGCCAACAACCAATCTCAAAGCAGCTCGCAAGGTACAGGAGATGACCACAAGGGTGACGAAAACGAACTAAAGCAGGACTGGGATGGTAGTAAAGAGACCGATGGCCTAAAAGCGAATAAGCTTAAGGAAATTCAAATGAATGAACAAAGAGCGAAGCTTATTCTTGAGGCTATGAAGAACTCTGAAGTACAATATTTACAACAAAAGAAAATTTATAGACCGGGAGGCAAAACAGATAAGCCCGACTGGTAAAACCCGAATTATATGACAAAAAAAGTTTACATTATATCAGCGGTTAGAACTCCCATAGGGAGCTTTGGAGGAACTTTGGCATCATTCTCCGCAACACAATTAGGGGCAGCGGCTATCAAAGGCGCTGTAGAAAAAGCAGGTATAGACAAATCCATAGTTCAGGAAGTATACATGGGCAATGTATTATCTGCTAATCTGGGTCAGGCTCCTGCGCGTCAGGCAGCCATTTACGCCGGCTTAAATCCTTCCGTTGTTTGCACAACTGTAAACAAAGTTTGCGCATCAGGATCTAAAGCCATTATGCTGGCTGCACAATCAATTATGCTTGGAATGGCCGACACAGTTATCGCAGGTGGTATGGAAAGTATGTCAAATGTTCCCTTTTATTCCGACAGAGCTCGCTGGGGATTAAAACTTGGCCACGCTACACTAACAGATGGTATCATCAAAGATGGCTTGTGGGATGTTTACAATGATTTCCATATGGGAAATGCAGCAGAACATACGGCAAAAACTTTGAATATCAGCAGAGCTGCCCAGGATGAATATGCGATCAGTTCATACAAAAGAGCTGCAGATGCATGGAGTGCCGGTTTATTCAAAGATGAGATCGTCGCTGTGTCTTCTGAAATAAAAGGAAAAGACCCTTTGGTGGTCTCTGAAGATGAGGAATACAAAAAAGTAAATTTTGATAAAATCCCATCACTAAAACCTGTATTTGAAAAAGAAGGTTCTGTAACCGCAGCCAATGCTTCTTCATTAAATGATGGCGCTGCAGCAGTGCTACTGATGAGCAGTGAAAAAGCAGAAAGTCTCGGACTAAAACCATTGGCAGAAATATTAAGCTTTGCGGATGCTGAACAGGAGCCTGTATGGTTTACCACCTCTCCTTCACTTGCTATTCCAAAGGCGATAGAAAGAGCAGGATTAAAAAATACTGATATTAGCTTTTACGAGATCAACGAAGCTTTCTCAGTGGTTTCTATAGCTAACAACCAGAAGTTGCAGCTTGATCCTGCAAAAGTAAATATCCTGGGAGGTGCTGTTTCTTTAGGACACCCAATTGGGTGTTCCGGAGCAAGGATCCTTACCACTTTATGCAATGTTTTGAAAATAAAGAATGCCGAAATCGGTGTTACGGGAATCTGTAACGGAGGTGGAGGTGCATCTGCCATTGTTCTACGTAAACTTTAACACTTCAATAATTATCAATAATATTCGTTGCAAGCTATGAGAGTCATGACAATCATTAATGTAAAAGCTGTGCTAACGACCATATTATTTTATTTTATGATGGTATTACCGGGCTGGAGCCAGGTAAAAATCACTACGTATTACCCTAAATATGACTCTATTGGCATAAAAGTGCCTGTATTTGAAGAATTCTTTGTCTCCCCATCCGACTCAGCAATTAAAAACGGACAATACTCTAAATATTCAAAAGAAGGTGATCTTCTGGTCAAGGCTCATTATAAAAACGGACAGTTGGATAGTGTTTACCAGGAATATTTTGAAAATGGCCAGGTGAAATTTACTGTTTATTACAAAGAGGGAGTTAAAAATGGTGAAGCCCTCACTTATTCTATCAATGGTAGTTTGCTTTTTAAAGAAATATATAATATTTCAGATCCTTCTCTTGTGAATAAAAAGAAATATCAGCGATTGAATCCGGATGGTAAATTGATTGCCGATGGATTTCTTTCTGATGGGTTGCTGGACAGCATTTACACAGAATACTACGAAACCAATCAGGCTAAAAGCAAAATTACTTTCACAAGAGGGATTAAAAATGGTCCCTTCTCGATATTTGATCGTGAAGGTAAACTGATGCAAAAGGGAAATTATTCAGATGATCAGCTTTCCGGTGAAGTAACTACATATTATGCTGACGGAAAAGTTAAGTCAACCGGAAATTATGAATATGGAAATCTTCATGGCATTGTCAAGGAATATGATGCCAAAGGAAATCTGATTTCCGAAAGCCAGTTTAAAAACAACAAAAGAGAAGGTATTACCAAGACCTTCTATGAAAACGGAAAGACAAAAACAGAAGAGAATTACAGAAGAGGAGTTTTATCGGGCTTTTTTAAAAGCTATCATCCTGAAGGCGGTATTGAGACCGAATCTTATATTGAAAACGGTAAACAAAACGGAAAATTCAAATCATACAGCCGTAATGGAGTTCTTATCTCCGAAGGGAATCTGCTGGCCGGGCAACCCGACGGAGAAGTGAAAACTTATTTTGAAGATGGAAGTATAAAACAAATTCTTAAATATAAAAACGGGGTAAAATCCGGAAAGAACATCACCTTCCATAAGAATGGAAAAGTTGCTGAAGAAAGCCTTTACAAGTACGAAGACGGTGCTTTGGTTATCACCTCAAAGGTATATTTTGATTCGGGCAAATTGCAGCAGGAACAGATGTACACCAACCGAAGCACAGTTCCCGGCAAATCCAAAAGCAGAAGTCTTACCGGTGAGCAGACAAAATTAAAAACAGGAAATTGGGTAACATACCATGAGAATGGTAAGATAAAATATAAAGAAACATACAACAATGATCTGTTGCACAACGAGCGATTTATTTATGATGAGTCGGAAAAACTTGTTGAAAAGGAACAATATTCCAATGGAATAAAAACCGGCATCTGGTACAGCTATTTTCCCGGAGGAAAAATCAAATCGGAAATTCATTACAAAAACAATGTGCAGTATGGCTCATATAAAATTTTCTATGAAAACGGACAGGTTCAAGTAGCAGGAAATTTCATCAACGGCAAAAAAAGCGGCAGCTGGAATTATTATGAGGAGACAGGGAAACATACAAAAACCGAAGTTTATAAAAACGGTGAAAAAGTCTCCGAAAAAGTCTCAAAGCACTGATTTTTTTATAAGTAAAACTTAACAGTATTATTTTTTTCCTATTTTTGCTTCCATTAATATTACAAAATGGAAGCAGTAAAAGAAACCAACTTCAGTTTTCCTGGCCAGACCGGATTTTACAAAGGGAAAGTTCGCGATGTGTATTCGTTTAACGACAAGCTAGTTGTTGTTGTAACAGACAGGATATCAGCCTTTGATGTTGTGCTTCCCAGAGCCATCCCATATAAAGGACAGGTTTTGAATCAGATTGCTGCAAAATTTTTAAAAGCCACTTCAGATATTGTTCCCAATTGGGTAAAAAGTGTTCCGGACCCAAGCGTAACCATCGGCATAAAATGCAATGCCATCCCGGTTGAGATGGTAATACGCGGATACCTGGCCGGCCATGCATGGAGAGAATATAATTCAGGGAAACGGATATTATGCGGAGTGAAACTTCCTGAAGGATTAAAGGAAAATGATCCCTTCCCAGAACCTATCATTACACCTACAACCAAAGCCTCCGAAGGACATGATGAAGACATATCCAGAGAGGAGATTTTAAAAAGAGGGCTCGTGTCAGAAGAAGATTATCTGACTATGGAGAAATACACCAGAGCCTTGTTTCAACGCGGAACTGAGATTGCCAGAGAAAGAGGACTGATACTGGTGGATACAAAGTATGAATTTGGGCAGCACGATGGTAAAATAATTTTGATCGACGAAGTGCATACCCCTGACTCATCAAGATATTTTTATCTGGATGGTTATAAGGAGAGACAGGCAAAAGGAGAAAAGCAAAAACAGCTGTCCAAAGAATTTGTAAGACAATGGCTTATTGAAAACGGCTTTCAGGGAAAAGATGGACAAAAAGTACCTGAAATGACAGACGAAGTTGTCAAAAGCATTTCTGAAAGATATATCGAGCTATTTGAAAAGGTAACAGGAGAAAAATTTCAGAAACAGGCCAAAGAAAATACTATAAATCGAATAAAATCTAACATTGAACGGGCAATAACCATTGATTTTTGAAAGATTTTTCCTAAATTTAGAATTACTAAGAACCCAAACTACTTATGAAATACACCATTGAGAAAACTGAAAAGTACTCCCTTTTACAGTTGCATGAAGAAAAGATGACTTCTGCTATTGCTCCCGACCTTAAATCCGAATTAGTTAAATTAAATGCAGAAGGTGTAAAAAACATTATCCTTAACCTGGCAGAGGTAAAATACATTGATTCTTCAGGCCTTAGCTCTATTCTGGTTGGTAACAGACTTTGCGAAAATGAACAGGGAATGTTTATTCTTACCGGCGCCAGCGAACATGTACTGAAATTGGTAAAAATTTCTCACCTGGATTCGATTCTAAACATCGTTCCTACCGTTGAAGAGTCTGTGGATGCGATTTTTATGAATGAGATTGAACAAAATCTAAGACAGGAAAATCCGGAAGAATAAAAAGATTGTCAACCTTTGAAGTAAAAATACTAGGGTCAAGTTCAGCAACACCTGTTTACAACAGGCACCATTCAAGTCAGCTCATCACCATAGGAGGAGACATTTTTCTTTTTGATTGCGGTGAAGCCACCCAGTATCAGCTCTATAAATTCAAATTCAAATACAATAAGATATCTTATATCTTCATATCCCATTTGCATGGCGATCATTACCTGGGTCTGGTCGGGTTGCTTAGCAGTATGCATCTGAATGGCAGAAATAAAGAATTAAAAATATTCGGTCCCAGAGGATTGGATGAAATAATTACCATTCAACTAAAATACTCAGAAACTTTTCTATCCTTTCCAATTAGTTTCACCTGTATTGATACTACCTCTAACAACATTATTCTTGATCTGGAAAACCTGACCGTTGAAACCATTCCTCTTACACATCGAATTGCCTGTTCAGGATTTTTGATCAAAGAAAAACCAAAGAAGCATAGATTAAACAAACTAAAGTTGCCTGAAAATTTAAGTCTTCTGCAAATGGCTTCTCTGAAAAGAGGTGAAGATGTTTTAGATGAAGACGGGAATGTATTATACTACAACCAGGACTTAACTTTCCCTCCTAAAAAAAGCAGATCTTATGCATATTGCTCCGATACAGCTTATGAAGAATCCATTCTTCCGATCGTTCAGGGTACCGACCTACTTTATCATGAAGCCACATTTCTTTCTGATATGAAAGTAAGAGCAAAAGAAACATTTCATAGTACAGCAGAAGAAGCGGCCATCATTGCCACCAAAGCCAATGTAGGAAGATTAATTATAGGACATTTTTCTGCCAGATATAAACAAATAGAACCATTACTTGAAGAAGCAAAAAATATATTTCCTGAGACTTATTTAGCCGAAGAGGGCAGCACGTTTTCTATCAATGAAGAATAAACAAATTCCCCATGAAGCGCTGGCTGACACAGTAGAGAAAACATCGGAAAGTTTTGTCTCCGGCAATTCTTTGTTAATACAAAAAAGAAAAAACAACCTCCTGCTTTTGTTGTCAGGAATTTTTATCACCAATGCTATCGTAGCAGAAATTATAGGAGTCAAAATTTTTTCTTTAGAAAAATCATTAAGTCTCCCTCCTGCAGGATTAAAATTATTTGCTGATTTTATCCTTGATTTCAATCTGACTTCAGGCGCAGTAATATGGCCTGTGATCTTTCTCACCACGGACATCATCAATGAGTATTTTGGAAAATCAGGTGTAAAGAAAATAAGTTTTCTTGCCACAGGACTGATCATTTATGTTTTTGCAGTTCTTTCCGTCACCATCTGGCTCGAGCCGGCAGAATTCTGGATCCAAATTCACAGAGGAGAGGATAACTTCAATATCAATTTTGCTTTCAGTAAAATATTCGGGCAGGGAACAAATATTATCATAGGCTCTGTCACGGCTTTTCTTATCAGTCAGTTATTAGATGCTTATTTATTTCAATACATCAGAAAGAAAACCAATGGAAAACTGATTTGGCTGAGGGCTACCGGCTCTACAGTAATATCACAAATACTGGATAGCTTCCTTGTTTTATTTCTTGCTTTCTACTTATTGCCTGAGGAAGGTAAATGGCCGCTGGCATTGGTATTTTCGGTTGGCATTATCAATTACATGGTAAAGCTTTCATTGGCTATTGTACTTACACCTCTGATATACCTCGCGCATTCACTAATCGACGGGTATTTATATCTGAATAAACCCTGAACCTTCTATTTCCCACTTAACAACCGCTTTACATTGTCAATAATTATTGCACCTGCAATTGCAGCATTCAGTGATTCTGCTTTTCCATAGGAAGGTATGGTAATTTTTTTTGACACTAATTTTACTAATTCACTACTGATACCATGCGATTCATTTCCTAATACAATGAATGCGGCAGTGTCAAAATGGGTTTCATATAATGAATCCCCTTCCAGGAATGCTCCATAAACCGGTAAATCTTTTTTATATTTTTTAAAGTATTCCATAAGATCGCAGTAATAAATTTTTACTCTGGAAAACGAGCCCATAGAGGCTGCAATTACCTTCGGATTATACATTTCTGCAGTATTCTCAGAACATAAGATTTTCCTTATGCCATACCAGTCACATATCCTGATAAGAGTGCCTAAGTTTCCGGGATCTCTAAGATCGTCCAAGACCAATACCAGCTCATTCTCATTTAGCAGCAGCTCATTAGCTTTCATCTCCACCAACAATAAACCGGCATTGTTGCTTTGAAATGAACCCATTCGCTCCAGGTCTTTCTCCGTTACAATTTCATATTTTATCCCCTTATTATCCAACTGAGGGCTAGCTTTCCCGGCAAATGATTCTGTCAGATAGGCCTCTGCAATCTTATAATCAGATTTCAATATCTCCTGAATGTTTTTTGCCCCTTCCACCGGAAACATTTGGTGGGTATTACGGTATTTTTTAATTTGTAATGCCTTAACAAGTTTTATTTGTGCGTTTGATATCATAAGGAGACAAATTTGAAATCAATTTATTACATTTTATTTTTTGCCGGAATATTTTTATTGAATTATGGCTGCGCTCCCGTAAAACATCTGAGGGAAGATCAGTATCTTTTATATTCCCAAAAAATAAAAGGTAATAAAAAAATCGGAAATGATGAATTAAGTCAATTTTATCGCCAAACGCCCAACAACCGGTTTTTAGGCTTAATGCCTTACGTTCACATTTACTATTTCGGGAAACGGTTTTATGATTCTACCGCAATTGCCAACGAAATTCAGGAAACCGAAGAAGACTTCAATAATAGAATTGAAAAAGCTGAAAAGGAAAGAAAAAAAGAAAGACTTCGTAACAGAAAAGACAGAAAGCTTGAAAAGCTAAAGAGAAGGCTTAGGGAAGGTAACTGGCTAATGCGTGCCCCCGGAGAACCACCGGCAATTTATGATTCTTCACTTATGGAGGTCACCAGAAGGCAAATGAATTATTTTTTAACAGCCCAGGGTTATTTCAGAAGCAGAGTAACTGCAACCGCAGACACCTCCGGAAAAAAAGTTACAGTAAGATTTAATGTTTTCGAGGGACCGGCATATTACATCAACTCATTTAACGATACTATTGAAGACGCCAATATCCGTCAGTTGGTTCATCAGGTTAAAGGAGAGTCTCCTATCAAACCGGGAGAAAGATACAAAGAGGAACATTTGACTGCAGAGAGAGAAAGGATAAACAGGCTGATGAAGGATAATGGATACTTTGATTTTTCCCGTCAGTACATCTTCTTTCATGTTGATTCTACAGTGCGTAACCACAGAGTGGACATTCAATTAATCATCAGAAATCCTCCGGGAACGGATGGTCATAAGCAGTACCATATAGAACAGGTTATATATAACACAGACATAAGTTATCGTCCGGACCAAACCAGAGACACTATGTCATTCAGGAATGTAGAATATGTGTTTTATAATAAAAGATTTTCAAGGAAAATCCTTGACAGCAAAGTAAGCTTTAAACCTGGTAAATTATATAACCAGTCAGATGTACAGAGAACACAGAGACAACTCGGTGGAATGGATATGTACAAATTTGTAAGTATCAATTTCGAAAAAAAAGAAACTGATACTTTGAATACACTAATTGGTTATATAAACACTAGTCCGCTACAAAAATATTCTCTCACCCAGGAATACGGAATAAACGTCGGGCAGGCCCTGGTGCCGGGACCATTCGGAAACATTACCATAAGATCAAGAAATTTTCTCAAAGCCTATGAACTGTATGAAACAAGTTTCAGATATGCTATAGATGGACAATATGGTTTTACAGAAGAAGGAGGAGTATTCCGCACTTATGAATATGGAGTAAATACCAGTGTTACTTTTCCTGTAATATTTTTTCCTACAAGGCTAAGATTTCTTTTCAGAGACTATAATCCTAAAACCAGGTTCCAAAGCGGATATAATCTTCAGGATAGATTTGAGTTTAACAGGCAGACCATAAGGGCTGCATTGACCTATAGCTGGATGCCCCGTATTTACAAGCAATTTTTCATTACACCTATTGACGTAAATATTATCAACTCAAAAATACGTCCATCATTCAATGAATATCTTGAAGAACTTGCTGCAAGAGGGAATAATCTTAGAGTCAGTTTCCGCAACGCTATTGTTACCTCTTACAACATGTATTATGTGTACAACAACAACGAATTCGGGAAAGTAAAACCTTCAAAATATTTCAGGCCATTCCTAGAAATTGGCGGTTTATTGCCTGCCCTTGCAGGAAGAGGATCCGGAACACTCTTTGACCTGCAATATTTCCAGTTTTACAGAGCAAGCTCAGATATCAGATTCTATAAGCCTACCAGTCCAACAAATGTATTTGTAATTCGATTCAACGGAGGAGTGGCAAGGCCTTTCGGCAAAGGAAACCTTGGCGTTCTACCTTATGAAAAATATTTCTTTGCAGGTGGAAGTAACAGTATCAGAGCCTGGCACCCCAGAAGACTTGGACCTGGAAGTTATAAACAACCTACAACTGGTATTGGATTTGAGCAACCTGGCGAAATCCTTTTTGAAAACAACTACGAATATCGTTTTAAGATTATGGGATTTTTTGACGGTGCTTTGTTTGTAGATGCAGGTAATGTTTGGACTTTAGAAGAAGGAACAAGACCAGGGAGTCAATTTCAGCTTGATAAATTTTACCAGCAAATTGCAGTAGGTGCAGGATATGGTATCAGGTTAAACTTCTCATTCCTCATTCTCAGATTTGATATAGGAAGTAAAATATATGATCCGGGAGAACCGGCAGGTGATAAATTTGTCGGTAAATACTTGATTCAGCGACCTCCTTTTGGGCGACGCAGGCAAACTGTGGTCAACATTGGTATTGGTTATCCTTTCTAGTATATTGCATAAATAAGCTTTAAGGTTTATTATTTTATAAGAAAAATTGTTAAATGAAAAAAGAAGCTGAAGCATTTTTTCGGGATCTTCAAAAAAGCATTTGCGCCGGACTTGAAAGTATGGATGGCTCAGGCAAATTCAGCTCCGATGTTTGGGAAAGGAAAGAAGGCGGCGGTGGAATTACCAACACCATCAAAGGTGGGAATATTATTGAAAAAGGCGGTGTTGCATTTTCTGCTGTACATGGCCCTACTCCCGAAAAGATTATGCAGGCACTCGGACTACCTGCAGCTGACTTCTTTGCTTCAGGTGTATCCATTGTACTCCATCCATATAATCCCTGGCACCCGATCATTCATATGAATGTTCGATACTTTGAAATGAGTGAAGGTACATGGTGGTTTGGTGGTGGAATAGACTTAACTCCTCACTATATAAATCCTTTTAATGGAAAAATCTTTCACAGTAGCTTAAAAACTGTATGTGATAAATTTCATCCTGATTATTATTCCAGGTTTAAAAATTGGGCAGATGATTATTTTTATCTTGCGCATAGAGGAGAAACCAGAGGAATCGGAGGTATCTTCTTTGACAGATTAAGTACAAATGAACCTCTTTCAAAAGAAGAATTATTTCAGTTTGTGAAAGAAGTTGGAAATAGTTTCGTAAATATTTACAGTAAGCAAATCGAACTAATCGGTATTAAATCTTTTACTGAAAGAGAAAAACTATGGCAAAAACTTAGAAGGAGCAGATATGTAGAATTTAATCTGCTATATGACAAAGGAACAAAATTCGGTCTGGATACAGGAGGCAGAACTGAATCAATTTTATTGAGCATGCCTCCGGAAGCTGTTTGGGAATATAATTATTCCCCGGAGAAAAATTCTGCTGAGGAAAAAACATTGCAACAACTTAAAAAAGCTATTGACTGGATAAATGTTTGAAGCACTAGACAGATGGGATAAGAAATTTTTATTTCTTATAAATGAATCCAACAATGAACTCTGGGATAAACTTATGGTATTTTGTTCCAGGACTGATGTATGGATACCACTGTATCTGCTTATATTTTTGCTTCTGGTAAAAATTTACAGAAAGGAAGCTGCTTTGATATTATTGATGATTGCATTTATGATTGGCACATCTGATGCTTTTACATCCAGAGTGATTAAGCCATTAGTGAAAAGGCCACGACCTTGTCATGAATTTGCAGCTTCTTTGCATTTACCTGATGGATGCGGGGGAGCTTATGGCTTTGTTTCAAGTCATGCAAGCAACACTTTTGCACTTACGTTCTTCCTATTCCTGCTGGGTGGCAGAAGCCCCCTTTATCTATTGATGTTCATTTGGACGTTTACAGTTTCTTACAGCAGAGTTTATCTGGGGGTACATTATCCTGGGGATGTTATATTTGGAAGCCTTATTGGCATGATAATTTCTGTTATATATTTCAATATATACCAGAAATTATCAAAAAAATATTTTGGCTGATTCAGGAATTAAAGCAAATTCAATCTTCCCATGAATTCATCTTTATAAGAGGCTCCTATAGGAATGCTTTTACCTCCGATAAGGATGAATAAATTCTCTATAGCTTCAATTTTATCATTGTTAACAATATAAGATCTGTGTACTCTTGAAAATCTGTCCTGAGGCAATCTGGCCTGGAATCCTTTCATAGTGGAGTGAACAATGTATTTATTGTTTTTAGTAAAAATCATTATGTAATCTGCAAGAGCTTCAATATAGAGGACTTCATCTAACATAATTCTCACAAACTTTTGTTCGGTACGAACATAAAGTTCATTCTTGTTTAAAACACTGATTTTAGAACTATCCAGTATTTCTTTTACTTTGCTAACTGCAGTGAGAAATCTTGCATAATTAAGTGGTTTAAGTAGGTAATCCACTACTTTATATTCAAAAGCCTCAACAGCATGTTCCTTTTTTGAAGTTATCAGGACAATTAATGGAGGATCATCCAAAGATTTTATCAAATCATAACCGGACATCTCAGGCATCTCCACATCCAAAAACAGTACATCCACTTTAGTTTTGGTGATCATATTGGAAGCTTCAATAGCACTTTCACACACCCCTACAAGGTTGAGTGACTCAGTCTGCTGTACGAAGTGTTTAACCATACTACGAGACATTTCCTCGTCGTCGATAATTAAACAGTCTATACTCTTTTCCATTTGATAAATGACTTTAGTTAAATCTCTTTTCCAGAATATTTTTAATGTATTTTCCGAGAACATCAAATTCTATATTGACTTCCTGCCCGGGATACAAGTACTTCAATGTTGTATGTTCAAATGTATAGGGGATAATAGAAACGGAAAATGATCCCTTGTTACAATCGAAAACTGTTAAGCTAATGCCGTTTACGCAAATCGAGCCTTTTTCGACTATTAATTCTTCATTTTTTTCAAAAGAAAATTTAAATATCCAGCTCCCCCCCTTTTCCTCTCTGGAAACACATATGGCTTTTTGGTCGACATGACCTTGAACAACATGTCCGTCAAATCTTCCGTTTGCAGGCATTGAGCGTTCCAAATTAACAAAATCCCCTGATTTTAATTGACCTAGCGTGGTTTTTTTTAAGGTTTCTTCCACTGCCACTACAGCGTATTCCGATCCTGCTTTTTCTGTAACAGTCAGACAAACCCCATTATGGGAAAGGCTCTGATCAACTTTTAATTCCGGTGTGAGGCTAGAAGAAATGCGAAATTTAATATTTGTTCCTTGTTTTTCCAGTGAAACTACCTGGCCGAGACTTTCTATTATTCCTGTAAACATGGCCTATTTTCCTCGCCCCTGTGCCATGATAACAACTGTGTAAAGTATTATCCTGAAATCTAAAGCCAGAGACATATTTTCGATATACAATATATCATATTTGAGCCTTTTGACCATCTCATCGACATTCTCTGCATATCCGAATTTTACCTGACCTAGAGAGGTTATACCTGGCCGAACACGATGTAAATGCAGATAATGTGGAGCTCTTGAAGCAATCTGATCTATGTAATATTGTCTTTCCGGTCTTGGGCCGACCAAAGACATATCCCCTTTCAATACATTAAAAAATTGAGGAAATTCATCTATCCTACCCTTACGCATAAATCTGCCCCATGGGGTAATACGTGGGTCATAATCAGAACTTAAGGCCGGGCCTTTTTTCTCCGCACCCACATACATACTTCTGAATTTTATAATTTTAAAAGGCTTTCCGTTTTTTCCTACTCTTTCCTGCAAAAAGAATATCGGTCCCTTTGAAGTTACTTTTGTTATCAGAGCAATCAATAACAAAACCGGGAAACCGAATATCAGCACGAATAAGGAAATTGAAATATCTATCCCCCTTTTCAAAATTTTCTGCCACTGTGGAATAAGATCCTGATTTATTTCTACTAGGGGAATACCGAAAACCTGATTTACTTTAACCGACCCAAGAATCAGATGGTAGAAATCAGGAATTATACTTATGCGCAAATTGTATCTGTAAAGCCGTGCCAGCAAAGAATTTATTTTGTCATTTTCTGAAGCTTCGACTGCAATAATTACCTGCTCAACATTATTCTCTTTAATAATTTTGTCCAGATCTTTTACGGTACCAAGATCGGGAATCTTGTCGCAAAGATCAGAAACCGGGCGAGCGCCATTTACATGAACGTAGCCTATAAGATCTAAACCAAGTATGTGAAAACTTTTTTGAATCTCACAAAACACTTCGTATGCCCTCTTATCAGACCCGATTAACAGAGCATTGAATTTTAACTTTTTAGTCTTAATGAGTTCTTTGATATAGGAAATAAAAATTATCCGTGAGACTGCAGAGAGAAAATAATGAATAAAATAAAACGCAGCAAAAGTAAGATAATAAAGTTTATAATTGTTGACACCCTGATCATCCAAGAGCAAAATAAAAAAAACGATTACAGCTCCTACAAAAGTTGAAATCAATAGAAGCAATAATTCTTTGACCCTTGACTTAGCATATATTTCTGTATAGTAACCAAAAACTGCATTTACCCCCAACCAAAAAATTCCAATTATTAAACAATAGGTTACAAGTAGTTTAACATCGTATCCTGCAGGATCTTCAGCTAAAATTAATTTTCTGCAGAAATAAAAAAGTAAATACGAAAGACATGCAACTAAAAAATCGGAAAAAACAATTCCAAAAATGTGAAAGCGGCGGTTCAAAGTTAGTAAAGTGTAAATGGTAAGTAAATATATTAAAAAAATGCTAATTTTAATATCAGCTGTACAGCTTTAAATAATTTAAATATTTTAAAAATCTTTACAAAAATATATCTTTTTTTACATAATTGAAACATGCTCAGAATGGAAGATTCCTATCGTCATCAGGGACTTAGAAAACAGCTAGTCAGAAAATTAAAGGAAAAAGGTATAAATAATGAAAATGTACTGAAAGCAATAGGATCGGTGCCAAGGCACTATTTTTTTGATCAGGCATTTCTTGAACATGCCTATGAAGATAAAGCTTTCCCTATAGGAGAAGGACAAACAATTTCCCAACCTTATACTGTAGCTATTCAAACTTCATTACTGGAAATAAAACCAGGGGATAAAGTTCTGGAGATTGGTACCGGTTCCGGCTACCAAAGTGCAATACTATATGAATTAGGTGCAAAAGTATTTACCATTGAATATGTAAAACCTTTATACCTTAAAGCTTCTGAATTTTTCCGGAAAATGAATTACAAAATTCAGAATTATTGCGGAGACGGCACACAGGGCTTGCCATTACATGCACCTTATGATAAAATAATCGTTACCGCCGGGGCTCCTGCTGTGCCGGATAAATTAATTGAACAATTAAATCTGGGTGGAATGCTTGTAATACCAGTTGGAAATGAAAAAACACAACAAATGTATCGCATTAAAAAAACAACCGATAATAAATTAATTAAAGAGGATCATGGTGATTTCAAATTCGTGCCTCTGGTAGGAAAAAACGGTTGGCAAAAAAAATAATTATGGAAGAAAAGAAACGAGCAGCCGATTCCCTTGTCACGATGACTGAATTGGTTTTACCCAACGACACAAATACGCTGAATAATCTTATGGGAGGACGAATGATGCACATGATGGACATTGTTTCTGCCATATCTGCCCAGCGACATTCCAATAGCATTGTAGTTACCGCATCTGTAGATAATGTATCCTTTTCTAATCCGATCAAACTTGGAAATGTTGTTACCCTTCAGGCTAAAGTTACACGGTCATTTAATACATCTATGGAGGTGCACATTTTGGTATGGGCAGAAGACATTCCTTCCGGTACTAAAATAAAAAGTAATGAAGCATTTTTTACCTTTGTAGCAGTAGGTCCGGACAATTGTCCACGCAAAGTTCCACAGGTAATTCCTGAAACTGAAGAAGAAAAACAGTTTTATGAAAGTGCATTAAGAAGAAGAGAATTACGCCTTATGCTTGCAGGACGCATGAAGATTGAAGATGCCCAATCACTAAGGAATCTGTTTAAAGATATAAAATGAGGAAAAGCCTGATAAATCAGGCTCCTCTAATTACTCTTAACAGAAATGCTATTACCGCGATAACCAGCAATACGTGAATTACTCCTCCAACAGTATCTCCAAATCCCAGAAATCCTATAAGCCAAAGGATGACTAATACTATTGCTATAATATAAAGTAAGTTACCCATAACCAAATAATTTTTAGTACATAGTTTATATCTTAACATTAGACAAAACAAAAATGTTAAACAAGGTCAAAACATCGTTCGGAACCCATTGACTTACAGCTTAGTTTTTCAAATGAAAATATAATGAAAAATAAAAAAGCCGTCCCAAACTTGCGTTCGAGACGGCCACAAAATCTTCCAGATTTTTCTTACCAACCCAGCAACCAGGCAAAAATCAATGGTGCAACGATGGTAGCATCTGATTCAACAATATACCTTGGCGTTGTTGTGCTTAATTTACCCCAGGTAATTTTTTCATTAGGTACAGCACCGGAATAAGATCCGTAACTGGTAGTAGAATCGCTTATTTGGCAGAAATAACTCCAGAATGGAATGTTTTCCATTTCCATATCCTGATACAGCATCGGAACCACGCAAATTGGAAAATCACCTGCTATACCCCCTCCTATCTGGAAAAAGCCCACTCCTTTACCCTCAGAATTTTTGATATACCAATCTGCAAGCCAAACCATATATTCTATTCCAGATTTCATAGTGGAGGGCTTTATATCGCCTTTAATACAATATGAGGCAAAAATGTTACCCATGGTAGAATCTTCCCAACCCGGAACAATTATAGGCAGGTTCTTTTCGCATGCAGCCAGTACCCAGCTGTTTTTCGGATCAATTTCATAATACTGCTCCAGATCCTTAGATCTTAAAAGCTTGTACATAAATTCATGTGGAAAGTATCTCTCACCATTGCTGTCTGCGCCTTTCCATTGTTTGTATATATGCTTTTGTATTCTTCTGAAAGCTTCTTCTTCAGGAATACAAGTATCTGTAACCCTGTTAAATCCATTTTCCAATAAATCCCATTCGTCTTCAGGACTCAGATCTCTGTAATTAGGTACTCTTTTGTAATGGTTGTGTGCTACCAGATTCATAATGTCTTCTTCCAGATTTGCGCCGGTACATGAAATAATCTGAACCTTGTCCTGACGTATCATCTCGGCAAGAGACTTACCCAATTCTGCAGTACTCATGGCTCCGGCAAGAGTGATCATCATTTTTCCCCCTTCGAGAAGATGAGCCTCGTAGCCTTTAGCTGCATCCACCAGGGCAGCAGCATTAAAGTGTAAATAGTGCTTCTCTACAAACTGAGAAATCGGTCCTTTCATTATCGTCAATTTTTAATTAGAAATTATAAAGAATTAAGCCTTATAAGGCTTGTTCCTAACAAAGTTAAACCTATTCCTATTCCCTGACAAAAGAATTTATTTATTGTGGATAAATAGGGTAAATCACCAGAGATATTTTCAGTAACTTTATTTTTATGAAGGAAAATATTGACGTTTATTCAGCTAAAGTACTTTTCGATTTACCCATATATATTATTTCAGAAGGGCAGGCAGAACAGGTAAATCAGGTAGCAGAACCGGCCAAAGAGCCTGTAAAGGAACCTGCACAGCCCGTTTTAAGCACTCCCAAATTGAACATTCCTGCTGTTTCTGCCCCGGTAGAAAAGAAAAAGCTGATAGAAAAAGATACCATATTAATTTTTTCTTCTCCCAATGACCCAACAGATCTGGATTTTCTTTCTAAGGTCTTGAAAGCTGTAAATTTACATATCGATAAGACGCTATGGCTGGTTGAAAAAGAAATTGAAACAGAAAAAATAAAAGAAACTCATATTTTCAATAATGTTATTTGCTTTGAATCATCATTGAAGGATATCAGTGGCCTGATAAAATATAAAATTACAGACAAAGGTTTTAAAATTCTTCTGGCAGACAATATTAAAGCCATCCAAAAGGAAGATACTAAAAAGAAACAATTGTGGGCTGCCTTGAAGGAAATGTACAAAGTATAACGCTCCTCATACACTCTGTCAGAATCGACTGACATAAAAACAAAAGCCCTTGCGATGCAAGGGCTTTACTTTCTGAGGTTCCGAGCGGATTCGAACCGCTGTACAAGGTTTTGCAGACCTCTGCCTAGCCTCTCGGCCACGGAACCTTGAATGTGTACAAACTTATAAAGAATAATCAGATCTTCAAAATATATGTTATAACAAAAATGCCCTTTCGGGCATTTTTGTATTCATATTTATTCAGCTCCTTCGCCTTCTTCTTTGGCTTTTTTGGCAGCTTTTTTCTTCGGCTCTTCTGCACCTTCCTCAGCTTTAACCTTTGCAGGCTTTTTCTTCTCTTCTGCTGAAGCTTCTCCTGAAAGCTGTTTCTTCAGATCAGACAATGCTTCAATATCTCCTAATGTAGATTTCTCTGCATCTGAACCTGCAGGTTTTGCAGCTTTAGGTTTTGCTGCTTTTTTAGCTTCTTTCGCAGGAGCGTCTTCCTGAGGCTCAGAGAAAGTTTTAGTATGTGACAATACTATCTTTTTTTCATCCTTAGAAAATTCTAAAACTTTGAAATCGATAGACTCACCTGCTTCTGCAAGTTTGCCATCCTCTTTTGCCAGATGTTTGATAGCAGCAAAGCCTTCAATTCCGTAAGGAAGTTCAACTACGCCACCTTTATCATTCTTCTGAATAATTGTTCCTTTATGAACTGATCCTATTGTGAAGATAGTCTCAAAAGTGTTCCAAGGATTTTCCTCAAGTTGTTTATGTCCTAATGCTAGTCTTCTGTTTTCAGCATCAAGCTCAAGCACTACAACTTCAAGTTTATCTCCAACTTTAACAAATTCAGATGGATGTTTGATTTTCTTTGTCCATGAAAGATCACTTACGTGTACTAATCCATCGATTCCTTCTTCAAGCTCAATGAACAATCCGAAGTTGGTAAGATTTCTTACAATACCTGAATGTTTTGTTCCAACAGCATATTTGGTAAGAACATCTTGTTTAGTCCATGGATCTTCAGTAAGTTGTTTGATACCAAGAGACATTTTTCTTTCTTCTCTGTCAAGAGTAAGAACAACTGCTTCCAGCTCATCACCTACGTTTATAAAATCCTGAGGATTTCTTAAATGCTGAGACCATGACATTTCAGAAACGTGGATCAAACCTTCAACACCCGGAAGTATTTCAAGGAATGCACCGTAATCAGCAACGTTAACTATTTTACCTTTTACTTTAGATCCAACCTGAATATCTTCAGTCAATGAATCCCAAGGATGAGGTGTAAGCTGCTTCATACCCAATGAAATTCTCTTCTTCTCATCATCAAAATCAAGAACCACCACGTTAACCTTCTGGTCAAGTTTAAGTACTTCTTCAGGATGATTGATTCTGCCCCAGCTGATATCAGTAATGTGAAGAAGTCCGTCAACACCACCAAGGTCGATGAATACACCGAAGTTGGTCATATTTTTGATAACACCTTCAAGTACCTGACCTTTCTCAAGGTTGTTAAGTATTTCAGCTTTTTGTTTTTCAATATCTTTCTCGATAAGCACTTTGTGAGATACCACCACGTTGTCGTTAGTATAATTGATCTTCACAACTTTCACTTCCATTTTCTTACCAACGAAAACATCAAAATCTCTGATTGGCTTCACGTCGATCTGAGAACCTGGTAAGAATGCTTCAACACCGAAAATATCAAGAATAAGTCCACCTTTGGTTCTTCTCTTAACGATACCTTCAATAACCAGATCCTGATCAAGTGCTTTCTGGATGTTATCCCATGCTTTTACAATTTTAGCTTTTCTTCTTGATAAGATAAGCTGTCCTTGTGCATCTTCCTGATCTTCTACATAAACTTCTACTTCCTGACCCACTTTCATGTTTTCCATGTCTCTGAATTCAGAAAGCGGTACCAAACCGTCAGACTTAGAACCGATGTTAAGAATAACATCTCTGTCTGTAATACCAACAATTGTACCTGTTACTACTTCTTTTTCTGCTACTTCAGAAAGAGTACCTGAATAAAGTTTCTCAAGCTCTGCTCTTTCTTTCTCGCTGTAATTTCCACCGAAACCTTTAGTACTAATGTCCCAGTTGAAATCGTCTTGTTGTTTTGCCATAAAAATTAAATATGCCCTTATTACATCAGCCGGCGGGCAAATCGACTGAAATTTAGTTATACATTAATTTTTAAAAAGGACTGCAAAATTAAGGATTATTTTCCTTAATCCCTATCCCTTACCGACAAAAGTAAATGAAATCAAACTCCAAGGATCCTGACAATTGATGCCAGTTTGTGGGTATATGACTGTTTTTGAGGATTAAAAATTCCTGTTTCATCAAAAATATCTATCCTTACCTCTCCAGATGCATGTATAATATGCTGATTACTAAGTAAAATACCCACATGAAATATTTTACCATGTGCATTATGAAAAAATGCCAGATCACCCGGACGGGCTTCATTTTTATCAACTTTTATCCCAGCCTCAGCCTGCAAATAGGCGTCTCTGGGTATTTTATACCCTGACATTTTTAAAACCTGTTGCACGAAACCTGAGCAGTCTATACCGAAATGAGTTTTTCCTCCCCATAAGTAGGGCGCTCCGATAAAAAGGCGGGAGTTTCGCTCGATTAATCCAAAATCAGGATTAGGGGCAACGAGACTTACTTCCCCGGTATATTTAAGGATGTTTTTACCAATAATTACCTTTTCTTCATAAAAGAAAGGAAGACTGCTACCCATAAGAATCGGAAAGACTTTCCCTGCTCCCTGAACCAGCCCAATCATATCATTCACAACAGGCCAGGTCAGTTTTTTATATTCACTGTAATATTCAGGACCAACCTCCTCATATTGTTTTACGTCTATCCATCCTTTATACTCATCCTGAAGTTGCACTATGCTAACCCACTTACCGTCTTCTGATCGTCCGGTAATGGTAAAAACGTCTCCGAATAATAGTTGGCTTCCCAACTCCGCTTTATCAGATGGTTCCGTTCTGACAGGCACTACGCTTAAAGAACATATGCCATAGGAATAATTTTGCATGAAAAATTGATTTTTGAATTAAAACCTGGTTCGATCCAGTTCTCTTTTAATATCTTTAGATTTAATATCTTCTCTTTTGTCGTACAGCTTTTTGCCTCTTGCCAATGCAATTTCCATTTTAGCAAATCCGCGATCATTTATAAATAGCCTGACAGGGATAATCGTAAGCCCCTTCTCTTCAGACTTCTTCTGAAGTTTTTCCAGCTCTTTTTTCTGAAGAAGTAGTTTTCTGTCTCTTAATGGTTCGTGATTGTAATGAGTTCCTTCTTTGTACTGAGATATATGTAAATTTTTAATTAACAATTCATCGCCATGGAAGAAACAATAAGCATCCTGCATATTTACCTGCGATTGGCGTATAGATTTTATCTCAGTACCTTTCAAAACTATACCTGCAATGTATGTATCCAGAAATTCAAATTCGAACCCGGCCTTTTTATTTCTCAGATTAACTACCTTAGCTATATTTTCTTTTTTTTGCGCCATACTTTCTGAAATTATAAAGCCATTCTTGGATCAGGACTCAGGTCCATGCCGGCGAATTGACCGGCAAGAAATTTATAATGACCTGTAATTGCAATCATAGCTGCATTGTCCGTACAATATTCAAACTTTGGTATGTAAACCTTCCAATCATTATTTTTAGCTTCTTCATGCATTCTGTTTCGTAAACCGGAGTTGGCAGAAACTCCTCCGGCAATTGCAATCTCTTTAATTCCGGTTTCTTTTATAGCTTTTTTAAGCTTTTTGATTAAAATTTCTATCAGTGCATATTGAATGCTAGCACAAATATCACTAATATTTCCATCCACAAAAGACTTATTTTCAGCCTTTTTATCATTAAGAAAATATAAAATAGCTGTTTTTATTCCACTGAAGGAATAATTGAGCCCCGGAGTATCTACAGCAGGAAATCTGAATGCTTTGGGATTCCCTTTCTGAGCATATTTGTCAATAAGAGGTCCTCCGGGATAGGGTAATCCCAAAAGTTTGGCGCTTTTGTCAAATGCCTCTCCTACCGCGTCATCCTGTGTTTCACCAATCACTTCCATATCAAGATAATCTTTAACCAGCACTATCTGAGTATGTCCACCGCTTACAGTGAGACACAAGAATGGGAAGTTTGGTTTTGGGTCATCAATAAAATGAGCAAGAATATGAGCCTGCATATGATTAACCTCTATTACCGGAATGCCAAGTGCCATTGCAAATGACTTGGAAAATGATGTACCTACCAGAAGCGCACCTAAAAGACCAGGACCTTTGGTAACAGCCACGGCATTTAGCGCAGATTTTGCTATATTTGCTTCACGGAGCGCCTGATTTACAACAGGGATTATATTCTGCTGGTGGGCTCTGGAAGCTAATTCCGGCACTATACCTCCATATTGTTCATGTACTGACTGGGTTGCGACAATATTGGCAAGTATTTTGCCGTTGCGAATTACAGCAGCGCCTGTCTCGTCACAGGATGATTCAATAGCAAGGATAGTTAAATTCATAGTTTATTGACCGAAATAAAGAATAAATTAAGAAAATTCACAAAAGGTTTAGTAAAAGCTTTCCTGTTTACAGCAATTTTTATTTTTCTATTGCTGGCGGGAATAATTGTGTCCCTGCAAATCCCTTTAGTTCAAACCAAAGTTGTCAGGAAAGTTTCAGAATATATTTCCAGCCTTATTCATCATCCAATTGATATCAAAGCTGTAAATATTCATTGGTTTGATGAATTAGTACTGGAAGATGCCATAATATACGATACGCATAATAACGAGATGATCTCTGTGAAGGAGTTGGTGGCAGATTATAGTCTGGCAAACTTCCTTCAAGGTAATTTTACTCTGGACCATGTCAGATTGCATGGTGGTAAAGTTGAAATCTTAATTTACGAAGACGGAAGAATAAACATCCAGGAATTCACCGATTCCATTATCTCAGTATTTACTGGCAAAATTAAAGACACCACCACTAGTAACTTTGCTTTTACTGTAAAAAGAGTGGACATGGAAGATATGACCTTCCGCTTTCACGACTTCCAGGAAGCAAAAATTCCTATAGGATTTGATTATTATCATTTCACCATTGATAAAATATTTGGTGAGGTTCATAATATGAAAATTTCTGCTGATACCTTTTTCCGGGCAGATGTAAAAAACCTGAATGCAATAGAGCTCAGCACCGGCCTTGTTGTTCATAAAGTAAATACTAATTATTCGATAACTCCGAAAACAATGGAGTTTAAAAACCTTTATGCCGAAATTGGAGAGAGTATCGTTGGGAATTACTTAAGATTTGAGTATGAAGATATTGTAGACCTTGCTGATTTTAACACTAAAATAAATATCACCGCCAGAGCAAGAGAGGCTAAAACCACCTCTCAGAATCTCGCAAACTTTGCTCCGCCACTTTCGGAATACAATGACGCCTATAAGGTTTCAGGGAATTTTAAAGGAAAAGTTGCTGACTTCTCCATAAGAAATCTTGATCTTAATTTTGGTGAAAAAAGCCGTTTGAGAGGTACTCTCAGATTTGATGGTATGCCTGATTATGAAAACGCCTTTTATGATCTGGATTTTAATTCTTCCTACACATACCCCGAAGATCTTAAACAATACCTAGGCCCCGACCCGTATGCAGCGCTCAGAAAGTTTGGAAAAATAAGCGGTAACGGAAGTTTTACAGGGTTTTTGAACGACTTTGTGGCTAAAGGAAATTTCCATACTGCATTAGGCAAGGTCGAATCTGATGTAAACCTTAAAATTTTTCCGGATAAAACCCCATCCTCATATTACAAAGGCAGCATCAACACCAAAGGTTTTGATCTAGGAAAACTTGTCGGTTATCCTCAGATCGTCCAACTGATTGACATGGAAGGAAAAATTGAAGGACATGGGTTTACGCTTGATCAGGCAGAAACCAAGATAGATGCAGCCATCAACAGAATCGGAATTAATAACTACAACTATAGAAATGTTAGTACAAATGCTATTTTAAGCAAAAGTCTGTTTGATGGTAAACTGAGTATTAAGGATACCAATCTGGTACTGGATATAAATGGAAAGGTAGATCTAAGTCCAGGTAAAGATATTTTTAATATATCAGCACATCTGGTAAAAGCAAACCTTAAAGAATTAAACCTTTCTCCTATAGAAACATTTGCCAAAACAGATTTGAAACTTGATTTCACAGGCAGAGATATTGATCTTATATCTGGTTCAGCACTATTCAAAAACACTTACCTGATTTACAAAAACAATCATGAAGTGTACATTGACTCTCTAACTGTTATAAGTCAATTGAAGGACAATGAAAGAAAATTTGATATAATTTCTGATTTGGCTACCCTCTCCGCTAAAGGAAATTTTCAGTTTACCACACTTACTTCTGACATCATCAGATTATATGAGGAATATCAAATAAGTTTGAGGAATAACCCGGGAGAAATTGCCAGATATTACAGTTTAAAAGATAAAAAGTACGACAACTATCATATTGATTTTACAGCCAACCTTGCTGATATAAATTCTATTCTTTCCATTTATTTCCCGGGCTTGTATCTTTCTAAAGGAACTAAAATTGATGGTGATTTCACGAACGGGTATACCTCTATTTTTAATCTGAACACAACAGTTGACTCTATTTATTTTAAGGAAAATGAAATATTCAAAAATCAATTTCAGATAGCAGCTTCCAAAACATCAGATAGCAGCAAAGTACTCTGTATGTTTTTTGCTAAATCCAAATATCAAAAATTAAATGGGCTTCCAAAGAGTGAAAACTTATTTACCGAGGGAATATGGAACGGTAACGAGATTGATTTCTCAGGACAGATATATGAAATCAACTCCAAAAATAACATCAAATTGAATGGGACGATGGAGTTGCTTGACAATAAACAGCTTATCCGTTTAGAAAACTCAACAGCAAGTTTATTAAGCAAAGTTTGGAAGGTGTCTCAAAATAATAGAATATTCCTTGAGAATGATGAAATCACTTTTGAAAACTTTATCATTTCAAATAATAAACAAAGAATAGAACTTGAAGGAACACTTTCTGATCATTCAAATAAAGAAATAAAAATTCAGGTAACAGACTTTTTCCTTGAAACACTTAATCCTTTGCTTTCTGAAATCAGTCTTAAAGGGCTGCTGTCAGGGACGGCTGTAATTAAAGATATTTATAAAGATTTAAACATAAACGGAAATGTATTTATCAATGACTTTATTATAGATAACTTTCTCATTGGAAATGTAATTGGAAGCACCTTCTGGGATAATGAAAAAAATTTATTAGGCTTGAATGTAGAAGTTGAAAGGCTGAATAATATTGTTATAAGTGTAAAAGGCAATATAAAACCATCTAAGGAAGAAGGACGGAGAGATGAACTGGATCTTGTTGCATCAATGGATAAAGCGGATCTGGAGATGCTATCTCCTTTATTTAAAGATATCTTCTCAGATATTTCTGGAAAGGTAACAGGTGATTTCAAAATAACAGGCTCTTTTAATAATGTAATTGTAAAAGGAAAAGGTAATGTCTTCAATGGCAGATTTAAGATAGATTACACTCAGTCAACTTATTACTTCTCTGACAACATTATATTTGATGAAAATCTTATTGGCTTTAAAAAATTAAAATTAAGGGATGTGGCAGGCAGCATTGCCATAGTGGACGGAGGTATTTACCACGACGGTTTTAAAGATTTTGTGGTGAATATGAAAGCTTACATGGATAATTTTATTGTTCTGAATACAACATCCAGAGACAATGATCTTTTCTATGGAAATGCAATTGTTTCAGGCGAGCTGGAGGTATTAGGGACGATTAATGACCTTTCTTTTAATGCAACTGCAACATCCAAAAAAGGTACCCACATATTTGTACCCATTACCGAATACGGCACTATGGAGGAGCAGTCATTTATAAGTTTTGGCAACAGTAAATCCAAAGTTCTTAATCACACCAAAGACATTGACCTTTCAGGGATCAAGCTGGATTTTAATTTAGATGTAACTCCTGATGCTTTCCTTGAAATAATTTTTGATAAAAAAACCGGTGATATCTTAAGAGGAAACGGAAGCGGAAATCTTAAAATGTCAATTGACACCAGAGGCGATTTTAACATGTTTGGTACTTATCGGATAAACAAAGGTGCTTATAACTTTACACTGGCAGGTATTGTTAACAAGGAATTTAAAATCCTACCAAACAGTTCAATTACCTGGTCCGGTGATCCGTATAGAGGTATCCTTGACATTACTGCAGCATATGAACAAAATGCTTCATTGGAACCATTAATTCCAATCACAGACTCGATTACCAGGAGACAGCCTGAAAACAAAAGGCGATATCCTGTAAAAGTATTGATGGACCTTGAAGGAGATCTGATGTCTCCTAACATAGGTCTGGACATCAAAATTGTAAGATATCCACCACAGTTGATTGAGCTTGTTACAGAGTTTGAATCAAGAATTAAAATCAATGAACAGGAGCTTAATAAGCAGGTCTTCAGCTTGCTGGTGTTAAGGTCTTTTTCTGATGACTCTTTCAGAGGAATTGGAGGATCCGGAGGGAACTTAAGCGAACTATTATCAAATCAGTTAAGCAACTGGCTATCTCAGGTGGATCAGAATCTGCAAATTGATATTGATCTCAATACGCTTGACAGAGAAGCATTGAATACCTTTCAATTAAGGTTTTCTTATAGTATGCTTGATGGTCGTCTAAGAATATCCAGAGACGGTAGTTTTCAAAACGTACAAAATAACCAGAATACTAACAATTTTACCAGTATTGCAGGCGAATGGACTATAGAATATCTACTCACCAAAGAAGGTCAGTTAAGACTAAAGCTGTACAATAAAAATAACAACAATGCACTTCTCAGGGATTTTAACCAAAATATGAGTACTGCAGGATTCAGTCTTATGCATACCCAAAGTTTCAATAATGTGATGGAATTAATCAAAAAGAAGAAAGAAAATCCACCTATTATGGAGAATGATCCTAAGGAAGAGGAAGAAGAAGAATTTAACGAAGATGAAGAGCCTAACAAGGAACCTGAGTTACCGAAGGACAGTACGGTGAATGAAAAAAGTATCAATCAAAAAGTCATAAACAACGATTAATCAACTTTTGAATAACCGGTATTTTTTATTAATCATTTTTTTAATCTTAAAGTTTGTACCTGTACAAGCCTCTGATACCATTCCGCTTAATAAAAAGAAACTTATTATCGTCACCACTGGCACTTTAAGCTTTTATGCAGGCGGGCTGTACTTATTAAATGAAACCTGGTATAAAAATAACCCGCGTACCTCCTTTCATTTCTTTAATGATGAACATGAATGGAAGCAAATGGATAAAGCAGGACATCTAACCACAGCTTTTCACCAGGGAAGAATAAGTGCAGAGATATTGATGCTTACAGGCCTCTCAAAAAAGAAATCATATTTATACGGAGGCCTTGCAAGCGTGATATTTCAGACACCCATAGAAATCCTCGATGGGTATTCAGCAAAATATGGATTTTCCTGGTCGGACATCATTGCAAATACAGGGGGCACTTTGCTTTTTACCGGACAATATCTGGCTTGGGAGGAAATAAGAATTACGCCCAAATTTTCTTTTTCACGATCTGCTTATGCGAAAGAACGCCCCAATGTATTGGGAAAAAATTTACCCGAGCAGGTACTTAAAGATTACAACGGACAAACCTACTGGTTGTCTTTTAACATACATTCATTTTTAAGAAAAGACTCTAATTTTCCTAAATGGTTAAATTTCTCTTTAGGATATGGTGCAACAGGGATGATTTACGCTGCCGATGAAGCCAACAGAGCTATAGGACTTGATCCATACAGAAAATATTTCCTGGCCATGGATATTGATTTTACCAAGGTGAAAACAAAAAGTAGATTTTTAAATTTTGTTTTTCATAATGTTGTAAACATTGTGCATGTTCCCGGACCTACGCTTGAATATAACAAATACGGGTTCAAAGGATACCTTTTTTATTTCTAAACAAAAAACATATGAAGCCGGGAGACAAAGTCAGGTTTAAGCACAGTAAGGACGAAGGGATAGTCAGAAAAATAAATAGCAACAATCAGGTTGAAGTTGAAATATCGGATGGCTTTCTGATTCCAGCCTTAAAATCAGAACTGGTAATTGTTGCATCTGAAGAAAATAAAATCAATACAAATGTAACAGACGATCCAAGGGAAATTCAGAACACAGGTGGCATTTATCTTGCATTTACTCCGTTCAATGACAGAGTATACAGCATACTTTTGATAAATACATCTGATCTGGATATACTATATTCCTATGGAGAATTAAATGAAGATGTTTATAATATTGTTACAACTGGATCAATAAAAAATAACAGCCATATTAAAGTCGGAGATGTGTCAGTAAAAGACTTTGACAACTGGCCTCAATTTGTAATTCAATACATTTTCTATAAGCATGGAAGGGCACCTTTAACTTCTCCTGGTACCAATAAGATGAAAATAAAGGCTGCTTCATTTTTTAAGAATAAAAAACAGTTACCTGTGGTAAATACAGAAGGCCATTTATTTCAGATAGACAGTAAGGCAGAGAAGAATTCTTCTCCTGTTCAAATTGTTGAAGAAATGTTTTCCGGTAAAACTCCTGAAAAGATAGAATATACCCGTCCTGAAGAGGAAGTAGATTTACATATAGAAAAATTGGTAAAATCTTATTCCGGTATGGGTGGGAAAGAAATACTGGATTTACAGCTAAAAACTTTTGAAAAGCATCTGGAAAATGCAATGGCCTCTGGTATGGAAGAAATCACTTTCATACATGGTGCAGGCAATGGAGTTTTAAAAACCAGAATACATGAAATTTTAAGCCGTAACAGAGAAATAGTCTGGTATAAGGAAGCCCGCAAAGAAAAATTTGGTTATGGAGCCACGTTGGTAAGGTTAAAAAACTAACTGGCGTTGTAATATTTACCTATTGCGTTGGACTAATGCAAAAACAGGTTTAAATTTACCATGCAAGCCGTCTTATCGCTTTTCATTGAAAAGAGGAAAGTCCGGGCAACAGAGAGCGCCATACTTCCTAACGGGAAGGTCTTCTGTAAAAGGAAGAACAGATAGTGCCACAGAAAATAACCGTCCCGACCTTGGTTGGGATAAGGGTGAAAAAGTGAGGTAAGAGCTCACTCGTCCTGCAGCGATGCAAGGATTGGGGTAAACCTTATGGGTTGAAAGACCAAATAGGTCCTGTTTATTCTGCAGCTTGCTGCAGAAGTAAAGTGGCTCGCTTTACATCTTCGGATAGCAGGATGGGTAGGTCGTTTGAGCTTCAGAGTGATCTGGAGCCTAGATAAATGATAAGAATTTCGGAAACGAAATACAGAACCCGGCTTACAGGCTTGCATTTTTTTTAAAGTTTAAAGTTTAAAGGTATATAGCTTATAAATTTATATCATGGCTCACATACTTATTATTGATGATGAAAAAAGCATCAGAAGCACCTTAAAGGAGATTCTCGAGTTTGAGAAATACACTGTAGAGGAGGCTAAAGATGGAGAAGAAGGCTTGGCCCTTATCACAAAAAATGATTATGACCTAGTGCTCTGTGATATTAAAATGCCTAAAATGGATGGCATAGAAGTTTTGGAAAAAGCTTTTGAACTTGGAAAAGAAACACAGTTCATTATGATATCAGCACATGGTACCATAGAAACCGCTGTGGAAGCAACCAAAAAAGGTGCCTTCGATTTCATACCAAAGCCTCCTGATCTTAATCGCTTGCTGGTAAGTGTCAGAAATGCCTTGGACAAATCAGTGTTGGTAACAGAGACGAAGTCACTAAAAAAGAAAATCACCAAAACTTTTGATATTCTGGGTAAATCAGCTGCGATTGAAAACGTAAGAAAAACAATCGATAAAGTAGCTCCTACCGATGCAAGGGTTTTTGTTACCGGTCCAAACGGTTCAGGAAAGGAATTAGTGGCCAAATGGATCCATGCAAAAAGCAACAGAGCCAGCGGACCATTAGTCGAAGTTAATTGTGCAGCTATTCCCTCTGAGCTTATAGAAAGTGAATTATTCGGACATGAAAAGGGATCCTTCACCTCTGCCATAAAACAAAGAATAGGAAAGTTTGAACAAGCCAATGGCGGGACACTTTTTCTTGATGAAATAGGCGACATGAGTTTATCAGCACAGGCAAAAGTTTTAAGAGCACTTCAGGAGAATAAAATAGCTCGCGTCGGAGGAGATAAAGAAATTAAAGTAGATGTGAGAATCATTGCTGCCACCAATAAAGATATTCAGAAGGAAATAGCAGAAAACCGGTTCCGTGAAGACCTTTATCACAGGCTTGGCGTTATTCTAATTCACGTTCCTCCCCTAGCTGAAAGGAAAGAAGATATACCATTACTTGTAGACAAATTTTTGCAGGAAATCTCTCAGGAATATGGTTCAGCAGTCAAAAAAATTGACCCCAAAGCAATTGAATATCTTCAAGGATTAAGTTGGCCCGGGAATATAAGAGAACTAAAAAATGTTGTGGAAAGGCTGGTAATAATGAGTGATCAGAAAATTACCGTAGAGGATGCAAAAGCTTATACTTTTGGTAAATAAATAAAAAAACTGCAGGACATTAATCCTGCAGTTTTTTTATTATTAAATATCCTTAAACTTTCTGTACAGCCTTAATCTTATTTGTGTCCTTCAAATAAGTTGGACAAGTATGACTTCTTGAACAAGATGCAGCTAACATTACAAATGCCACACCAAGGAATAACAAATTTCTTTTCATATTCTGTTTAATTTTCAATTTTCAATACTAACTATTACAAATTTAAAAAAACTACTTTAAAATCCTATACCCTGTTGGTATTTTATTGTAAATTCCCTAAAAAACAGGTTTTTTAATTACGATTTCTTCATAAAGTACAATACCAAAAATTCTATTCCCGACTTTTTTTGTCTGTTTGATTTTCGGAATGAGTAATTAACGTAGTCCAAGGATTCTTATTTTAGACTATCTTTTTAAAAATACATCAGGTTACAACCCCTTAAATCAGAGTTATCAAACCTTCCTAATACATTAAAAGTCTCATCGTCGCATACTCTTCCAAGATCTTCAGTCGCTATAAATGCACAAGAATCTACATTTGCCAAATCAATTACATTAATCCCCCCTGTCTTGCCTGTTTGAAGTAATTCGAAAGGATCATTTATGTCTCTCACCAGTATTTTCATCCAAGGTGGACCTTGAAAGTTGCCATTTCCCTTAGACCACGCCTGTGACAATAGCTCAGTCATACCATATTCTGAATGAATTTCATTTACACCAAGCTTTAAAGATAAATATTCATGAACCTCTTCCCTCAGCATTTCCTTTCTTCTGCCTTTCATCCCACCGGTCTCAATTACAATACAATTACTAAGTTGTCCATCAAAGTCAGACGCAAAATCCATAAGTGCGTAAGTCACTCCTACCACCAGTATTTTCTTTTTGATTTTCTCTAAGCTTTTCAACCGGGATAAAAGACCTTCAACATCATAATAGCCTGAATGCTCATGGTCACATTTTTTCATAAATGAATCAATCATGTAAATGAGCGAAGAGTTTGGATTTTCTTTGTAGGATGGAAGTAGTGCCAATAATGAATAATCTGAAAGCTTACCATAAAACCTGCTAAAAATCTTTTCAGATACTTTTTCATAAAAAAGGGTATCTGCAATCAAATGCCGGCTACGTACCATACCTGTGGTACCACTGCTTTCAAAATATCGTTGAATTAAATAATCCCCTGTTTTTATTTTATGTGTTTTAAAAAAAGAAATAGGCAAAAATGGAATTTCTTCTACAAATTCCACTGAGTCTGCATCTATCCCCAGCAAATCAATATATTGTCGATAAACCGGATTTTCAGATGCCTGAAACCTAAATAATTTGATAGCTTCTTCGTTAAAGTTTGCAGAATCAATGTGAAAAATCCTGCTTTTGAATTTTTCTTTAAACTGTATCGGATTCAAAATTTATTGAAATTTATCCTCAATGTGGAATGGTGAATTTTAAAATAATATATCAAAATATTAAAAGATTTCTTAATTTAAAGCTTATAGCTAACAATCGTATGTGTAACAGGAATATTTTTTATCTGGCATTTTTCTTCCTTATTGGTATTCTAACTTCATGTGAAAAACCGCCAAAGTATCCTGATACTCCTCAGATTGAATTTAAGAAGATCGAAAAAATGACATACTTCAGTGATATATATCAATCGAATATTGATTCACTGATTATTTCCATAACCTTTAAGGACGGCGACGGTGATCTTGGACTTGAGCCTCCATACTCTACCAGCTACAATTTTAAAGCTGAGGCTCTAATGAAAGGCATAGATGGAAACTTTTACACCATTTTCGATGCCGATAACTCATTTGCCAGCGGATATTTTCCCCCATTAAGACCAAGCGGCAAAAAAGGTCCGATAGAAGGTACACTTTCCAAAGGCACAGTAATCACTCCTTCGGATTATCAGATTTACAATATTCCTCCTAAATCAAAATTGAAATTCAAAATTACAATAAAAGACAAAGCGGAAAGATATAGTAATACTGTGGAGACTGATGAAATTGAGTTAAATTAATTTGAATCCCGATAAAGATCCGGAAACTGCTGCGGGTTGACATCATTCATAATTTCATAAACAATATCAAACACATCCTCTGTATTAGGTTTTGAAAAATAATCACCATCAGTAGCATAAGCTGGTCTGTGCTCCTTTGCAGCCAATGTTTTTGGTGGTGTATCCAGGTATTTAAAAATATCCTGATTGTCCAGCACCTGCTGAAGCATAAATGCAGAACCTCCTCCTGGTACATCTTCATCTGCAAATATAACTCTGTTGGTTTTCTTTACAGATTCCTTAATCATATGATTAATATCGAAGGGCAAAAGCGTTTGAACGTCTATTACCTCTACTGAAATTCCTATTTCCTGCAGTTGCTCAGCAGCCTCCATTACGATCCTACACATGGCACCATATGTAACAATAGTAACATCATTTCCTTCTCTTAAAACTTCAGGAATTCCTAATGGGACTGTGTACTCTCCCAGGTTGGCAGGTAATCTTTCTTTCAGGCGATACCCATTCAGAACTTCGATTATCAAGGCAGGATCATCAGACTGCAACATTGTATTATAGAAACCTGCTGCCTGAGTCATATTTCTTGGAACAAGCACATAAATTCCTCTCAAGCTACCTAAAATCATCTGCATAGGTGAACCAGAATGCCACATCCCCTCCAGTCTATGCCCTCTTGTCCTTATAATAACAGGAGCTTTTTGGCCTCCTTTTGTTCTGTATTGAAGGGATGCAAGATCATCGGATAAAGTTTGAACAGCAAATAGTAAATAATCCAGGTATTGGATTTCTGCTATAGGTTTTAATCCCCGCATTGCAGTACCTATTCCCTGACCTACTATTGAAGTTTCACGGATACCGGTATCCATAACCCTCAGCTTTCCGAATTTATCCTGCAGTCCAGCGAATCCCTGGTTAACGTCTCCTATCATTCCTACATCTTCTCCAAAAGCAAATACCCGAGGATCGTTATGCATTAATGCTTCAAAATTGTACTGAAGCACCTCTCTGCCATCAACCAGCGGACTATCTTCATTGTATTGCACGGGTACCTGTTTGACTTTTAAAGCAGACAGATCGGATTGACTGTATAAATGAGAATTATACCTGTCCTGATTCTCTCTTGCCGTACGATCCACCCATGCAATCAGACGGGGTTTCGCATTAAGATTTTCTTTCCTTATTACCCTTAAAGCTTTTTTAACAGCCTTTATTACATCACTTCTTACTGGATTTATGGTTGTATTCAACTGTTCTTTTATTTGATTCAGTTGATGACTATTGCTACTTTCCTGTATCGCATGCGTTAGCAGGTCCATCGCCTCATTATAATCTCCCTTCATGGAATCTACAAATGCATTCCATGCATTAATCCTTGCTCTTTTTACTTTTTCAAATGCCTGATATTCGATTTCTTTTATTTCATCTTCAGATGCAATACCTGAATTGATTATCCATTCGCGGAATTTTTTATTACAATCATACTCTTCTTCCCATCTCAATCTTTCTTTGCTCTTATATCTTTCATGTGAACCTGAGGTAGAATGTCCCAATGGCTGTGAAAGTTCTGCTACGTGAATCAATGAAGGAACGTGTTGCTCTCTTGCAAGCTTTGCAGCATCCCTATATGTTCTGCATAAAGCTTCATAATCCCAACCATTCACTTTATAAATTTCGATCCCCCTCTCCTCATTCGTTCTTCGAAATCCTTCAAACATTTTTGAGATATCCACCTTGGTAGTCTGATATTCCTGAGGGACTGATATACCATAACCATCATCCCATATAGAAACAATCATGGGAATCTGCAACACACCTGCAGCATTAACTGCTTCAAAAAAGATTCCTTCTGCTGTTGCTGCGTTACCTATAGTACCAAAGGCAACTTCATTTCCATTGTCAGAAAAAGTAGTGAACTGCTTTAAATCAGGGTTACAACGATATAATTTTGATGCATAAGCAAGTCCAACCAGCCTTGGCATTTGAGCGCCTGTTGGTGATATATCCGGACTTGAATTTTTTATTTTGGTAAGATCTTTCCAGTGGCCATTCTCATCCAGACTGCGTGTGGCATAATGACCTATCATAAGTCGGCCTGCAGAGTGAGGATCTGCATTTACATCGGTATGGGCATATAATTGAGCATAATATTGTTCCAGAGTCAGCTCATCCACCGCCATCATAAAAGTCTGATCACGGTAATATCCTGATCTGAAATCTCCAAACCGGAAAAATTTGGCCATTGCGATTTGCGCCACTTCCTTTCCTGTACCGAAAATTCCGAATTTGGCCTTTCCTGCAAAAACCTCTTTCCGGCCCAAAATACTGGCCTGCCGGCTTTCGCAGGCAATTCTGTAATCCTTCAGGATTTCTTCCTTGCTCAGTTCCAACTCGTTCAATATTTCCTGGGTATTATTCACGTTTAAATATGCATTATGGCCCAAAATTAAATGTATCTGCCTTCGCCAAAGTTCAAAAATATGGAAAACCTGATAGGAATCAAATATAAAATTGCATGTCAGACTACAATTTTGGTACAATAATTGGACAAATTGCGTTATATTTGAGTTATAAACATTCAAATCAAATTTTAAAAGGCAATGGTAAGAAAAGTTATATTTTTTATTCCTGTATTATTTGCTGCTTTAACAGCATTTTCACAAGGAAACTTTGAATTCAAAACCGATAAACATGATTTTGGTATTGTAGAAGAGGGTATTCAGGCAGAATATGAATTCGAATTTACCAATACCGGTGATGCGCCGATTGTATTAACTGATGTAAGAGCCTCTTGTGGATGTACAACTCCGAGTTGGACGAGAGAGCCTGTAAAACCCGGTGAAAAAGGTCATATCAAGGCATCTTATAATAGTGTAGGTAGAATAGGTGTATTCAATAAAAGTATTACCATAACCTCCAATGCCACTGAAGCAAGCAAAGTGGTTTATATCAAAGGGATTGTAGTTAAAAAAGACACCACAGCGGCTCCTACTCCTGAAAAATTAAAAACTTCTCCTAAAATTTCGTTTGAAAAATCATCTCATAATTTCGGCAAAATCGAAAGAGGTCAGAAAGTCGCTCAGAAATTTACTATTAAAAATGTGGGCAAAACCCCATTGTCTATCAACAGTTTTCAGGCAGCCTGCAGTTGTGTAACTATCCAATTGCCTACTGAACCAATTGCACCTGGAAAATCTATTGTTGTTGAAATGATTTATAGCCCTTCTTACGATGGGCTTAATACTGACATAGTAACATTTTTCACCAATGACCTTGCTTCTCCAAGGTTCGCTGTGACACTTCAGGGAGAAGTGGTGGAAAATCTTTCTAATGTAAGTCCACTTAAAGAAGATAAATCCAATGTGCCTTTCGGCAAATAGGAATCTATCATATAAAATTTTTGTTCATAAAGCCAATACTATGTAGTATTGGCTTTTTAAATTTTTACAGGGCTTATCAATATGATAATAGGAGTACCAAAAGAAATAAAAATCAGAGAAAACAGAGTTGCTGTAACTCCGGGCGGTGCTGCAGCATTGGTTAATTGCGGACATAAAGTACTTGTAGAAAAAAACGCAGGCATCGGCTCAGGATTTTCTGATTCAGAATATAATGCAGCTGGTGCTATCATTGCTGATTCAGCTGAAGAAATATTCAGCCAAAGTGAAATGATTGTAAAAGTCAAAGAACCTTTGGAATCGGAATACAAATTGGTCAGATCAGGACAAATACTTTTTACCTATCTGCATTTTGCTTCATCTTTATCATTAACTAAAGCGATGATGGAAAGCGGAAGTATATGTATTGCCTATGAGACGGTAGAAAAACCTGACAAATCTTTACCGCTTCTAATTCCTATGTCAGAAGTTGCAGGAAGAATGGCTGTACAAAAAGGGGCAAACTATCTTGAAAAGCAAGCTGGCGGAAGAGGTGTGCTGCTGGGAGGTGTTCCGGGAGTTAAACCAGGGAACGTCGTGATTTTAGGTGCAGGTATTGTCGGAACCAACGCTGCGAAAATGGCAGCAGGACTAGGAGCATCTGTCACTATCATGGACATAAATCCTGCAAGGTTAAGACAATTAGCAGATATACTACCCTCCAATGTTACAACAGTATATTCTACAGAATCAAATATTAAAGAAGCGCTCAAAACTGCTGACCTTGTAATTGGCGCGGTTCTTGTACCCGGAGGTAAAGCACCTCTGCTTGTTAAGAGGGATATGCTTAAACTTATGAAACCAGGTTCTGTAGTTATAGATGTTGCGGTAGACCAGGGAGGATGCATAGAAACCTGCAAGCCCACAACTCATGAAAATCCTACTTATGTAGTCGATGAGATCATACACTATTGTGTAGCTAATATGCCAGGTGCCGTACCTTTTACTTCTACCATGGCATTGACAAATGTGACTTTGCCTTATATATCACAAATTGCAAACAAAGGATGGCTAAAAGCCTGCAAAGAAAACCAGGAACTTAAGGCAGGTCTGAATATAATAAAAGGAAAAATTGTATATAAAGAATTGGCAGAAGCATTTGATTTACCATTTACCAATGCCGATAGCTTACTTTCATAATGAATAATATATTTAAAGAAAGTTCGGATAAATTATTATTACTGGGCAAAAGACTTGGCCTTTTATTGGTGACATACACCATTATGAGAGTTATGTTCTTTGCCTTCAACTATGGGAGTTTCTCAGACGTACCTTTTCAAAGTGTATTACTGGCACATCTTACAGGACTCAGGTTTGACCTGTCAATTATTTCTTTAGTTAATATTCCTTTTATTTTCTTTAGCCTCCTGCCTTTTCAGTTTGTAAAATTTCCAGCTTATCAGAAAGGCTTGAAATGGTTGTTCTTTCTTGTGAATATGCCTTTGGTATTTCTGAATCTGATTGATATTGAATTTTATAAATTCACAGGTAAGAGAACCACCTATGATATACTTGGCATAAAAGGTGATGTGATGGATCAGTCTGTTCAACTGGCATCCTATTACTGGTATTTTATCCTGGGTTTCATAATAATTTGCTTCCTGATATGGAAACTTTATCCTTCGATGAAAAACACTATCAGTGTAAAGATTAAGGGATACAAAAGATTTCAAACGCTGGTAGTTTTTACTGTAACTGCATTAGCCGTATTGGTATTTCGCGGAGGATTTCAATTAAGACCACTTAGACCAAATGATGCATTTATTTTTTCTCCTGCCAAAGTAGGAAACATTGTGCTTAATACTCCATTCAGTTTTCTGACCACCATAGATATACAACCTATTTCCAAAGTAACCTTCTTTGAAAAGAAAAAAGAGATAGTAGCATTGATCGGAAAAATATTTCCGGGAGAAGAAAAGCCTGCTGTAAAAGAAAACATTGTAATTCTTATATGTGAAAGTTTTGCAACTGAATATATGGGTCTGGAGAATGAAAAAAGCTACACCCCTTTTATGGATTCCCTTGCAAAAGAAGGTATTTATATGGTAAATCATTTTGCAAATGGGAGAAGATCGGTGGAAGCATTACCATCCATTCTGGCGTCGATTCCATCTCTGATGGATGAACCTTATATTACCTCTATCTATCAAACCAATGAAGTAATTGGACTGGGCACTATACTAAGAGATCACGGGTATCATACATCTTTCTTTCATGGAGGTAAAAACGGAACCATGAGCTTCGATGCTTTCTCCCGTAATGCTGGCTTCCTTGAATACTATGGACTGGATGAATATCCTGACAAAAAAGATTTCGATGGAAAATGGGGAATTTTTGATGAGCCCTATCTGCAGTATTGTAGCAATATGCTTTCCAGATTTAAACAACCGTTTGCGACAAGCATATTCACTTTAAGTTCACATCACCCTTTTACCATTCCTCAAAAATATCAGGGAAAGTTTCCTAAGGGAGATCTGGAAATTCATGAAAGCATAGGTTATGCAGATTATAGCCTTCGAAAGTTTTTTGAAGCGGCATCCAAGACTGACTGGTACAAAAATACTTTATTTATCATAACTGCCGATCATACTTCTTTAAGCGGAAATCCGATATATCAGACTCAAACCGGAGGATTTGATGTACCTCTTATATTATTTCACCCAGGGAAAAAAATATCTGTACCGGATAGCGAAAGAATTACTCAACATGCAGATATAATGCCCTCCGTGCTTGACTATTTAAACATACCTAATCCAAATCCTGTATTTTTCGGAAGTTCTGTTTTCTCCGACAAGCAGGAAGGTTATGCCCTTATTTATTCGAACAATAACTATTCTCTGATTACCAGAGAAGGAATAGTTAACCTCAGTCCGGATGCAACAACCAGTCTTATCAGCCTGAATCCGGAAAAGGAAAGTGAACTTGCAGGTAAAAAAGAAATATATGAAAAAAAGCTAAAAGCCTACGTTCAATATTTCAACAACGGACTCATAGAAAACAACTGGTATAAATACCTGCAAAGCCAGGAGTAATTTATTCGGAAAATTTCGGAAGATCTTTGAGCTGGGTGAATGAATGTGTATCATGATCTATTTTCCAACAGAAATGATTGATGCCATTCGTAACTGCCAGGTAAGGTGCTTTATACTTCTGATTGTAGATACTTGCCTGAAGAATAGTCTTTTTATCAATTTCAATATCTGCAGATTTACACTCCACAAGAAGATGTGGTAACCCATTCCTGTCATAAACCAGAATATCTGACCGCTTATTAAGCTCATTATAGATATGACCACCTTCTATTCTTATAAGACTTCTTGAGTATCCGTATTGGGACAACAGAAGATGTATAAAGTGCTGCCTTACCCACTCCTCAGGTGTAATAAATATGTACTTCTTCCTAATGACATCAAAAATGTAATGTTTCCCCTCTGATTCCTTTATTTTGTAATCAAAAGAAGGTAAATTTAACCTTGAATTTTCATTTTGGTACATAGTATCCAAGATATCATAATTAAAGAAAAAATTCTAAAACTATAGCAACTAAATAAACCGGCAGCATCAGGCCGGTTTGAAAATTAAAAAATACAGGAGATGAAAACCAAAGACGAAATAGTTAAAGACTGGCTGCCAAGGTATACAGGAACAGCATTGAATGAATTCGGAGAGTATATTCTTCTCACCAATTTCTTTAATTATCTGGAGATATTTTCAGAGAAATTTGGCAATGTTGAGATCAAAGGTCGCAACAGACCAATGCAAACCGTTACAGCCAATAATATTACTTTGATCAATTTCGGCATGGGTAGTGCCATGGCGGCCACTGTGATGGATCTTATCTCGGCCATTACACCTAAGGCGGCCCTCTTCCTTGGAAAATGTGGTGGTTTGAAGAAAACCAAAATAGGTGATCTTATTCTGCCTATTGCTGCCATACGAGGTGAAGGTACTTCCGATGATTATCTGCCTCCGGAAGTTCCTGCTCTTCCCTCCTTCCGTTTACAAAGAGCTGTATCCTCTATGATTAAAAAGCATGAGCTTGATTATTGGACTGGCACTGTATACACTACCAACAGAAGAGTATGGGAACATGATGAAAAATTCAAGCAATACCTGAAAGACATCCGCACTATGGGTATCGATATGGAAACTGCAACAATTTTTGTGGTTGGCTTTACAAATGGAATACCACATGGGGCATTGCTGCTCGTTTCTGATAATCCAATGGATCCGGAAGGGGTAAAAACAGAAAAGAGTGATAAAATGGTAACAGAAAAGTTTGTTAAAAAACATCTTGAAATCGGCATTGACTCCCTGATCGAACTGGCAAGTTCAGGAGAATCTGTTAAACACCTGATTTTCGAATAACTTAAAATAGTACCATTAGAAATATAAACTTTCGAAGATTTTTTATTCAGTATTTGATATTTCCGAATGTTTTTTTAAATTTAATAGAAACTAATAACAACTCCGGAAATGAAAAAATCAACTATTATATTCTGTACTATGGTATTGCTAATGACAACAGTTGTTTCAGCATGTTCTTCGGGGGCATACCATGCAAAATCTGACAAATCTAAATGCAGAAAAAAAGCTACTTTATAAAGTAGCTTTTTTTGTATCCTCAGTCCATAAATCCAATCAGCTTTACTTCATAATTGCCTGGTGCCTTAAAATTCTCCCTTACAAACCCTTTCTAAAAGATTTATATAACAAATGGAACTACCCTCTGTTAAAACTGAAAATTTAACAGCTATGGCATATTCCTATCAAAACAAAAAGGGAGTTACTTACTTCCTGAATTTAAGAGGACCTTTAGGGAGGTCAGGAAAAGGTAAACTATTTTTCTTCTCTAAAAAAGAGAATAAGGATTGCATTGATTATTTACCGGATGGTTACACTATTATCGAAAATCCAAAAACAGGGCTTCCAATTTTAAAAAGAAAAGACCGGATGAAAATAATGGAGGCCTGAATTAAATAAAGCTTTGAGCAAAATGCTCAAAGCTTTATTTTTATGGGATGAGTCGTTTCTATCTCCTTCTTATTTCATGTTCATTTCTTTTATTTTTGAATTGCCTTCAAAAACAGAAAAAATACATTGTTAAAGGACGAGTAACATTTACATCATCTTATTGCGGAGGAGCAGCTCCTACGGATGAAATTTTAGAATTGCATCAGAGACAGCAGCCTCTTGCCAACAAAACTTTGTATATAAGACAAGGGAAAGAAAACAATACTGCAAAGAAAATAATCTCAACTATAATAACTGACAGCAAGGGGGAATTTCAAATATCGCTTCCTCCGGGAAATTATGTTGTAGTTGACGATCGGAAACGAGACAAAAATTTATTTAACCAGATTTTAAAAGATCATTCTCAGGAAACTGAATATTATTATAAGACCGATATTGTCTGCCTGCAGGACTGGATCAAAACACCCGATGCAACCTTTTGTATAACAGGAAAAGAAAAATCCTTTTTGCCTGTAGAGATCAATTATCATCTTCCCTGCTCATGGGGGTCTGTTCCCTGTACCCAATATACAGGTCCTCTTCCACCGTAAAGCTGCAACTTTTACCCTGAATACTTTTGTTTTGAATAAAAGTACTGGTATGGAAAAAGTGGCAATTATACCCAGCACTGTTGGGTTTCATTGGGAAGAATTGTACGATGCGTATAAAGTGTTTAAGTCAGAGGGTTGGGAAATAGACCTGTACACCGATCTTGGAAAGCCCGCAAAAGTTGACCCTAAAAGCATAGAAAAGCATCCATTGCTTTCTTTGTTGGGTTTAGGAGTTAGCGACAGCAATTCCCCTGCTACCGAACTTGGCAAGGAAATATCCTACAGGACAGCTGCTGATGTAAAAGCAATTTATGATATGGTTCCTGAAAATTATGATGCCATATATCTGCCGGGAGGCCATGGTTGCCTTTTGGATGTCAATGTAAACCCAACCTTACATGAAAAGATATATCAGGCATACAAAGCAGGAAAAATTCTGTCTGCGGTATGTCACGCCACTTCAACATTTGCCTTTGTAAAAGATGAAGCCCTTTCCATTGTGGCAGGGAAAAAAATCACCGGCTTTCCCGATGTACTGGATAACATCCTCATTAAAACCGGATGGGTGTATGAACAGTATCTCCCTTTGCCGTTCAGCAATCAGAAAAAACTTGAAGAAGCCGGCGCGGACATTAAAACAACAGATGTCCTTCAAAGTAATGTGAACCCTTACTATCATGTTACCGATCTGCCATTTATTACAGGTGCAGGACCTAAAACAGCTAAAAGCGTTGCACAGAAAGTAGTTGCTGCTGTATTTATGAAAAAATTTGAGTTGAAAAAAGAACTAATATATACTTAGGAGGTGATTATGGACTTTAATGAAAAATTTCCTGAACAGGATAGTTCAACAAAAAAGCATGGAGATAAAATTGACGACTTCGAAATAAAAAGAAAAAAAGATATCAATAAGAAAAAGGATTATAAAGAGCCCTCCGGTTCTTCGGGAGAATTGCCATATAAAACAGATTATGATAATATTCCTGAAGGCACCTCCGGATCAAATGAAAGAAGATATACTAATGTAGAAAAAACCGGTAGCGGACAGGCCGAATAAGCTTGTCTGCTTACATCTGTATCTACAATTCAATTTTTCCTTCATTATTTACTTCAATATTATAAACCACTTTTGAAGGTATACGGAGAATAATAATCAAACCTGCTATGAAAAATGCTGCAAGCACAAGTGCACTCATACGCATACTACCAGTAACATTGGTTACCAGCCCAAACAATAAAGTACCGCTGAAGGTAGAAATCTTATCTGCCACGTCGTAAAAACTGAAATAAGAAGCATTATCTGTAGTATTATCCGGAATTAGTTTTGAGTAGGTCGATCTCGACATGGACTGAACACCTCCCATTACAAACCCCACAATAACAGCCAGTGCATAAAAATGAATATCCGTTTTTATAAGAAAGGCAATGATACAGATAGCAATCCAAACAGTTAATATTATAGCAAGACTGTAAATATTACCTACCCTGCTGCTTATTCTTGCAAAGATATTTGCTCCGAAAATAGCAATGATTTGAATGATCAATATTACTCCTATTAACTGTCCGGTATGCAAATTCAATTCTTCTTTTCCGAATATAGTCGCCATTAACATCACAGTTTGTACACCAAGGTTATATAGAAAGAAAGAAATCAAAAATATTTTCAGATATTTTTGCCATTCTAATTCATGTAAAACTTTTCTTAGCTCTCTTATACCATTAAACAACCAGTTTCCGGTTGCTTTTTTCCGATGTACATTAGAAGGAAGATACCAGAAGGTATATTGAGAAAAAGCAAACCACCAAAACCCAACGGATAAGAAAGATATCCTGGATGACAGACCTGCGTACTTGCCTTTTACGTCTTCCAGGGCCTGGTCATAAGTAATACCAGGATTATTCATTAGTAATTCATTCACCTTATTTTGAACCGGGAAAAACAATTCAGGAAAAAGTATCATTACCAGGTTAAATATCAAAAGAAGCACACTTCCTACGTAACCATAAGCAAAACCTCTAGCGCTTACTTTATCTACATAATCATCTGTTGCTATTTCAGGCAGGAATGCGTTATAAAAAACAATACTTCCGCTATATCCAACAGTGGCTGCCATAAAAGCCAGGATAGGTAAGGTCACATTGTCTTTGGTAAAGAAAAATAAATAGGCACATGAGGCACTGCCTATATAGCAAAACAACTGCATGAATAATTTCTTTTTCCCGGTATAGTCTGCGATGGCGGTTAAAAATGGGCTTAATATCGCAGCAAATAAATAAGCTGCAGATAAAGCAAATGAATACAAGGCAGAATTAATTACCTTAAACCCCAGGAAGTAAAATTCTTTGGAAGTTACGGCAAGATAGTAACTAGGAAATATTGCTGTGGTAATTGTAAGAGAATATACTGAGTTGGCCCAGTCGTACATACACCAGGCATTGATCAGCTTCTTATCATTCTTAACAATTGTATTTGTGGACATATATGTAAATAGACTGCACAAGATAAATAAAAAATATTCCAAAAAATTGATGTTGTTTTATTAATTTCCCACAAAAGAGCTCTTAATGGACTTATTATCAATATCCAATATCCAAAAAAAATATGCTGCAAATGCGGACAATGCAGTAAATGGAGTCAACTTTAGTCTTGCACAAGGTAAAACTCTTGCAATTGTAGGAGAAAACGGATCAGGCAAAAGCACCCTTCTCAAAATAATAAATGGCTTGATTGATCCTGATTCAGGAGAAGTACTTTTTAATGGTGAAAAGGTAAAAGGTCCATCTGAAAATCTTGTACCGGGACATCAACAGATTAAAATGCTTTTTCAGGAATATAATTTATTTCCAAAACATACAATCAAAGAAAATATTCTTTACCATCTGAGATACTACAATGATGGTTACAGGGAAGAAAGAGTAAAAGAGTTACTGCGGCTGACTCACCTGGAAAATCTGGAACACAAACTCCCGCGTGAGCTTTCAGGAGGACAGCAACAAAGAGTTGCACTTGCCAAAGCATTGGCTGACGAACCCCTTCTGATACTGATGGACGAACCATTCAGTAATATGGATATTATTTTGAAGGACCAGATTAAAAAAGAAATCTTTGCTGTTATTGAAGAAAAAAAATTAACCTGCATTTTCGTAACACATGATCTAAAAGATGCTCTTTCACTTTCTGATTTTATTGCTGTAATGAAAGATGGAGAAATTATTCAATTAGACAGTCCCAAAAATATCTATGAAAAACCTGCAAATGAATATGTAGCCTATTTGTTCGGACAAGTAAATATTGTACCGGTAGCTACTTTAAATAAAATTGTTCCCATAAACACCTCCGGAAAATCCAAAGCATGCATAAGGCCGGAACATATATGTATATGTAAAGAAGACAAAGCGCACGCCATAGGGGTAATTAAAAAAGTTTCTTATCTGGGAGACAGTTATGAACTGGAAGTGAAATTTAACAATCAACTTAGCTTGAGAATCAATACCAGAAAACGTAAGCTTGAGAAAGGCATGAAAATCCCTGTCAAATTCAGCGTTTCGAAAATTCACTATTTGAGTAATTAAGAATTAAGAGTTAAGAATTAAGGATTGAAAAACAAAGTCGTTTAGTTATCCCGTCATTGCAAGGCATTGAATACTGTTATTTAATCCTCTTGTTATAATATTAATAAGATCTAAGAAATGCCGAAGCAATCTGTTAATCATACCAGATTGCTTCGGCATTTCTTTTATTAACCTTTAAGGTTAATATTTATAACTTAAGTTATATATACTTCGATTCCATGCCTCGCAAAGACGGGAACATTACACTTCGCACTCTTACTCTTACTCTTCCTACAGATTCTTAATTAAAAATAAAAAAGTAAAGTCGGCCGCCTCTTACTTTGTTATCGAGACCGCCGACTTTTGACTATCGACTTTTTACTTGCCTACTGGCTACTGCCTACTGATTTTCTTATGGAGTTTTCACCAATTTAATCAACTCTTCTCTTCCTTCTGAAAACTTCACTTTAAGCAGGTACACTCCTGCCGGAAGTTCGGATCCCAGGTTTTCATTATCAGACAATTTTCCATTATCGATATAAATTTTCCCATTCATATCCTGAACCGTTAAACTTTCAATTGTTCTGTCTTCAGAAACATCAATAGATAAACCCTCGGAGAATGGATTTGGAAATACTTTTACATATGAAGCTGAAGTACTATAAACACCTGTTGGAATGTTTACAGATACATTTCTGGAATCATTTGCAACACCAAAGGCAGATGATACCTGAACGGTAACATTTCCTCCAGGACCTGAATTAAAGACCACAGTAATTACATTAGTTCCTGCTCCATTTATTATGCTTGCCCCTGCAGGTACAGTCCAGTTAAATGTTGCACCTGAATTTGAAGCTACAGAGTATTGAACTGTTTCGCCTTGATTCACTGAAGAAGGTCCGGTGATTGTTGCATTAGGTGCATTTCCTACTGTGATAGTAACATCGGATGTAGAAGGAGGACAGTCACCGCTAGTAATTGTCCATCTTAATACATTAGGTCCGGATGATAATCCTGAAACTGTTGCAGAAGGATTGGTAGCGGAATTAAAGGTTCCTGTTCCTGATTGTACCGACCATGATCCTGTACCTGATGAAGGCGTATTTGCCGCCAACTGGGTGGACGTTGTTGTTATATTCTGATTAGAGCCGGCATTAGCTGTTGTCGGCAAATTGTTTCTTGTGATACTGATACTATTACTGGTTGCAGTCGCAGATGTTACACAAGCAGCGTTAGAAGTCATAATACATGATACAGACTGTCCATTGGTAATGGTTGTACTTGTAAATGTATTGCTGTTAGTTCCAACATTGGTGGTATTAACTCTCCACTGATAGGTTGGCGAAGTACCTCCATTCTGAGGAGTTGCTGTGAAAGTTAAACTGCTGCCAACACAGGAAGGGTTAGTTCCTGAAGTAAGCGCGATAACAACTGATGGTGTAACTGCTACCGTATAACTTCCACTGCTGGTTCCTGTACCTGCCGGACCTACAACCGATATTGTACCAGCCGTAACACCAGAAGGAGCAACTGCTGTAATCTGGGTAGAAGAGTTAACGGTAAAGCTGGTTGCATTCACCCCGTTGAACCTTACTGCTGTCGCACCATTAAAGTTTGATCCGGTAATTGTTACAGAAGTACCCTGGCTCACACAATTAGGAGTGAAGGACGACACAACAGGTTGAGAAAACTGATTACAATTATCTCCTATACCTATCCAGTCAACGTCAACTGTACCGGCAAAGGCGGTATTATAAGTCCTGTTTGTTCCTACATGCGGATAACTCACATATCCCGGATTAATAAAAAACATTAATCTGTTCACATTGGAAGAATCCAAAGGACCAGGTGTGGTATATTGATTAAACATTCTTCCGGCGTAATTAATAGTAAAGGTCTGGTATGTGGTGGTTAACTCAAGGTTAAATGAAGGTACATTGTCAGTAGTATTTCCATTCCCATCCATCAACATAATCCTTAGCAAGCAATTTGCAGATGCCCTTGCTCTGATTTTTAATACAGGTTTGTTCAACGGACAGGTAAAATTAATTGCCCTTGCAGTAGTACCGTTATTCAATGTATAAATAAAATTATCCCACTCTCCATGTCCGGTATTTGAGATAGTCCATACAGTACCCGATTCTGCATGAGTGAATGCTCCTGTTGAAAGCCAGTTTACTGTATTATTATCATAATCATCTGAGAAAAGGCAACCTGCCGGAGGTGGCTCTACAGTAATGTAGTTGTTTTTTGTTTCAGTGGAACTTGTTGCACCTCTGGTTACCGTGAGTGTAACAGTTTTTGTACCTCCTGTGCTGTATGTCACATTGTGAGGACCGGCACCTGTTGTTCCTGCCGGAAGACTAGCTCCGGGACCAAAATTCCAGGAAAAGGTTTCGCCACCGATTTTACCTGTGCTTTGATCGGTGAATGTTACCGTCGATCCTGCACAAGTAGACACAGTGGAAGCAGAGAAGTTAGCAGTAAGCACACATGTTCCTGTTAACCCGACAGACAAAGATCTCACAGGACCAGTGCAATTAACAGAGCTGCGCTCAGTCACAGTAACCGAACCTGCAGTAGTACCCATGTTTACCACAATGGCATTCGTCCCTTGTCCGGACACTATAGTAGCACCCGTTGGTACAGTCCATGTATATGTAGAACCAACAAATCCGGTTACGGAATAATTAAGTCCGGTTTGATTTGAACAAGCCGAGTTCGGACCTGTAATAGCTGAAGTATTTGGTGTGGCACCTACCCTTCTGAAGTTATCAAAAAAGTATGTATGATTGGTGTTGGAATTGGGATTAAACAATAACACAATCTGATCTACCAGTGAACCTGACATGTTAGGTGAAGGTGTATCCAGTAAAGTAAATGTTAACCTGTTCCAGGTATTTGGTGCACCTGTGGTAGCAGCATATCTGCTGTGAATACCATTTGGCCAACCGGTCTGTGCAAGGTCTTTATTTTCCAGCTGAATGATTATTTGTGTTCCTTGAGGAGCTGCGGAATAAACATCCATATTAAAAGCCATCACCCCTGCTTTCATATGATCGGCATTACCAAGAACGAAATCATTGTAAGCTATAACATCATATGTTACGCCAGGGTTTCTTTCGTATTTGCAAACTCTTGCTGAAGTATTAATACCGGTAGCACTTGGGTTGGCGAATGAACCAAAAGGATCGGAAGGAGAAGTTGTGTTAGTTCTATTCAACCAACCCGTTGCAAAAGCATATCCCAAATTTCTTTGTCCTGTAGCTTCAAAATCATCTAAAGTAACAGTGCAAGTATTTGCAACAACCGTCACGGGCAGATTAGCCGTAGCAGCAACACAGCTCCCTCCCGGATTAATGGTTACTGAAACATTTCCGCTTGTAGCATTGGCACCATAATTCACTACAATTTTGTTCGTTCCTTGTCCTGAAGTAATAGTAGCACCGGAAGGCACAGCCCAGGTATATGTTCCTGTAGCAGGAGCCACAGAATATTCAACAGCATTTTGTCCTTGAAGAACTTTCGACTTTCCTGTTATCTGGGTTGCTGAAACATTGCTATATACTCTCACCCAATCTACTTCCATAGACAAAGGATATCTTGCACTGTTTGGCACCTCGTTACCGGGGAACCACCCACCTACAGCAATATTTAAAAGAAAGTGAATATTATTTCCTGATCCTGTTGCATCAAAAGGCCAGTCAGAAGTAAGAGCTCCGGTAGATGTAAGATCGGATGGAACCCTTTGTCCTCTCTTAACACCATCTACATACCACTCTATCAAGCCCGGAGACCAGTCTACCCTGTAAGTATGGAACTGTTTAGATAAATCAAAGTCATTAGGTATTCCGGTGCCTGCAGGTATATTTACTCCTCCTGTACCAGTGTGTCGGTTTTTCGGTGCTGGACAAGGTGAGCAGTTATAATGAATAGTACCGAAGTATTTCCATGGTTCACCATTAGCTCCTGTTTCCATAATGTCAATCTCACCAGTTGTAGGCCAATTGTTGGTGTATGGAAGCATCCAAAAAGCAGGCCAGTGCTTTGAATCCCAGAATGGCTCCGGCACTTTAATGCTTGCCTCAAAGCGACCATATTTCCAGTCCCCCTTACCTCTGGATCTTAACCTTGCAGAGGTGTAATTCATTCCTGAACCGAGATAGTTAGGCTCATAACGGGCAGTAATTACTAGTTTGCCATCGACAATTCTGGCATTATTAGCATTGTTGGTATAATATTGCCTTTCATTATTTCCCCAACCAGGTTGTAAGCCATAAGATGTTCCTGTGCCTGTTTGAAATTCCCATTTAGTCATATCGATATTGGTTCCGTTGAATTCATCCGACCAAACCAATTGCTGACATTGAGAAAAAGCGCTGTTCCCCCAAACGAACGCTACAAAAAATAAAAGTAAGCCCTTTAATAGTAATAATTTGTTTTGCATAGTGATTTATATAAATGTGATTTTTCTGACTTTTTTTATGAAGAATCTAACCAGTGTTTACGGCAAAACAAGTTTTATGAGATAAAAAAATGCGGTTGAGCCGTGAGAACAGATGGATTTTTAACAGGATTTTACAGATAAAAAGCACAAAAAAATCCTGAAAATCCTACCTTATTTCAATTAAACTGAACATTTAGATAACAAAACTTCATTTCAGTCACAAAAGAAGTTTGAGACGAAAACGGGACACTAGCAGCATGAAAATTAGGAGGCTGAATTATAGAACTGGACCGTTGGAATCAGGACTATTTTGCAGGATTATAGATTTATTTGAAGAAAGGAATATTAAACAACCAGGATAAATTGCTCGCAGGCAAGGGCGGGAATCAATTTTTGCATGTTAAAAGGTTTCTCAATATAACCCGCTACGTTATAGGAACGTGCTTTTTTAATATCCCTTTGAGAGGTTGAATTGGTGAGGATAAATATTTTTGATTTCAACAGGACATCCGGATGCTGGTTTTGAAGCTTTACTATAAACTCCCATCCTTCTGAAAGCCCCAGTTTGAGGTCCAATAAGATTATGTCAGGGTATGAGTTTTTATCCAGAAACTCTACTTTAAGGACATTCATGGCTTCAGAAATTTTTTCAGCGCTGAAGATAGAATTAACCGATTGGATTTTCTTTAATTCTGACTTTACAAGGAAGGTCTCTATGTTATCGTCCTCAAGAATCAAAACTGATTTGACTGTAAGCATCAGATTTTTAGATTATTTACAAATCAATTGAACGTAAATAATCTTCAATAGTTACGAAGAACAGGATTTTATTTCCGATGAATTGAGTTAAAATGAGGTTAAAATTCAGATCAGCAATTACAAAAAAAAGACTATGAAAAAAATCATAGTCTTTACTATTCATGCGGAGAGGGAGGGATTCGAACCCTCGGTACCCTCTCAGGTACACACGCTTTCCAAGCGTGCTCGATCGGCCTCTCTGACACCTCTCCGTTATAAATTCAAAATCCGAAATTCGAAACTCGAAAAATTAAAATCTCGACTTTATAATATCTGGTTAACCTAAATATTTTCGGACTGCAAAGAAATCAATTTTTACCTAAGGTTAAAAGTAAATGCGGAAATTTATAATTCCATTTCTCCTCTTAACGGGGTTTGTAGCCACTTTCCCGGGTCACTTTTATATGGCTCGTTACCTAGAACAAACATTAACTTGGCAACTGCTGCTTCAGAGGTTACACTTCCTCCGCTTATTACTCCTGCATTTTTCAGAATCCTACCTGTCTGATATTGTTCCTGATTCACTCTTCCTCCTACACATTGCGAAACGTTAAATACTACTACTCCGGAATCAACCGTCTTTCTGATTACTCCTGCCAGCCAGTCAAAAGCAGGTGCATTTCCTGCACCAAAGGTTTCCAGAATAATACCTTTAATTCCATCTATAATTAATGCTTGTTCAAGTACCCTTTCTGATATTCCCGGGAATAACTTCACAACATTGATACGCTCATCCAATCGGTCATAGAATCTGATGTTCTCATTTCCCGGCTTCAGATGTGCAGTCTTATTATACTCAATACTGATTCCAGCCTGAGCCAGATATGGATAGTTCTCACTCATAAACGCATCGAAGTGATTACTTTGAACTTTCCTTGACCTGTTGCCTCTTAGTAAATAATAATCAAAATAGATGCACACCTCCTGAATTATGCTTCTACCATTCTCCTTTGCTCCTGCTATTTCAATGGCGGTAATAAAATTTTCTCTCGCATCGCTACGAACTTCCGAAACGGGCAATTGAGCACCGGTAAAAATTACAGGCTTGTCAAGATTCTCAAGTAAAAAACTTAATGCCGATGCAGAATATGCCATGGTATCTGTACCATGAAGTATAACAAATCCGTCATATTTGTTATAATTTGCCTGTATAATCTTAACCATTCGGAGCCAATGGCCCGGAATCATATTGGATGAGTCAAGAGGCTTTTCAAAGGTAGTGAATTCAACATTCGAATTCAGCCTTTGCAACTCCGGCATATAATCCAGTATACTTTCAATATTGAATGGCACAAGGGTTCCTTGTCCTTTGTCATATATCATTCCAAAGGTTCCACCGGTATAAATAACGAGTACGGTAGATTTATTTGAAGGCATTCGGAAATAGGTTAATAGAATTTTCAGTAGCAATAGATATAACCTCTTCTTTATCCAGATTCTTTACCATTGCCAGTTTCTCAGCTACCAGGTTGATCATGTGAGGTTCATTTCTTTTTCCCCTGTGTGGAACGGGAGCAAGATATGGGGCATCTGTCTCTAAAACAACATGACTTAGGTCCAGCTTTTCCATGGCTTTATCCAGACCGCTGTTTTTAAAAGTTACCACTCCACCTACTCCTATATAAAATCCGATATCAAAAATTTCTTCTGCATCTTTTTCATCTCCTGTAAAACAATGAAAAACGCCTGATAGTCCGTCAGGATTTTTTAGTACAATATCCATAGCTTCCCTGAAGGCATTTCTGGAATGAATAACCACCGGTAATTTATACTTTCTGGCAAAGTCGAGTTGAATAAGAAAAGCCTCTTCCTGAATTGCTCTTGTGCTTGTATCCCAGTGAAGGTCTATGCCAATTTCACCTACCGCAGCAAATTTTCTTTTCCTCAGCCAGTCTTCAACCAGATACAATTCCTTTTCAAAGTTCTTTTTGACATAACAAGGATGTAAACCCATCATAGAAACACACCTTCCAGGATATTTCTCTTCAACTTCCATCATTCTGTCAATTGAAGTATGATCTACATTGGGCATCAAAATTTTTTGCAATCCTGAATCAAATGCCTTTTCCAGGATAAAATCTCTGTCCGCATCAAATTCTTCTGCGTAAATATGGGAGTGTGTATCTATAATCTGCATTAATATTTTCTTCCTTTCCAATCTGCTATTCCCGGCATCAGATAATATAACATAAATAAAACAGACAAAACTCCTGTATAAATCTCAAATGCCGGAGCGTAAATCCAATTTTTAAATTTCCTTCTTCCCAATTTGTGAGAAACTATGCTGATAAAAAACTGTTGAAAAAATATTTTTGCCAACCAGCAAACCAAAGCAAGTTTTGGAAAAAAGAACAGTGCAGAAATTATAAAAGGAAAAAATATTCCTTGTACCGTAAGTACAATTACCAGAATAATCGGAAGTTTTGCTGCTCCATGCATCCATCTTTTCCTTTGCTTAAATAAATCTTTCAAATATGTCAAAGGTTTTGATTCTGCATACACTAATGGATTAAGAAGATTCCTGTAATCCCAGCCTTTAGACAAAGCTTCTCTGAATAGTTTAAAATCTTCAGTTACTGAAAAATCCAGGTTCTCATAACCACCGGTGCTCTTATAGCAATCTGCTGTAATATACATATTGTTTCCAACTGCTGTAACAGGGAGGCCTGCATCAGTGGAAATTTTTATAAGACCGAATGAATAGATCCATTCAAAGTTCTGCATAGCAGCAAGCAATCCTTTTCCCTTTATTCCTGTTACGCCTGAAACTATTCCAATACTGTTTTTGCTTACGCCAAGCATACCATGTATCCATGTTGAAGGTACCATAATATCGGCGTCTGTGATAAAATAAATATCACCTTTAGCTTCTTTAGCCAACCATGCCAACACATTAGCTTTAGCCTTTGCTTTACCTAAAAGGCCGGTAATTTCTATAAGTTTGAAATTTGGCTTATCTCTGATAAAATCCTTTACAAGTACTGCAGTGTTGTCGGTGGAGTTATCGTTTCCTATTAGTACTTCTAACTTATCATACGGATAATCCAGTTTGCTGATAGAGCTAAGACAGTCAACAATATTTTTTTCCTCATTTCTGCAGGCAATCAATATTGAAACGAAAGGTTTTTGGTCTGTTTTTCTGCAAGGATCATTCTTCAATAATGTTATCAGGATCAGTTGTATAAACTGAATTACATAGAATAGTGAAAAATAAAAAAACAGGACCAGAACAATCAGTTTCATAATTTATCAAATTGATATCCTGCCGTAAGAAAATGTTCCAGAAAGCGGGGCAATGCGTATTTGAGATTTTTTTCAGCTTTTATATTGTCATGAAAAATTACTATCGAGCCAGGACTGACATGTTTTATGCTTCTGTTTAAACAATGATCTGGTGATAATTGCTGATCATAATCTCCTGTGAGTACATCCCACATACAAATATCAAATTCACCGGAAATTTTCTTTATCTGGCTTCTTTTAATTTTCCCGTAAGGCGGCCTGAAAATAGATTTGCTGCCTTCTAACCGGATTCCCGCCTCTTTCCTTACTGAATTAAGGCGATCTTCACATGCTCTGATATTTTCCAGGTATTGGTCATCATCACATTTCCATCCGTTGAGATGATTATTGGTATGATTTCCTGCAGAATGCCCTTCTTCAAGCACCTTATAAATAATCTCAGGATGTTTTTTTACATTTTCTCCAACACAAAAAAAAGTAGCTTTTATATTAAAACTTTTAAGTTCATCCAGCACATATTCGGTTAAACCGGGAATAGGACCATCATCAAAAGTCAGGTAAATATTTTTACTTCCTACAGGCTTTCTCCAGGTTAGAGTGGGATATAACACATGAAAGACCTTATTTAAATAATTAGAATCCATCAGGGTTTAAGTGATACTGAAAGATAAAAGCAGACAGGAAATCATTCTATTTAGGGAGAAATGAAAAATCCTTTCCCGAATATTAATATTATCAGCTAATTCTGCAACTAAATATAGTAATATCGTCAGGAAAAATTTTATCCCCTTTAAACTTGTTAAGATCCTTAAGGAGATCTGAGTGCATTTTTGAAAGGTCTTCATTTTTCTTTTTCAACAAAACCTTCAACAGCCTTTCCTGGCCAAATTCATCATCTTTGGCATTGGAGGTTTCAGTAATTCCATCTGTATATAAAAACAAGAGAGAATCTTTGGTATAGGCAATTTCACCTTCTTCCATAAAAGGTAAATTTTCAAAAACTCCTAAGACAGTAGTTCCTTTATCCATTATCTCCACCCGGCCTTCAGAAGAAATTATGAAAGACGGATTATGACCAGCATTAATAAAATTTATTTTATTTTTTGAAGTATCAATCAGAGCAATAAAAAAGGTAATAAATCTGTCTCCTTTAGCATTAAGTTTAATAATGTAATTAAGCTCATTGACTATTTTTTTCAAATCATCGGTTTGACGAGTAAGCGTGCGAAGAGAGGCCTGGAAATTTGACATCAACAATGCGGCAGGTATGCCTTTGCCTGAAACATCCGCAATGCAAATGATAAACTTGTTTTTATCGAGCTCAATGTAATCATAATAATCTCCTCCTATAGTATGATGGGGAAGATAATCAGCTTTTAATTTCAGATTATCTGTATATGGAAGAGATTTAGGAAACAACAGAGATTGTACATCGCGTGCAATTTCAAGTTCTTTCTTTAGTGCCTGTTGGGCAAGCTCTTTCCTTGCGAGTTTTTTATTCTCAATTGCCACAATAATAATGTTGGCAAAAGTCTGAATGAAGGGAATATCTGTTTTTTCATTCTGATCGGCATTACCACCCAAAAGCACATAAGCAAGAACATTTGTTTTATGTGCGACGGGAATAGCCAAATCAAACTCTTCAAATCCTTTTATGGATGAATCCATTGAACAGATAGTAGAAATCTGAAGAATTTTTTTGGGAAGAGTTTTATTTTTTAAATCCTGCTTAATCCCGAAGCTAACTTTGCAGTTCCATTCCTCGTCAAGAACATAAAGCGCAAATCTTTTTATTTTAAGATTGGCAATAAGAGTAAAATAAAAAATTTTATATAATGATTCTTCCGACAAATTAGAATTAATTGCCTGAGTAACCTCCAGCAGGGAGTTCAATTCCAGCTGCTTGAGCTGAAGTGTATTTTCAAGTGACTTATCACCACTTGACTGAACTTTGGGGATCATAGGCGTCTCTAAGGCCATTACCAAACAGGTTGAAAGCAAGTACTAATATACATATACAGATACTAGGCAATACTACCAGATATCCGGCATCTTTTGAAAGCATGGAATTATAACCTTCATTTACCATCATTCCCCAAGAAGGCATTGGTGGCTGCACTCCCAGACCAAGAAAACTAAGACCTGCTTCAATAAGAATTGCAGAAGCAAAATTAGCTGTAGCAATAACTATGAGAGGCCCCATAATATTGGGAAGAATGTGCACAAAAATTATTCTTAAACTACCTACACCTAAGGCCCTGGCTGCTTCAACAAATAACTTTTCTTTAATACTTAAGATTTGTCCTCTTACAACCCTTGCTACTTCGACCCACATAGTAAGACCTACAGCTACAAATGCAACCCACACTCCCCTGCTTTGTAATGCAAGACTAATGGCGATAACAAGCATAATTCCGGGTATAGACCATACAACGGTCATAAGCCACATAATGGATTTATCAATAAACCCTCCGAAAAAACCGCTTAAAGCACCGAGGGTAACTCCTACTATCAACGAGATAAGAACGGAAATAAAACCTATCGAAAGCGAGATCCTTGTTCCGAAAAGCAATCTGCTCAGAATGTCTCTTCCGGCTTTATCGGTTCCTAATAAAAACTTTCTTTCTTCAATATTATTATTCAGAAACTCTTTTACCAATTGCTCGATAGTGACAGTTTGGACATTTTCATGCATATCCAGGTAGGTGATTATATCTCCTTCCACTATATAATTCTGACCAGTGGGAGTTTTTAATTTCTCTGATTCGCCAACAAAAATTGGTTTGGTTGCTGTAACAAGATCGGCAGTAAGTTCCTGGTCTTCTTTCCCGTACAAGCTGTATTTCACATTAAGCCCTTCAATTCTATAGCTTGAAATAGGCTGCATTATATACTCGCTTTCCTGACCAAGATACATTCTTTCCAGAAAGTTAACCTTAGGCACTTCCCTGTTTTTTCTGAATTTCAATAACTGGGCTTCAAACCCTATAGGCTTCTTTTTGATCAGAGCAGAGCCGTCGTTGGCATTTGGAGTCTGATCAGGCATTATCAAATAACCAAGTATAGCCACAACGTGAGCAAATACAATAATTAAAAAACCGAACATGGCAGGCTTATTTTTAAGCAACCTCTTTTTGACATAATAAGAGGGGGTTCTTACAATGTTAGGATCTTTCTTTTTTACCATTACTATCTGCTATTATGTGCCATTAAACCTGCTTTGCTAACCAGGAAATTGTAATTCATATAATTATTTTGAAAATCGTCTCTGGAATCAATCTCTTCCTCAGTCTCCTTATCTAAAATTTTTATCCAGCCCTTCTCAATAAGTGAGATCAGATGATCTTTAAGTTCTTGCTCTTGCATTTTTAAAGAATCTTTCAGTTTACCAAAAGTCTTTACAAAATACAGTTCATCAATAATTTCAAATTCTACGTCAGTCACTGAAATCAGTTTTAAAATTTTCTGTCTTTCCATTCAAATTTACCCGTCAGGCTTACGATTGCTATAAAACAAACATAAAAAGGGTAAAACAGGGATGTCAGTAAAAAGACAAGCGGATTAAATCTCTTGCCTAAAAAACGTATGATATTAATCAAAAATACAAATTCAAAAAATAATTTACCTAGGAAAAACAATAAAAAAACTTGCTTAGGGTAAAGATTTATTACACTAAGTAAAAAACTTAATATCAGCAGAAAATTAATTGTAAAAACATGTAACGCTAATAATCGGATTGCCGTATACTGGTAACTTTTCCACTTGCTTCCCCATCTTTTCCTTTGGGAAACAAACTGCCGAAAACTACTTTTAGCATAAGTACTAATTATTGCTCTTTTATCCTTCAGAAAATAAAGTTTGCCCGGGTATCTCTTATGTAACTTATGAAATAGGAACTCATCATCTCCTGAAGGAATGTTCTCTACGCCCTTGTAGCCATTTACCTCCAGAAAAGCTTGTTTTCTAAATGCCAGGTTCGCTCCATTACACATTGTCGGAAAACCCAGCCCTATGGTTGCAGCGCCACTACCTACAAGCGAGGCAAATTCCATAGTTTGCATTTTTTCAAAAAGCGAGTTTTCATTATGAAAGGTTACCGGTCCGGATACAGCTATTGCATCTGTTGAGCTAAAAATGTGCAGGATGGAAAAAAGCCAGGATTTTAACGCCCTGCAGTCACCGTCGGTGGTAACTATTATTTCACCTTCAGCGTGATTAATTGCGTAATTAAGTGCATATTTCTTACCTGAGATCCATAAATCTTTTCCCGCTTCAATCTTAAGCAGCTTTAATTTCAAGGTTGTTTTTTTTTGAAATTCATGGCACAGCTGTAAAGTATTATCACTGGATTGATCATCCACAACTATCACCTCAAAAAACTCTTTTTCCAAATCCTGGTTTTCAAGATCTGTTAGCAGGTGAATGATATTTCCGGCTTCATTTCTACATGGAATAATTACCGTGATGCGTAAAAGCGGGACCTGATTCAATTTAACTGATGGAACATTTAACCTTTCCCAGGAAAAAATGAAGATGATTATCAAAATATAATAACTGAAAAAAATAATGGAAAAAGCTACTATCACTTTTCTGTAAATTTCATTTTAAAAATAAACAATAAACCCAGAAAAGATGGAATAATAATATTAATAATCCACAGCATTAAACTGGCCAGTAAGACATGATTCAGATCTACCTGATATAATCCGAAAAAGTATAAAGCGGCGCTTTCTCTTATTCCCAGATCAAAAAGAGTTGGTATTACAGATTTGCATAGGAAAACGAAGGATACTCCTAAAAATAATTCCAATATGCCCGGATTTACATCAAAGGCAATTAAAAGGATCATAAACTGCAGAGAAAACACAATATACCTCAGGAAGGAATATGCCAGAACCCTGAATATCTCTCTATAGGAATAAGATTTTATTATTTGAAAGTATCGTGTAATGAACCTGAACTTTCTGTTGTTTAACAACAGGGCCAATATCCTGTTTTTCAGTAAAAGCGTTGCAATTAAAAACAGATTGCCGATTACGATAAAAAATACAATTAAGTAGCTCAGCAAAAAATTCTTTTGAGCATATGAAATATGTAATAAAAATAACAAACCAATACTTCCGAAATAAATTGTAACGTAAAACTGTGCAATTCTGCTGAGGAAAACAGCACCAAGCGATTTAATTCTTTCTTTACTTTTCAGTTGAAGTATTCTCCCGGCATAATCTCCTATAGCGTGAGGTGTAACAGCTCCCAGGCTTACACCTGTAAGCACACCTTTTGCTGCAGACCAGAAGGATGTATATTCAATTTTTCCTGCAAGCAATTGCCATTTCATTGCTTCTAATCCCCAGTTAACCGGAAACAAGGTTAAAACTAAAATGAATGCCAGATTATGTTTACTGATAATGAGGAGAAGAAAATTCAGATTATCTTCACTAAGAGAAAGTTTATTACGTAAAATACTGTAAATAAAAAAAGCAGACAGAGTAAACAGAAGTATTTTGAGGGCCGTCTGATATTCTTTCAACAGGCCTGCTTTTTTCCAAGGTAGTATCTGTTTATATTGCATTAATGAAGAATACGGCTATTGATAAGGAAAAGATACTTTTGGGTGTGGATCCCGGAACCACGGTAATGGGGTATGGACTTATCAGCATTCGCAAGAAAGAAATAAGTCTGGTGCAATTTGGAGTAATACATCTCAGCAAATACAGCGACCATGCAATAAAATTAAATAAAATATTTGAGAGAGTTACGCAATTAATCGAGGAATATTGCCCTGATGAAATGGCCATAGAAGCTCCATTTTTTGGTAAAAACGTACAATCTATGCTAAAATTGGGCAGGGCTCAGGGAGTTGCTATTGCTGCCGCGATATCCAGGGAAGTACCGATAATGGAATATTCTCCAAAAAAAGTTAAACAATCTGTGACCGGAAACGGTAATGCATCGAAGGAACAGGTTGCGGCCATGCTTTGCCGTTTACTAAAAATTAAAGAAGCTCCTAAACTTTTAGATGCCACTGATGCTTTAGCTGTCGCGTTATGCCATCATTTTCAGAATGGTGTGGTCAATGACAAACCTAAAGACTGGAGCAGCTTTTTAAATGATAATCCTGATAGAATCGTTAAAAAAACCAAATAGATATGGAAATCCTACTTAAAGAAATTCATGAAATAGCTGAAAAAGCTGAAATATGTTATGAAAAATCAAGAGGTTTAGTACTGCCTTTCCGCGTTCCCTATCTTGGAATGGGTTCTTCATATCACGCATGCCTGACTCTTAAATACTTAGGTTTTCCTATCTTTCCGGATATTGCCTCTGAATATTTTAACTATCTGGTACCTAATAAGAAAAATCCATCAGGGGTATTGGTTTCGCAATCCGGAAGGAGTTCAGAAACGCTTTGGTGCAGGGAGTTATTCGACCGTTATATAGCTATCACCAATTACGAGGACAGTCCGCTTGCTGCCGGTAAAAACATGGAAAAGCTTATTTTGCTTAATGCCGGCCCTGAAGAAGGCTCTTCTACCAAGACATATATCAATACACTTATTACCCTTTTTACCGGTGCCGGTATAGACGTAAGACCTGCATTAAACAAATTGCAGAACAACATGGGCAATTATGAAGGATGGGGAAAGGAAGTTGCGGAAAGAATATATCAAAGAGTAAAAGAAAAATCGCTGAACGGATTGTATATAATCGGTAACGGACCTAACCTTCCTACTGCATACCACAGTTCTATTGTATTATCCGAATCTACCAAATTGCCTTTTCAGGCTATGGCAGTTTCACAATATGACCACGGACCGAAAGAGACTGCAGAAGGTAGTTTTGTTATTGCCATTCAAACAAACGGTCCATCCAATGACAGAACCAATAAAGTATTAAGAACGATAGAATCTGCAGGAGCAGAAACAGCAATATTGGAAGAACTGAATATCCAGGAAAAATTCTCTCCAATCACAGCGACTGTATCGTTAAGTTATCTGATGCATTACCTGTCGGAGAAACTTGGTATAGAAAGGACGTTTGTAGTGGGGAATAAAGTAACTGAAGTTTAAATGAAATTCGAATTACGAAAATCGAAATTCGAAACCTTACCAATGATTCGGATTTCGAATTTCGATTTTCAAATTTACAAACTAATGTTTGCTCTTATTTTATCAGCTGTCTCCTCCATTACTTCTTTAGAGAATTGTAATTTATTTTTAGAAAAATTTACATCTCCCATGCTGTTCAAAGGAATGAGGTGAATATGGGCATGAGGTACTTCTATTCCTATAACAGAAACAGCGACTCTGAGACATGGAACAGCATTCTTCAATCCAAGTGCTACCTTCTTGCTAAACAAATGCAAACGGGTGAACAACTCGTCATCAATATCAAAAATATAATCTATTTCTTTTTTAGGAATCACCAGAGTATGTCCTAAAGCAAGAGGATAAACATCGAGAAATGCAAGGCAATGTTCATCCTCTGCCACTTTATAAGCAGGAATTTCACCATTAATTATTTTGGTAAAAATACTCGCCATTATCTGTTGATTTCTATTATCTCAAGTTCAAGTTTTCCGGCAGGTATTTCTATAACTGTAGAATCACCTACTTTTTTACCAAGCAATCCTTTTCCGATTGGAGATTTTACTGAAATCTTCCCGGCTTTAAGATCAGCTTCCTCTTCAGACACTAAAGTGTATTCCACAATTGCCTTTGTCTTTTTATTTTTGATCTTTACTTTTGACAGTATAGAAACTTTGCTTAAATCAATGTTTGATTCATCAATTACTCTGGCGTTCGCAATAATTTCTTCCAGTTTGCTGATCTTTAATTCCAGCAATCCCTGAGCATCTTTAGCAGCATCATATTCTGCATTTTCACTCAAATCTCCTTTATCCCTGGCTTCAGCAATTTGTTTGGCCATTTCTGAACGGCCTTTAGTCTTAAGATGATTCAATTCATCTTTAAGTTTTTTTAAGCCCTCTTCAGTGTAGTAAGTGTAAGCCATATCGATTTTAAGTTAACAGGTACACAATAAAAAAAACGGCTTTCTCAACCGTTCGATGTAAAATTATAAAATTTTTTTAAAATAAAAAATCAACCCTAGCTGCCATAATGATCTCGTATTTTTCCTACCAATGTCTGGTTGATTTTTATCAGTGATTCAAATGTCCACCCTGCCACATGCGGGGTAAAAACCACGTTATCTCTCTTAACCAGATTTTCTAAATTTAGTTTTTGATCAATATTCAAATTATGCAAATTTTCATTTTCCAGAACATCTAAGGCAGCACCTGATACAGTCCTATTATCAAGGGCCTCATTCAAGTCTTTTAATTTTACAATTTCCCCCCTTGAAGTATTTACAAGCCAGATTTTCTTCTTAAACCTGTCAAGAAAATCTTTGTTTATCATTCCTTTAGTCTCGATATTCAAAGGTATATGAAGACTAAGAATATCAACATTTGAATATATTTCTTCCATCCCCGCCTCTTTAACCAATTCATCACCTGTTAACTTATGATATTTGTCATAAGCAAGTATCTTGCATCCAAATCCGGAAAGTCTTTTAGCAAAGGCACGACCTGTATTACCATAGCCCACTATACCTACTGTAAGCTTGCCTAATTCATATCCCCGGTTTTCTTCTCTTCGCCATTGAAAATTTCTCACTTCACGATCACTTGTATGTATTTTATTTAACAGACATAAAAGCATACCTATGGCATGTTCAGCCACAGCATTTCTGTTACCTTCACCTGCATTAAATATCTTAATTCCCCGATTATTAACCTCTGTAACATCTATCAGATCAACTCCTGCCCCTGCTCTGGCTATAAATTCCAATTGTGAAGCTCTCTTCAACAGATCAGCATCTATTGTAAGTTTGCTGCGAACAATGATCCCACGATAACCCGAAATAATTTTGAGAACTTCCCCTCTTGAAATATCAGGTAAGTAATCTGAAGCAAAACCCAATGCTTCCAGTTCGGGAAAAATAGATGGATGAATTGTATCCACTATAAGTATTTTTCCTTTCATCTTAAACGGTCATTAATGCTTTAGCCACCAGGAAATAAATAGCCAGCCCTAAAAGATCATTAGCTGTTGTTATAAAGGGTCCTGCTGCCAGTGCAGGATTAAAACCCAGCTTTTCCAATATAAGTGGTGTAACAGTGCCCATTAAAGATGCAAGTATAATAACACTTAGCAATGCAAGTGACACCACAAATGCAAGTTTATAATCAGGCATGGTAAAAAAATTGATTGTAAATACTATACCACTTAACACTATTCCATTAAGTGCGGCAACCATAAACCCCTTAAAAATCCTTTCAAAGCTTATAGTACTTTTACCTGATTCCTTCGCAAGAGACTGAACCACGACAGAAGAGGATTGTATTCCTACATTTCCACCTGTAGCGGTTATGAGAGGTATAAAAAAAGCCATGGCAGGTATCAGGCTTATATCATTTTCAAACAAGCCAATAAATCTTGCTCCAAGCATTCCTCCGGCCATACCGATCATAAGCCATGGTAATCTTGCCCTTGATAATGTCCACACACTATCATCTTCCTCTACCGGTTCAGAAATACCGGCCATTAACTGAATGTCCTGCTCTGCCCTTTCCTTGATAACATCGACAATATCATCGATGGTAATTCTACCCAGCAGTTTTCCATGCACATTTACCACAGGTACTGCTTCAAGGTCGTATCTTTCCATTATCTGAGCTACCTCTTCCGCTTCTCTGAAAGTTTCAACTGAAATAATATCCGGCTCATAAATATCGGCAATTAATGTTTCATCCTCTGCAAGAAGCATTTTCTTAAGAGAAACAATACCGACAAGTTTATCATTATTGTCCACAACATATACTGAGTAGATTCTGCTGACATTTTTGGTTTGTCTCCTTATCTCCTCTATACATTGAGTAACTGTCCAATTGATATTGGCTCTTATAAGCTCTTTAGCCATCAGACCACCGGCGCAGTCTTCATCATAATGAATCAGGTCCCTGATGTGATCAGCCTTTTCCCTGTTATCCACCAGTGCAATTACTTCTTCTCTGGTTTTTACCGGCTGTTCATTGATAATATCTACCGCGTCATCAGAATCAATATAGTTAATAAAGCCTGCGATTTGTTCTGAACGGAATAACTTCAAAAAGCGCCTTCTGTAATCCGGGTCAAGTTCCCTGATCACCTGACCTGCTTCGTCCTGAGGAAGCAAGGAAAGTATATATTGAGATTCTTCTAATTCCAGTTCGTGAAGTATTACAGAAATATCCCGGGCATGAAGTTCCTGTATGCTTTCAATTATCAAAGCATCCTGCTTCTGAGCTACGGCTTCTTTCAGCTGGTCCAGATTTTCATGTGTTAGTTCGAACTGCATGATTACTTCTTAACTTCTTCGATCTCCTTTGCAAAGGCAATAAAATCTTCCACTGAAAGCTGTTCGGCCCTTTTATCGAGAAAGTGATGATTTTGAATTTCAGCAGGCAAATTTAGAGGTTTTAATGCATTACGCAATGTTTTACGTCTGTTATTAAAACCCTGCTTCACCAAAGTAAAAAAGAATTTCTCATTACAAGGTAACCTTTCTCTGTTGTTCCTTTTTAGTCTTATTACTGCAGATTTCACCTTAGGAGCAGGTTTAAATACATGTTCATGGACAGTAAAAAGATATTCTATATCATAAAATGCCTGCAACAATACACTTAGAATACCATATGTTTTATTTCCTTCCTTTGATGCTATTCGCTCTGCCACCTCTTTTTGAATCATACCTACGACTTCAGGAATTCTGTCTTTGTTTTCAAGTACTTTAAAGAATATCTGAGAAGAAATGTTATAAGGAAAATTACCAATCAATCCGATATTATTAAATTCTTCTTTCGATAAATCAAATTTCAGAAAGTCAGCACTAAAAATTTTATTATTTAATTTCGGGTAGTGCTTATTGAGATATTCAACTGACTCTTTGTCTATTTCAATAACACTTACATCATAAGGACCATCCAAAAGGAATTTTGTCAGCACCCCCATTCCGGGTCCTACTTCCAGAATTTTTGTATAATTCCTATATCCGCTCAGACTTCCTGCAATCTTTTCTGCAATATTCAGATCTACAAGAAAATGTTGCCCTAAAAATTTTTTTGCCCGTACCTTATCCATTAATTATCAGTCAAATAACCATTTATCTTATAACCTATTTTTTTATAAGCACTATTTAATTCCCAAATCTATACAAATTGAGGTTACCTTTTCCACCTATTTGGAATAAATAAGAAAATAGGAACCATGAAACTTGTAATCTTTTAATACCACCTGCTTTTCAATTTTCAATACCTGTTTTCGTAACTTTTAATTTGAAACAGTCCCGTGAACTCCGGGACTGTTTTTGTTTTACTGATTCCTTCCTTTAAATTTGCCGGCTGATTATTTAAGATGAAGATCCAATCATTATACATAAAATCAATAACCGGTACCAACAACCTGGCCTATATTATTTCCAGTCCTGAAGATGCATATCCTTTTCTGAAAGGCGAAGGAGAAAGGAAATACCTAAATGATCAGTTTTCTGCCGGTAAATTGATCCATATAAACTTATTTGACCGGCAGCTATTCTTCATTACTGATGCGGCTGACAAATCCACTACTGAGCGTAAAGAAACCTTTAGAAGGCTGGGTTATAAACTTTACAATAGCGTACAGGAAGAAAATATCAACAGCCTTCAATTATCTGGGACAACTGAAGACGATTTCATCATTGCCTTATTTGAAGGTTTTGTATTAAGTAGCTATAATTTTGATAAATACAAAAAACCAGATAAGAATTTCACTTGTACAGTCGAAGTTTGCTGCAGGAAGGATGAATTGTTTTTCGAAGTGAATAATATTTTAAAAGGGGTCTTTAAAGCAAGAGATCTGGTAAATGAACCTGTTTTATATCTAACTGCTGAGCAATTGAGTGAAGAACTGAAATCACTGGCAAATGAATGTAGTATTAACATAACAGTATTTGACAAAGCCAAAATCAAAGAGCTTGGAATGGGCGGATTGATTGCAGTGAATATGGGCAGTCCGAATCCTCCTACTTTCAACATAATGGAATATAAACCCCTTGGACACATAAACTCAAAACCCTATGTGTTGATTGGAAAAGGAGTAGTATTTGATACAGGCGGCCTCAGTCTGAAACCTACTACAAATTCTATGGATCTTATGAAGTGCGATATGGCAGGTGCCGCTGCTACAGCATGTGCCCTTTACGCCATTGCATTGAATAAACTACCTTATCATATCATATGTGTAATTCCAGCTACTGAAAACAGGCCTGATGGCAATGCTGTAACTCCCGGAGATGTAATCAAGATATCAGATGGGACCACAGTGGAAGTGCTGAATACAGATGCTGAAGGCAGGCTCATTCTTGCTGATGCACTTGTTTATGCTGCAAGATGGAATCCTGAACTGGTGATTGATCTTGCTACTTTAACAGGAGCTGCCGCAAGAGCAATTGGCAAAGAAGGAATAGTATACATGGGCACTGCATCTGATTCAATAAAGCAAAAAATGGAGGCAGCAGGAAAGGAAGTTTATGAAAGGCTTGTAGAATTTCCTTTATGGGATGAATATAAAGAATATATTAAATCAGATATTGCGGATTTGAAAAACATAGGTGGATCAGACGCCGGAGCAATAACAGCCGGCAAATTTCTTGAGCACTTTGTCAAATATCCCTGGCTCCATCTGGATATCGCTGGAAGTGCATTTCTTATGGCAGATGATTCATATCGGAAAAAAAACGGCACCGGCACAGGTGTTCGACTCTTATATAACTTTTTTAAAAATCTAAGTAAAAACTAAATGGGATACATCAAAAATACAGCTGAAAAGCCTGTTGTCGGCATCACGATCGGTGACTTCAATGGTATCGGTCCGGAAATAATATTAAAGACCTTAGCCGATCCGAGAATCCTCAAAATTTGTATTCCTGTCGTCTATGGATCATTCAAAATTTTAAGCAAATACAAAAAACTGTTACCTGAAGTGGAAGAAATAAGCTTTCACCAGATTAAAAACCTGGAAGGATTAAATCCAAAAAAGGTCAATCTGGTGCAATGCTGGGAAGAAGATCATGAAATCAATCCGGGTAAAATAACACCTGAAGCCGGTCGATGTGCAGTGCTTGCGTTGAACAAAGCTACGGAGGACCTTACTACCGGAAGAATAGACGCAGTGGTCACAGGTCCGATCAATAAAAAAAATACTCAGGGGGATGATTTTAAATATCCGGGACATACAGAATATTTCACACATAAGTCAGGTGCAAATGAAAGCCTGATGTTACTGGTAAGCGAACTCATGAGGATAGGAGTGGTTACCGGTCATGTTCCTATCGGGGAGGTAAATAAATCACTTACAAAAGAAAAAATACTTTCCAAAATCAATATCCTTTACAAATCCTTGAAAAACGATTTTGGCATAACCAAACCTAAGCTGGCACTTTTGGGATTAAATCCCCATGCCGGCGAAGACGGATTAATCGGAAATGAAGAGAATGATTTGCTGACACCTATTGTTGAGGAATTGAAAACAAAAGGAATCCTGATTTTTGGACCGTTTCCTGCCGACGCTTTTTTCGGAACAATGACTTTCAAAAAGTTTGACGGTATACTGGGAATGTATCATGATCAGGGACTTATACCTTTTAAAACGCTTAGTTTTGAGACCGGGGTGAATTTTACGGCCGGATTGAATGTTATCCGCACATCTCCAGATCATGGTACCGCTTATGATATTGCAGGGAAAAACATGGCAGATGAGACTTCTTTCAGGGAAGCGGTATTTTTGGCCACGGATATTGCAAAAAAAAGAAAACCTGTTGAAGTTCAGCCTTAAAGATTTTTTTATACTTAAAAAAATCCAAAAGAAGCGAATATGAAGGTCATAACATTTTTGTTAATTGAAATAATGTACTAACTTTGCGCACTTGTTTAGGGATAGGAATGAAAGATTTGAGAAGATTTGATATTGACATTTATAATCTTAGTAGTAAAAAACATTACTATGATTACGACCTTGACAACTCGTTTTTTGAAAATTTTGAGGACAGTTTCATTCATATAGGCCTTTTAAAGGCAAATGTTGTGCTGGATAAATCCGAGACGTTGATTCAGGCGAATATAAAAATTCAGGGCACTGTTCAGTTAACCTGTGACAGAAGCCTGGAAGAATTTGATTATCAGGTTATTGTTGACGAAAACTTAATATTCAAATTCAGCAATGATTATCAAGAACTTACAGACGAGATCATAACAATCCCTGTAGGAACACAAAAATTAAATCTTGCACAATATATTTATGAATACATAGGTTTATCTGTACCTATGAAAAAATTGCACCCGAGATTTTTAGAAGAAGAATCTGAGGAAAATGAGGATGAGGAGGTAAAGCTGATTTACAGCACAACCAGAGATGTTGAGGAAGAAGATTTACAAGATGAAGTGAATGATCCCAGATGGGAGATATTAAATAAACTGAAAAATAATAAAATTGAATAAATAAAATGGCTCATCCAAAGCGTAGAATCTCAAAGACCAGAAGAGATAAGAGAAGAACCCATTATAAAGCTACAGCGGTCGGCTTTGCAGAATGTTCAAATTGTGGAGCTCCGGTATTAATGCACAGAGTTTGTCCGGAGTGTGGCTACTACAAAGGGAAACAAGCAATCGAAAAAGAACTCGCTGTTTAATTTAGTTGTATGAAGATTGCATTAGATGCAATGGGGGGCGATTATGCACCCAAGTCAATCATCGAAGGAGCTCTTCAGGCCAAACAGGCTTTTTCATCCGATATTCAAATAATACTTGTCGGAAAGGAATCTGTAATTAAAACGCATCTGCAGAATCTGGGTGCGTCGGAAGATTCTTTTACTATCGTACATGCCGACGACGTAATTGAAATGGGTGAACACCCTACGAAGGCAATTTCACAGAAACCTAACAGTAGCATCATGGCCGGCTTCAAAATGCTTGCCGAACGTAAGGTCGATGCTTTTTGCAGCGCAGGAAATACTGGTGCAATGCTGGTAGGATCTTTATTTACCATAAAAGCTATTCCCGGGATAGAAAGACCCGGAATTGCCGGTTTTATCCCTAAAGAAAAAGGAAGTTACGGTATATTGCTTGATGTCGGGGCAAATGCAGACTGCAAACCCGAATACTTGGAGCAATTTGCCGTGATTGGTTCTCTCTATGCAAAATATATTTTCGGAAATGAAAATCCTAAAGTAGGTTTGCTTAATCTTGGAGAGGAAGAACAAAAAGGCACTATCCTCACTCAGGCAGCTCATCAGCTTATCAAAGCCAACCCGAAAGTGAATTTCATCGGGAACATTGAAGGCAGAGACATGTTCAATGATAAGGCGGATGTAATTGTTACAGACGGCTTCTCAGGAAATGTGGTACTTAAAATGGCCGAAACATTTTATGAAGTTATGGAAAGAAGGAATTTCATGGATCCCTTTATTGAATTGTTCAATTATGAAGGTGTCGGTGGAAGTCCTATTCTTGGCGTGAACGGAAATGTAATCATAGGTCATGGCGTATCCTCACCCAAAGCTGTTAAAAATATGCTGAATCTGGCTGTTCAATTGATCGAAGCAGAGATTTCAGAAAAAATCAAAAAGGCTTATAGTTAAGAATTCTACACTCTATTCAAATGAATAAAAGAAGAGCTGCAATCACAGGCATAGGTGGTTATGTACCAGACTATGTTCTCACCAATCAAGAGCTCGAAAAAATGGTTGAGACCAGTGATGAATGGATTACCACCAGAACGGGGATCAAAGAAAGAAGAATTCTGAAAACACCCGGCGAAGGCACATCACACATGGCGGTACATGCCGTAAACCAGCTACTAAAGAAAACTAAAACAGATCCTGAAGAAGTTGAGCTTCTGATTTGCTGCACCACTACTCCTGATTATGTATTCCCTGCTACAGGAAATTTATTGTGTGAAATGGCGGGCTTAAAAAATGCTTTCAGCTATGACCTTAACGCTGCATGTTCCGGATTTCTTTTCGGGCTTGCCACAGGAGCACAATTCATTGAAAGCGGGAAGTATAAAAAAGTAATAGTTGTAGGTGGAGATAAAATGTCTTCTATCATTAACTATGAAGACAGAGCTACCTGCATTATTTTCGGAGACGGAGCCGGTGCAGTTTTGCTTGAGCCAGACGAGTCAGGCAATGGTATGATTGATTGCATACTTAAAACAAACGGAGCAGGCGCTAAATTTCTTTGTCAGAAAGCCGGAGGCAGCAGGTATCCTGCATCCATTGAGTCAGTAACAAATAAAGAACATTATGCTTTTCAGGAAGGAGCAACAGTATTCAAGTTTGCAGTGACGCATATGGCTGATGTTTCTGCCGATATAATGAAAAATAACAATCTCAGATCAGAAGACATCAGTTTTCTTGTCCCTCATCAGGCAAATAAAAGAATAATTGATGCTACTGCAGAAAGAATGGGTATTGGCCAGGAAAAAGTATTGATAAACATTGACAGATACGGGAATACCACCAATGGCACAATTCCATTGCTGCTTTGGGATTACGAAACCAAATTTAAAAAAGGTGACAATCTTGTTATGGCTGCATTCGGAGGTGGATTTACCTGGGGCGCTATTTATCTCAAATGGGCATATAATGCTGAATAAACATTAGGTTTATTTGGATGATTTAATAATTTTACGGTTTAATTGAATTTTGCAGGAGCAACAAGCTTCTGATCATTTTAAAAATTAAAGTTACAGATATGAAAGCTAAAGAAATACAGGAGCTAATTGATTTTATCGCCAATTCAGGTCTTGCTGAAGTGAATATAGAAACTGAGCAATTTAAAATAGCTGTAAAAAAATATGCTGATATCCCTGCAAGAGTAATTGAAGCTCCTGTTCAGCAAATCGCTGCTCCCGCTCCTGCTGTTGCAGCAGCCCCTGCTCCTGCACCTGCCACTCCTGCACCTGCTCCTAAACAGGAGGCTGCTACAGATACATCTAAAGACAAAAATTTTATTACAATAAAATCTCCTATGATCGGCACTTTCTACCGATCATCTAACCCGGAAAATCCTGCATTTGTAAATGTTGGTGACGAAGTAAAACCTGGTCAGCCTGTATGTATCATTGAAGCCATGAAACTGTTTAATGAAATCGAATCAGAAGTATCAGGAAAAATCGTGAAGATTCTGGTGGAGAATGCTTCTCCGGTTGAGTATGATCAGCCACTATTCCTTGTAGAACCTAAATAATTTTCAAAAAGGAACAGGAACCAATTCTGTTCCTTTTTTCATAAACCCGGAATTATTTTGAATTTGGCTCCTTTACCCTAAGTTTTTACGGAGCTTGTTTTAACTCAAAAGACTATGTTTAACAAGATATTAATAGCCAACAGAGGTGAAATTGCCATGCGTGTAATCCGCGCTTGCAAAGAGATGAATATTAAAACTGTAGCAGTATATTCAGTGGCTGATAAAGAAAGTTTGCATGTAAGATATGCAGACGAAGCTGTGTGTATTGGTGCCGCGCCGAGCAATAAATCTTATCTGAGTATTCCAAACATCATTGCAGCTGCAGAAATTACCAATGCTGACGCTATACATCCGGGATACGGTTTCTTATCTGAAAATGCAGACTTCTCCAAAATCTGTGAAGACTACGGAATAAAATTCATTGGTGCCAGCCCTTCCATGATTCACTCTATGGGAGACAAATCGTCTGCAAAAGCAACTATGAAGAAAGCCGGAGTGCCTACCATTCCGGGGTCGGACGGACTACTCACATCGGTTGAGGAAGGAATCAAACTTTCCAATAAAATAAAATATCCTGTTATTCTTAAAGCAACTGCAGGAGGTGGTGGTAGAGGTATGAGAATTGTAAGAAACGATTCTGAATTCAAGAAAGCATGGGCAGATGCTAAAGCTGAAGCCGGAGCCGCATTCGGTAATGATGGATTATATCTTGAGAAATATATAGAAGAACCAAGACATATCGAGATTCAGATATTAGGTGACAGACACGGTAAAGCATGTCACCTTTCTGAAAGAGATTGTTCAATTCAGAGAAGACATCAGAAACTGGTAGAAGAAACACCATCTCCTGTCATTACAGAAAGATTAAGAACTAAAATGGGCGAAGCTGCCATCAAAGGTGCTAAAGCTATTAAATATGAAGGTGCAGGTACCATAGAATTTCTGGTTGACAAACATGGAGATTTTTACTTCATGGAAATGAACACCAGAATCCAGGTAGAGCATCCTGTAACAGAAGAAGTGACAGGAGTTGACCTTATCAAAGAACAGATCAAAGTTGCAGCAGGTGGTGCTATAAGCGGGAAAAACTTCCTGCCCGGCAGACATTCAATGGAATGCAGAATTAACGCTGAAGACCCTGCTAATGGCTTCAGACCCTCGCCCGGGAAAATTACCAACTTCCATATTCCGGGAGGCTATGGTATAAGAGTAGACACACATTGCTATACCGGATATACTATTCCTCCAAACTACGACTCAATGATTGCTAAATTGATTGTGAGCGCTCCTACCAGAGAAGAAACAATAGCCAGAATGAAAAGAGCTTTGGAAGAGTTTGTTATTGAAGGAATCAAAACCACCATACCTTTCCACCTTAAACTTATGGATGATCCTGCATTCAGAGCAGGAAAATTCAATACAGGATTTCTTGAAACTTTCGATTTTTCAAGCATTAAGTGACCTCAGCCCGGCCCTCTCCTAGATAAGGAGAGGGTGACCGCATAATTTTAACCAGAATTGATAAGTTAAGAACGATTCCTCTCCTTATTAAGGAGAGGTCAGGTGAGGTTGGGGTTACCTTTATTTTTTTTGAGGTATATAATGAAAGTCAAAGGTTTTAGTTATATATTAAACCGTAATCCTCAAATTAATGCGATATTTCATTTTTCTGATCATCTTATTTTTACCTTTTTTTGGCATAGCTCAGAGAGTTGGCTTTGTTCATCTTGGCCTGGGAGCTAACTCTTACAAAGGTGATTTGAATGATACTTACCAGCAGTGGACTGCATCTTACCATGCAGGTGTACTTTTCAATAAGAAAAAGAGATTAAACGGACAGTTAAATATCATTGCAGGAAAGATTCAGGGCAACAACCCTGATTATGTATTCGAGAAAGATCCATTCAGCCAACCCAATACTTTCTTCACGACTTCATTCATCAACATTAATTACGACGTGCACCTTAACCTGATCAAGAAAGATAACTTTATCCTTTTTATCAGCCAGGGTGTAGGATTGATAAGATTCTCCCCAAAAGACCAGTTTAATGCTAAGCTTGAAAATAACTTCAGCAGACGTGCCAAAGGAGAAGAATACAGCAATATTGCATTTACCCTACCCACCTCTGCGGGATTTATCTATATCATGCCTTCAGGTTACGCATTCGGTCTTCAAACTGGGTACCTGAATCCAACCACAGATTATCTGGATAATATTTCTCAATGGGGAAACTCTGACAAAAAAGACAACGTTTTCTTCGGTAGATTGTCATTATTCTTACCATTTAGCATATTCCATAAAATTGAAGTTGTTAATTAATATTCTTGGCTGGATCGGCGCGATAGAAGTGTTGGCTGCATACTTTCTTGTCTCTTTCAAAAAAATCGATTCCACCTCATTTATCTATCAGTTCCTGAATGCCACCGGAGCTGTTTTCCTAATCTTATTGACGGTGTACCAGGAAGCATATCCCTCGGCATTTGTAAATGTCATCTGGGTTGGAATTGCAGTTTATTCAATTATGAAGAATAAGAAGAGGGTTTAAAGTTCAAAGTTTAAAGAATTCAACATTTATTATTCATCATTCCCTTTCTCTATTTTCTCACACAACTCCCTATACCAATCTTCTCCATACTTCCTGATCAACGGATCTTTTAAAAATTTGTAGACCGGAATACCTAACTCCTCCCCTTTTCTGCAGGCTGGCTTACAAATGTGCCATCTCTCATAATTTACTGCGTCATACTGGTCATAACGGGTGATTCTTATAGGATACAAATGACAGGAGATGGGTTTTTTATAAGTAATTTTTCCATCGATCCAGGCCTGTTCAATGGCACATTTCAGAATACCATTTTTATCGTAAATAGCATAGGCACATTCTCTTCCGTTAATGGTTGGGGTAGAATATTCATCATCCTGATCTTTTACATAAAAACCTTGTTTTTTTATCGCCCGTAAACCCTCTTTACTTAAATAAGGCTTTACCTGCTCAAATATCTCCCCAAAAACGGGCAATTCATCATCATTCAGTGGAGCGCCAGCATCACCCTCCACACAACACGCTCCTTTACATTTGATTAAGTCACAGACAAATTTTTTATCTGCTACATCATCGCTTATTACGGTATTGCCTATTACAATCATTTTGAGAGATTAAGTTCGAAATCCGAAAACCGAAATTCGAAAAAGTGCATTATTCGAGTTTCATAGTTCGAATTTCGTATTTTTATAACTAAAACATTAGATTTTGGATTCATTTTTCACCAATAAATGTTATCTTTCTGTCCGAATCGAAAAGATTTATCCACAAAACCTGAAGGCAGAGAGCAAATCACCAAATTTACCATGTAATTCACCTCAGGAAATGTTAAATTGCATTTAATAGTTTTTAACCACCATACTTACTCCATAATGGATTATATTAACAGCCTGAATCCATCACAAAGAGAAGCTGTATTAAACACTGAAGGGCCTACGATGATAATTGCCGGAGCTGGATCCGGAAAAACAAGGGTACTCACATACAGAATCGCGCACCTGATTGAAAAAGGAGTGGATCCATTCAATATACTTTCGCTTACCTTTACCAATAAGGCTGCAAAAGAAATGAGGGAAAGAATTGAAAAGGTAGTGGGTTCAGATGCAAGAAACCTTTGGATGGGAACTTTTCACTCTGTATTTGCAAGAATCCTTCGTTCAGAAGCGCCTAAAATAGGATATACTTCGGATTTCACCATTTACGATACAGATGATTCCAAGACACTCATTAAACAGATTGTAAAGGAACAATATCTTGATGAACAGCTATACAAACCAAGCACTGTTCTGGCAAGGATCTCAGGAGCAAAAAACAGATTGATATCTGCCAAAGAATACCTTAATAATGCCATGCTGATGGCAGATGATGCAGCAGGAATGAGACCGGAGATCGGAAGAATTTATAAGTTATATCAGGACCGTTGTTTCAAAGCAGGCGCAATGGACTTTGATGATCTTCTTTTTAACACCAACATTCTTTTTAAAAACCATATTGATGTACTGAATAAATATCAGAATATTTTCAAATATGTACTGGTAGATGAGTTTCAGGACACCAACCTTTCTCAGTATTACATTACCAGAAAGCTGGCTGCCAAAAACAGAAACATTTGTGTTGTTGGAGATGATGCACAAAGTATCTATGCCTTTCGTGGTGCAGACATTCAGAACATATTGAACTTTGAAAAAGATTATCCTGAACTGAAGGTTTATAAGCTTGAACAAAATTACAGAAGTACCCAGGTAATTGTTCATGCAGCCAATTCCATCATAAGTAAAAATAAAGCTCAGCTTCCAAAGAATGTATGGACTGACAATGAAGAAGGGAAGCTGATAGAAGTTATAAGAGCCACTTCAGACAATGAAGAAGGCCGTATGGTAGCAACAGCCATCTTCGAAGAGAAGATGACGCACAAACTCAACAATAGTGACTTTGCCATCCTTTACAGAACCAACTCTCAATCGAGATCTTTTGAGGAAGCTTTGAGAAGAATGAATCTTAAATACAGAGTGGTTGGGGGACTTTCATTCTACCAGAGAAAAGAAATTAAAGACCTTATCGCTTACCTTCGTTACATTCTTAACCCGAATGATGAGCAGGCCCTTAGAAGGATAATTAATTATCCTAAAAGAGGAATCGGAGAAACAAGCGTATCCAAACTGCTTGTGACAGCTGAGGAACAAGGTGCTGCTTTATGGGATGTATTAAATCATGCATCCAGTGTAATACCAGGCAAAACTGCTGCTGCAATTGATGCTTTTGTTACTCAAATCAAGAGTTTCAGAATAACTGCCGAAAGTAAGGATGCTTATGAAACTGCCATTGAGGTTGCACAGAACTCAGGTATCATGAGAGAGCTATATGCAGATAAAACCGTAGAAGGACTTGCAAGATATGAAAACCTTCAGGAGTTGCTCAATGGTATCAAAGAGTATGTTGACAATACTGAAACCAAGGATAAATCACTTGGTGCATTTCTACAGGAAATTTCTTTGCTTACAGATGCAGATAACGATAAAGATACAGACAGAGACAAAATCACTCTGATGACTATCCACTCTGCTAAAGGACTAGAATTTAAATATGTATTTATTGTAGGACTTGAAGAAGACCTTTTCCCGTCTCAGATGATGATGAGTAGCAGAGCAGATCTGGAAGAAGAAAGACGATTATTTTATGTAGCCATTACCAGAGCCGAAAAATCATTATGGCTTTCCTATGCTGCAACCCGTTACAGATTCGGAAGGCTTAAAGAATGTGAGCCAAGCCGGTTCCTCAGTGAGTTGGATCCTGCGTTTTTGAATATGTCCAGAAGATTCAGGCCTGAACCCGCGTTAGCTGCCGGATCGGCTCCTGTACAGATCATACAAAAACCTAAACCTAAAGCAGCTTCTACGGTTATATCTAAACCAAAGACAAGCTACGTTCCTTCACCCGATTTTAAACCGAGTGACACTTCCAACCTTCAGGCAGGAATGAAGGTAGAACATCCTAAATTCGGTTACGGAATCGTTAAAGCCATGGATATTTCAGGCAGTGACAGGAAAGCTAAAGTAGAATTTGAGGGCCACGGAGAAAAAACCCTTATTTTAAGCTTTGCAAAATTAAAAATTCATTCAGTCTAGATTTTATATTTTTAACTTTTTATAAACCTTAATTACTCTCACTTATGGAGATACCGGAATTAGACGGGATTGTTCTTAAAGAATATGGCAGGAACATTCAAAAGCTGGTGGACTACGTTGTAAAAATGCCCGACAGAGAAACCAGAGGCAAATATGCTAAAACCCTGATAGAATTGATGAAACAGATCAATCCTAACATGAAGGATACTCAGGAATACGGAAAGCTGTGGGACCACCTTTACATCATGTCCAATTTTGAATTGGACGTTGAAAGCCCCTTCCCTATGCCTGAAAAATCTGTACTTGGGAGAAAACCAATGAGGGTGGCCTACAACACAAATCAGTTGTATTATAAACATTATGGCAAAAACATTGAACTTCTTATAGACAAAGCCATAAAGCTTGATAATGCAGAAGACAGAGATGCTGCGATCACTTATATAGGAAGGCTGATGAAACGTTTTTATGCCTCCTGGAACAAAGAAAACATCACTGACGATATCATCATCGAACAGCTTACTAAAATGTCCAAAGGACAGCTAAAGCTGGATGTTGAGAAAATCAAAAGCCAGAATTTATTTGATTCTCCGGCAAGAGAAAACAGACCTTCCTCAAACGGTGGCTTCCAGAACAGGGATCGTGACAGAGATAGAGATCGTGACAACAGAGATCGTGACAATAGAGATAGAGACAGGGACAGAGACGGATCAAACAATAAAAGACAAAGGTTTAACAAAGACAAAAGAAAGAAAAATTAATGGGCGCATTTGAGATTACCGGAGGCAGAAAGCTGAAGGGAGATATCATTCCCCAGGGTGCAAAAAATGAAGCATTGCAAATTCTTTGTGCAGTGCTGCTTACTCCGGAACCGGTAACAATCAGTAATCTTCCGGATATCATTGATGTAAATAAGCTTATTGAGCTGCTCACGGATCTTAATGTTGCAGTTATCAAAAAAGGAACTTCCTGTTATACTTTCGAAGCTAAGAATGTCAATCTTGACTTTCTTGAGACCGAAACTTTCAAAAAGAAGGCTGCTGCATTAAGAGGATCCATTATGATTCTGGGTCCACTGCTCGCCAGGTACGGCAAAGCAAAAATGCCTAAACCGGGCGGAGATAAAATCGGAAGAAGAAGACTGGACACACACTTCCTTGGTTTTGAAAAACTAGGGGCAAAGTTTTCATTTGATTCCAATGACAATTTTTATGAAATAGATGCAAGCAATCTGAAAGGTTGCTACATGCTTCTTGATGAAGCATCTGTTACAGGAACAGCCAATGTGGTAATGGCTGCTGTACTAGCCAAAGGCAAGACCACGATTTACAATGCCGCCTGTGAACCATATCTGCAACAACTTTGCAATATGCTAAACAGAATGGGAGCAAAAATCACCGGTATAGGATCCAATCTGTTGCACATCGAAGGCGTAGAAAGTCTAAAAGGCACTGAACATACTATACTTCCTGACATGATTGAGATCGGTAGTTTTATCGGACTTGCAGGAATGACAGGATCAGAGGTGACAATTAAAAACTGTCGTATCGATATGCTTGGTATCATTCCTGAAATATTCAGGAGGCTGGGTATTAAAATGGAATTCCGCGGAGATGATATTTTTATACCTGCGCAGGATAGTTACGAAATCGAAACTTTCATTGATGGCTCCATACTCACTATTGCAGATGCCATCTGGCCGGGATTTACACCTGACTTAATGAGTATAGCATTGGTAGTAGCTACCCAGGCCAAAGGTTCAGTACTTATCCATCAGAAGATGTTTGAAAGCCGTCTGTTCTTCGTTGATAAACTCATTGATATGGGAGCGCAGATCATTCTTTGCGATCCTCACAGAGCAACGGTGATAGGACTTAACAAACAAGTACCTTTGAGAGGAATAAACATGACCTCCCCTGATATTCGAGCAGGAGTTGCCCTTCTTATTGCAGCCATGTCTGCGAAAGGAAAAAGTACAATTCATAATATTGAACAGATAGACAGAGGTTATCAAAATATTGATAAAAGGCTTAATGCTATCGGCGCAGAAATAAGGAGAGTTTAATTATTAATGTTGAATGATAAATGTTGAATGAAGAATGGGGGATCTTTCATCATTCAACATTTATCATTTATTAGTTGCCTGATTTTTAAAAACTTTAGCCCTTCTATAAACAAAGGTAGCTCCACTTTTCTTATAAAGGTGTATGGAGCTGAGAAATTTGCGGTTAAGGTTTTCTATTGCGTCGGTGATCATTTTCACCACCTTTATCTACTTTCAGTTTTTAAGTTTTTTACCTGCTGAATTATCGCTCGTCTTATATTGCGGTATGGTCGCCTTTTCTACCTTTGTAGCATTGGTTACAAGAAGGCTGGATATCACTTACGGGATATTATATGGTCTATCGTTGGTGTTTTTGGTAATGCTTATTGTTTTTACGGTTTATCCTGAGAATCTTCCTCTGAAATAATTTAGTCTATAGTCATTAGTCTTTAGCCAAAAGTCAATAGTTTTTAGCTGTAAAGTCTGGTACCTCCAATTTGCTTGATTAATACTACATTCTACTTACTAATGACTAAAGACTATTGGCTAAGGACTCCAGACTTCTACCTTACAACCTACTCCACCTTCAGCCTCTCCGAATAATTCTTCTTATCTATCGTCACATTGATAATGTATAGTCCGGGAGAAAATCTTTCATCGATGTTTATAATTGTCCTGCTACAGGATATATCGCAGGATAGTTTTTCCGAATGAATTACTTTACCATTCAGATCCATTACATTAATGTAAACCTTATGCTTTGTTCTGTTATAACCTTCTATACTTAGCGTAACCATCCCTTTGTAGGTTGGATTTGGGAAGGCCTTTACTTTGATATTTTCTGTTGTATCTTCAAATGCCTCCCTGCTCAATATGATCGGTTTGGCATAAGCGGTGGACTGTATGTTTTCCATTGGTGACAATCGGCTTCCTGGTATTGGCCTCTCCAATGCTCCATTAGGCAATTGCCATCCTACTGCAAAGTTATCAGTACCTGCACCCTGCTTATGCAGCGCTTCAATGTAATATCTCTGCCCTGCCACCAGACTGATAGGTGCAGATTTCTGGCTTGCATATTTATCCCATTGCCGTATACCGGTGAAACCTGTAACAGATGCAATTCTTACTTTATTTGCAGGATTGTCATTGGTACTTAACCACAGCTCTCCGTCATCGTTGCTGGATATCCAGAAAACATAGTTACCGCTCACAGGCGCACAAATGTATCCTCTGTATCTGGCACCGTAATTGGTGGCAATATTAGTAGGGCCTTCAAAAATATTTATCTGGCTTGTTCCCGAAGGAGTCAGGTGTGTTGGAATCTCTGATACACTATTTCCTTGTACACCATTCCAGAACTCTCGTAGTATCGTCCCTGATGCTGTACAACTGCTTCCTCCACCTCCTCCTACAGTCACCGTAACTACAGATGAGGTGGTAAATGCATTTTGATTATCGTATGCTACAGCAGTAAGATAGTATGTACCTGCACCTACACCTGACCAGGTAAAGGTATATGGACTGCTAATCTTTTCTCCAAGCTTTGTATTCCCTTGATAAAATTCCACCTTGCTTATGCTTCCATCAGCATCTGATGCATTGGCAGTAATGGTAATATTAGCAGGTGCAATAAAGTTTGTATTGTTAGCCGGACTTGTAATACTTACAACCGGAGGCTGATTTCCGCCACTTGTAAAAGGAGAAAGTCTGCTACCGGCAACAGGTCTCTCCATTGTACCATTTGGAAGCTGCCAGCCTACCGCAAAATTGTCGGTTCCTCCACCCTGCTTATGCAGTGCTTCTATGTAATAACGCTGACCTGCCACCAGTGAAATGGCCGCCGACTTCTGGCTTGAATATTTATCCCATTGTCTAACTCCTGTGAATCCTACCACTGAAGCAATCTTAACCTTATTGGCAGGATTATCGCTCGTGCTTAACCATAACTCTCCGTCATCGTTGCTGGAAATCCAGAAGGTATAAGTACCTGTGACAGGTGCACAGATATAACCTCTGTATCTTGCTCCGTAGTTTGTACCTTCATTGGTAGGTCCTTCAAAAATATTCATCTGTGAAGTAGATGTAGGGGTGGTATGAACTGGAATCTGAGATACCGAATTACCTGATATGCCAGTCCAAAGCTCTCTTAATATCGTTCCGGATGCAGCACAATTGCCGGTACCACCGCTCACTATAATGTTTACAGCTTCAGATGTGGTTTCAGTACCACCATTATCAAATGCTTTTGCTGTTAGTGAATAATTTCCTGCCTGTACATTGGTCCATGTAAAACTGTAGGGACTTGTAAGCTTTTCGCCGAGCTTTGTAGTTCCCTGGTAAAATTCTACCTTGCTTATACTTCCATCTGCATCAGATGCATTGGCGGTGATGGTAATATTGGCAGGAGCAGTAAAGCTTGCATTATTAGCCGGACTGGTTATACTTACTACCGGAGGCTGATTGCCTGTTGTTGTAAATGGAGATAGTCTGCTACCTGGTATAGGTCTTTCCATAGTGCCATCGGGCAATTGCCAGCCGACAGACAAATGGTCGCTTCTGAATTCTTCTTTCTGAAGCGCTTCTATGTAATATCTTTTACCTGCAGTGAGATGAATAAGCGCTGACTTCTGTGAGGCCATTTTATTCCACTCCCGATAATTGGTAAACGATGATATGTGTGCTATCCTGACTTTGCTGGCAGGATTATCATCTGTACTTAGCCATAACTCACCATTGTCGTTGGATGAAATCCAGAAAGTATAATTACCTGTCTGGGGCGGACATATATATCCTCTTATTCTGCTGCCATACCGGTCAGCATGATCTACCGGACCTTCAAACAAAGTTAACTGAGAGGTGGAATTAGGCGGAAGGTGTACAGGTATATCTTTCACCTCCATTCCTGATAAATTATCCCATTGCTCACGAAGTATCGTACCGGAGGCAGTGCAGCCTTCTGCTACAGTGGCAAAGAGATGAATAGTAACAGTATCTGAATAACCTACCCTCCCTTCCTCTGTATATGCTTTTGCATAGATATGTTGCTTACCTAAACCTGTACTTTTCCAGACATATATTGTTCTTAAGCAGTGCTGATTATCTCCTGTTTTTTCATAAACTTTTGTTGAATTCACATAAAATTCAATTTTCGTTATTGCACTTCCAACAGGTTCCCAATTAATATATGATGTGGCACAAGCGCCCCCCTCAATGGTAATTTCAGCCCCGGAGTTATAAATCTGATCTTTATACGGTTTGGTAATATATGCATTTGGAACAATACCGGAAGAAGGGTCGAACGGAGCCAACCTGTTTCCTGGTATAGGTCTTTCCATTGTTCCATTAGGTAATTGCCATCCCACAGAAACATGATCACTTCTGAATTCTTCTTTATGTAGAGCCTCGATGTAGTATTTTTTATTTTGTTCAAGATATATCTGTTGTGATTTTTGCGAAGGATATTTTGTCCATTCTCTGTAATTGGTAAATCCGTTTACAAATGCAATTCTTCTTTTATTCATCGGATTTCCATCCGTACTCAACCATAACTCACCTTCGTCATTGCATGATATCCAGAAGGTATATAAACCCGATACAGGTGGACACACATATCCTCTGATCCGGCTTCCGTATCTGTCTGCATGATCCACCGGTCCTTCAAATAAAGTGATATGTGAAGAAGAATGAGGAGGCGTTTCCAAAGGAATATTTGATACTTTCATTCCTGACAGATCGTTCCACTGCTCTCGTAGTATTGTTCCGGTTGCCATACAAGCTCTGGAATCATAAATATAAAATCTTATTGTTCGGCCGAAACCCACTGTTCCTGTTCCGTTTGCTCCCGAATAAGGTGTAGTGGTTAAGGTATGATATCCTGTTGTAAAAGTGCCTGGCTTGAAATTACCATTTTCATCGCCGAACAAAGAATAAGGAGCTTCCATTTCAAATCTCGAATTTCCGTTGTATTCAATTTTTACACTTCCTACCTGAACAGGATACGTGACAATCTGCACATTGAGATTTTTGGGAAGTTTAGCCAGATCCAGAGAATCCCCATGTTTTAACACCCGGAAAAATTCATCATTATCTGCATCCAATAAATAATAATCAACAATTTGATTTCCCAAAGGCTCGTCTATAAGGAGGAAATTTCGTTTTAATGCTTTTCCTTGATATGCCCTAAATGTATTCTTAAACTCCCACCACGCGGAGGTTGAAACATCAACTGAATAAGGAGTAGCCTGCATTTGGTAACGATTTATAGGCAGGGTCTCCCAGGAAGACCAATAACTTTCATAATAAAAAGGAGAAGAACGGTCAATCACATTCTTCCGATCACCGGAGTTTTCAAAAACAACTTCTTCTACCTGATGCATATTCGTATTGGCACGAATATTAAAACGTGATACACCCGGATATTCTCTTATATTAATAACATCACCCTCATTGATTGTTTTCAATGACTGATTAGTATTATGATTTACAAGTACCAAATCAGTTACAGCATCTGCACCTCTTACATAAAACGTAACCTGAAGGTGCCTTCCTTCACCACCAAGCCCTTCTGTTGGGACCATCGGAGTAGCAGTGATAGTATGGCGGGCGATTTTTGGAGTAAATGAATTATACTTTCCATTGCTGTAACCTGCTAAAGTATATGGTGGAGAAAATCTGCTTACGGAATCAACGAATCGACTACAATTATATTCAGGAAGGTAAAATTCATGCTCATGCTTAAAAAAAACTTTGTATGGCTGGCCGTCAATATTAGCCCTTATATTATATTTATTATCTTTTGATAGTACGGTAGCACTTCCTATGGTATCACCTTGTTGAAGCGTCTTTATATCCTGTCCTGTTACCGGATTTACAAGAGTAAAAGAAATGACCTTATCTTTGGCCTGAACAGAAAATGAAATACTGTAAGGTTCACCTTCCATACCTTTGGCAGAGTCCAGGGAGTAGGGAATTACTGTTAATGTATGTTCGCCCACCGAAGGGATCCATTGCTTGTATTTACCAATTGAATAACCTGCATAGGCATAAGGACTGCTATTTTGAATTATTTCTTTTCCGTCCAGAATAAACTTAACACTTTCTACCGGACCGGAGGTTTCAGCTCTGATATTGAGGACAAGATCCTTTAACAAAGTATTGGCATTTCCGATAGTAAAATTATTGCTCAATGTAGCCTGATCTTGTCCGGTGTTGGCATTAACGAGTTTAAGAGATGTTATTTTTAAAGAATTATTTACAGCAGGTTGAGGCAGATAACGGTACCATTTATATTTTGGATTAGTCCAATCATTATTAGTTGCAACATAAAAGTACAAATAATCACCCACACGAGCGAATTCATCCGCATGACTAAATCCCATTTGATTTATAGGGTACATGTCTTTAAGATAAGTTTCCTTCTTGAGAGAATAGTCATATTGAACGGCTTCCTTGCTTCCTTTTACCTGATCCTGTTCATACCCAGGATAATCTTTGGGACTGAAAATATATCTATTATTGAAGGGTAATATCGGAGGGTCATATGCATATTCACCAAAATCACATATGAGTGGCTCTATAGTATTTCCATCAGTTATATTATAACAACCAATATAATAATCGCCGCTCCAAACTGCGAAAGCAAACTTTCCGTCAAACGTAAAAAAGTTACTAACGGAAGGTCCTATATGTTTGAAGAGGTTAACCTTATTATCTTTATTGATTTTATACATGTCACAATCATGCATGTAATCAGTGAAAAAAAACAGATGTTCAGCTGTTGCGTTTAATGCTGAAATAAATAATAGATCATACTCCGGCTCAAAGACAAAATAGGTAGTTTCCAAACTCCCATTAGTTCTCCAGATCCTTCCCAATGCAACAAAAAATATCTGATTATTAAAAAATGCAAAATTACCTGCATAGGACGATTCAATTCCGGGCGCAAGATCCATAACAAGGTTAGCATTTCCCTGACTGCCATCTGTACGCCACATTTCAAAACCGGTTTTACCGTTATTACCTGTAAAATATAAAAAGTCTGAAGTTGCAAAAATAGATTTCCCTTCTCCATAACCAGGATTTATTTCTAAACCACCTTGAGATCCAGGATTAAGATCTTTAATCAAAACAACATTTCCGGCATCATCAACTGACCACAGCTCTGTTCCTACAGAGCTATTACTAGCAGGAAAATAATATTTATTCTTAAACAAAGTAAAAAGACCAATATTATTAAATGATCCAATAATTGATGTTCCTGCTGTTGTTCCGTTTGATTTCCATAAATGTTTTTGCCCTGAAGAAGTAGTAACAAAGAAAAAATTATTGTTTAATGAATTGATGAATTCCTTACCCCTGTATCCGAACTGAAACTGCGTACCGCTAACACTTGAAGAATTTAGCTTCTTAACAAATCGTGCAGGACCTGTACCGGTAATCTTATACAAAGTATCATTGGAAAAAAAGTATGCGCTGTTCTGAAACCGGTCATTAGCCGGGCAGTAGCTGGTATGGTATTTAACAGTTCCGGTTGTGCAAAAATTTCAGTGAATACTTATAGTATAAATAAAATTATCAGGCAACTCTTACGGTTGAACATGGTTAGCATAGTTGGAGTATTTTTTAAATAACTACCGTATGCTGAAATAGTTATATCTATTGAATATCAACCGATAATAAGGAAATCTTTTTAAATTTTCTAAAACATTTCAAAGCTTCCCTAATTATTCACTAGTCAAAAACCATTAAGAGTATGATGAAAACTATACAGACTTTTTTTATCCCTTCGCTTGCCTTAATTTTTCTGGCAACTACACAAACAATTTCCTATGCACAGGACAGCTGTACCTTTGTACAACAGGACAATGTGATTGCTATTGAAATGGAATCAGGAAATGTCAAAGGAACCTATTGGCAGGTAAGGAATGATATCCCGGGATATTCCGGATCAGGTTATGTTGAATACATAGGCAGTGACCTAACGGGTGTATCAGGAAAGAGTGTGATAACCTACAAATTCAAAGTGACGGAAGCTGGAAAATATAGCTTTAAGATGCGTGGCTACCGTCCAAACTATCATGCAAATGATGTATGGGTACGTTTTCCTGAAGGTGAAACAAGCACTGAAATAAATAATGAATATACCGGCACTCCGGGCAATGACTGGTTCAAAGTAATGATAGGACCAAGAGACACATGGTTTTATTTTGCTTCAACGCATTATGATCACGATGGTACCTTTCACCAGATATTTGTTACTTATGATGAACCAGGGATATATTCAATTGAATTTTCAGGAAGAGCTTTAGGATTTATCATAGATAGATTTACGTTGCATAAAACAAGGACCTCCGATGGTATGAACCCAATGGTCCCAGAGTCACAGAAAGAAGATTGTCATCCTTATCAGGCTACGGCATCATTTCCATATGTAATTAATCCGATACCTGACCAATATGCTTTTGAAGATGTACAATATTCATACACAATCCCAACAAATACATTTGAACATCCGGAAGGAAAAACATTGCACTATGCCGTCTTCCAGAGAGGAATGGAGGTATTACCTGAATGGTTGACATTTAATCCAAGTACAAGGACACTATCAGGAACACCCTCATTTAACGACGGAGGAGTTTATTACATACTTGTAAGAGCTCAAAACGGACATGAATTTGCAATTGATGAATACAAACTAACTGTGACAGGTAACAAACCTCCGGTAGTCCAATATCAACTTAACGATACGGTTGCAGTTGTCGGCGAAGAATTCGTATGGGTAATCCCTAATGATTTGTTTCATGATGAAGATGGCCATACCCTAACCTACTCAACTTCTTCTAATCACGGACACGGTGTACTGCCTGCCTGGCTCACTTATGATGAACTCACAAAAACATTCCGAGGAACAGCAGGAGAAGATCATATTGGATTTGACACCATACACATTTCTGTTAACGACGGACATGGCGGTACTGCTTCTACTTCTTTTGAAATACATGTAAAACCTGCAGGAATACAGTCCGTAAAAAAGTTTAACAGCATCAATGCCAAAGTATATCCTAATCCGGCAACCGACAGAATCATTATTAAATGTGAAGACCGGCTATCTGCTACTGTGGAATTACTGGATCATACAGGAAGGGTGTTATATAGTTCAAATGAAGGATTTTCAGATGAATTTATTATCAACCTGGATGAAGTAAAGATCGATCAGGGAATGTACTTCCTTAATGTAAGATCTGAAAATAATAAGGGATATAGTGGGTTGATATTGAAAAGATAATTGGAGTGGGGAGTGCGGAGAAAGAGTATGGAGCGGGGTACGGAGTGCGGGGTATGAGAATGAAGAGATAAGTTTAAAGTTTAAAGCTAAATAATATAAAAAGCCCTTTCTACGAAAGGGCTTTTGTTTTAAGATAACTAAAATAGTTAGGGCTACTACGATCATTAAATTATAGGTTAATTTAAGTTTGTCAAAATTTACCAGAGAAATACCGAATTCTCGGATTCCTTCTGTTTCTATAAACCTAAAAGGGAAGCCAATCAGCATATCATACTCTCTATCATAATCCTGACTTTTTGTAATCAGACAAAGGACTACCCATAAAATCAAAAATAAACCGAATTTCTTTAAAAATCTTTTGATCATATCTTTATTCCCTACCTGCAATCGGGTTCTCAAAAGTTTCTACCAGCATTCTGTCTTGCATAGTGACAAAAATCGTTTTATTATCTTTCCCTCCAAAAGCGACATTTGTAGGCTTTTCTCCCTTTAGTTTAATTTCTCTTACTAATTTTCCTTCGGGAGAAACTACCGCTACTGTTCCTTTTCCAAAACGAGTGATATATAGATTACCTTCAATATCTGTCCTCATACCATCCATACCAAAGTCATCAAATTTAATATGTAATCTTTTATTAGAAATATTCCCATTTTCATCCAGGTCATATACCCATACATTTCTCTGAATGCTTTCGTTTACATAAAGCCTTTTATTATCAGGACTTACTTCAATTCCATTGGTTGTTCCCATACTGTCTTCAAGCAGTATAGTAGATCCATCCATATCAATTCGCCATAACTTACCGGTTGAGTCTGACCAATTGGGATCAGAAGCAAATAGAATTCCCAAATCAGTAATGGCTATATCATTCGGCTGATTCATAGAAGGGTTGTGAGCATACACATGAATATCTTTAGTCGGCAAATCAATCTGAAGGATTTTATGTCCTGTATAATCTGCAACATACATATAGCCATGTTTGTCAAACCTGATTCCATTTCCGGTGCTTCCTTCGGGCAGCTCGATGAATATTTCAGCTTTCCCTTCCTGGTCAACCATCCCGACAGTGCCTTCTTTCTGGAAATTCACCGCATAAAGAATTCCTTCGTTGCTAACTGCCGGACCTTCGATGCCTGCAGTAAATACTGCTTCGGTGAAGTCGGAGGTATCAATAGAAGATTTTTCTGTTCCGCATGAAAACATGATCGAACAAATTACTAGTACTGTAAAATTTAATTTAATCATTTTATTCTTTGATCAGGCGCTTTACAATTTCTCCATTACTAATTTTAATTTTAATAATATAAAGTCCTTGCTTCAATGAAGAAATATCTGCTTCTAATGTATTTCCAAAATACATTACCTGCTTTCCTGCCGCATCAAATAATCTCCAGTTCTGAATTTCTTCATCTGAAATAACTCTGATTATTCCATTTGATGGGTTCGGATGCACATCAACTAAATCATTCTTATCTGCCAATGAGGAAGTTACAAAAATATTATCATTAACTGTATTCAAAACTTCATTAGTAATGATTGCTTCATTGAAGTCAAAATAAATATAGGCTTTATTGGTGATCTTTGTATTAATAGGATTAAATGCATTTTGCTTTATGCGGAAAATAATATGACCATGGCTTTCCGGTTCATTTCTGTTACTATCCGGCAACATGATATTATTAAAAGTCCATGTAATAACTCTGGAACTATCAATAGAAATCCTGCATGGGTGACTCGTAGTTAAAGATTTAAAACTGGATAAATCAAGATCCTTATCTATAGTATCTTTAACTACAACATTAAATGCATAATATGTTCCTGTATTCTGAAATCTTATGGTGTAGGTGAGTTCTTCTGAAGTCTGGATATAATTTTCTTCATGTATTCCAACAGGAAAAACAAGTTTGTCATTAGGGTCATAAGATCCTACCACCACCACTCGTGATATAAATTTATTATTATTAAGATTGATATCTGTTCCTTCAATTGAACCGAGGGCTTCGGCAATTACTCCTTCATTTAATGTAAATTGAGTCGTTGCATTAAAGCTTATTCCAATAATCTTTTTGGTTCCAGGAAGTAAATTGCTAAAAGTAAAAGTCAAAGTCGATAAATTCTGTGTATAAGAATCAGAAGCGGAAAGCAGGTTAAGTCTGTTATCATACTTAAAATCTAATGTTCCGTTTAATGCTTCTGTTCCGATATTAGTCAATATAATAGAATATCTTGTATCGAATCCCGGAATAATAAGACCACCCACTATCGAAACCTGGAGATCTTTTATAGGAGGAGTATGTATTCCGAAATTAATATTATCAAATGTATTTACTCCGGAGCCAGTGTTAATAGTATAAGTTGTTTGAGGATAAGATAAAACCTGACCAGCATTTGACAATATGGCTTCAGGAGAATATACAGTGTTCGCCTTGACATACATTGAATAATTTCCCTGATCATCTGTGATACCTGCTAAATCTCCTGCCTTAATTACAACAGAGCCTATTCCATTTTCACCTGAATCCTGAGTACCATTGTTATTAAGGTCATTAAATACCTTACCTTTAATTATAGAATATTCGGTACAGGCAGCAATGTTTACTACTTCTGATTCTCCCAAGCCACAGGCATTATTTCTTACTACGTAATAGGAACCGGATTCTTTAATAACCCAGTTTTTCGAAGATGATACGGTAACTTGTTCCTTTGGAATACCATCTTTATATAAAACATATGTTCCTCCGCCACTGACAGAAAGATTAACAGATTTTGAAGGGTCTGGAGGGCATAGATCAGGGGCAGATGATGTTAAGTTAACAGGTCCTGAAGGTAAGGTTAGAAAAAATACAGAATCCATCGCTGCGCATCCAAAATTGTCAGTTACATGTGAAATAATCCATGAATTTGAATTAATTGTAACATTGTATTGCTGCATAACCCCACCATTGATTTCAGAAATATTTGATGACCATGAAAATGAATACGGTCCTGTGCCGGTCACCGAAGCCTTTACTACTTTGCTGGATCCCTGACAAACTGTTGTATCATTACCTAAACTTAAACTCAATGATCTTACTGAAAGACTTATTGAATTGGATGTATCCCTGCAATTAGAAGTAAAATTTGTTACAATAACATCATAAACTCCGGCAGTTGTAGGAGAAAAGGAATTGGAATTAGCACCAGGTATCTTCACTCCGTCTTTCCGCCATTCATAAAAATAGTTAGTATTGAATGTCGTGCTTAAAGTGGTAGGTGCTGTAGCATTAGAATTACATATGATACCGGTTTCAGAATTTGGCGTTAGAGCCGCCAATCCTTCACAATGGGTAGCATCATCAACAGTTTTCCCTGCCAGAATTGGTTTATTAGGAGTTTCTTCGTAAGCGATTTCAAGGAGCTTGGTAAAAGAAGGTCCTGTTATTCTGATCCAACCATAATGTCTATTATTCTGAATTGTCAACTCAAATGGGTATAACCCTGTTCCTAACACCATATCAGGTGTGGTATTTATTAATTTGCAAAAAGGATTACTACCATGAAATTCGGTTCGGCCATTAAATGCAAAACCAATAAAATTATTGGTAATGTAAGAGAAATTATTCCTGATGATCTGATTGGCGGTTGCACTAATAAGATGTTGAGGATATGGTGGAGCGGATGCGGTACCTGAATTTGACGATGCAAATCTTAATCCAAAATTTGAATTATTGAATGTATAAGCATAAATAATATTGTAAACAACACCAAAAGTGGTAATTCCATTTTGACTCATGCAATCTTTAAAATCTGAGGTTACAGGAACCATAGCATTAGGAAGCATAACCATATTGGTAGAAGACGGATATGCAAAAGGTCCGGTATTCCCGCCAAGATTAACTGTCCCTTTAACTACGTTAAAATTCACCACACCTTGAGCAATTGTTGCATGAGGGGTGTTAAAAATTTGACTTTGATCAGGCTGAACCGGATTTAGATTTAAATTATGCTGCCCATAATTTATTTGAGCTGATCCTATTACAGGAATGAGAAAAAGGAATAGGATGTAAAAATTTTTGGTCATAGAAAAATATTTTTGATATATACATAAAACAGCAATTAAGTAACCATTATTACAGCCTAAATATAATAATCCACTATCCTTCTTTCGGACCTAGCTTCTCCAATATAATGTTTCACTTCTTCATGTAAAGGATGCTTTTGGTACCCATCTAATGCTTCTCTGCTCTCAAATTCTGAATACAAGGCAACATCAGCAGAAAACTCAGCCTCCTTGCTAAAATCAATGCCTACCTCAATTTTTGTTAACCCAGGTATTTTACCTGATAAATCTTCCAGCATCTTTTTAATGATGACAGCATTTTCCTGTCTGCTTTTACCATGTGCTGTTTCTTTCAGCTTCCAGAATACGATGTGTTTTACCATTGTCTAAACTATAATTTATGTGATTGAATGAATAATTATAATTAAAAAGGAATCAGGTACCTAATATTTGCATACTTGTTCAATTAAACCCTCAGGCATTTGGTAATCGTTGTTACGTGCGCCGGCCAGATCCATACATGCTGCAGTAGTATCTTTTAATTCCAGGTTTGTCATACCTTTAAAAAACAACACCCTTCCTTCTTTTGGCCTCATTTCTTCTGCTACATTCAAATCATTTAGTGCAGCTTTGAAATCCCCCGCATGATAAAGTGCTATGCCTCTTTCTGCATAAGCTTCAAAAGAGTTTTTATTCACTGAAATGAATTTTTGAAAATTTTCTGCTGCACCCTTATTATCTCCTAATTTATTTAATACAATTCCCAGATAATAAAAGGTACTATCTATTGCATCCTCCTGTTCCGCTCCTTTGAGCAAATCTTCTTTGGCTTTAATTAAATTAGTGGATACTTCCTTTTTCCCTTCGAAAAGAGTGGCCATAATTTCCTCAACATTTATATCCTCTCCTTTTAAATGCAGTTTATAATATGATTTTCCGCGCAAAAAATAAGTCAGCTCATCTGCTTTGCCGTGTTCCAATGCCCAATTTACATCCTTGATGACTTCGTCAAAGAAATTCAGTTCATTATTCACCCTCGCAAGTATCATGTAGGCATCAAAGTTTTCCTGGTAATACAATGATACTTTTGCATAGTTGGTGGCATGATAGAAATCTTTATTCTGCAAAGCTTCATTCGCATATTCGATGTACTCCCTTGAATTCTTATAATTAAAATAAAAATAAACTCCTAAACCAAGAGCTACGCATCCTGCAATGGAAACAAGAATGTAAATGATTGTTTTATTCTGCATATATATCTTTTTTATTAGATGGTTGAAAATTTGTATCCGTTAATATTGATAATTTATCATCATTTATAAAACTCACTTTCACCTTGTCCACTGAAACAATCTGATGATGTTCAATTTCAATATCTTCACTTTTTGTATTCACCACAATGAATTCCCCGGTCCGCGGATTATCGTTTTTAATTTGAAATAAATATTGCAGATTATTTTTTTCGTTATCAACAGGTTTAAATATATAATAGGTGGGCTTACCTTCAACACTTGCCCTGCCGGACAGGGAACCTTCAAGGGGAAATAAATCTTTACGTTTTGTTTCTTTAACAGCATTCAAAACTACCGTTTTTCCCAATTGCTTATTCAGTTCTTTTTTATTAAAAAAAGAATACATATTCCACCTGTTCCAATATCCCGGAAATATATCAAGATCGCCCATCCTGGTACTCATCAGAAAAACAAATATGGCATCAAAGGCGAGTGACCTTAATAAGGTTTCGTTGGCCCTCTGAACACCAAATTCATATGAATTGACAATATAACTGATAAGCACAATGGAAGAAATTCCATATAAAAGAAAAGATTTTACAAATGACACATCAATTTCATTAAACTTTTCAATTGAATAGTTAAGGGTATTATTAATGCAATAAACCCAAATCAGCATACCACAAGGGACCATAAAATATGATATCATGTAAGTATGACGCGCAGCTTCATTCATCAACCAGAAATCATACAAGCCATGTATCAAGGCAGCCAGAACAAACCCTATAATAAAATTTGTATATATATTTCCTACCTTCCTGAATTTTGCCAGAACCATGAAATAAGCAATTATACTCGAATCAAAAATATGGGACGAGACGCAAATCAAACCTCTGGAATCAATTAAATTCAAATCACGATTAAAATATAGCATGTTCTCCATCATAGAAAATCCTATTGCAGAAGCAGCTACATAAACCATATATTCTATCGGAAGCATTTCTTTTCTTAGAAAAAGAAAAATAAACATGAATGGAAGAACTTTGACTAATTCTTCAAAGGCTCCAATTCCCAAAAAACAAAAAACAAAATCATTTAAAAAACTCTCCTTTATTCGAAAATCAAATGCAATTTCCAACCAGTCATACCAAAAGAAGCAAACAAAAGAAAATGCACCGGAAAAAATAACCATAGCTAATAAAGCGGCAGCAGATCTTTTATAAGCAGGTGTAAGAAAAAGGATATAAAATATATATACAACAGCTACTAAAACTCCTGCAATTACTGTTACCATTTCATATTCTCTATCAATCGAGATCCTTATGTATGAAAGCCACTGTCCTGTCGAAAAATAATACCACCTCAGAATATATTTTGGTATTTCTTCCGTGTTATTCAGATTAGATAACAAAGGAGTTATTTCATGAAATTCCTTTTTAAAAAAATGGAGCTTAATAAGATTAAATGATGATTTATGAAGGTTATTCTTGTCATTTAATTCTATCAGAAGGTGTTCTTTCGCCTGAGTAAAGTTGCCGGAATACAACAATGCCTCACCCATAAGTAAATGATAGCTGTCTATTTCATGGTTTTTGATTTTACTCAAAAAATCTCTGGCATTTGACCATAGTTTTTGCTTTAAGGAAATCATGCCCATACATAGATTTCCGATATCTTCATATTCCTGTATGTCTGAATTGCAATACTTCAGATAAAAAAGTTTGATGGCGTCATCATCTCTGTAAATGAATCCTAACCTGGTTTCTATTGATGAAGGTTTATTAAAATGCTCTTCAACATTTCTTATATGCAATAAGACATCGTCATTAAAAAGCTCCAGGGAGTTAAAAACAGGAGTATAGGAAAGGTCTTGCCTTGCTGAATATACTTTCTTCTTTTGCAGAAAAATATTGCAGGAAACCAAAACTATTATCCAGATGGCGGCCAGAATGATAATATTGCGGTTAACCATAAAAATATAAAATAAAATTAATAAAAAATCAGGAATAAACCCTATAGCCAAATGTTTTTAATGCATCCTGATCCGTCCCCTCAATTCATCATTCTATATAGTTTAGACTTTAAATAGCTCCTTATCAATTTTATAGTAAAGGACCACTCCATCAGATTCAGCGGAAAGATTATCCATTGCAACGACAGCAATTCCTTCGTTTAGTAGGAAATCACACAATTCAGATAAATGTGTGGCTATTTTATCCTCCTTCAGTGCCCGGATAAAATTTTCATAATTGAATACACCCAGTAGTCTCTCAAAATTGATCATATCAACTATTATCATGAGACCACTTTCAGAACCTGCAACAGTCACATCTTTTTTCAAGACTTTATCTTCATCTTTTCCATTCCAAACATCAATTCTGGCGGGATTAAAATTACAAAACCCTGAATCAGGAACATTGACCTCTGCATAGCCAAGAAGTGCTCCTTTATGATCGGGAAAATATTTCTTGTCAAGCTGAAGTAAAAACTCTTTAAAGTTTTCATCAAGGGGGAGATTATCATCATCAAGTTCACCAACCAGGAAAGAAAAAACTACAGGATCTATAATTAGCAATTTTCCTGTTAGTATTTCTAAACTTACCGGACCACCATCAAGAGAATATTGTCTGATTTCCATAGCCATAAATAAAAAAAGAGCCCAAAGGCTCTTTTATATGATGAAAATTTATAATTCTATACGTAATTGTTCAACATAACCGGCATCACAAGCATCAGGGTATCTTCACTCTTATCTTGTTTGCTAGGGATAATCAAACCTGCTCTGTTGGGTGCAGACAGATTAATGTCTACCATTTCGCAATCCAGGTTATTAAGCATTTCTATAATGAACTTCGCATTAAATCCGATTTCGATATCTTCTCCCTCATACTCGCAAGATAATCTTTCATTTGCCTCATTGGAGAAATCAAGGTCTTCGGCAGAAATCTGAAGCTCGCTACCTGCAATTTTCAGTCTTACCTGATGGGTAGTTTTATTGGCATAGATAGAGATACGCTTTAATGAATTAAGCAGATCCTGACGATCGATGGTTAGTTTGTTCGGATTATTTGCCGGAATAGCATTTTCATAATCAGGGAAACGCTCGTCGATAAGACGACAAATCATTTTAATATTGGAGAAACTGAAGAAAGCATTTGAAGCATTGAATTCCATTTTCACAAGTGTATTGTCAGCCGGAAGACTTGCCTTCAAAAGATTCAGTGCTTTTTTAGGAATAATTAAAGTATTGTGATTTTCTGAAGCAATATCTGACCTTCTGTATCTGATCAGTCTGTGTCCGTCTGTAGCAACAAAAGTAGTATTGCTATCGCTTATATTTAAGAAGACACCTGTCATCTGAGGTTTCAACTCATCATTGCTGGCTGCAAAAATGGTACTTGCGATTGCTCTTCCCAAAATATCAGAAGGAATATCTACAGCGTAGCCATTTTTAACAGCAGGTACTCTTGGGAAATCTGTTGCATTTTCACCAGAGAGCTTATATCGACCGTTATCAGAACTTATTTCTATGCTGTATGTATCTTCATCTATGGTGAATGTTACAGGCTGCTCAGGAAGGTTTTTCAATGTATCCAAAAGAATTCTCGCAGGTACTGCGATACTTCCCTTTGCCTTTGCTTCAACTCCTATTTCCGTGATCATTGAAGTCTGAAGATCGGAAGCATAAACTGTAAGTTTACCATTGGAAACTTCAAACAGGAAGTTTTCCAGAATAGGTACTATCGGATTGGTGGTAATAACACCGTTAATAGCAGTCAGCTGTTTCAGAAGCGCTGTAGAAGATACTACAAATTTCATGTGTATATTTTTTAAGTTAATTGCCACATGGAATATTCATTACTTTGGAAGTATTCTTTTCAAAGAATGATGAATATTTCATATGAATAATTTATGTGAGTTTAAGAGAAATGGCACTTGTTTTAAAAGTCCGCATCCTCAGTTAATCCGGTGAAAATTGAATGGGTAAAGTTAAAAATAATTACCTAAAAACTAAAAACTCTTGGCTTTATTTGTCTTCTGAAAATAGGATTTTTTTACGAGGATGAAATTAAATAACTCTCCGTTTAAGCTGACAAGCTCATCGGTTTCACTAATAATTCCATAAAAACGCTTTGGGTTTTCAATATCTTTATAGATATCCACAGTTTTATCCTGTTTATCCACAATATCATCAACCAAAACTCTTGCAATCGGTCCTGTTTTCTTTAACTGTGATACAATCTTTTCCTGGTTCTCGGTGATATACTTATCCACATTTGTTAATGAATACAGCATCACATACCTGTGGATTTTTCCGGAATCTGCATCAGCCAGCCCTTTAACTTCAAAAATTCCGTTTTTCGGACTTATCTCAAACCCGTCTGAGGGATTCAGATAAAAACTCACCTTTATACTCTGGAGGCTTCTCGGACTGCTCCTGAACAGGCTTCTGGATCTCCAATCCTGTTCGCCTAAACCTGCAAGTCCTGAAATGTCTCCTTTTACTCCCGGAACAAAGACAATATATGGCTGATTACTTCCTTCTTTTAAATAGTAACTGCTGTTGGGATCTCCTTCATTTGGTAACACTTTAATCCTTTTTTCTCCTTCATCGGAATAAATGGATATGCTAACTCCTTCCTTCAGCAACCTGGCTTTAACCTCATTAACTTTATTTTCAGATACCGGCCTTTTTACCTCTAATTTGTTTAAACCGAACAAAAGCAGTCCGGTCAATTGCTCTCTTGCCTGATATTTATTATTAACGGTCCAACCTGAAGGGTTTCTCTCAAGGTTCACCACCGGTAATTTTCCTTGTAATTGAATCCTGCTAATAGAAGCTGTATCGACGATAGCAATTTCTTCCTCTGTTTTTCCATACGAACTGCTTTTAAACTTCTTGGAAAAAACTGTGTAGAATGCCAATACTCCTGTAAGCAAAAAAAGAAAAATATAAAGTTTTAATTTTTTAATTTCTTCCATCATTGAATCCCTCATATTTTTTCTTTCTGAACTGATATCTTACAACTCCGAAAACAATCAGTAAAATAACCGGCACTACAATATTAGTTAGCTGCCAGAATGTTCTCTCATCAGAAATCTTTTGTTTATCCAAAGGCCTTAAGGCAATTTCTTTCCCCCTTATTTCAACGACAGGCTCCTCCATCAAAAAGTCTACAGTGTTCAGAATAAAATCCTTATTGGAAAATAAATATTTCAAATCGGCATCATAACCCAAAGGTACCGGTTGATTTTTTTTCTTATCAACTTCATTTTTTATGATATCAGCATCTGAGGTAACAAACAGCTTCCCCGGCTTGTTCTTTTTCACCACCTCAACACCTTCTATTGGTGCCGGCCTGTTCTTATATACTGATTCAAAGCTGCCTTCAAGGATATAAGCAATAGGTAAGGATCCTGCCTGAAAATCTTTCGGCTGCAGATTTTTTCTGGCCTCATTCAAATCTACCGGCAGAGGTGCTTTTATTATTCTTGTGTCTCTTGAAGTAAACAACACAGGTGTTTTTGTAATGCCTACTGCTTTTACAGTATCCATACTTCCTGCATACCTGGTAATAATAGCGTCGAGATTTTTCACCACAGGGTGTTTGGAAAAATTATAAATAATCGGATAATAAGGCCAGCTCACCATTTCTAATTGTCCACCCGGGACTTCCACTTTCAGAAGACCACAATTCAGATCCTGAATTATATCATCATTAAGCCTGACTCCATACCTGAAAAGCAGGTCATCCAAGCCAAGATTATAGGCAAAGCCATAGGTGGTTCCCGAAGCGAGACTATCTCTGCTAAGATTTAAGGCATCTAGGAAAAACAAAACTCTGCCACCGTTAACCACATATTGATCAAGGATAAATTTTTCCCTTTCGCTGAACGATTTAACCGGAGCAGCTATTATCAAACCGTCGTAACCACTAAGGTCACTACTATCAGTAAACTTTAATCTTTCAACATTATAAAACTCATTTAGTGCCGATGAAATATCAGCCACTTCTTCTTTAGGCATTTCCCCATGACCTTCCAAGAATGCAAGATTTTTAGAAACCTTACTTTCAAGTTTTCTCAAGGCTGACATAAGTTCAAACTCGACACCTTCCACCGATTGATTCAATTGCTGTTGAAGAGGAAGAATTTTGCTGCCTTTCAAAAACATCACCGGTACTTCTTTATGTCCATCTGAAATAAGAGCGGATGGAAAAACAATTTTCTCTTCCTTTCTGCCTCCCTTTTGCACCAGATCATATTTATACATAACCCCCTTATTCACCAACTGGGTAAAAAACTGCTCACGCAGATTTTTATCTTCAATGGCATTCGGATCCATAAACCTGTACTGGATGTTATCTCCAGCGTAGGCTCTAAACTCCTCTAATGTTTCTTTGATAGACTTTTTCAGTCTTTCATAATCAGGAGTCAGTTCACCTTCCAGGAAAACCTCAATGTAAACAGGATCTGATAAATTAGAAAGCTTTTCCTTTGTAGCAGGAGAAATGGAATATCGTTTATCCTCTGTTAGATCAATACGAAAGAAGTATTCTGAAAAAATGATATTAGCGAAAACTAAAATACCTGCAATCAGCAGATATCTTAATATGTCAAGACGTTTTTGATTTACCTTTCCTACCATTTTCTGCTCCCCAACATAACTTTTGTAGATGACAACATAATAAAAATGACACTCAGAAAGTACAACACATTTCTGGAATCAATCAAGCCTTTACTCAAGGCGTGGTAATGATAATCCAGTCCCAACACCGTAATAAAGTTGGCCTGATCTCCCCAAAGATCAATAGAGGCGATCCGCGACATTCCATCGAACAGCGTGTAACACAAAATTACAGCAAGTATAAAAGCAACGATCTGACTTTTTGTAATGGAAGAACAGAAAATACCTATAGAAGTATAAACTGCACCTAATAGAAAAAGTCCCAGATAAGAGCTGAATACGGCAGCAGAGTCAATATTACCTGAAGGGTTACCGAGATTGTAAATAGAAATGTAATAAATGAGTGTTGGTATCAGGGCAAAAAGCACCAGTGCCAGACTGGAGAAATATTTTCCCAGAATAATCTGCCAGTCAGTTAAAGGTCTTGTCAATAGCAATTCTATTGTTCCTTCTTTTCTTTCTTCCGCAAAGGTACGCATAGTAATAGCAGGAATCAGTAACAGGAAGGCAAGAGGACCGAATGAAAACAAACTTTCCATATCTGCGAATCCGTACTCCAGAATACTGCTATCCGGTAATACCCAAAGGAATAAGCCAATAAAGCTTAAAAACACCGCAATCACCAGGTAGGCGATCAGTGAATTAAAAAAGCTGTTAATTTCTTTTCGGAAAATACTATACACTTCTAAGCTTCAGTTTTGGTTTCTTCTTTTGTATCTGTAAGCATTCTGAACACATTTTCAAGTGAATACTCCTCTTGCCTCAATCCCACCAGTGTCCAGTTTTTTTCCGAGGCAAGTTTGAAAACTTCTCCTCTTATATCTGCCGCATCATCGGTAATGATTTCATATATATTTTCAGACAGTGATTTAACTTCCTTCACCCCAGGAATGTCGGCAATAAATGATGGTTGAATCTGATTTGAAAACTCTGCTACAATTTTCTTTCCCTTCACCTGCAGAGATCTTAGTTCACTTACTTTGTTATCAGCAACCAGTTTACCTTTGTTGATTATTATAACACGGTCGCACAAGGCCTGCACTTCCTGCATAATGTGTGTTGAGAAAATAACGGTTTTTTCTTTACCTATATTTTTGATTAAAGAACGAATTTCAAGGATCTGATTAGGGTCCAGGCCCGTTGTTGGTTCATCCAGTATCAGTACTTCAGGATCATGTATCATTGCCTGAGCAAGGCCGACTCTTTGCCGGTAACCTTTTGAAAGGGCACCGATTTTTTTATTCTGCTCCACCTGCAAACCTGTCAGACCAATCATCTCGGAAACTTTCCCGGCAAGCTGCTTTCCTTTCAGATTGTGTAATGAACCTATGAATTCAAGATATTCATGCACATACATGTCAAGGTATAAGGGGTTGTGCTCAGGAAGGTATCCAACTTTCTTTCTTACTTCCAGGGGGTTTTCTACAACATCAAAACCCGCCACCACAACCGACCCCGCTGTAGGAGGAATATAACAGGTGGCAATTTTCATTGTTGTGGATTTTCCCGCTCCGTTGGGTCCGAGAAATCCCAGGATCTGTCCCTTTTCAGCGACGAAAGAAATATCATCTACAGCTCGCTGCTGCCCGTATATTTTGATCAGATTTGTAACTGACAGACTCAATGGAAGAACAGTTTATGGATTCGTTAAAGTTAAAGTTATAGACTTCATTATACCACTGCCTCAGGCAGTTCTGATTCGTAAATTTATTCAATCTCTTTCAACAACAAAAATGATTCTTTTGGTTCAATATTCTAAGATTGTTAAATTATAATTGTTGAATTAATGCCATTAAGTTAATGGATTTTTCAAGTTGATTTACAGTTTGAATTGTATTTTTTCCTTAACTTAAACTTTCTAGGAAAACATTGACCTTTCCGACTGTATTCTATTTTA